>NZ_FLYE01000001.1 GCF_900093605.1 Candidatus Terasakiella magnetica
TTTTTTTGTGCCTGAATTTCTACAAATACGGATCATCCCTATAACGAGTAGGGACATGGCTTTGATTTTGATGAAGTTTTTCTTAAATCATTATATCCGTGTATTGATTTCTTGTGAAATATGATCTAAATGTAGAAAGGTTTTAAAAAACGAACTTAAGGTACTATTATGAAAGCTGAAGATCACAGAAAAGTTGCTCAGTGGCACATGAAACAAGCTGACCTGCACGAAGCAAGTGGCGACTACTCTTGTGGCTGCCCTGCAGACGCACAAAGCCGTCGTATCATCGAAATCGTTGATTCAGGCGTTATCGAAGAAGAACAAGAGTGCTCTTTGAACTAAGGTTTTCGAGTTTCTTCGTTTTAAAAAGTCGACCCAATGTGGTCGGCTTTTTTGCGTTTTAGGGGGGGTGTCTTGTTCCAATACGTGCTCAACGTGTGATTTCTATGAATAATGACATGTTTAACTCTTAAATTATGTTCTTCTCCCCTAAATAGGGGATGGGTAAAACAGTATAATTTTATATAAATTTAGATCTAGGTGTAGATACGTATAGATACATCTGGTAAATTTAATGCTGATTTATCAACTAAAAATAAACAAATGACGTTGATGCTAGGAAAGACAGTTCGTACAGACATCGTATATGTGAATTGATTTTCGTACAGCTTGAGGGATTTTTAGGGCTTTGGATTTTTTAAGCCACCAATAGATGTTGCAATACTGGGACAACCAGAATGTATAAAACATAATGCAACAAAAAGACTTTTAACGCGGGCAGGTTAATGAACTTTTTTGATCGGACTGGACAGTCGCCATATTCTGGGAAGGCGGCTGGTACCATTTATAAGCAGGACGAAGCAAGCATCGTTCTGCCTTCTGATTTCAATATTGCAACTGTGCAGTTTGAACGATTAGGTCCTGATCTCAAGATCATATCTGCCAGTGGTGAAACAATCCTCATCACCAATTATTTTGCCAACGGCCAAGCTACCGAGATCATGTTGCCCAATGGTGTGGTGCTGCCCGCGCACATCATTGCAAAACTTGCTGGTCCCCTTGCGCCAAAACAGTTTGCCCAAGCTGCTGGCCCCGGCGGGGCCGAAGCTATTGGTACGGTTGAAACCGCTGATGGTTTGGTGGAAGTTGTGCGCGCGGATGGTCGTCGTGAAACTTTGGCGGTTGGCGATGCTGTTTTCCAAGGTGATGAGCTGGTCACAGCTGATGGTGCGGCTGTGGGGATTATCTTTGCCGATGAAACCACTTTCGCCCTTGGCGAAGCCGGACGTATGATCCTAGATGAGATGGTCTATGATCCGGGTGGGGACGAGGGCTCTTTAAACATGACGCTCTTAAGTGGAGCTATGACCTTTGTGTCGGGCTCCATTGCCAAGGTTAATCCTGATGCCATGAGCATCACAACACCCGTTGCGACCATTGGTATTCGTGGTACGGCCGGTGTTGTTAAATCCTTTAATGGCGGGGCAGAGGCTGTTCTTTTACCAGAGTTGGCAGGTAATGGCGATGCGCTTGACCCCAACCAGCAAGGCCCCAATGTTGTTGTGGGGGAAATCCAGTTTGGTGATAAAATCATCAACAAGCCCGGCTTTGGTGCGACAGCAGATCAAAACGGCAATGTGAGTGAGCCGCGCCTTTATACCCCTGATGAGATCGGCCAGATGGCGGGGAACTCTGTCTCCAGCCTGCCTAATAGCGAAAACCTTATCCCACAAGGTATTTTAAAAGCCATCAGCAAAGGCGGGAAGCCTGAAAATAAACACACCGACGGCTTAAATGACGATCCAGAGATTGATAATGATACGGCTGATGCGCTCACCGATATCTTTAACCAATTTGCTGAGTCCGCCAGTAATATTGAAGCCTCATTGGCTTTGGCAGAAAGCGCGCTTGGTGATCTCGCGCAAGAGGCTGATGAAGCCGCTGAAGCGGCTGTTTTTAATCTGTTAGAAGAAATCAATGCAGAAGAGGTCGCCAATACGGCCTATGCCACTGACCTGCAAACGATCATTGATAGTATGACAACTGTGGTGGATACGGCCTCTACCACAGAAACGTCGGCCTCAACAGCTGCGACAAAAATTACCACATGGATTGAGGGTCAAACTGAAACAGGCACGCTGAGTTCCATCAGTTCGTCGGCCTCAACCATCAGCTCAACGGCTACCAGTGTGCTTGAAGCTTATGGGGCGGCAGCTGCCCTTGGTCAATCAGCCTCGGCAATTTCACAATTGGCGCAATCGGCTTTACTTTCCCTCACCACGCTGGATGATCCTTCCTTAATTATTGCGGAACTGCAGGAGTCTGTCAGTGAAGCTGTGAGTGCGGCTAGTGAAATTGCACTTGTTGTGGCAGCAGCAGAAACAGCGTCTTGGGCAGCAGCGCGCACCGCACTTACGGCTGCAGAAACCGCCATTGCCAATGGGGAAGATGGGGCTGCGGCTGCGCGAAGTGCCATTGTTGCCAGTGTTGATTCCGATGATGGTGGTCAGCTGACCTATATGGAAGAGGCCTTGCGCGATGCCTTGGGGACAAGTGGGGCTGATCGCGAACTGGTGACATCTTTTACCAAACGTGTTGCCAATATTGAAACGAGTTTTACAACAGACCTTGCCACGCTCGCCTCAGGGACCGAGCTTGAAAGTATTGTGACTGCGGCGAAAGATGTTGTTGTTAAAACAGCCCTTTCTGCGGCTAAGGCTGATCTGGTGATCAAGGCAGCATCAGCTGATGATATGGATGATCTGGCAGATGAAGCGCGTGTTGCAGGTGAAGATGCTTATGATTATGTCAATGGTGATGGCAGTAGTATTACAGGGTTGATCAGTCTGGCCAAAACCCACATTGATGCAAAGTTTGTTGATATTCCAAGCTATCTGACGGGTATTTTCACGACAGTACAGCAGAAAGTGACGGATATTGACAGTAAGGCGGATGCGGGGACGCAGGCCAACAAGCTTGTTTTTAACGCAACGTACAAGGCGGCTAATGATAAGGGCCATATCACGCAAGATGATATCAGTGATGTGATTGGTTTTATGAATGAGGCTAAGGTGGCTCATTCTACGGCGCTTGCCAAGCTGAGTGTTGAGGACGGCGATTTTGATGCTTCTTTAAAACTGCTTGATAAAGCCTCAGGTGAAGTTCTTTCAGCCCTGTTGGATTTTACAGCGCAAAACGCGCGTGCAGAAACCTATGAGAATGGTCGCACGAAGATACTAGAAGGTACGGACCTTGCCGTTAATGATCGTGATGCCAATGATTTTGATGATGATATTGGCTTTAATATCTCTAATGCGGCTGGGATTGACGGTCTTTCAGAAGCCAAAGCCTATCTTGAATATTTCACGGGCAAAGCAGCGGCAGATGGTAACCCCGCTGTTGTTGGTGCGGTTGAAAAAGCCCAAGGTGATTATGATCTGGCGGTGCAGCTTTCTAGTGATTTTCTAAAAAATGGTAAGCTGACGACAAATCTTGATTTTAACCTTGATACGCTTGATACGACCTATAGCGATGCCGCAGCCTTAACCAACAAAGACGATATCAAGGCCAAATTGGCTGGTATGGTCTTGATTGCAGAACAAAAACTGGCAGCAGAAACCACCTTGCAAGATTATGCCAAGCAATTGGTCGATGTGTGGCAAGGCGCTTATAATCAGGCCAACAACCTTGCGGGCAGTGAGCGTGCCAAGGCTAATGATCTTGATGATGTGCTCAGTGATGCCAAAGAGGCAGAAACATTGGTGCGTGAAGCCGCCAATGAGGCGTTAAAGGACCTGCTGAGCGCCCAAGGTGATGTGTCTGAGGCACAAAACTCCATTGCGGCCTGGGAAGCCAAACTGACGATTTTGCAAGCACGTGCGGAAGTTGAAGCCCAGCTGGCTATTGATGATGCGCTCAGTGATGCGCGTAAATTAGCAGAGATTGCTTTACAACAATCCGAAGTGGCTGAAGCCAAAGCCAAGGCCGCAGCTGTGATTGCAGGTAATATCGAGATTTCCGGTGATCGCGACCAAGACCTGATTGATCTTAAAGCCTTAAAAGGTGAGGCGCAAACCGCACGTGATAATGCGGAATTTGCCTATAAAGCCTTTGAAAGTGAAGTTGCGAAACTTGATCAGGATGATAAGCCGACCATTGATGTTGAGGTTAATAGCTATAATATCAGTGCCAATGACGGGGCCTTAACGCGGGCGCAGGCGATTAAAGACTATCCGGTGCCACCAAGTGATTTGGATGCAGCAATTTCCAACATCCAGACGCTTCTTGCTTCGACCAAAGCGGCCTTTGATGAGGCGGCAAAACAGGTCACGAGTGCTGAAAAGTCACAAGCGGTTGTCGATGCGGTAATCGCAGGTAATGTGGAAGAATTGCGCCTTGCCAAAGAAGCCGCTGCGGAAGCGGTGCGCCAAGCTGAGGCTGAAGCCATTGATGCAGCCATTGATCGCGCGCTTGCTGCCCAAAATGAAATTACTGCAGCCTATGAAGCCATTAAAGATATTAAATCCAGTGCCGAACAGGTTAAAAACCTGGGCGCAGATACCACAGCTGGCGCTGATAGTCTGACCCATTATGGCAATGTGGGCGACGATTTTGACGCCATTGAAACACGCGTTAGCCTTGTGGCTGGTGAGATCAAAAATGCCAAGGCGGAAGCTACAAGTGGCACAGGCACAGCTGAGAAAGCGCGCGGGTTTGCCAAAAGTGCAGAAGAACTTGCCAATCAGGCAAAGACCTTACTTGAAGAGGCCAAGGCGGACTTACAAGGTGCGGGTAAAAAGGTTATTGATGCGGTTCGAGACGAGATTGGCACAGAAGATGCCAATGGGGATTTCTCAGGCCTGCTCGATGAGTCTGCTGTTGAGAAAAAGAATGCCTCAGACCAGTTTAAACTGGCTGAAACTGCAGAAGGCGGGGTGGCAAATCTTTTCCCGCTCAGTGGGGGTAAAAGTCAGGTTGTTGCGATTTTGGATGCGCAACAGGCCCTTGATGATGCGGCTATGGCGGCGGAAGTTAAGGCCTATGTTGATTTTTCTGATGGGGATGATGGAACGGTTCCAGCGGCTAATTCCAAGCTCATGCAGCTTAAGGGCTTTGAGAAAAATGTAGCCGATACGGTGACACCTGCTTCTAATGCAGAAGATGCGGCTGATCTGGATGCAGATCGCGCGGATACACTTTTAGAGATCGCCAAGAAGGTTCTTGATCTATCGGCTCTAAAAGGTGATGCAGCTAACTTTGATAGCAGTGATTTTGGTGTTTATTCTGCGCGCGTTAAAGAGATCAGTCAGACCAATGGGCGTATCCATAACCATGTGGGGGATGCCTCTGAATCGGTTCAGAAAATCACCCAGATCAATAATGCGATTGAAAGTTACGAAGAACTCTGGTCGGCGATCCTAAATGCGGAAAATCAGGCGATTGAGGCAAAGAAAACAGCGCAAAAAGCCGCTGATGATGCCGCCCTTGATGCTGAAAATGCCGCTAAAGAACGCGCAGCGCAAAAAGAAGCGGAAGATCAAGCCGCCACAGCTCAGGCAAAAACCTTTGAAAGCGATGCTGAAATAGCACGTCTGGCAGCAGAAAAAGCTTTGGGCCAAGCCCGTGAAGCCGCGATTAACGGGGATCAGGAAGCTGCGCAAAGCTATCTTGATACGGTTCAAAAATATGCCGATGAGGCGCAAGCTGCGGCTCAGGCTGCTTCAAATGCAGCAGCGGGTCATGGTAGTGATGCGGAAACCGCCGCCCTTGGCGCGCGCGAAGATGGTGTGGCTGCCCAAGGTTTTGTGGGTCAGGCAAAAGCTGCGGTGAGTACTGCTGGTGATGCGGCCAATGCAGCGGATTTTTGGCGCAATGGTAGTGCGACTGCAAAAAAACTAACTGCGGCTGATGATAAGACATCTGCAGAAAATAACGAGGCTTCCGCCCAAGTTGCGGTGGGCAATGCGTTAGGCGATCTTGATACTTCGCGCGCAGCACTGACGGCTGCTGAGATCAAGGGCGCGGCCTCGCAAGCGGCTTATAACAGTCTGGTGGATGCAGCCAAAGAAGCCAACGATAAGGCCAAGGATATTTTGGCAAAGCAGGGCGGGGATGAAAGCCATGCGATTTATCGTGCGTGGAATGCGGCGGCTAAAGCGGCTGATGATGCCAAAGATAACGCCTTTGATGCGGTTAGTGATGCGGTGCAATCATTAAAGGATGCGCAAAGCCGTTTTGAGGTTTCCCAAAGTACTTATGAGCGCGCGCTAAAGGCAGCCAGCAGTGCCGCAGACCAGCTTGCTGATGCGGTTAGTGATGCGGCCTTTGCCTCTGTCTTTGAACAATTGGGCCGTAGCGTATCTGAAGCACAAGTGGATTTCAGGCTATCAACGGCGCAATCTGATCTTGATGACTTGCTTGAAAGCATTTCTGCGCGCCTAAATGATGTGAGCACGAAGGCGACGACA
Organism: Candidatus Terasakiella magnetica; assembly: GCF_900093605.1. Classification (NCBI taxonomy): domain Bacteria; kingdom Pseudomonadati; phylum Pseudomonadota; class Alphaproteobacteria; order Rhodospirillales; family Terasakiellaceae; genus Terasakiella; species Terasakiella magnetica. Next base: position 6,468 of record NZ_FLYE01000001.1, read on the forward strand.
GCCAATGTCCATGCTCAGGATGATGCTGATTTTGATCTGGCAAAGGTACGTGATGCTTATGATAAAGCAGATAGTACAGAAGATGCGCTTGGTCTTTTAGCACAAGCCCAAACCAATAAAGAGTCTGCCGATAGCCTTTATGCCAAAACCCAGACGGACCTTGAGCTTTATTATGTTCAGCTTGATAAGGTACAGTCTAACGGGGTGATGATTGACGGTGGCACGCTGGCTGATTTTGATGCCTCAGCCAAAGGCAACGCCACATGGCTTAAACTTGATAGTGACAATGTGATCCATAGCTCAAGCTTTGAGAAATACGTTGCAAGCCTTGCCAGTGTTGATTTAGCTGGCAAAAAAGCTGATCAAGCTGCACAGTCATTAGAGAGTGTGCGCGCCAAGGTGCAAGAAATTTCCCAGATCGTCTCTAAGGCGGAAAGTTTAGCTGGGGAGAAATTACTCGCAGCAGAAGCCGATCTGGATAAAGCGCAAGAAGCCTCCACCCAAGCCCTTGAGCGTGCAGAAAGTGCCGCCCATGATGCGATTGATTCAGCCTTAAGTGCAACCACGGCAGTTGATGCTTCCATGGATGGGCTTAAAGTCATTTTAGAGGGGCAGGCCAATCAAAATGTAACTGACGCGGCAGACGCCCTTGATCGTGCCCTTACAAAAATCACCTCCGTGCAAAGCGAGGCCACAGGCTGGCGTGCAAGCGGCACTTCTGTCACCTCAGATGAAATAACAAATGTTCAGGCGATCTTTGGTGATATCGCCTCAAGTAACCCCACAGACCTGATTGACCAACTTGTCTTGGCGCACTCAAAGATCAGTGCGGCTATTACGGCTGGGTTTGGGGCCAATACCTATGCGCGTGATGCCGCCCTTGAAGTGCAAAAAGGCTTAAACGCGCTTTTAGAAGAAAAAGGCGTTTCTTCTGATCTTTCAGATGATGCTGGTGCGGTGGTTTCTGCCCTTGAAGCGGTGGATCAACTGAGCACAGCAATTACTCAAAATGCTACCGCGCAAGGCTCTTCCATTGCAGCAGGCACAGATGCAGCGGGCATTACAGCTGCAAAAGCAACAGCGGCTGCGGCTAGCCTTGTCGCGCAAGCTGCGGAAAAAACGGCGAGCTTTGCCGGGACTGCACAAACTGCGGTTAAAACCGTTTCTGATATTCAGGCACAAAAATCCCTCGCCGACGCCGATGACGCCTCGCGCAGCCAGATTGAAGCCGATATTGAGGCCATCACAACAGCTGCGCGTGAGGCTGAAAGTGCTGTGGGCCAAGCCAAAACGGCTGCAGGCGAGGCCCTTGCGGCCTATACGGGGGCTAAAGGCGAAAAAGACAGCGCCCAAATTCATGTGGATAATCTGTCTGCCAAAGCACAATTTGCCCAAGATGCCAAAGACAAACTGATTGATTTTGAAGCTGCAGACAAGGTGGTGATGGAAAATGCCACCCATCTGAGTTTTGTTGAAACCGCTTATGGTTTTGATACGGATGAGGCCACCACGCGGGCCAAGATTGATGGTGACAGCACCATTAGTGATAATTCCATCGTGAGCTTTAGCGATGGCACCCATACGTTTATCTATGTCAAAACAGAAAATGCCGACCCTTATAAAGATTTCTTTATTGAGCTGAGCAATTACACCGCCCCTGTGAGCGCTGATAATATCGATCTGGTTAATGGCAATGATTATAATAAAATCTTTGGCACAGCGGGTGATGATGACTTAACGGGCCTCAATGGGGGGGCGGATAATGTGGCCGATGCCATTGACGGTTTGGGTGGGGCAGATACCATCTCAGGCGGTGTTGGTGGGGATGCCTTTGTCTATCATGGCTATACGGACCTTCAGTCTAAAGCCTCCATCCTTGATGATCTGGCAAAAGCCAAATCGGCACTGGCTGAAGCCGTTTCAGCCATGGAAAATGCCAAGACAGCCTCAGATAAAGCCACGCAAGCCCATCTTGATACCAAAGAGGCTATTGATGAGCTCCTGCTTGATGTCAAAGCAGCAGCTGATCTTGCCAATGCAAGCTATGAAACGCCAGCTGATTTTAGCGGCTTTACAAATACATATGATGACACAAACGCTATCACGTCCGACTATCTGACGTATCTTGAAAATACCTTTGATAAAAGCAAAATCCAGACGGAATTTTTGCGCGATGATGTCTCAACAGTCAATGTAGATGAAAGCGATCTTGATGGGGACGGGGTGTCTAACATCAAGGAAATCGCCAACGCGCGCAAATCCGCCCTTGAACAAGCCCAAGAAAGCCAGACGCAAAAAGACATTGCGTTGACCAATAAAACAACGGCCCTAGCTGAAGAAACAACCGCGTCAAACAGCGATGATGAAGCCCTTGGCCTGTTAAATTCTGCGACCACCACGCGCGCGACCTTTGATCAAACCGAAAAGCTATCGGGCTTTGTGGTGCAAAGCGATGCCTATGCTACAGATGTAGCTGATGAGATCAGCAACGGGGAAAGCGCAGCCAATGCCGCGCAGGTGGCTGCCCAAACAGCGGCGGATCGTTCCACCGATATTGATACCTATCCTGTTGCCAGTGAGCGCGAAGCCCAAGCACGCAGTTTTGCCACTGAGGCCCAAGCCCAGCAGGTTTTGGTCGAAGCGGCAGAAACCAACGCCTTTAGTGCTTTTAAAACTTCTTATGATGCGCTTATTAAGGCCTATGATGTGGTGGGGGATTCTGCAAATGAGCTCACCGCTGAGCTTGGCGCTATTGGCACCACATACACCAGCCTTGATCAGGCCATAACAGCGCACGCAAACCTGAGCGCGCCTGATAATGATGTGGCCCTTGATGCAGAAACAGCTGCCTTTACAGCCTATGAAGATGATTATAGCGATCTTGCAAGTGCGCTTAAGACGCAAATTGCCAATAAGTCCCTGACGGATTTACAAAAAGAGCTGGTCTTAAAGGCTGAAAGCGTGGTCAGTGATGCGCTTGGCGAGCTTAAAGAAATTATCGGTCATCACGCAGCTGCGACCAATTCTGCCTTTAATGCGGATGCTTCAGCCGATAACGCAGCAAATGCAACCCTTGCCATTGCCAAAGCGGTTGAAGCCTATGAGGCAGAAGCTGATCAGGCAAATAGTGATGCTGCCAATGCAGCACAAAGCGCAAATACAGCGGCTGATGATAATGATGCACAAACCGCAACAGATGCAGCCGGGCTTGCCGATGCGATTGAGGCTGATATCACGAGCGTTCAGGGCAAAATTCAGGCGCTGATTGATGGCAATCTGGAAAGCAACAAGGGCGTTTTGGGCAGTACAACCCACACAGACCTTGTTAACCAGTTAAGCACCTTGAAACAAACAGCAGGTGATTTGCTCAGTGATGTCAGCGCGGCAGAAACAGCGGCGAAAACAGCAGCGTCAAATGCACAAGGCTATGCGGGCGAGGCCAATACGGCTGCCAGTGTGGCTGTGGACCCCAATGCAGCCGGCGCTGTGGCCCAAGCCAAGACACTGGCCCAAACCGCGCAAACCGCAGCTGAAAATGCCCAGGAAGAAGCCCAGATCACCTTGGCAAACCGGTCTAATCTTGAGCGTATGCAAGGTGATACCGGCGCGCTTGAAGATGGTTATAGCCAGCTTGAAAGTCTGGTTCAAAACAAGATTGATTTGGCTAAAGAAAAGGCCGAGGCCGATGCGGTGCCGATCGCTCAAGATGATGCTTTGGAAGTTAATGAAGATACAGCGCTTATTCTTGATGATTTGATCCTGTCAAATGACAGTCGCGCAGATAACGGCGCGCTTAGCATCATCAGCTTTAGCTCGCCCGCCCATGGTGAGATTACGCAAAATGGGCAAGGGCAATATGTCTATCAGGCAAGCGAGAATTATGCCGGAAGTGACAGCTTTACCTATATGATCTCCAATGGGGATGGCAAGTTTGCAACCGCGACCGTAAGTGTTGAAATTCAGCCGCAAAATGACAGCCCCATTACGGTGACCGATTATGCAACAGCAGCCAATGAGCTCACCACGGTGAACATGAGCTTGTTGCAAAACGATATTAACCTTGATGAAGGTGATCAGCTCAGCATTACAGCTGTCGATACAACAAACGCTAAGGGAAGCGTGACCATCTTGGATAATGGGCGTGTGGCCTATACCCCTGATCCAAGTGATCCGAGCATTGAGGCTTTGGGCAGTGGCGATACCTTACAGGTCAGCTTTACCTATACGGTGAGCGATAGTGGGGGCTTGACCTCTACCGGGACCGCCTATGTGACCATTACCGGGACGAACGATTTACCGGTGATTAGTGATATTGCGGCAAGTTTTGCAGAAGACACGGCCTTTACCTTTTCTGAAAGCCTGTTTGCAGGGGGCTTTGAAGATCTTGAAGGCGATAGTTTATCACATGTGCAGATCACCCAGTTGCCTGCCAAGACGGTGACAGACGCCAATGGCAATAGCTATCTTGATAGTGATGTGGGCACCTTAAAGCTTAATGGCACGGACGTTAACCTGTTTGATGTGATTGAAGCCAGCAAACTGGCCCAGCTTGTCTTTACCCCGGCGACTGATTTCTTTGGTGAGCTGAGCTTGCAATGGAAAGGTTCTGATGGCACCACTTATTTAGATACAAATGGGGCTGCCCAGCCTGTTTTTTCTGAAAATGAAGCTTCCTTAAGCTTTACAGTTAATGCGGTAAATGATGCCCCAAGCGGCAGTGCAAGTGTGGCTGTGAGTGGGGATGAAGATAGTGTCATTACGGGCACGATTGGGGTGACAGATGCTGATGGGGATGCGCTGTCTTATGTGCTTGATAGCACGGCAAGCCCATCCTATGGCACGGTATCGATTAACGCGCAAACGGGTGAATATAGCTACACACCAAATGAGAATTATGCCGGGTCTGACAGTTTTGCTGTGATTGTGAGTGATGGAAACGGTGAAAGCCTGACCCAGAGCGTGAATGTGACGCTTAATGCGGTAAATGACACCCCCACAGCCATTGCATTAAACAATCTCAGCTTTGATGAAAATGAGAAGGGCGCAGTTGTAGGCCAGCTGAGCACAACAGACCCTGATAGTGGGGATCGTCATAGCTATAGTGTTAATAATCCACTGTTTGAAGTGGTGCAGGGCACTTTAAAACTTAAAGATGCCTATGATTTGTCTTATCGCGATACTCAAAGCGTTGCCGTGACGGTTACAGCAACGGATTTAGGCGGTAAAACAACAAGCCAGAGCTTCACCCTTGGCGTAAATGACGTTAATGAAGCCCCAACCGATATTACTTTATCCAACGCCTCTGTTTTTGAAGCAGAAGCTGGTGCCTTTATCGGTAGCCTAAGCGTGCTGGATAAAGATGCGGCTGACCAGGATGACACCACTGCCTTTACCTATATTGTCTCAGATGAGCGTTTTGAGGTGGTTGAGGGCGTGCTCAAGCTGAAAGATACCATCAGCCTTGATGCGGAAAGTGAAACCTCTATTGAACTCACCATCGATGCGGTAGATACGGCTGGAAATCATCTGGAGATTGACGGCTCCACCCAAGCCAAATCCTTCATTATTGAGGTCAGCAATATCAATGACGAAGGCCCAAGTGTGGTCAGTAGCGTCAATGCGCTCGATTTAAATGGATCAACGGATTATCTGGATGTTGGGCGCGGGAGTGATGCGAACCTTGCGATCACAGGTGATGTCACACTTGAAGCTTGGGTTAAGTTTGATGCTTTACCTAGCTCAATGGCTCCATTATTCACGTTTGAAGCGACTGGAGAGTCGCTTGATACAAATATTTTATATACTTTCATGGTCGGCAGTTCCGCTAACCTTTGGGTCCTTCATGAAGTAGATTCTTCAGGCAGTAATACTGGTGGGGCATCTTCTCCAAATGATGTCGTCGTTTCAAATTCTTGGCACCATTTTTCTGCTGTTCGTGATGACCTTGCCGAAACATGGACCATCTATGTGGATGGTAGTATTGTTGCAGGGCCATATGATTATAGCGGAGATGGTAAAGCAATAGGAGGTGTTTTATCTTCCCTTTATATTGGGGGTGATCCTCTTAATTCTGATTATATTGATGGTCAAATGGCTGATGTGCGCATCTGGAACACAGCGCGCAGCCAAGATGATATTCAGGCCAATATGCATCAAATTATCGACCCAAGCACAGAAGGGCTGGTGTCGAATTGGATTATGGACGGTGATGGTACTGTTCAGACGATCTATGATGTAACAGGTAATGCAGATGCGTCTGTTTCAGGCACGCCTTCTATTGTGGATACGGGGCCTGCGCTTGAAGGCTATACGGTTCAAGAAGGCTATAAAGAAGATTCTGAGCCGAGCGCACCCTTTAGCCAAATCGGCCTAAGTGATGCCGATAGTGCTACCCTTAATTCAGCCACGGTCAAAATTACCAACCTGCAAGCTGGTGATGTCTTGAGCGCGAGCGAGTTTGGCGGCGTGAATGTGGCCTATGACGCCACAACAGGGACGCTCAACCTTTATGGCACGGGCACGGTTGCGGATTATCAAAATGCCCTTCGCAGCGTGACCTATCAGACAAGTTCTGACACGCCCTCACTCACACCGCGTGAACTTCAGCTGGTTGTTTATGATAATGACGATTTTGCCAGCAAGCCTGTGAAGGCGGTGATCCATGTTGAAGCCAGCAATGATGCGCCGCGCATAAGTGATGCATCACTTATCGCAAACCTTGATACAATCGTTGAAGATGCGCCTGAGAGCGCTGGGACGCTTATTAGCGAGCTGATCACCCAAACAGGCGCGCTTGACCCGGAAGGCGACCCGGTTGGGATTGCGGTGGTCGGCGTTGATGAAAGTAACGGTGTTTGGGAGTCTTCCATTGATGCGGGCAGCAGCTGGGCCGTTGTTAAAGGTGTAAATGCCACTGATGTTATGCCGCTTGGCCCTGATGATTTGATCCGTTTTATCCCGAATGAAAACTATTTTGGCGAGGCCCAGATCAGTTATCGTTTATGGGATGGCACTGAAGATAGCGCAGGCACAGGCGCGATTGTCTCTGACCACCTTGATATGGCCTATGGCGCAGATGTCCTTAATGCCAAGATCACAGTGACATCGGTTAACGACGCCCCTGTCTTTACCTCAACACCGCAGACGATTAACACGGTGTCTCATACAAGTGCTTATACGGAAGATGATTCGCATCCTGATGTAGTGGTGCAGAAAGATGGTTCATACGGTGTCTTTTGGACGGCAGATGATGCAGGTAATGGCCATTGGAATATGTATGGCCAGCTTTATGATGTGAACGGCTTTAAACATGGCGATGTGTTCAGCATCAATGGCGATACGGCAAACCAGTATGACAAGGTCCACCAAAACACCTCCTTTGCCACAGCCACGCCCGATGGGGGCTATATGGTCAGCTGGTTTACAGATGATGGGGCATGGGATATTCATGCGCGTAAGTTTACGGTTGATGAAAATGGCCCTGTTTTTGATGATGTGATTGATGTCACGGATGCCAGCAACAGTTCTGATCCCAATGCCTCTTATTACACAACGGGTGATCAGATCCATCCGATTGTTGTCAGTCTGGGTGATGTTAATGGGGATGATGTAAATGATTATCTCTATGTTTTTCAGGATAACCGAACCAGTCCGTCACGTGAAAACTTTGCCAAGGTAATTGATGAAAATGGCGGCCTTGTTGTTTCTGATTATCTGGTGACCAAAGGTGTTAGTGGCACAATCCACGAGATGAATGACGCTTTTGCCTTTGATGATGGCACTGTTGGGTACCTCTGGCAGACCTATGACGGTGTGCAATGGGATGTTTATTATTCGCGCAGCAACTATGATGGCACAGTTGTCGTCCCCCCGATAAATGTTGCGACAACGACTGAGCATCAACAAACATGGGCAAATATGACGCAGCTGGATAATGGCAAATTAGCTGTTACCTGGATGAGTGATTATGATGAAAGCGGCTCAGCCTATAACGCTTATGCAACCATCTTGAATGCCGATGGGGTTGTTAATGAAGATGGCAATGCCTTTTTACCTGAGTTTATGATCAGCACATATACCCAAGGCCAACAGTATATGCCATCTGTCAGTGCGCTGAGTGACGGTGGTTTTATCACGGTTTGGCAAGGGTTTGACGGAGTTGGTGGTTACGAGACTTATGGTCAGCGTTTCGATGAGGCAGGCGACGAGGTTGGCGATGAATTTATCGTGACCTCTACAGGAAGTTATGATGCGATCCGTCCAAGTGTTTCAACATTGCCAAATGGTGATTTTGTCATTGCATGGCGATATGTTGAAACGGGTAACCAAACTATCGAAAGCATCACCTATACGGTTGAAGGTGTAGACACCCCCGTTCCAGCGCCTGCAAAAATCCGCCATGAAGTGGTGGAAGATACGGTGATCTCCGGTTCAATTAGCGCCACAGATGTGGATGTGGCGCTGGGTGATGAGTTGACCTATCAGGTGCAAACTGATGGTTTACACGGCACAGCCACCATTGATCCGGTGACAGGGGCCTACACTTATACGCCAAATGATGGCTATGCGGGTGAGGATGTCATCACCTTTAGCGTCACCGATAGCGCAGGTGCGGTTGATACGCAGAAGGTTTATGTTAAATTCAGCGCTGTTGCTGATGTCCCGAACCTGAGCGTAAATGATGCCATTACAGGTGGAGAAGCTGTTGCGCTTGATATCACTGCAACGCTGAATGATCTGGATGGGTCGGAAAATCTACTGATTAAGATCAGTGGTGTGCCTACTGGTGCGGTGCTGTCTGCCGGGACGGACAATGGCGATGGCAGCTGGGATTTGTTACCGGCTGACCTTACTGGCCTAACCATTACCCCCGTTGCTGGTGACGGTTCTGACCTGACGCTGACAGTGAAGGTGATTGCCTATGAAGGCGAAGTCCCGACGGGGCCGAGCTATACGACGGTCTATGAAGAAAACTTCGATGTGGACCCGAATTATACGCCCCTTATCTCAGATAATGTCGCGGGCCAAGCCTCTGTCGGCTGGGAAGCAACTGGTGGTGAAACAGGGGGGTATTACAAGGCAACGACCTTTGATGCCTCTGGTGACTGGACATCAGTTGGCCAAAGCCCGACATTTGAAAAAATAACGGTTGATCAAGACTTTAGCGTTGAGTTTGATTTCAACCTTATGGATACGACCCAAGGGAATTATCCCGGTATCTATTTCTATGATTCAGATAATGTCGAGATTTCAGCCCAAAATGCTTTGCTTAACAGTACGGGCTCCTTTTTCCTCAGCAGTTGGCATTCCTCAACACAGGTAGATCAATTCCGCCTGACAGAAGGTGATTGGGGTAATCCCTATATCACAGGTCAGCAACATAGCGTTGGTGTGTGGTTTAATGTCAAACTGGTCTATGATGCTGCCAATGACAAGATGGATTTGATTGTTAAAAATCCTGATGGGTCTACCTTCCATGAGAAGGTCGATGCGGATTTCTTGCCCTCTAGTGGCTTTAATCAGATTTTCATCGGGGAGCTAGAAACAGGTTCTACCAAATACGGCACCACAAAAACCGAGATCGGTATTGATAATATCAAGGTTGCCCTTAAGGATGCACCTGCGGTTTATACAGATACGGCTGAAATAACGGATACCATCGACGTCACCACCATTGTTGCGCCTATTGCAGCGGATGATACGACGACCTATGGGACGACGGGGCTAGGGCTGACCACATCCGGTGCTATAGAAGTTGAAACATTCCTAATTGATGGGGAACGCTATCTAGCCTATGCCCAGCATCATGATAATTCCACTTATAATCAGAACTCAGATATTTTTAAGTGGGATGGCTCTAAATATGTGTTGCATCAGGAAATTGCTACAAATGGTGCGGGTGCTTGGCATCATTTCACCATGGCTGGCGAAACCTATCTAGCTGTTGCAAACCATTATAATGGATCTTCCTACAATATAAATTCTCAAGTTTATAAGTGGGATGGCACAGAGTTTGTTCTTCAACAAGATATCCCAACCAATGGTGCATATGATTGGGAAAGTTATGAAATTGATGGCGTAACTTATTTAGCTGTTGCCAATTACAGCAATGGATCAAGTGAAAGTATTAATTCCAAGATTTATAAATGGGATGGAACTGAATTTGTTGAGGAACAGTCCTTTCCAACAATTGGCGTATATGATCTTGAATATTTTGAAATTGGTAGCGATAAGTTTCTTGCATACAGCAACACTTGGAACGGTTCGACAGGTGCGCTTAACTCACAGGTTATGAAGTGGGATGGGACGGAGTTTGTTAACTTCCAATCTATTGCGACAAATGCGGGTATTGAGTGGGAAGCCTTTGAAATTGATGGGACGTCTTATCTTGCCATTGCCAACCAGTCGAGCAGTTCGGTTGTTTATGAATGGGACGGAACAGAGTTTGTTCAAACACAAGCGATTACAACAGACCAAGCCCGCGGGGCCCATGCCTTTGAAGCCAATGGCGAACATTATCTAATTTTTGCTGAACATCATGATGGGGATTATAATGTTTCCACCCAAATTCATAAGTGGGATGGTACGCAATTCCAAGTGTTCCAATCGGTTGATACCGTTGGTGTTTTTCGTTGGATCAGCTATGAACAGGGTGGGGAGACATATCTCGCTTCTGCAACTTATTTCAACGGATCAACGCGTCATAATCTTTCTGAAATTTTACGTTTTGATGCGGATGCCAACCAGTTCGTTACGGCAACCGAGATCACTTTCTCCACCATCACAAATGAAGACACAGCCCTCATCTTAAGTGAAGCCGACCTGCTGGCAAATGATGTGGACCCGGATGGTGATGAGATGGGCATCACGGCGGTGGGTACAGCGGCAAATGGTACGGTGGTGTTAAATGAAGATAACACCATCACCTACACACCGGATGCGGATTATCATGGTGAAGACAGCTTTACTTACACTGTGACCGACACCAGCGGGGCCAGCCATGTGGCGAGCGTTTCTGTCTATGTGGATCCTGTGAATGATGCACCTGTTGTGACCTCTAACCAGCCAAGTTATAGCGTTGCAGAAGATGGGACGGTTTCTGGTACGATTGCGGCCACGGATGTAGAAAATGATGCGCTGGTTTATAAGCTTGATAGTGATGCAACGAACGGGTCGATTGCCTTTGATGAACAGACACTGACATGGACCTATACGCCAGACGCCAATTATCATGGCACAGACAGCTTTGTCATTGGTGTGGATGATGGAAATGGGGGGTATACGACCAAGGAAATCTCATTAAATATCACCCCCGTTAATGATGCGCCTATAGTTCATGATGATGGGAAAATATATGGTGAAACAACACTTAGCCTTGCGACGAAGGGTGGACATGCTGTTGAAGGGTTTGTGATTGGTGGTGAAAATTATTTAGCCATCGCCAATCACTTTGATGGCTCTACCTATAATCTCAATTCACAAATTTATAAATGGGATGGCTCAAAATACGTTCATGCGCAGGATATTGCGACGAATGGTGCCGCAAATATGGATAGTATGACCATTGATGGTGAAAGCTATTTGGTCGTCAGTAATTTCTTTAATAACTCAAGTTTTGTAAATACAGCCAAGGTCTATAAATGGGATGGGGACGCGTTCGTTCTCAACCAAACAATTCCGGCCAATGGGGCGCATGGTAGTGAAAGCCTTGTGATTGATGGTGAGCATTATTTACTCGTTGCCAATTACTTTAATAATGTGACGAAATACACGCCTTCTGTGCTTTATAAATGGGATGGGACCGAATTTGTCTCACACCAAAGCATTCCAACTATTGGGGCTGTGGATTGGGAAAGCTTTGATATTGCGGGTGAGACATATATTGTCGTTGCCAATAATAATGATCATCCAAATTATAATCTAAATTCAAGCATTTATAAGTGGAACGGCACTCAGTTTATTGAAACGCAATCTATTGCCACAAACGGGGTACAGGATTGGGAAAGTTTCGAAATTGATGGGACGCAGTATCTTGCTGCGGCCAATTATTATAACGGCTCTTCTTACAGTATTGATTCTCATATTTATAAATGGGATGGCACTGAGTTTATCCTCGCGCAATCCATTCCAACCGATGGCGCAACCTCATGGAACAGCTTTAAGATCAACGGTGAAGACTATCTTGCCGTTTCTAACAGTTATGATGGTGATCGTGAGACGAGTTCTTACGTTTATAAATGGGATGGCACTGAGTTTGTTGAGTTTCAGGAACTCAATCCCATTGGGCCATTTGATTGGGAAACTGTTGTCCTTCATGGGGATACTTATCTTGTTTCAGGCTCTTTCACAGATGGGGCAAGCCATACACTTACAAGTAATTTCTATCGTTTTGATGAAGCCACCAATCAGTTTGTAAATGGCACTGAAGTAAGCTTTTCAAACTCAACAGAAGAAGACAGCTTCTTTGTTTTAACCGAGGCTGAACTGTTGGATAATGACAGTGATGTTGATGGGGATACGCTGTCAATTAGCGCTGTTGGTACGCCTGAGCATGGTAGCGTTGTGCTTAATGGCGATGGCACACTAAGCTATACACCGGATGAGAATTATTTTGGTGTAGATCGCTTTACCTATACGGTGATTGATGGCAATGGGGAGACATCCGTCGGCACAGTCTGGTTAGATGTAGACCCGGTCAATGATGCGCCTGTTTCTGTTGTTACAAGCTCATTAAATGATGGTATTAGCCTTAGCGATGGGCTGATCAACCATTATCAGTTTGAACAAGACGTGATCAATGCTGTGGGGGCTGATGGCACAGTTGGGCATGGTGATCTGTCATATGCAGACGGCCTCTTTGGGGATGCACTTCGCATTGAAAATACACCTGCGGGTGATGCTTATAACCGCGATGAATATGTCGAACTCCCCCGCGTAAGCCTGACGGACTTTACTGTCTCACAATGGGTGAAGTTTGAATCCTCTATGGTTGACCCAAACCATCACGGCGCGTTTTACGGTGTGGGGCCGGCAAACTCGTCATGGTTTGTTCTTGCGGTTACAAATGAGGGCGATGTTACGGCAAGAGTTGGCACCGCAACGGATAATCTTATCTCGACTTCAGCCAATATTAAGGACCAGCAATGGCATAATATTACGGCGACTAACAAGAATGACGAGCTGAGTTTTTACCTTGATGGTCAGCTTATTGATACGCTGAGCCTGACAAGCAGTTTTGCACCAAACAATGCTGAGCAGTTTATTGGCTTACATGAATGGAACGACGGCGCGCTTGGCTCTTCACGTATCACAGCTGAGATTGATGAATTCCGCCTCTATGACCGGGCTTTAACGGATGCTGAGATCAATGTTCTCTCTTTGCCGAGTGAGAAATTTATTGCCCATGAGATTGTTGAAGATACCTCAATTACCGTAGATATTTTGGGCAATTCATTTGATATTGAAGGCGATGAACTTAGCGTTAGCCATATTGAAGGCCAAGCCATTGAGGTCGGGGAAAGCGTACAGGTAACGGGTGGTTCTGTTTTATTAAATGCAGATGGCACCATTACCTTTACCCCATCCGCACACTACAATGGTTCCAGCAGTATTGAATATACCGTTAGTGATGGTAACGATACAGACACAGGCACTTTGGCCTTAACGGTTAAGGCGGTTAATGATGCGCCGATTGTGCTGAATGGGGTTGATCTGACGCAGTCAGGTGTTTATGCAAGTTCTGATCCTATTGATCTCGCATCGAAATCATTCAGTTTTTCTTTCTGGTTAAACCCACAGGCCGATGCGGCGGGAACAATCGTTTTCGGTATGGGACCTGCGAGCAATAACCAGATGCTGCATGTTGGTTATCGCGATGATGGTCGCGGGATTTTCTTTGATTTCCTCAATAATACGCTGGATGCGAATGTTACGCTTGATAATGATCAGTGGGTTCATATTAGCGGTACTTACGATGCCTCGACAAATGAACGCATTTTGTTCCTTGATGGCACGCAAGTGGCTCAGGGTATAGCATCAGAGGATTATTTGGGGGCTGGTGACTTCTATATCGGGCAACACCCGACAGGTGACAGTGCACCGGGTTACATTTCGGACTTGCGCATCTATGAAGGCGCAATTGAAGCAGCAGATGTCACAGCGGTCATGGAAGGTGGTTCATCTTCTACAGGAACCCTCCTTGCCCATTGGCCTATGGATGAAGGCTCTGGCAATACATTAAGCGATGTTGCAAGTGGTAATGATGCAACGATCACAGGCGCCCCGGAATGGGTGGCTGGGCCTGTTCAAACACTGACAACAGATCATCAACAAGGTGATGTGACGGTGAGTGATGTGGATATCACCACAAAATCGTTGAGCTTTGATGGCAATGATTATGTGGTCACTTCTGTGACTGAGCAGGTGAGTGATGCCTTTACGTTTGATCTCCATATCACCACGGCAGTTGCTGCGGACGGCACCTATAAGCCGATTATCGCGAAATCCGGTACGAATAATGCGAATGCAGAATTTGATTTACAGATTCAAACAAATGGTAACCTGAACCTCTTAATGGGTAACGGCAGCACTTATGGGATGAACCTCAATGGTGGGGTTTTGGCTGATAATACGGATTATCATATCGTTGTTACCTTTGATGGGACAACGGGGGCTATGTATCTAAACGGCTCTCAAGTTGATACAGCAACCTTTAGCGGGACACCCGCTGCAACGGCTAACCCCTTACAAATTGGTCATTATTACAATGGCTCAACCCAGTATTTCAAAGGCGACGTTTCTGATGTGCGGGTGTGGGATCATGTAATTGAACCTTCAGAGTTTGGCCAAGCCATCACGGGGGCTGAAACCGGCTTGCTAACCTATTTGCCACTGGATAATGCGGGTACAGGTACAACAAAAGACCTCGTAACTACAAACAGTGATGCAACATTGGGGAGCGCTGCAATTGGCGATGGGGCTGAACCGACGCTTAAAACCGTTGTGAAATCTGGTGCCTTTGATGCGCCGTATGGCACGGCTGATGCTGAAATTGTTACGCAGGCCGATGGTACTTACGGTATCTTCTGGACGGAAGGTTCTGGTGCTGCGCGCAATATCTATGGTCAGCTTTTTGATGCGGATGGGGCAAAAGTTGGTGATAAATTCCAGATAAGCCCGCAAACAGGGCGCGCCAATGCGGTTGAGGCCAGTGTCGGTTGGGCAACAGCCACACCGGATGGCGGCTATATGGTCGGCTGGGTGAGTGATAACACAGCTGGCAATTGGGATGTGCAGTCACGTAAAATTACACTGAGTAATGAGGCACCTGTTCTGGGTGATGTTATTGAAGTTACAGACCCGACAGATTCGAACCATCCAGAATACGCTAGTCATTCCCAGCTCACTCCCTCCATTGTCAGCCTTGGTGATGTGAATGGAGATCAGGTGAATGATTATGCCTATGTTTGGAACTCCAATCACGAAAGTGCAAACCCGCAAGGCTATGCAAAAGTCATAAGTGAAGACGGCAGTGTTGTTACAGATACCTTTAAAGTTGCCTCAGGTTCAAATGCCTATCCGTCTTCCACGTTGGCTTTGGGCGACGGGACTTTCACCATCACGTATGAAACCTTAATTGGTGGTGCGCGTTGGGAAAGTTATTACAGCCGTTTTGATCATGATGGTACACAGTTGAGTGGGCCAAGCCTGTTTGCGTCAAACCGGACCTATTCCCAATATTATTCAACCATGACTCAGCTTTCTGGCGGTGAAGTTGTAATCGCCTGGCAGGATGATCAGTGGGATGGCAATGGCTATGGCGTTTACTTTACAATTGTGAACGTAGATGGCACAGGGGCTATCGCTCAGGATGATTTACATACAACACTGGCAGGAAATCAGGAATGGGTTGAAATATCGGCTTTAGATGATGGTGGTTTTGTAGGAGTTTGGAAGCATGGTTCTGACATCCGCGGGCAACGTTTTGATGCAAATGGGAATGATGTTGGAAACGAATTTATTGTCAATGCCGAGACAGCAAACACAGAAAATTATCCTGCTGTTGAAACATTAGAGAATGGCGACTTTATCGTCACATGGCGCGATATTTCTGGTGCTGTTGAAACTATTGAAAGCCGCACCTTCTCCGTTGAAAATACAGACACTCCATTGCCTATTACAACACCGATCACAGGGCAGATTAATGCCATTGACCCTGAAGGTGACAGTCTGAGCTTTGCGCTACAAACGGGTGGGGAGCCTGTACATGGGAGTGTTCAGGTTAATGCTGATGGTTCTTATGTGTATGTTCAAGACCAGGGCTTCTTGGGCCGTGACAGCTTCACCGTTGAGGTCTCAGATGGTAGCTTGAGCAGTTCACAGGCCGTTACTGTTCTTATCGGTGTACCGGGTCAAGATTATCATCTCGCGCTGGACCCAACGGGCACAACGATCTTTAGTGATACATCAGCTGAAGGCGTTGATGTTCTTGATCTCACAGGCTTTGCAAATTCAGCAGACGAGTTGACCTTTAACTGGTCTGGTGATGGTGGCACGACCCAATATATTTATAATGATCAGGGCGGGGCAGTTCATATCTCAAGCCAGTATCAAACGGGCATTCCCTTTAGTATGGATGGTCTGTCTTCATCCATGTCAGGCAACTGGGCCAAGGGGATTGAGCGCATCGTTATTGGGGATAAGACCTATGATGTCTCAAAAGCTGATACCACGACCGAGTTTGAAGGCATTTTGCGCGGGGCAACCAATGGCGATGACGTACTCACCATCGATGGTGGGTGGATGTCCGGTGGTCATGGTGATGATACGATCACAGGCGGTACGGGTGACGATATTATTGCTGGTAACGAAGGTAATAACGTCCTTTCCGGTGGTACAGGCGGTAATGATATCCTTATGGGCCAAGCCGCAAGCGATGAAGTGATCGGCGGCAATGATACCTTTGTGGTGGAGAACCAGACGGGCACGACAGACATTCAAGGCGAGATGGATTATGGCACGGGCCAAATCGATACTTTGGACCTGACAGGCTTTGCCACTAATATTACGGACCTGAGCTTTAGTGAATTTACCCATCAGATGTTTAATGCATCGGGTGTGCGTGCGCTTAGCATCACCAATGATGTAACAGGCGGTGTTATCCGCATTCATAGCCAGTTCTACGCTGAAGGTTATGGTGTTGAACGTGTGGTCTTTGGCGCAAATACCTATGACGTGGCAAGCGCAACAACTGCTGTGCAGTGGAATGATATCCTCACCAACAACCCACCTGTGGCAGTTGATGATGCAAGCACGATTGATGAAGATGATTTCATCAAGATTGACCTGTTGGCAAATGACACAGACACAGATGGCGATACACTTTCTATCACCCATCTGATGGGCCAAGCCGTGAGCGCTGGTGATAAAGTCACCGTTACGGGTGGCGAAGTCCGTCTAAATGCTGATGGCACAGTAACCTTCCTGCCAACGCCTGAATTTAGCGGTGTTTCCAATATCACATACAGCATTTCAGATGGTCGTGGTGGTCTGGATAGCGGGACGTACGCACTGACGGTTAATGCGGTGAATGATCAGCCGATTGCGATTAATGATGGGTTGGTTGAGGGGGCAGTACCGGTCAGTTTTGATACTGTTGGTGCCTATGATTGGGAAAAATTCGAAATAAACGGTGAGGTATATCTAGCTGTTGCTAATATTTATAATAATTCCTCATATGATAATGATTCGAAGATTTATAAGTGGGACGGTCAAAAGTTTAATGAGGTCCAATCCATTGCAACACATGGTGCTGCAGAATGGAAAAGTATTGAAATTGGTGGGGAAACCTACCTGACTGTTGCGAATTATTACAACACAGCCTTATCGTCATTCAATATTGATTCCATCGTTTATAAATGGAATGGCACTCAGTTTGTAGAACATCAGGCTCTCGCAACCCATGGCGCTTATGGCGTTGATTATTTCGAGATTTCTGGTGAAACATATATGTCCATTGGCAATATAAACAATGGCTCAAACACAAATATTGATTCATTTATATATAAATGGGATGGCACTAATTTCGTTTATTCTCAAAGTATTGCGACCCAAAGTGGGCATGACTTTGAGAGCTTCACCATTCAGGGTGAGCAGTATTTAGCTGTTGCAAATTATCATAGTGGATCAAGCTATAGTGCAAATTCGAAGATTTATAAGTGGAATGGCACAACTTTCAGCGAAACCCAATCTATAGAAACAACAGGGGCAACAGACTGGGAAAGCTTTGAAATTGATGGTGTCACTTATCTTGCTGTCGCCAATTCCTATAGTGGCTCAACGCATAATACGAATTCAAAAATCTTCATGTGGAATGGTACTGAGTTTGTTCAACATCAAACGATTGCTACATCAGGTATTCTTGAATGGACAAGCTTTGAGATTGCTGGTGAACAGTATTTAGCGGCGGCAAACTCATATAATGGCTCGAGCCATAATATTAATTCTGCAATTTATAAGTGGAATGGTACTCAATTTGTTGAATTCCAAACCATTGGTACAAGTGGTGCCTTTGGTTGGGAAACACTTCTTTTAAATGGCGAGACGTATCTGGTTGTTGCGGAAAAATACAATAATTCAACACATGTAACATCATCAGACATGTATCGCTTTGACGTCGATACAAATCAGTTCGTTATCGCCAAGGAAATGGTGGTTAACAAGACCCTGACGGAAGACAGTGCGCTGACTATTTCAGCAACTGAACTCCTTGCCAATGACAGCGACCCTGAAGGTGTTCTCGATATTACCGCAGTGGGGCAAGGGGCTCACGGCAGCGTTGTGCTTAATGGCGATGGGTCTGTGACCTATACACCAAATGAGAATTACTTCGGTGAAGACAGCTTTACCTATACGGTGACAGATACAGATGGGGCGACAGCGACAGCACGTGTTTATGTCAATGTTAATGGCGTGAATGATACGCCTGTTTGGACCTCAACAACAACCGTCTCAATGGCTGAAGATGGCGCAACTCTTAACGGCACGGTGATAGTAAGTGATGCTGAAGATGATAATATTAGTTTCTTGCTTCATACAGATGCGTCAAATGGCACTGTAACGGTCGGCCTTACTGGAGATTGGACCTACACTCCTCATGCCAATTTCCATGGAAATGATAGTTTCTTAGTGACCGCTGATGACGGTAATGGTGGGGTAACGACACAAGAAATCACGGTGAATGTCAGTGCCGTTAATGATGCACCTGTTTATGTGAATAATGCATTTGCTGTGCCCGTTGCCGATTTCGATGGCACAAGTGATTATATTAATGCTGGGCGCGGAACAGCTAGTAATCTGGCGGTTACAGGTGATGTCACCATAGAAATGTGGGTAAACCCTGATGCGATTGGGACTTCATCTACTTTGCTTGAATTTAATGCAGCAGGGCAGACAGAAAATACCAATATGCTTTATGCTGTGCGTCTTGACAGTACAGGACAAGTGCGTGTTGTACATGAAGCCGGTGCTGGTGGTGATAATACGACACATACACAACCTGCCTTGACGAATGGGCAATGGCAACATGTGGCAGTGGTGCGTGATGATACGACTCATACATGGGAAATCTATGTTGATGGCGTGCTTGCCGGTGGTCCTTATGATTATGTGACCAATGCGGCAGGAAGCGCGACAGGCGGCGAGACATCGTCGCTTTATATCGGTGCAAACTATCTGGGTGAGGACCGTTATGACGGCCAGATGGCCGATGTGCGTATCTGGAATACAGTGCGCAGCGAGGCGGATATTCAGGCCAATATGGATCATTATATTGATCCAAACACGAGCGGCCTTGTGTCCAACTGGAAACTGGATGGTATTGAAAATGGCTATGTGGCTGATAGCACTGAAAATGCACACGGGCAGGTGAACGGCACGCTTACTGTAACCAATACAGGGCCGGACGCACTGCGCACGATGCTTGACCTTTCAGATACGGCTGTATCGCAAAGCGTGATGAGTACGCAAGAACACACCAATGTGGTCATGCAGGAAGATGGTTCTTATGCTGTTTTCTGGTCAGCTCGACTCAGCGGGAATACAAAAACCGATATGTTTGGGCGTTTGTATGATGCTCACGGCAATCCAACAAGTGCAGAATTCCTCGTTAATGAAAATGATAGTGATCTGGCTAATCAGTCTGCGCGCTCAGGCGAGCCATATGCGGTCGCGACTGATGATGGCGGGTATCTGGTCAGCTGGAAAGGCGATAATGCCGGACAGTATGACATCTACACCCGTAAAATCGGTGTTTCAAACGGTCAGCCGGATCTATCAAACCCTGAAGTCAAAACCATTGATAACGCATCAGCTACACATCATCCGCAGTTGTTGAATTTGGGCGATGGCACATATCTACAAATCTCACATGAAGATTCAGGTGTTGCCCGTGCGCGCTTGATTAATGAGGATGGCACAGCCCTGAGCTCAGCTGATTTAACGCTCAATTCGGCAGTGATTGCTCATAGTGCCGTGGCGATTGGTGAGGGAAAATTTGCCTATATCCATGCCTATGATGCGGGCGGCAATGGTATTGAAACAGCAGTCACGGTTAAGCATTATGATGACGTGAACAATGTCTGGGTGGAAGATGTCACACCTGTCACCATTGGCGGATCAGGGCTGATTGATCAAGAGATTAAATCGGCTGACTTAATGTTAAATGGCAACCTCGCCATTGTTTATACGGAAACACCAAATGGCGGCGCCACGGATACCCGTGTGATCATCAGTGAGACCACAACGGGAAATAACGTTTATTCATCTGTCAGTGTCACAACTGATCCTGTGAGCTTCCAAACCGTGACCAGCCTGCCCGATGGCGGCTTTATTGTCATGTATCAGACAGCCGACAACCAAGGTGACCTGTTTGCAAAACGATATAGCGAAGCAGGGGCGCAACTGGGCCAAGAATTCCTCGTTAATGACGAGACAGGTGGTGTTCAAACCCAGCCGTTTGTTACAGCTCACCCAGATGGTCGAATTGTCTTTGTCTGGGAGGATCAAGCATCACATGAGGTTGTACAGCGCACCTTTATAACAGGCGATAACGATACACCTGTGGCGCTGGGGAGCTCATCGTTTGCAGGTGATGAGGTCATTGCAGCACCGAGCGCGATTGGTATGCATCATCAGGAAATTGTCACGCAACCGGATGGGTCTTATGCGATCTTTTGGATGCAGCAAGCCAGTTCCACAAACTGGGGTATTTACGGGCAGCTTTATGATGCCAGTGGCAATGAAATTGGTGTGAGCTTCCAAGTGGAGAATGATCCAACCCATTCTACAAATGAAGCCATCCACTGGGCACCATTTGCAACGATCACCTCAGATGGTGGTTATATGGTGGCTTGGTACGGTAATGAGTCAGGTGCCTATGACCCTTATATGCAGAAAGTCGGTGTCACACCAACTGGTGCTGACCTAAGCGCACCTGTTGTTCATTTTGAGGTTGCTGGAACAGAGGCACATTACACGGCATTGACGCATCTTTCTGATGATAAGTTTATCCTTGCCTGGTCTGATGTCACATCAACAGGTGTACAATGGATGCAAGTGGTGAACGAAGCTGGTGCAATGCTTGGCTCACCTGTCTCAGTTCCAAGTGGGGATACACAGAACCTGCCCGGTGATGTGTTAGTCCTTTCTGGTGGGCGCATTGCTTATACATTTACAGAAAATAATCAGGCCGATAACTATGTCGCGATTTATAGTTATAACCTGACAGACAACACATGGACGCAGGAACTCGCAACAACGCCAATAACGAATAGCGAAACAGCCCCACAAGATCGCCCGGATATGGTGGAGCTGTCTGATGGTAACCTTGCTTTTGTTTGGCGTGATACGGGGGCTAGTGATGGCTCTGCAGATGCGATCTTTGGTTCTATTATGGACCCGGCAGATGGCAGTTTTGTTAAAACACAGTTCCAGATTAATACCTCTTGGTCTGGTGATCAGTTCTCACCTGAAGTGACAGCTTTGGCTGATGGCGGTTTTGTTGTTGTTTGGACTGATGCCAATCTCGCGAACATCCATGCCCAGCGCTTTGATGGCGCTGGTGTGATGATTGGGGATGAGTTTATCGTCAATTCTGGGCTCACAGGTAATCAGACCTATCCGCAAGTCGAAAGCTTTACTGATGGTCGTGTCCTGTTCTCTTGGGCAGATGATGATGGCGGATACCATGTTGAAACCCGCTGGTTCATGACAGATGGCGTGGAAACGCCTGTGCCATTGCTGCAACTGGCAGCGCTGGAAGATAAAAAACTCACCTTGAACGAGGCCGACATTCTGGCAATGGTTCAGGATGTAGATGGGGATACGCTTTCTGTTTCTTCTATCGCTGTGAAAAGCGGGAGTGTTGTTGATAACACAGATGGCAGCTGGACCTTCACACCAGCCACAGATGAAAGCGGCCATGTGTTGATGAATGTGGTTGTTAGTGATGGCACGGTTTCTATGAACATGGCGATCATGCTGGATGTTCAAGCCGTTAATGACGCGCCAACCTTTACCACAGCGCAGACCAGCTTTACCATGGATGAAGACGGCGCAACCCTTAATGGGGCGGTGACAGCAAGCGATATTGAAGGTGACGGTTTCAACTTCGCCCTTGATAGGGACGGGGTTAACGGTACAGCCACTGTGGATGGGGCTGGTAACTGGACCTATACGCCCAATAAAGATTACTTCGGCACAGATAATTTCTTTGTCAAAGCCATTGATGCGAATGGTGCTATTTCAACTCAAGAAATCACCGTGACGGTGAATTCTGTCCCTGACGGGGTGGATGCCCATGTGGATGGTATCTCTCATAATACAACTGCGATTAATTTTGCGACCATTGGTGCCCATGATATTGAAACATTTGAAGTTGATGGGCATAAGTTCCTCGCTGTTGCTAACTATTATACAAATTCAAGTTACACGAACCAATCTGTGATCTACCGCTGGGATGGAACAACGTATGTTGAACATCAACAGGTCACAACCTATGGGGCATCGGCATGGAAAAGCTACAGCATAGGTTCAGATAGCTATCTTGCGATTGCGAATGCAGCACAGGATGGATCATATAATATTAATTCAGTGATCTACAAATGGGATGGTTCTCAGTTTGTGGAAGAGCAGTTGGTAGCGACAAGTGGGGCACGTGAGTTTGAGCAATTCGAAATCGCTGGTGAAACCTATTTGGTCGTCGCAAATTACCATGATGGTTCAACACATAACCTGAATTCTGTTGTTTATAAATGGAATGGTACAAGCTTTGTTCAGGAGCAAAACCTAGCAACGAGTGGTGCCTATGATATTAAGGCTTTTGAGATTGACGGGACGCAGTATTTGGCCTTTGCAAGCCAATATAACGACTCGTCATACAATACGACTTCTCCAATCTTTAAATGGGATGGAACGGAGTTCGTAAGCCATCAAGCAATTCCGACCAAAGGCGCCATGGGTATGGAATACTTCGAAATTGATGGCAATTCGTACCTTGCAGTTGCTAATAATGAAGACGGTAATAGCTACAATGTTGATTCCAAAATCTATCAGTGGAACGGGTCAACATTCATTGATTTCCAAACGATTGCTACAAGTGGTGGTCGGGATTGGACATATTTCGAAATTAACGGTGAAAGCTATCTCGCGATTGCCAGCATGTATGATGGCTCAACATATGGCGTAGACTCAGAAATTTATAAATGGAACGGAAGCAGCTTCTCTGAATTTCAGACAATTGCGACATTGGGTAATGTAGATTGGGACTATGAGGTCATCAATGGTGAAACATATCTAATCGCAGCTGAATACCACAATGATTCAACACGTCATATCACTTCAGACATGTATCGCTTTGATGAAACAACAGACCAATTCGTCATCGCAACCGAAGTCATTTATACAAACTCAACCCAAGAAGACACGGCCATTACCTTTACCGCAGCTGAGCTATTTGCCAATGATGAGAATGTGGATAATGCGACCCTGACATTGACGGGCGTGGGCAATGCAGAACATGGCAGCGTTGTGCTCAATGGCGATCAGAGCGTGACCTTCACACCGGATGCGGATTATTCTGGTCCGGCAAGCTTTACCTATACGGTATCTGACAGCAATGGCGGCAGCGATACCTCAACCGTGGCGCTGGAAGTTGATGCGGTAGCTGATGGGGCGATCATTACCGCAGATATGGTTGAAAGCGGTGGGGATGCTTCTAATATCTTCTTTGATCTGAACATGGATATCAGCCTCACTGATAGCTCAGAAACTATTACAGCGGTGAGCGTGGGCAGCCTGCCTGCAGGGGCGAGCTTTAATTATGGTTCAGCAGGCGAGGGTAACTGGACATTTAGTCAAAGTGACCTTGAGGCCATTAAGGCAAACGATGACCTGCGCATGACGGTTGCCAACACGGTTGGTGATTTCACGGTCAGCCTGAATGTCACAACAGCTGAAGCCAATGGGGATGAGAAAACCAATTCCATCAACCTTAACCCCAACATCAGTCCGCACGCGGTGGATGATGCGACCAGCTTTGGGACGACGCAGCATAGTGTTGGGGAGCATAAGGCTTCATCTACCGATACTTTTGTTATTAATGGCGAAACCTATATGGCGGTCACTCGCTATGCAGACGGTTCAAACTACACAACAGGTTCCAGCATTTATAAATGGAACGGCAGTACGTTTGATTGGGTTCAGGATATTACGACACAAGCAGGGTTTGATGTCGTTGGCTTTGAAATTTCTGGTGAAAACTATCTAGCAGTAGCAAATTACTATAACGGCACTACATTAGATATTAATTCGAAAGTTTATAAGTGGAATACGCTCGACGGGCAATTCGATGAGTATCAGTCTATCGCGACTTCTGGGGCGCAGGATTGGGAACATTTTGAAATAAATGGGGAAACCTATTTAGTCGTGGCTAACCATGTAAACAACAGCATTGGTTATAATCTTAATTCGAAAGTTTATAAATGGGATGCAGACCAATCCACTTTCGTTGAATTTCAAAGTATTGCGACAAATGGCGCTAGTGATTGGGAAAGTTTTGAGGTCGGCGGTGTTCAGTATCTAGCCGTAGCAAATTATAATAATGATTCAACTCATAATCTGAATTCTAAAATTTACCAGTGGAATGGTACTCAGTTTGTCGAATATCAATCCTTCGCGACTTCTGGGGCAACTGATTTAGAATCCTTTGAAATTAATGGCGAACAATATCTTGCAGTTGCTAACCATTATAATGGTTCATCTTATGACATCCCTTCACATATTTACAAGTGGGATGGGACAGAGTTTGTACAACATCAAAGTTTAACAAATACAGGGACATATACTTGGCATAGTTTCCAAGTTGCAGGGGATAGTTATCTTGTAGAAGCCAACGGTAATGGTAGAGACAACAGGTTATATAAATGGGACGGGGCGCAATTTGTTTTATCTCAAACACTTTCGAGCAATGATATTTACAATTGGGTGAATTATGAAATTGATGGTGTGTATTACTTGGCATCATCTACTCATAACCTGACAAGTTCTGAAATCTTCCGCTTTGATGCAGGCGCAGGCCAATTCGTTACAGCAACCGATGTTCAAGATATCGTTAATACGGCCGAAGACACCCCGCTGACTTTCACCACAGCAGACCTGACAGGTAATGATACTGACCCTGATGGCGATAGCTTGTCGATCTATAAGGTGGGTGAGGCTTCTCATGGGACAGTTGTGCTCAATGGGGATGGCACGGTGACTTATACGCCTGAGGCCGATTATGTCGGTTCTGACAGCTTTACCTATTCCATCACCGACAGCAATGGCGGCACCGACACGGGCACGGTGACGGTTTCAGTCACAGGCACCAACGATGCACCTGAGGCTGTTGGTGTGTCACGCACCGTGAATACGGCCACCTTTGACGGGGTGGATGATGTTGTTTCCATTGATACAAATACGGCTTTTGACAGTGCCAACGGGACTTGGGAATTATGGTTTAAAACAGGCTCAACATCTGCCGCAGGGCAATCTCTTATAAGCCGTGGAGATAGTAATTTATCCCTAAATGGCTTGAACGTCTTTTTCCTAGATACTGGTGTCGTTTCCCTTCAAGCAAAAGGGGCTGCTTCTGAGGCTACTTCTGATGGCACCATGACGCCTTATAACGTTGTGGATAGTGAGTGGCACCATATTGCAGTTACTTATGAGCAACATGCAGGTGGTGTGATTAATGTCTATATGGATGGGCAGCTTTATAATAGTTATGACGTGACAGTCGATTGGGCCTTTGCAGACCAAAATATAACACTTGGGCAAAGCGCTGATGCGTTTTGGAATGAGTTTGACGGCGATATGGCGGATGTTCGTATCTGGGATGACGTACGCTCAGCTTGGGAAATCCAACAAAATTATCAATCTGCATTAAGCGACCCAAGTGCAGAAGAAAATCTGGTGGCGAACTGGCAGTTTAGTGACAGCACAGGCACAGGCCGTATTGATGATCTCTCAGCCAATCAGCTCCATATCGAGGCTCAAACCAACTCCCCGATATTGGGCGGGGATATGATCTATGACGTGGTGGAAGATTTCGCCATTGAGGTTGTGGAAGGCACGGCCTTTAGTTCTGCTATTGTCGGCAAGGATTTAGAAGGCGAAGAAGTCACCTTCGCGCTGGATACCCAAGCCACCAACGGCACGGTTGTTCTTTCGGGCAATGGGGCCTTCACCTATACGGCCAATAACGGTTATGCGGGTGCAGATAGCTTCATCGTGGAACTACGCGATAATAATGGTGGGGTGACAACACAAACCGTTACGGTGAACGTGGCAGCGGCAAATTACGTGCCGATTGCAGCTGAAGATGAGACGGTACTCAGCGCAAGTGTGCTGGGTTTTGATACATCATATGCGATGGATTTTGAAAAATTTGAGATCAATGGTGAAACCTATTTGGCTGTTGCTAAATTCTCTGATGCGACTGATATATGGAATGGTGATGCAATTAGTTCATATATCTATAAATGGAACGGCACTAAGTTCGTTAAAATTCAGGATATTGGAACTCATGGGGCCTATGATTTTGAAGCACGTGAAATTAACGGAGAAATGTATCTGGCCGTTGCCAACTTCCAAAATGGAACTGCATTTAATCAAAATTCAGAATTCTTGAAATGGAATGATACGTTAAATCAATTCGAGCAAGTTCAGCTTCTACCTTTGCATGGTGCAAATAGTTGGACCAGCTTTGAAGTAGATAATGAAACCTATTTTGTAGCCGCAAATTATTATAATGATGCGGGTACGCCAGGTTTGGAATATGACGTTAATGCAAGGGTTTATCAGTTTAATGGCACAGGCCTTACAGAAATTGAAACTCTGTCTATGCCGGGGCAACGAGATGCTGAAACATTCCAGATAAACGGCAAAACATACCTTGCCTTGGCGAGCTTCTTTAGCAATACCAGCTATTCTAGTGTGTCCAAAATCTATGAATGGAATGGCAGTGGGTTTAGTGAAATACAATCAATCAATACAGAAGGCGCGATTGATTGGGAAGCCTTTGAAATTGATGGTACGCACTACCTTGCTCTTGCTAATCATCGCAAAGATGGTAGTGGCGGTGGAACGACCAACTCGTTTATTTACAAGTGGGATGGTACTGAATTTGTTGTGGATCAAACGATTCAAACCACCAGTATTCGTGACTGGCATTCGTTTGAGTACAATGATGAACGCTATCTGGTTGAAGGCAATGATGGTACGAGCGCACGTCTCTTTAAATGGGATGGTGATGGTTTCGTTGAATATCAGACCTTAAGTGTTGATCACGCATATAATTGGGAAAGTTTTGAAATTGGTGGTGTGTTCTATTTGGCGACCACTGAATACCTGCAATCGACGAGCAGTGTATTCATGCTTGATCCCGATACTGGCCAATTTGTTCAGGCGTATGAACCAACCCATACGGTCTCAACTGATGAAGACACGCCAATCACCTTTAGCGTTGCTGACCTTGTTGGTAACGACAGTGATGTAGATGGCGATACGCTGACCATCACGGCGGTTGATAATGCGACCAATGGCACTGTCGTGCTTAATGGCGATGGTACGGTGACTTTCACGCCTGCTGAGGATTACTTTGGTGAAGGCACCTTTGACTATACGGTATCGGACGGCAATGGTGGTACCTCAACAGCGACGGTCTTTGTGGATGTGGCCTCAAGCCCAGAAACCACCCATGGTGTTTATGGAACAGACGTGGGCCAACGCCTTGAAGGCAAGGCAACCAATGATGAGATTTGGGGCCTTGGTGGCACGGATACCTTAATCGGTAAAGCGGGCGATGATGTGCTTTATGGCGGGGACGGTACGGATA
The DNA here is from genome assembly GCF_900093605.1 of Candidatus Terasakiella magnetica. NCBI lineage: Bacteria > Pseudomonadati > Pseudomonadota > Alphaproteobacteria > Rhodospirillales > Terasakiellaceae > Terasakiella > Terasakiella magnetica. Next base: position 34,900 of record NZ_FLYE01000001.1, read on the forward strand.
TTGCCGGATACGCAGGTAATATGGCGGATTATACGATCTTCACCGATAATGACGGCTATGTGCATGTGAAAGACATGAATACGGCCGATGGGGATGAAGGCGAAGATAAGCTCAAAGATATTGAGATGATCTCCTTTGCTGATGGTAATATCACCTATAAGGATAGTCTGGGGGAAGAGCGAGTTAATCAGACGACAATTCATCAACAGTCGAGTTCTCAAGTCATTAGTCTGGAAGATGGAAGCTATGTAGCTGTATGGAATGACCAATATCAGGATGGTAACCAGACAGGTGTATATGCACGTCATTTTGACGGTAATGGGAAAGCCCTTACGGACGAGTTCTTGGTGAATACAGATGTCACAGGCTATCAGGGTGTTTGGGATGCAGCGAAGCTAATAGATGGTGGTTTTGTTATCGTTTATAGGTCTGGGGCTGACGGTAATGATATCTATGCACAACGTTTTGATTCTTCAGCTAATCCGGTTGGAACTGAAACTGTTGTCAATACAACAATAGCAGGCAATCAGAGCCTTGCATCAGTCATCGGATTGGAAGATGGTGGCTTTGTTGTATCTTGGAGTGATACGCAAGAGAGCAGTACGACGAATATTATAGCGCAGCGTTTTGATGTAAATGGCGACAAGGTTAATGGTGAGTTCCAAGTAAATCCTGTATCCGCAGTAAACCACAATGATGCATCATCTACTGTTTTGAATAATGGGAACTATGTGCTCACATGGACAACAGATGATTCTTCATATGATGTAATGGGGCAAATTCTTGATGTGAATGGCGTTGCTGTAGGCGATGAATTTACAGTCAACCAATCTTCAGCATTAGTGCAACAAACATCTGACACTGTTGGCCTTGCAAATGGTGGTTTCGTCGTAACGTGGTATGGGTATAACGCTTCAAGCGGTGGCTATAATGTTATGGGCCGGGTGTTTGATAATAGCGCGACGGCGATTAGCGGGGATATTGTTTTCCCAAGTACTGAGGCCGCAAATGATTTCGCCCAATATAAACCGTCAATTGCTGCGTTTGATTGGGGTGGTTTTGTTGCTGTTTGGTATTCTAATGGACAGGACGGAAGTTCCCATGGGGTCTATGGTCAACGTTTTGATGAGCAAGGCAACAAGATTGGTGATGAGTTCCTTGTTAATACGACCACACATGGGGACCAATCATATCCGTCTGTCGCTGTAATTGAAGATGGTAAGTATATTGTCACTTGGACCGATTACAGTGGAACGGATGGTTCAGGCGGTGGCATCTACAGCCAAATCTATAACTCAGACGGCACACGTTACGAACAAGTCTGGATCAATGGTTCCGCAGCCGCCGACACTCTCGTCTTTGATGATGGCGAACAGCGTATCAATGGCGGGGATGGTGATGATACGATCTCTGGCGGGGCAGGCGATGATATGTTTGCCCACAGCACTGGTAACGACACGCTGGATGGTGGCGATGGCTTTGATGGTGTGTCTTATGAGAGTGCCACAGGTGCGGTTGATGTCAACTTTGCTACAGGCCTTGCCAGCGATGGAGATGGCGCGACGGATAGCCTTTCCAACATCGAAGGGGTGAGAGGCTCTGATAACGCCGATAATTTCACAGGCTCAAGCGCTAATGAAATTTTCGTTGGCCTTGGTGGTAATGACGTCATTGATGGTGGCGCGGGCATGGATACGGCTGAGTTCACGGGATATCAGTCTGATTACACCATTTCCTATAATGCAGGCACGTACACAGTTACCGATAATGACGCCAGCGATGGCGATGATGGTACAGATACGCTGACAAATATCGAAATTCTCGAATTCGCTGATGGTAGTCAATACTCAGCAGTGGCCTATAGCTTCAATGGAAGTTCTGCTTCTGAAAACCTCGGCGGTGGCGTGTTGAATGACACCATTGATGGGCGCGGGGGTGATGACACCATCTGGGGTGAGGCTGGCGATGATGTGCTTAAAGGCTACACAGGCACTGATTTAATTTATGGTGGGGCGGGTGATGATACGATCACGGGGCACTATCATGATGATATTTTGTTTGGCGGTGATGGCAATGATGACATCAATGGGGAAAATGAAACCGATACCCTTATTGGTGGGGCGGGCGATGATCTCTTAACGGGTGGGGTAACAGACCGTTACCTGGATGTGGCACTCTATAACGGTCAATCTACGGATTACACAATCGTTAAAAATGCTGATGCGACTTATACGGTCACAGACACCAACTGGGACGATGGCAATGAAGGGGTTGATACGCTTAGCAGCATTGAAATCCTGCGCTTTGCCGATAAAGATGTGCACCTTGATATGACGCTAAAAGGCTCAACGGGTGTTGATACCATGAGCGGGTCAGTAGGGGCGGATAACCTCAATGGCTATTCTGGGGCAGATACGGTCTTTGGCGGGGCTGGTGATGATATCATCACAGGTCATTATTACGATGACATTCTTTATGGTGGTGATGGTAATGATGACATTGATGGCGGTACTGAAGCCGATACGCTAATCGGCGGGGCCGGTGACGATAGCCTTTCTGGCGGCGCTATTGAAAGATATCTTGATGTGGCTGTTTATGACGGTGTCTCAACTGATTATACCATCACCAAAAATGGCGATGGCAGCTACACGGTTATAGACTTAAATGCGGCTGATGGAGATGAAGGCACAGACAGTTTAACGGACGTTGAAATCCTGCGTTTCCATGATGGTGATTATCATCTGGATCGTACCTTGAAAGGTAGCACGGGCGTTGACACACTTCATGGCAGTGATGGAACGGATAACCTGAATGGTTATAGCGGTGCCGATACGGTCTTTGGTGGCGCGGGTGATGATGTGATCACAGGGCATTACTATGATGATGTTTTACATGGTGGCGCTGGCAATGATGATATTGATGGCGGTACTGAAGCCGATACGCTAATCGGTGGGGCCGGTGATGACATCTTATCTGGTGGCTCTATTGAGAGATACATTGATGTCGCGGTCTATGAGGGGCTTCAAACCGATTATTCCATCGTGAAGAATAGCGATGCGACCTATACAATCACCGACCTTCATGTGGAAGATGGCGATGAGGGAACCGATACCTTAATAGATATTGAAACTCTGCGCTTCCTGGATGGCGATTATAATCTGGAATGGACGTTGAAAGGCTCCACTGGCGCGGATGTGATTAGCGGCACTGACGGTAATGATGATCTAAATGGCTATAGCGGTGCCGATACCGTCTTTGGCGGGGCAGGCGCTGACCTTCTAAGCGGGCATTATCATGATGATATTTTAAATGGCGGTGATGGTAATGATACGCTTGATGGCGGAAGTGAAACTGACACGCTGATCGGTGGCGCTGGTGATGATCATATCAGTGGTGGGGGGGTGGAACGCTTCCTTGATGTATCGGTCTATAATGGTAATTCTGCTGATTATTCAGTCACTAAAAATGCTGATGCGACTTATACGATCACGGATAATAATCTTGATGATGGGGATGAGGGAACCGATAGCCTCACGGATATTGAAATCCTGCGTTTTGGTGATGGTGATGTCAATCTGGACTGGACGCTGAAAGGCTCCACTGGTGATGATATTATGAGTGGTACAGACGGTAATGATAACCTGAATGGATATTCTGGTGTTGATACAGTCTCTGGCGGGGCTGGTGATGATGTACTGAGTGGACATTATCACGATGACACTCTAGATGGTGGCCTTGGTAGTGATACCTTAGATGGCGGCAGCGATAATGATACGCTGATCTATAATGGTGATGGCTCAGATAGCTATGATGGGGGGGCGGATCAGGATACGTTGAAGTTCCATACAGGCGGGACGTTCGATACCACCGATACAGAGTTTGCTCATATTATCAGTAATATTGAAGTGCTCGATTTCAAAGATGGCGACTGGGATATCCACCTAAGCGGTGAGACGGTTGGTTATATGTCAGATGGCGTGCAGGATTTCGTCATTGTGGGGGACGCCAATGATACCCTTTCAAGTGGGGAGACATGGGCTGATAGTGGCACAGACCAGACGCTAAATGTGGATGGGGCAGGCGACAAGACGTATTCTCGCTATGACAGCGGCAGTTATTCTATCTTTGTGGATGATGATATCGATATCACCAACTTGATTGATTAGAAGGATTCTTATTTACTTTACCTATAGGTCACTTTGATCTATTATAGGTAATAAGTGATATAGGAGGCTTCAAAATGTCCATTGAACAAGTTGAAGAACGTATGTCTGAAATGCTCGATGATTTAGAGAGCTTGAATGCGACGGTGAAATTCGTCTGCAAGAATGACGGGGTGATTTTTCTGGATGCTACAGAAACACCTGCCGTGCTCAGTCATGAAGATGATATGGCTGATTGTACCATTAAGATCACAACACAAAACCTTGAAAAACTGCTGGCTGGCAAGCTGGACCCCATGTTGGCCTACACCATGGGCAAATTAAAAGTGAAAGGTTCCATGGGGATTGCCATGAAGCTGACAGGCCTGTTGCATTAACCAGCACAGGGTAAGGAGGAGGCAAGCTGATGACTAAAAGCGTTATTGATTATTTTGATCAAGCCGTGGAACGTTTTGCGGACCGCCCCTGTGTTGATTTCCTCGATAAGAAATATACTTATGGCGAAATTGCTGAACTGGTTGATCGTGCCGCAAAAGGCTTTCAACAACTCGGTGTGAAAAAAGGCAGTAAGGTCGGCATATGCTTGCCCAACACCCCTTATTTTGTGGTCTGTTATTACGCCATTTTAAAAGTGGGTGGCACGGTTGTTAATTACAACCCGCTGTATGTAGAACGTGAACTGGCCTATCAGATTGAAGATTCCCAAACAGAGATTATGATCACGCTTGATCTCAAACAAATATTTCCCAAAGTCGAAAAATGCCTAGAGACAACCTGCTTACAACGCATCATCGTATGTTCTATGTCTGAGGTGTTGCCTTCTGTTAAAAGTGTTTTGTTTAATGTTCTCAAACGCTCTGAACTTGTGGATTTTAATCGCGATCCGGCTCATTTATCCTTCACGCGACTGGCAAATACCGATGGGGCCTATAATGCGGTTAAGACCCTTGATGAGGATTTGGCGGTCTTGCAATATACTGGCGGCACCACGGGGCGGCCTAAAGGGGCCATGTTGACCCATGCCAATATTGCAGCCAATACCCATCAGGTACGTCACGCCATGCCCCCCATTGTTGAGGGGGAAGAATGTATGTTGGGTGTCTTGCCCTTTTTTCATGTTTTTGCCATGACGGTGGTGATGAATTTAGGGATATCCATTGGGGCAGAGCTTGTCTTATTGCCGCGTTTTGAATTGCAGCAGCTTTTAAAAACACTTTCTAAAAAGCAGGCAACCTTAGTCCCCGGTGTGCCAACCATCTATACGGCGATTAATGGGGCGTCGGATTTGGCAAAATATGATTTATCCTCCATCAAATTCTGTATCTCAGGCGGTGCGCCGCTGCCTGTTGAGGTAAAAAGCGATTTTGAAAGGCTGACAGGGTGCACAGTTGTGGAAGGCTATGGTTTGACCGAGGCCTCACCTGTCGCAACGGTAAACCCGCCCACAGGGGAGATTAAGGCAGGCTCAATCGGCTTGCCTTTGATCGATACAAAGGTTTCCATTCGCAATCCTGATAATCCGAAGATTGAAATGGCCCAAGGCGAGAAAGGTGAAATTGTTATTGAAGGTTCGCAAGTCATGGCAGGATATTGGCAGCGTCCAGAAGCCACAGAAAACACCGTGATTGACGGGCGGCTTCATACGGGCGATATCGGCTATATGGATGAAGAGGGCTATATCTTTATTGTAGATCGTATCAAAGATTTGATCCTCTGTTCGGGCTACAACGTGTATCCGCGCGAGATTGAAGAGGCGATTTATCTTCATGAAAGGGTGGCGGAATGTATCGTCATTGGTATTGAGGATGAGCACCGTGGACAGGCCCCAAAAGCTTTTGTAAAGCTGGTGGAAGGCGAGGAAGGTTTAACGGCTGACGAGCTGAAGGCATTTTTAAAAGATAAACTCTCGCGCATTGAAATGCCTAAAGAAATAGAAATGCGCGATGAGTTGCCCAAAACCATGGTGGGGAAATTATCCAAGAAGGAATTGGTTGAAGAAGAACGGGCTAAAAAGACCGCTTAACACATAGGGCTATATATTTTTTAACTTGCAAGTAACGTATAGGTAAGGTAACTTACTAATTATAACAAATGAAAGAGAAGATGCATTGTGGCACAGGAATTTTACACCGTACCGGAACTGGCAAAAGAGTTAGGCGTCACGCCGCGCGCCATTCGCTTTTATGAAACGAAGGAGCTCCTGGCCCCGCAACGTGCTGGAAATACGCGTGTTTATACGAAAAAAGACCGTGCCCGCCTGATCTTGATTTTACGTGGAAAAAAGCTGGGTTTTTCTTTGGCTGAGATACGTGAGTTTCTTGACCTTTACGAAACAAAGGTCGATCAGGTTGATCAAATCCAGATGTTAAGCGGCAAAGTGCGCCATCGCATAAATGACCTTGAAGAACAGAAAGTTGAACTTGAATCTGTTTTGGTTGAATTAAAAGAAATTGAAAAACAATGCCAAGATACCCTTATTGAAAAAAGCGTTGAGGTTAAGTAAAGAGCCAGAGTTAATAAAATGAAATAACAAGCCGCACCAAGTGGTCCGTATTCATCTAACTGGTTGATTACCTATAGGTAAGTTAAAGGACGGAGGCAGTATTATGAAAAGCGTCGTTATTGCGGGATATTCTCGCTCCCCCTTTCATTTCGCTAATAAAGGGGCCTTGGCAAAGGTCAGGCCTGATGATTTAGCCGCCTTCGTTGTTCGTGACCTGATTTCCAAAACAGGCGTCAATCCTGATGATATTGAAGATTTGATCTGCGGATGTTCTTTTCCTGAAGGTGAGCAAGGCTTTAACCTTGCGCGCATCATGGTGTTTTTAAGTGGCCTACCAAGCACTGTTGGCGGGGTGACGGTCAACCGTTTTTGCGGCTCAAGCATGCAAGCGGTCCATCAGGCTGCAGGTGCTATTGCCATGGGGGCGGGGGAGGCTTTCATTTGCGCAGGTGTTGAAAGTATGACACGTGTGCCGATCATGGGCTTTAACCCACTGCCAAATCCAACCCTTTATCACGATAACGCCAATGCTTTTATGGGCATGGGCGAGACAGCAGAAGTTGTGGCGCAGCAATATGATATTTCGCGCGACGCTCAAGAAAAGTTCGCCGTGGCTTCTCATGAAAAAGCGGCAAAAGCACAAGCTGAGGGGCGCTTTGATGATGAAATAGTCCCCATTAACGGTGTAGAGCGTGATGGCTGTATTCGTGAAGGCACCACACAGGATGATTTATCCGGGCTTAACCCTGCCTTTGATAAAGACGGCTCTGTAACCGCAGGCACCAGTTCCCCGCTCACCGATGGGGCGGCGGCAGTGTTGGTCTGTAGTGAAGATTATGCCAAGGCCCATAATATTGAGGCTTTAGCGCGCATTAAATCTGTTGCGATTTCAGGCTGTGCTCCCGAGGTGATGGGCATGGGGCCTGTGGGCTCAACCCGCAAAGCCTTGGCGCGTGCGGGGCTTTCACTGGAAGATCTGGATGTGGTTGAGCTTAATGAAGCTTTTTCCTCCCAATCACTGGCTTGCATAAATGAGCTGGGGCTTGATCCGGCAAAGATCAACCTTGATGGCGGGGCTTTGGCCCTTGGTCACCCCCTTGGGGCAACAGGGGCGCGCATCGTTGGTAAAGTGGCCTCCGTGTTAAAACGCGAAGGCGCAAAATACGGTTTAGCTACACAATGTATCGGCGGGGGTCAGGGGATCGCAACTATTGTGGAGGCGATCTGATGGGGATGATTAATAAAATATGTGTCATTGGCGCAGGCGTAATGGGCGCAGGTATTGCGGCCCATGGGGCAAATGCCGGACATGAGGTCTTGCTGCTTGATATCGTTCCAGACGGGGCAGATAATCGAAATGTTATTGCACAAGGTGCGGTTAAAAAACTGCTTAAATCCAATCCCGCTGCCTTGAGCCATAAACGCAATGCAAAACGCATCACAACAGGCAATATCGAAGATCACCTTGATCAAGTGTCTGAATGTGACTGGATTATTGAGGCGGTGATTGAACGCCTTGATATCAAACAGGATTTATATAAAAAGCTTGAGGCTGTGCGCAAAAAAGGTGCGATTGTATCTTCCAATACCTCCACCATTCCACTGGATAATCTTGTTGCAGGTATGTCGGATGATTTTGCGCAGCATTTTTGCATCACCCACTTTTTTAACCCACCGCGCTATATGCGTTTGTTGGAAGTTGTAAAAGGCGAAAAGACTAATCAAGACGTTATTAATAGGGTGAGTGAGTTTGCAGACCACAAACTTGGAAAATCCATCGTTCACTGTAAAGACCGCCCCGGTTTTATCGCCAACCGTTTAGGGGTGTATTGGATTTATATCTCCGTTCTGGAAGCCATGGGTCAAGGGCTTTCTGTTGAAGAGGCTGACGCCATTATTGGCAAGCCTTGTGGTATTCCTAAAACAGGTGTGTTTGGGCTGATGGACCTTGTGGGGCTTGACCTTATGCCTCATGTGATTGAGTCCATGGTGAACTTACTGCCCAGTGATGACCCGTTTGTTAAAGCCAAGCGTGAGTTGCCCCTGATTGAAAAAATGATTGCTAATGGCTATACTGGGCGCAAAGGTAAAGGGGGCTTTTATCGCTTAAACCGTGAGGGTGGGCAGAAGGTTAAAGAGGGGATTGATCTGTCTACAGGTGAATATCGCCCCACCATTAAATCAAGCCTATTAAGCGGGCGCACAAAAGTAAAAGACCTGCAAAAACTCGTCACGCATGAAGATAAAGGCGGCACATATGCATGGCGGGTTTTGGCCCACACGCTTTCTTATGCCGCCATGTTGGTGGGTGAAGCCGCAGATGATATTGCCTCAATTGATGAAGCCATGCGCCTTGGCTATAACTGGAAGTTTGGCCCGTTTGAGCTGATTGATAAGCTTGGCACAGACTGGTTTGCAGATAAGCTGGTTGAAGAGGGTTTTGAGCTCCCTGCTATTTTAGAAACAGCGCGGGGCAAGACGTTTTATCGCATTGAAGAGGGGAAACTCCAGTACCTCACCGCACAAGGGGGCTATACCGATTTAATACGCCCTGATGGCGTGATCATGCTGTCTGATATCAAGCTGAAATCAGAACCTATCTTGAAAAATGGGTCAGCTTCGCTCTGGGATATTGGGGACGGGGTGGTCTGTTTTGAATTTACCTCAAAAATGAATGCTCTGGATCCTGATACATTAACTTTATTGGGCAAAACCATTCGCGTGGTGAAGAAAAAATATAAAGCCTTGGTGATTTATAACGAGGGGACGAATTTCTCTGTTGGGGCAAATTTGGGTCTCGCCCTTTTTGCAGCAAATATTGCAGCATGGGGCGAGATTGAAAATATGGTGGAAACCGGACAGGATATCTATATGGCGCTGAAATATGCCCCATTCCCTGTAGTCTCTGCCCCAAGTGGTATGGCTTTGGGCGGGGGCTGTGAAATCCTGCTTCATAGTGATGCGGTTCAGGCTCATGTGGAAACATATACGGGCCTTGTTGAGGTGGGCGTTGGATTGGTGCCCGGATGGGGTGGCACAAAAGAAATGCTGCGCCGTTGGTCTATAAACCCCAAACATCCCCGCGGCATCATGCCCGGTGCAGCCAAGGCTTTTGAACTGATTTCCACCGCCAATGTGGCGAAATCAGCAGAAGAGGCCAAATCAAACCTGATTATGGGAAAAGAGGACGGCATTACCATGAACCGTTACCGTCTGCTCGCTGATGCCAAAGCCAAAGCCTTAGAGCTGGTTGAGGATTATGAAGCGCCTGAAAAACCTGTCTTTAGCCTTGCAGGTGAAAGTGGTCGTGTGGCCTTTGCTATGGCAGTGGGCGGTTTTGTGCGCCAAGGAAAGGCCACCAAGCATGACGCGGTGGTGGCCCAAGCCGTAGGTGACATTCTGACAGGTGGTGAAGAAGGCGACCCAACCGTTGAAATGTCCGAGCAGGATATCCTCGATCTGGAGCGTGAAAATTTCATGAAAATGGTGCGCCATCCAGACACATTGGATCGTGTTGAACATATGCTGCTAACCGGCAAACCGTTGAGGAACTAAGAAAATGGCAACATATAAAGCACCCATTCGCGACATGATGTTCGTCCTTTATGAAGTGATGAACGCCGATAAGCTGCCAGAGATGGAAAGCTTTGAAGAAGCAACGCGTGACCTTGTTGAACCGATTTTAGAAGAAGCGGGCAAAATTGCCGAGGAAGTCCTTTTTCCCCTTAATCGCAGTGGTGATGAAGAAGGCTGCATCTGGAGTGATGGTAAGGTCAGCACGCCAACAGGATTTAAAGAAGCCTATAAAACTTTTTGTGAAGGCGGATGGACCGGATTGGCCTGTGATCCAGCCTATGGCGGCATGGGGATGCCTAAGGCCATTGATAGTATGATTGCAGAAATGATCTGTTCGTCAAACCTGTCTTTTGGCATGTACCCGGGTTTATCGCACGGGGCCTATCATTCGCTCCATACCTTTGGCAGCGATGACATGAAAGATATGTATCTGCCCAAGCTTGTGGATGGCAGCTGGTCTGGCACCATGTGTTTGACGGAACCCCATTGCGGCACGGACCTTGGCCTTTGTCGCACAAAAGCGGAGCCGCAAAGTGATGGTTCATACGGCGTGACAGGGACAAAAATCTTCATCTCTGCAGGTGAGCATGACATGACTGAGAATATCATTCATCTGGTCTTGGCGCGCACACCCGATGCACCAGAAGGCATTAAAGGCATAAGTCTTTTTATCGTGCCGAAATTTATCCCTGATGATCAGGGGGATGCGGGCGAGGCCAATGGGGTAACTTGTGGCTCGATTGAACATAAGATGGGGATCAAGGCCTCTTCAACCTGTGTGATGAATTTTGATGGCGCAAAAGGCTGGCTTGTAGGGGAGCTTAACAAGGGTATGCGCGGCATGTTCGCCATGATGAATGCTGCGCGTCTTGCCGTGGGGATGCAAGGCCTTGGGCTGGCAGAAGCATCTTATCAAGGCGCCGTTGAGTACGCCAAGGAACGTTTGCAGGGGCGCTCTTTAAGTGGAGTGAAACATCCTGATAAACCCGCTGATCCGATCATTGTGCATCCAGATGTGCGCCGTATGTTGATGACACAGCGGGCTTATATTGAAGGCTGTCGCGCCATGGGGGCATGGGTGGCTGAAGAGCTGGATATCTCGCGCAGGCACGCAGATGACAAACGCCGTGAAGAGGCTGATGAGTTTGTTCAATTAATGACACCCATTGTCAAAGCACTTTTTACCGACCTTGGCTTTGAATGTACCAATATCGGCATGCAGGTTTTTGGTGGTCATGGCTTTATTCGTGAACATGGCATGGAACAATATGTGCGCGATTGTCGTATTGCCCAGATTTATGAAGGCACCAACGGCATTCAGGCCCTTGATCTGATTGGTCGAAAAATGCCCGCCAAGGCAGGGCGTAACCTGCGACGGTTTTTTCATCCCGTTCAGGACTATATTGAAAAATATGTCATGGATGAGGAAATGGGGGAATTTGTGCAACCCCTTGCCAAAGCCTTTGGGCGCTTGCAACAAGCCACAGGCCAGCTTGCACGCGTGGGGATGGGAAAACCTGAAGAGGCGGCTGCCGGGGCGACAGAATATCTACGTCTGTTTGGGCTGGTCGCACTGGCCTATATGTGGTGTCGTATGGTTGAGGCTTCAAAAGATAAGGCTGATGAGGATGAAAGTGGATTTTATGGGGCGAAAATTACGACAGCGCGTTTTTACATGGAGAAACTTCTCCCTCAAACCAACAGTTTGTTTGCCTCCATCATGGCAGGTGGGGCATCCATGATGGAACTGGATGAAGAGCTTTTTTAAAAGGGGATGATTGTGGGATCACTTGCAGGAAAAACGATCTTCATCACAGGGGGAAGCCGCGGCATCGGCCTTGCCATTGCCAAGAAATGTGCAGCGGACGGGGCCAATATCGCCATTGCGGCCAAAACGGCAAAAGCAAACCCGAAATTGCCCGGCACCATTTATAGTGCAGCTGAAGAAATTGAGGAAGCAGGCGGCAAAGCACTGGCGTTACAAGTTGATATTCGTGATGAAAATCAGGTGGCTGAGGCTGTAGCAAAAACGGTGGCTGAGTTCGGCGGGATTGATATTTGCATCAATAATGCCTCTGCCATTAATCTTACGGGCACGCTTGAAACACCGATGAAACGCTATGATTTGATGAACCAAGTTAATGCACGCGGCACGTTTTGTGTTTCACAAGCCTGCTTGCCCCATCTTTTAAGGTCCGAGAACCCTCATATCTTAAACCTGTCACCACCACTTAATATGGATGCTAAATGGTTTGCACGACATACGGCCTATAGTATGGCAAAATATGGTATGAGCATGTGTGTGCTGGGCATGGCGGCGGAGTTTGCCTCACAAGGTGTGGCGGTCAATGCACTATGGCCTAAAACGGTTATTTATACAGCAGCCCTTGCTATGTTGGGTGATCTGGTGAAACCGGAAAATTGTCGCACACCCGAGATCGTTGCGGATTGCGCCCATATCATTTTGCAACGTGATGCCAAGACCCATACCGGGAACTTTTATATTGATGAAGATGTATTGAAAGAAGAAGGTATTACGGATTTGGAGCATTATGCGGTGAAAGCTGGTGAACCACTACTTCCTGATCTTTTTCTCTAAATGAACAAAGGCCACACCGGTCGGCGTGGCCTTTGCTGCGGAAGGTAGTGAATGTTACTCTTGGTAAGCAGAGTAACGTTACAAGAAAGTGTAATTTGCGAGATCAGCTCCCCTGTAACTGCAGCGCACAATGATGCAAATGATATGCAGAGTCAATAGCAAATGCGAACCATTCGCAAAAATATTTATAATATGGAGAGGTTTAGAAAGATGGGTTAGTCAGCAGCAACTTCTTTAAGGATGAATTCAGCAAATTCAAGGTCTTCCCCATATTCTTCACCAAGTTCTTCCATATTGTCGTCATCTTCTTCAAAACGCCATTCAACAAGGACCTTATTGCCTGCTTCTGCCGTTTCATCAAAGAGATCAAACAGCCCCATGAGAATTTTAGCCGTTGAGCTGTTGAAATAGATGAGCTCAAAAGTGAATTTAATCTCACTAGCATCCTGATCTTCAAAATGACTTTCGAGCCTTTCCATTAGGGGGCCAAAAAATTCGTTCACATCTTCCGGATATGATTCCCCGCGCATAGTGAACACATTGGAATCAAAATCAAATTCGATTTCGGGTGAGCGTTCCGTTGCGGCAATTTTCACGTTTTCCATTTTTGAAGTCTTCTTTCTTATACGTATGCTTTAATGCTGAAATAACTGCGGTCGTTATCGACTGGCATAAAATCAAATTCAAAACCTTTTTGGGCGCGACGTGCAATATCAATAAAGCCAACACCTGCGCCTTTGCTGCCGTCTGGTGTATCGCCTCTTAAGGTTTCTTTATAAAGTTTTTTAAGGCCGGGTGCATCCAGTTCCTGAATATGTTTCAGGTTGTTGCCAAGACGCCTAACATCTTTGTCTTCTATCAGGTTTGAACAGGAGACAAAAAAGCTTCCATCTGCGTATCCAACGGAGAGGACACCAAAGCGGAGCTCTTTTTGAACATCACCAGACATGAATTCTTCTTTTTCAGCTGAATAGCGAATGACATTTTGCACTTGTTCAACAAATAGGGAGAAAACGCTTCGTGCGACTTTCTTATCTGCTTCTTCCAATTCTAGCTTCATGCGGATGGCTTGACCAATACCGCTTAGGACATCCTCTGTCATATAACCGCTATAACAGAAGATAATGCCTTTTTCTGCTAATAGGTTGCGAAATTCGTACATTTCGTTTGCTAGCATATGTACGCGCCTCCACTCATCAAAACCGTTACAGCGTTTTATAATTACACTTTGCGTTTAAGATAACTCGTTTTTCTTTGACTTATCAATAGGCTTATTTTGTTTTTATAAATGTTTAGGTTCTGGCTCTAAGCCAGTGAGGGACGTTTTGTGAAAAATTTTCGTGCAAGGACAATCAGGACAATGGCACTTACATTCATAATTACGGCATAAATAATTGCAGGGACCATCAACTCTGGCTTTTCTAGCACATTAATCGCCAAGAAAATGGCAAGGGCGACATTTTGCAGGCCGCACTCAATGGAGATGGTGATTTGCTCTGGGGGGCTGCTTTTAAGATAAAAGGCGCTTAAAAAGCCAAAACAGATGGTGGCGATGTTTAGCGTGATAAGGTCGAGGCCAACATCAAGGAAGTGAGTGGCGATATTATCTTTATTAGCGATGAAAGCTCCTGCAACGATGAGGGCGAAAATAACGGTTGCCGTGCGTCTCAAGCCTCTTTGATGTTTTTCACATAAATCAGGTTTTTTTGCTTTTAAAACCATACCTAAAGCAATGGGCAGCGCGGTAATTAGAAAAATGCCACCCATAACGCGGCCTACTGGCATGGTGATTGTGGTGCCTTCCCCAACAAGGAATTGATAAGACAGACCTAAAATGACAGGCACGGTGATGATGGAGCACAGGCTGGTAATAGCTGTCATACAAACGGAAAGGGCCGCATTGCCCCCTGCCAGTACAGAAAGCAGGTTTGAGGTGATGCCACCCGGGCAAGCCGCAAGGATCATAAGGCCAAAGGCAAACTCAACAGGGCCTGTGTAAAAACTGGCGATAAAGAGGGCGATTATGGGCAATAAAACAATCTGATTTGCAAGGCCCACGAATAAGGACTTGGGATGAGCTAAGACTTGCTTGAAATGGGTCAGGTTTAAGCCTGTGCCAACAGCAAACATGATAAAGGCCAGACCAATGGGCAAAAGTTGTTGTGCAGTCATAGGGATCAAATGTCTTTCGCTACCAGAACGCAGAAGTTGTTAAAATTATAGAGATATCAGCAGTTTCTACCTTGAAAGTCCAATATTAATTCCCACTTATTTAGTAGGATAATCACATAGAAATGAAGACGTGCGAAGCGTTTATCTGGGCCTTCCTCTTAAAAAACGGTTCGCGCCGGGAAGTAAGGAACGTGTCATGGAAGTTTTCGATTTATATTCAGAAATATACGCAAAGGAACGCCAAGAAGAAATGGCGTTGCAGGAGTATCTGCTCGGATGCCGCGATGATCGCATGATGTATGCGAGTGCGGCGGAACGCATGGTGACAGCCATGGGGGAGCCTGAGCTTATAGATACCAATAGCGACCCCGTTTTAGGGCGTATTTATCAAAACAGAACAATTAAGGTCTATCCCTCCTTTAAAGATTTTTACGGGATGGAAGACACCATTGAGCGCATAGCAGGTTATTTCAACTATGCGGCCCAAGGTTTGGAAGAAAAAAAGCAAGTGCTTTACCTGTTGGGGCCTGTGGGTGGCGGTAAATCATCAATTGCAGAGCGACTTAAAGCTTTGATGGAAGAATACCCCATCTATGTTTTGAAAGCCGGGGACGAAATAAGTCCGGTTTTTGAATCACCGCTTGGGCTTTTCGAGACTTCCAAATTCGGGGACTTGTTTGAAGACAAATATAAAATCGCACGTCGCAGATTATCCGGTCTGATGTCCCCGTGGGCCGCAAAGCGGATGCAGGAGTTTGACGGTGATATTTCTAAATTCACCGTTGTGAGAATGATGCCGTCAAAACTGCATCAGCGTTGCGTTGCCAAGGTCGAACCCGGCGATGAAAATAATCAGGATATCTCAACCCTTGTGGGGAAAGTCGATATTCGCCAGTTGGAACATTTCAGCCAGCATGACCCGGATGCCTATAGTTTCTCAGGCGGTCTAAACCGCACGACACAAGGCATCATGGAATTTGTCGAAATGTTTAAAGCACCCATTAAAGTGCTTCATCCGTTACTGACAGCCACACAGGAAGAAAACTATTTGGGGACCGAAAGTTTTGGGGCTTTCCCGTTCCAAGGTATTGTGCTGGCCCATTCAAATGAAAGTGAATGGCAGCAGTTTAAGAACAACAAGAATAATGAGGCCTTTTTAGATCGTATTTGCATTATCAAGGTGCCTTATTGCCTGCGTGTGAGTGAAGAAACCAAGATTTATGAAAAGCTGTTAAATAATTCCAAGCTTTCAGAGGCGACTTGCGCACCGGAAACCTTGCGCCTTATGTCTCAATTCTCTGTGCTGACACGTCTAAAAGCGCATGAAAATTCCAACCTTTATTCAAAAATGCGGGTCTATGATGGTGAAAATCTGAAAGATACAGACCCCAAAGCCCGCTCTGTACAGGAATATCGTGATATGGCAGGCGTGGATGAAGGGATGACGGGGATTTCCACCCGCTTTGCCTTTAAGGTGCTTTCACAAACCTTTAATTATGATACGGCAGAGATTGCTGCTGATCCGGTACATTTGATGTATGTGTTGGAAATGGCGATCAAGCGTGAGCAATTCCCAAAAGAGCAAGAAGAGGAATATCTCAATTTTATCAAATCAGAACTGGGCCCGCGTTATGCTGAATTTATCGGTAATGAAATTCAACGCGCCTATTTAGAATCCTATTCAGAATATGGGCAAAACCTGTTTGATCGCTATATCGCTTATGCCGATGCATGGATTGAAGAACAGGATTTCAAAGACCCCGATACGGGCCAGATGTTTGAGCGTGAAATTCTTGATGGGGAACTGTCAAAAATTGAAAAGCCAGCAGGCATTGCCAATCCGAAAGACTTCCGCAATGAGGTGGTGAAATTTGTGCTGCGCGCGCGCGCCAATAATAAGGGTAAAAACCCGCTTTGGACCTCTTATGAAAAACTGCGTGATGTGATTGAAAAACACATGTTCAATCAGGTTGAAGACCTGCTGCCTGTGATTAGTTTCGGCACCAAGAAAGATGGGGATACGGAGGCTAAACACGGTGAGTTTGTCGAAAGGATGAAAGAACACGGATATTCGGAACGTCAAGTCAGGCGTTTAGTTGAATGGTACATGCGTGTCAATAAAGCGGGGTAAGCACCATGCGATACTTCGTAGATCGACGAGAAAACCCCAAAGGTAAAAGCCTTGGAAATCGCCAGCGGTTTGTTAAACGTGCACGGGCACGCATTAAGGAAGTTGTGGATAAATCCCTTAAGGACCGCAGCATTAAAGACCTTGCCACGGGGGAGAAAATCACCATTCCCTCCAAAGGAATTGAAGAACCCAAATTCTTTAATGATGGGCGCACAGGTAAGAAAGATCGTGTTTTTCCCGGTAATAAAGAGTTTATACCCGGCGATACCATTCCTCGTCCCCAAGGCGGGGCCGGGCAGGGGGGCGGCAAGGAAGGTTCTGATGATGGGGAAGGCCAAGATGATTTCAGCTTTACCCTAACGCGTGATGAATTCCTCGATCTGTTTTTTGAGGATTTAGAACTGCCAGACCTTGTTAAAAAATCCCTTACAGACGTGAAGAACTTTCAAACCAAACATGCGGGCTATCGCACCTCTGGCACGACTTCTAACATCACATTGGTGCGCACCATGCGCCAATCACTTGCGCGCAGAACAGCGCTAAAACGGCCCAAGAAAAAAGAAATTGATGAGATTGAAGAAGAAATCAATGAGTTAGAGTCAAAAAAACGCCTTGGGGTGAAACAGAAAGCACGGCTTGAGGAATTAAAGAAGCTTCATGTAAAATTGATGCGCAAACGTTCTGTTGTTGGATTTATTGACCCGATTGATGTGCGCTATCACGCCTTTGAAAAGGTTCCACAGCCCAATTCTAAAGCTGTCATGTTCTGCCTCATGGATGTGTCTGGTTCTATGGGGGAGCGTGAAAAAGATTTGGCAAAACGTTTCTTCTTGCTGCTTCATCTGTTTTTAGATCGACGTTACGAATATACCGAGATTGTCTTTATCCGCCACACGCATGTGGCCTCAGAAGTGGATGAAGAGACGTTTTTTTATGGGCGTGAAAGTGGCGGTACGGTTGTGAGCCGGGCCTTGGATGAAATGAAGAAAATCCTGCGTGATCGCTATCCAACAGACATCTGGAATGTCTATGGCGCCCAAGTCTCTGATGGGGATAACACAAGCGGGGATAGCGGGAACTGCATATCTTTGTTGAATGAGGACATCCTGCCTTTGGTGCAATATTACACCTATATCGAAGTGGTGGATGAAAACGAGATGGAGATTGTGCGCAACGGCGAAGGCGGGTCCTCACTGTGGAAGGCGTACCGCGATATTCGCGACGTGTGGCCTCTTTTCAAAATGGGGAAAATCGCACAGGCGGGTGACATTTATGGGGTCTTTAGGGAGCTGTTTGCAAAAGACCTGAAAGGGGCATCATAATGACAAAACAAGATATCAAACCCTTGTTTACACGCTCAGAATGGACCTTTGACCTTATGTCTACGGTCTATGAAGCCATTGAGGATATTGCAGAAAACGAGCTTCACTTAAACACATACCCCAACCAGATTGAGATCATTTCATCAGAACAGATGTTGGATGCCTATTCATCCATCGGCTTGCCCTTGATGTATAAACATTGGTCATTTGGTAAAAGGTTTGCGCGCGATGAACATAGTTATCGCCGGGGCTATGCTGGCTTGGCTTATGAAATCGTAATTAATTCCAGCCCGTGCATTAGCTATAATATGGAAGATAGTTCCATGGCGATGCAGACTTTGGTCATGGCTCATGCCGCCTTTGGGCATAATCATTTCTTCAAAAATAATTATTTGTTCCAGCAATGGACCGATGCGGAAGGGATTTTGGAATATCTGTCTTTTGCCCGTGATTATATTTCCAAATGTGAAGAGCGTCATGGGCGCGAGAGGGTGGAAGAAGTCTTGGACGCCGCCCACGCGTTGATGGATCAAGGCGTGTTTCGTTATCGCAGGCCACCCAAGCTTTCCAAAGAAGCGCTTCATAAAAAAGTGAAGGAGCGTGAGGAATATGAAGAACATACCTATAACGACCTGTGGCGCACTGTCCCTATAAATGAGGAAGAAGCGGAAGAGCCCTCAGAAAGTGATATTGAGAAAAAAAAGCGGCGCGATATGTTTAAGCTGCCAGAAGAAAACCTGCTTTATTTCCTAGAAAAAAATAGCCCGATTTTACAGACGTGGGAGCGTGAGGTTTTGCGTATTGTGCGCAACATCGCGCAATATTTTTATCCGCAAAAACAGACCAAGGTGATGAATGAGGGCTGTGCGACTTTTGTGCATTATACCATCATGAACCGCCTTTATGATAAGGGGTTGATCACGGAAGGCGCCATGCTGGAAATCCTCCATAGCCATACCAGTGTTGTGTTTCAGCCTGAATTTGATGATCCACGATATAACGGCATCAACCCGTATGCGCTGGGCTTTAACATGATGATGGATATTAAACGCATGTGTATGGAACCCACCGATGAGGACCGGGAATGGTTTCCTGATATTGCAGGTAATGGGAAGTGGCGCGATACATTATTGGATGCTTGGGCAAACTATCGCGATGAGTCTTTTATCTTGCAATATCTCAGCCCGCATTTGATGCGCAAGATGCGTTTCTTTGCCATTTTTGATGACAGTAAAAAATCAAATCTGGAAATCTCAGCCATTCATAATAATGCAGGTTACCGTGCTGTGCGCAATGGTTTGGCGGAAAGTTATAACCTTTCCTTACAGGAACCCGATATTCAGGTGATTGATGTGAATATGCGGGGTAATCGCACGCTTTATCTGCGCCATCGTGTGAAAAATGGTGTTTTGCTTTATGAGAAACAACGCGATGAGGTTTTAAAGCACTTAAAAGTCCTTTGGGGCTATGAAATTGTCTTAAAAGGAGAAGACCAGCAAACAGGCGAAGATATCTATATGGCAACAACAAAAACATCTTTTGATTGAGGCAGCTTTATCCATTTAAATTGAAACAACCTACTGCTCTTGTAGCGCTACTTACGTAAATATACCATATACTTGTAGGTAGTTACGGACACGACTTTAAGGTGGTACAATCTATGCGATGGGGAAGTTAGGTTGAGTCAATTTTAATGTTTGATAATATGCGAATTACAGCTGATCGCAGTTGCATGTACGTTTCAGATTTTTACGCTGAAGCATATGAAATTCATGAGCTTTTTGCTGCTTATATAGATGATGCTGATGGTTTTACTTACCATCAAAAGCGTCAGCATTTAAAACGTATTATCCTTTTGGCACGCGAGCATATTACCATCAAAAAAGAAGCTGTTTCAGTTGATGAAGTGTTGGAAAAAAACTGCAGTCGTGCCTTAAATTCCTCAAACACAGAAATCGAACTTGTAGAGTATTTAGTAAATAATGAGCCAGGGATTGGCACATTAGAAGCGGCCGTTATAAACTGGTATCAAAATAGCTTTATGCCCAGCGAGAAATCCTGTGCTTGCTGTAAGTTCAATGTGGTTTGGCATAAGTCTTAGTGACAGGCCCCTAGACGCGGCGGTCTTGATACCTACGTCGATCTACCCCGACACGTCTTTCATAGACAACACCTTTAAGCGGTGAGAATTTTTGCAGTAAACCATCAAACTCATGACTTGGGACTGGCTTGGAATAATAATAGCCCTGACCGATATGACAGTGGATTGTCTTGAGGAATTCTTCATGCTCAGCAATCTCAATACCTTCTGCAACAACCTTTAGGCCCAAGTTTTCTGCCATATCCATGATTGTGCGCGCAATGGCGGCATCATCAGGATCAACATGAAGGTTTCTTACGAAAGACTGGTCAATCTTCAGTGTATCAAGTGGGATGCGGCGCAGATAGCTTAGTGAGGAATAGCCTGTGCCAAAATCATCAATGGCTGTTGTGATCCCTAAATCGCGCAGCTCTTTTAAGGTGCGCATGCCTTGGTCCACATCACGCATCAACGAGCTTTCAGTGACTTCCAACTCAAGGTTTGTTGGTTTTAAGCCCGTTTCATCTAATGTCGCTTTTACATTTGAAAGCAGGCTTTCATCATCAAACTGTCGCCCAGATAGGTTGACCGCGACTTTTAAGTCAGTCGCGCCTTGATCAATCCAGTCTTTGGTATCTTGACAGGCGCGTCTTAGGATCCATTCCCCGATGGTGACAATCTGTCCAGTCTCTTCAGCAATGGGGATGAATTTTACAGGGGAGATAAACCCAAGGTCTGGATGTATCCAACGCACCAGTGCTTCCATACCTTTGATAAAGCCAGTCGATAGATCAATTTTAGGCTGGTAGTAAACTTCAAGCTGGTCATGTTCAAGGGCAAGGCGTAATTCACGCTCTAACATGTCACGTTCTTCTGCCTCGGCTTCCATTTCTTTGGAATAAAACAGATAGGGCGTGTTTTCATTTTGGCGCGCCGCAAAGGCTGCCATACCCGCATTTTTCACCAAGGCCGCAGGGCTATCGCAATCTTCTGGATAGCAGCTGATCCCGATGGTGCAGCCAATGACAATATCATTATCATCAATGTTAAATGGCGTGCTTAAGGCTTCTTCAACTTCATTACAAATTTGGTTGACGATCTCATCATGGGAAAGCCCCATGGTAATCGCAACAAATTTACCACCACCCCAACGCCCAATGATGTTGTAGGTGCCGATGGTTTCATTTAAGCGATTTGCAACGGCACTCAGCACATGATCCACCATCTGGTGACCGAACAGGTCGTTCACACGGTTGAGGCGCTCAAGCGTGATAAACAGGACAGAGCATTTAGTGTCGCTATCTGGACTTTCTGTGAAACGCTCAATCGTTTTTAGGATGAAATGGCTGTTTGGTAGCTTGGTTAATGGGTCATGGGTTGCTAAAAACGCCAGTTCTTCATGGTCGCGTTTTTGCGTTGTTACATCGCGGATAATGGCAATATAGCGCTGATGTTCCCCAAAAATCATAGACTTTATGGACAGGTCGATATCGATCTGATTGCCATCGTTTTTGATGCCCGTTGCTTCAAGCGCAGAACATTCCTTGATTTTCTTTTTAGGGTTTGCGTCTTTTTGAAGGTCTAAAAGTTGGATGAAGTCAAAAATATTCTTTTCAACGGCTTCACTGCGATCAAACCCAAAAATCGTTTCAGCTGAATTATTAAAGGATTCAATATTACCCGCCTCGTCCATCGTGATGATGGCGTCAGGGGCATTATCCACAATGCCGCTTAATCTTTCTTCGCGCTCAAGCAAGGCTTCAGCAGATTTTTTCTGCTGGCTGATATCCACAGCTTCAACCAACAGGCTTTCACCTTGTTCAGCATCCATATGGGCCACACCAATGATGACATCCATCAAGGTACCGTCAAGGGATCTGAATTTAAGCGGGAGGCGCTCATTGAGCTCAGCGAGCTCATCAAGCCCATCAATCAGTGGCACATAGTCAATATCAACAATACTTGCCATAGGGCGCCCAACAAGGCCGTCCGGGTCATTTGCACTGTTGAGAAGTTGGTCGCATGTGGGGTTGGTAAAGGTAATGACCCCGTCACTGATAACGAAAACCATGTTGGAAGATAGTTCAACAAGGCTTCTATAGCGTCGTTCACGCTGCAACAGGTTTTCAAGGGCCTGTTTATGTTCTGAGCGGTCCACAGCCTCAACCATATAAGTGTTGGGGCCTTCTTCTTCAATGGCAACTGCGCCGATTAAAACATGAATGGCGCGACCATCGCTGCCTAATAACTGGATGGGCAGGCGATCACCCGTTTCTGCCAGTTCCGGCAAGACTTCTTCAATGGCCTCGACCCAATCTTTTTGGGCAATGCTTGTAATATGAGTACCTTCAAGGCCATCTTCTTTCACATGCAAAAGCGTTTCTGCCGTTTTATTGGCAAAGGTGATAATGCCGTTGCTGACAGTGAGAATAATATCCATGGAAAGGTCGAGAAGTTTCTCATAGCGGATATGTTCAGTCTGTTCAGGTAACTTAGCTGTGCTTTGTTTGCGTCTGTTCTTAAGCAAGCGCGAGATACGTAACTGGGCCTCTAATGGATCAAAGGGCCGAATGAGTACTTCATCAGCAACCTTATCAAGGTACTCGAAGGCTTTTTCTTTTGTCTCAACAGAACCCACAACAAGGACTGCAGGAGAGCCTTGTGATGTTTTATCAAGTTCTAAGGAACCCTTTGCACCATCGCAGTCATAGATAATTAAATCGATGTTTTGGATGTCCCCACTACTTGGCATCTGTGATGCACTTTGAAAAAGGGAAATCCCCATTTCTTGCAGACAGGTGACAATGTCGCTTGGTTCTGATTTATCAACCAAAAGAACATTATGTGGGTTCATTATGACGCCGCTATCGTTTGTTGTTTTTTCTCGGTGCCCTATAGTGCCATATAGTTGAGGTAAATATCAATAAACTTCTCAGGGATAAGGTAAATACACGTCATTAGTTAAATTGCTTACCTGCTTGATAATTTATGATTTTTATCTCTAGAGAGTCCGGCTTTGAAAGCTTGTCGTAAAATCAGTGATTGAAACGTGGCTTTATAAAGGTTTGTGACAAATGCGCGAGCTGGTTTTTTTAACCAATCCAGACGGCCACTTCACAAGTTGCTCTATCCCATCAGGTCCTTCAAATGGACGTGTGTGGGGGGAGGGTATTTGCATCGATGGCTTGAACAAATTCAATTTGGTTTGTGCCAATATCTGCCCAATCACCCTCAACGCGCAAATGCACTAATGTTGCGGGGCTCATGGCAATAAACTGTGAACTCAGTTGACCGACAAGAACAGAAAGCCGCGGATTATGCCCAACCACCATAAGGCAATTGCCCTTAATTGGGGCTTGTTTGATGCTTTCAAGCACGTTTATAGGCGGGGCGTTATAAAGCGACTTGTCCTCTTCAATAATGGATGTGCCAAGACCCGCGGATTCACAGGTTATATGCGCTGTTGTCTTTGCGCGCATGGCTGTTGAGCTAATAATATGCTCAGGCTGTAAATCATTTTGGGAAAGCCATAGACCAATGCGTTGGGCATTGCGTTTACCCGTGTTGGTTAACTCACGGCTAAAATCCCCGTCTTTATGGGAGTTTTGGGTGTCACCATGGCGCAAAATAAGCAGGTCTTTTGGCATTTTTTCTTTCCCTGTTTAATTATTATAAAAGATGGGTAAGGCAATAGGATTTGGCAAATTCAAAATCAACGCAACCGCTTGCCTCATAAACTTTTACATCTTTAAGACCTGCCAAATAGGGCGCAGGGTCAAGCTTGGAATTACCTTTAAAAAAGGACCCATCGCTTAATTGATAAAACGGGCCGGGAGATTTCATGATGGCGGATAAAAGGTCGCTGCGCTCGGATAGGTCAACCTCCTTTATTTGGCAAGGCTCGTCACTGTCGCGTTTCCAGTTTAGGATAAGGAAGGTTTCCATATGTCCTTTATTTGCAATTTTGCCTTCACCGTAAATATCTTCAACAAACACATCGTATTTTTCTTCAATGTCCCAAAGCTCTTGTTGGGGGAGCTTTTCAAGTGTGGCTAAACGCTCACGGGGCAAGAGGTCTTTTAAATTTGCATCATGGATCATAGTGCCCGGGTTCACACGGGGCAGTTTGGGGATGCCATAGGCTGTGTTTTCATGGATAAACAGGCGATCATTAGTGAGGTATTGAATACCTTCTTTATCAAGCATATGCAGCATCAAGGTTGATTTTCCCCCACCAGAAAAACCCGCCATGCCAAGTACTTTGCCTTGAGAAACAAGGCCTGAGGCGTGGCAAATTAAGGAGCCTTTTTGAAGCAGATGGTTGATATATTGCACATTGATGTAATTGACGATCTGATTGTCATTTTCAAGGCAGGGGCCTGCTGCAATGTGGTGATTTGTACTTTGTAAAAACGTCATGCCTGTGCGCACTTTATGAACAAGGCGGGCATCCTCAAGGTCTGCACAAGAATCTTTGCGTCCCGTTTTGCCGGGTTCGCGCACCCAGTCTGAATATGCAAGGCCCAAGTCATTGAAGGGGCACTCAATGGCCTTTATCACACAGTTTGCCGGGCCGCTGCCTAAGACAGGGGCAAAATAGATGCCGATTTTTTCTAAAAGTTCAGATGAGTTTGACTGTAGGGCAACTTTAAAACCATCAAGGTCTAAAACAACTTCACCCTCATTAAGATTACTGCCCTTTAAAAGGGCATGGGCGGCTTGTTGTGCATTGTTCATTTCTGAATCTTCTTAAAAAATAATTGGAAAAGCAAGTTGCGCGATCGGCCTGACGTTAAACAAAAAAACGCAGCACTCCAATAAGAAACATGAAAAAGTTTATGGACCTTTTAGCTATGGGCTTGCATTATAATATGAAATTAGCGTCATGGACTTTTGCCTTATGAAAAAAACATCAGTATCGCGCCATGTGATTATGCCCGATATCTTGCGCATTTCGCGTTATGAAAAAGCGCCGGAATATGGGCCGAAGATTTTGTTTTTTTCTGGTGGGACAGCCTTAACGCAAACCAGCCGCGTTCTAAAAAAGTTCACCCATAACTCTATCCATCTGGTGACCCCATTTGATAGTGGGGGCAGTTCTGCCATTTTGCGCAAGGCTTTTGATATGCCTGCCATTGGGGATATGCGTTCGCGCATGATGGCGCTGGCTGATGAAAGTATCAGCGGTAGTCCCGAGATTTTTCAGCTGTTTGCTTTTCGTTTGCCCCAAAATGCCAAGAAAAAGGAACTGTTGGGCCAATTGGAAAGTATGGCAAATGGGAAGGATGCACGGGTTGCCGCCATTAAAAACCCCATGCGCCGCCTGATTAGAACGCATCTGTCCATGTTTTTGGAACATATGCCTGTTGGGTTTGACTTAAAAGGCGCAAGCATTGGTAATCTTATTTTAGCAGCAGGTTACCTTAATCATCGTCATCAACTTGATCCGGTGATTTTTATGTTTTCAAAACTGGTCAATGTTTTGGGCCAAGTGACGCCAATTGTGAATGATACCATGCATTTGGCAGTAAAGCTGGAAAATGGCGAGATGGTCTATGGTCAACATATGATCACGGGCAAGGAAGTCGAGGGACTTACCAGCCCGATTAAAGAATTTTTCCTTGTTGATAGTCTGAAAAAACCAGTTAAGGCACAGGCTAACTTGCAAAAGAAAAAGAAGAAAATGATCAATGAGGCAGATTTGATCTGCTATCCACCGGGCAGCTTTTATTCAAGCCTTTTGGCAAACCTGCTGCCAAAAGGCGTAGGCAGTGCGGTTGCTGAAACAAAATGTCCAAAAATCTATGCCCCAAGCCTTGGTCAGGACCCCGAGCGTATCGGTCTATCCCTTGATCAGACGATTTTTAAGCTCCTTGAGACGTTGAAAAATGATGTGGGTATTGATTGCCCTGCCTCAAGCCTTTTGACTCACGTATTTATCGATAGTGAGAATGGCGATAACCTTAAATCGGCAACCAAGGCAAGACTGAAGGCAGAGGGGATTGATATTATTGATACCCGTTTAGTCAGTCCTCATACAGCGCCATATTATGATCCGCAATTGTTGGTTATGGCATTGTTGTCTTTGACATGATGTTGTAGTGTCTGGCCTCAAACTTTTAACAGGTAGTGGGCCGATGACGAATTTTATCCGTATCAATAAAAAGAAAATTATCATTCAAGATGACGTAATCAGCGAATGGGCATTAAAGGCACTTGTTGATAAAGCTCAGGAAAATCAAATGAGTGTGGAGCAAATGGTAATCCAGTCCATTGCAAACCACTGGATGCAAAATGACAAGTTTCGAGGCAGCGACAAGGAAGTGCTCAATACACTTTTAAAGCTGGCCTATGATTTTGGCTATGATGCTTTCAAGATTGCCAACGGTAAAATCAAGGTTCAAGCCTTAGATGAAGCGCGCCGTGAACAAGTGGCCCCTGATGATATGGAGCTCTAGTTTCGCTTTCAGGCTGATGAGATATGTTGGCTAAAATAATGTCATATAAATAAATTTGCTTTTGGTGAAAAACTCACTTACTGTTCTTTTCGTGAGTTACGTTTTTTGCTCGTTGTTGGGATAAAAACAGAACTAAAGCAGACCTTTTGGTGGCGTTTTTAAAATGGTCACTTTAATCTGTTCCTTGAGTTCTCATATGCCTTCATTCGTAGAATATCGCGAACTCTTGACCTCCCTATTTATAGGGAATGACTAAAACAGATTAAATTAAGGATTGAATACCAATGGCTACTGGTACCGTAAAATGGTTTAACTCTACAAAAGGGTATGGCTTTATCGCTCCGGAAGAAGGCGGCAAAGACGTTTTTGTTCACATCTCTGCTCTGCATGAGTCCGGCATCCAAAAATTGGATGATGGTCAGAAAGTTTCTTACGAAATTTCTGTCAGCCGTGGCAAAGAAGCTGCTGCTGAAATCAAGCTTGTTGACTAAGCTGATTTACGAATTCAAAAAGAAGGCCTGTGGGATCACCTGCAGGCCTTTTTTTATTGCCAAAATAGAGCAATGCTCAGACTGCTGCACATGACGATCTGGCTTAACGCGCTGATGGCGAGCACGCCATTAAGATCTGATTTATCTGTAATGTTCCAGAA
The DNA here is from genome assembly GCF_900093605.1 of Candidatus Terasakiella magnetica. NCBI lineage: Bacteria > Pseudomonadati > Pseudomonadota > Alphaproteobacteria > Rhodospirillales > Terasakiellaceae > Terasakiella > Terasakiella magnetica. Next base: position 62,556 of record NZ_FLYE01000001.1, read on the forward strand.
GCGATAGAGGGCGAACAACGTTATTAAAGCGCCGGTCAGGTGAAACTGGTTTGGGGCGATGGATAGGAGGATGGGATAGGGCAGAACCATAAGGCCGCTATAGAGGATTTGCGCCTGTTTTTCCCCAAGCACAATTGCAAGAGTCTTTCGCCCTGCAATCTTATCATTTTCAAGATCACGGTAGTTATTGAGCAAAAGGATCGCGCAAGCTGGTGCACCAATGGCTAGCCCATAAAAGATACCATGTTCAGGCCATATTTCTGTCAGCAAGAAATAGCTTGTGTTAAAAGCGATAAGACCAAAGAAAATAAAAACGAAAAGCTCCCCAAAAGGACTGCGAGAAATAGGGTATGGACCCGCAGAATAGCCATAAGCGCAAAGCACGCTCACAAGTCCAATACCTGCAATAAGCAAACCGCCTTCAATCATCAAGTAGAGGCCACTTAATGCCGCTATTATGAGAAAAAGAAAAGCCGCATTTCGTGTTTGAGTGGCTGTGGCAAGGCCGGCTTGGGTGATGCGCGTCGGGCCGATGCGGTCTTTTTGATCCGTCCCGTTCAAATAATCATGGGCATCATTAAAAAGATTGGTGGCAATTTGTATGGAGATTGCACCAAATACAATGGCAATTAAGACAGGATAGGAAATCCCCATATTGTGAAAATCTGCTAAGGCCCATGCCGTTAGGATTGGCATGACAGACAGGGACAAGGTTTTGGGGCGTATACCAAGCCAGAGGGCGAAGACGTTGGGAAGAAGCATTACTTCCACTTCTGAAGTGGATCTTTTCTATCTTCAACGCCGGCGCGAATGCTGGTGAGGTCAGCTTGCTCATAACAGGTGACTTTGCCCAGCTCATTATAACAATGAAGTTTTTTGTCTTTAATAAGTTGTGGGTCGTCTTCTTTACAATAGGTCAGGCCACGTTCTTTACGAATGGTGGAGCAATCTTTATTGCTTAAAAGGCTCATGGCATGATCGCCTAGGGTCTTATCAGAAACCATTGTTGAGACCGCTTCTGTGACCAGAAACTGTGTTGTGCAGGAAGATAGCAAAAGCATTGACGCAACGGCCATTGCGATTGGTGATTTTTGCCAAATAGGGTTTTTAAATAAGCTTTTCATGATCTGCACTGAACAATTGTTAAACTAATATCGCACCTAATATTTCACGATAAGGTTATTTTAGCGTTAATTCGAGGTAAAAAAAATAGGCAATATTTGCCTATCTTCCCCAGTTTTCTGCGGTTTTTGATGTGAGTGTCAAGCCGTTTGAATTTATTCTGTTTTTGCAAGGCCATAGCGTTAATATTTGTTGCTAAATGGCAAAAATGTAATGAACCCGTGACGGGATTCTGATCAGAACATGCACAAAATGGTTGTTTTTTATGTATAGGGGAGCACCAATAAAGGTAATAGACAACCGTGGTTATGTGAAGGCAGCTAGGGGGAGGAGGAGTTAATATGGTTGCAAGTCTCTGGCGCTGGACTGTTGAAACTCCAAGGTTCTACTTGAAAAAAACTTCACAGAAGAAGATGTAAAACAAAGAGATAGCACCTTTGGTGGTCTTGGAAGAATAATGAATGGCGCTGAGGCTGTTGAGGTTGAACGTTATTATGGCGATATCGCAATAGATAAACAGTTAGATAAAATTGTATCTTTTTGGTTATTTTAAATTGATCTTTAATATTTTGATTCTATGCTGCACTCAGATAGGTTTAGTAGGATCAAATGAACTGGACTCTTAAAAAGAATATCAAAGACAGTGATATCCTTGTGGTTGATGACAATATGGTCAATCTGAAGGTGCTGTGTAAGGTATTGGAAAGCAATGGTTATGCCACACGTGCTGCTTGCGATGGTGAGCAGGCGCTGGAAGCTGTTGCTGAAAAATATCCGGATTTGATCCTTCTTGATGTGCAGATGCCCGGTATTGATGGGTTTGAGGTTTGCACACGCCTTAAGGCCGATCGCAATACAAATGAAATTCCTATTATCTTTATTACGGCTTCTGATACGGTTGAAAGTAAGATTAAAGGTTTTGAGGTTGGCGCGTCAGATTATATTCCCCGCCCCCTTCAAATGCCGGAAGTTCTCGCACGGGTGAGTAACCAGCTGAAAGTTCAGCAATTCCACCGTCAGGGCGAAGAAGAAAAGAAACGTCTTGAAAATATGCTGGCCGCGCTGCCCATTCCTTATGTCCTATCTTCTGTAGAAGATGGCATGTTGCTGGAAATGAATGAAAAAGCGCGCAATGCAATGAAGATTGATGAAAAAGACGTGCGTGAAATAAATGCAGTTACACTTTATAAAAATCCTGAAGACCGTGAGCGTCTGTTAAATCACGTTAAACAAAAGGGATTGGTGACAAATCAGGAAGTTGATTTTGTCACAACTGAAGGTGAGACCATAACAACGCTTTATAATGCAACACCGTTAAAGCTCGGCACTGAAGATGTCTTCTTCGTGGCTTTCAATGATATTTCCAAACGTAAGGAAATGGAGCAAGCATTAGAAGTAGCGGCTTCTACGGATTACCTAACGGGTATTTTAAACCGCCGCGCCTTTAGTGAGCGTGCAATTGCTGAGCGCCAACGTGCAAATCGCAATAAGCACCCCATTTGCCTGCTCATGATCGATATTGATCATTTCAAAAAGATCAATGACACCCATGGTCATGATGTGGGGGATGAGGCCCTAAAAGTGTTGGTCGAGCTTATCGGTAAAGATTTACGTTCCAGTGATGCCTTGGGCCGTATCGGCGGGGAAGAGTTTGTTCTTTTACTGCCTGAAACTGAATTTGAAGGCGCAATTACGTTGGCAGAACGCATTCGTGAGCGCATTGAGGCTTATGAAATGGAATTGCCATCAGGGGCTAAAATGAGCATGACCGTCAGTGGGGGCTTGGTTGATTGGGATAAAGAGACCAGCTATGAACTTGCACTTAAAGAGGCTGACGACCTTCTCTATGAGGCCAAAAAATCAGGGCGCAATAAAATTGTTTTTGACTAACCGCGCATTTTTGTAAGGGCCTCGCTGTCGCGTACCATGGCTTCTTGACGCTCTCGTTCACGACGGGGGCTATTTTTTTCTGTATTTGCAAAGCGGAACTTTCCAAACAGCACACAGCCTTTCATGCCCGGATCACATTTTTTATCCGGTACATGCTCGCAGTTGCCTTTAACTTCGTTTGGACAGCTCCACCCGCTCATCACTCTTACTCCTCATCATTTTTCCCATGATCATCTAACCAGCGTGGATCGTCAAGAGCTTTACCTTTTTCTAATGTGAGAGGGGTGACGCCTGCCCATACAGGCAAGGCATAATCTTCCTCATCATCAACGGGTGGGCCAGTTCTGACTTTTGCAGATACTTCAACAAGATCAAACTCTAAAACAGTTGTGGCTTTAAGCTCTTTTGCATTTGGCTCCCTAATCTCATCAAACCGCTCTGGCGTGATCTTAAGCATCATGAGGTTTAGGAGGCGTTTTTTCTCATCCCTATTTTCAATGAGCTTGGCTTTAGAGAAAATCATCACGCTGCGATAGTTTGCACTATGGTGAAAGCTCGAACGCGCCATGACAAGCCCATCTAATATGGTGATGGTAATGCAGGCTTCTTCGCCCTTAATCAGGGTTTGAAACAGCCCGTTTTTTGACGAGCCATGAATATAGAGCTTGTTACCTTCACGCCAATGGGCGGTGGGTTGCACCATGGGGCGATCCATCATTTTTGCTCCTACATGGCAGATATAGGCCTCATCAATGATGGAATGGACCAGCTCAACATCATAGGAAGCCCGCTTATGGCCTCTTTTCATTTTTGTACGTTCACTCACCGGGTATGTAGACATGATTATTCTCCTTTCGCTTAAGGAGAAACTGGCTCATAATTGGTTTATATAAAAGTGCCAATAATGAAAAATTAATAGGTCCAATATGGATGAGCTGATTTATAGTGAAATAAAGCAAAGGTGGCAGGCGCATTCCAAACTCCCAAAATACCGTGTTTTATATGACTTGCTGCGCGAGATGGTCCTATCCGGCTTGTTAGTGGGCGGGGCAGTTTTGCCGCCTTCGCGCAGTTTGGCAAAGCAGCTTAAAATTTCACGAAACACGGTCAACCAATCCTATGAGATGTTGCAAAGTGATGGCTTTTTAAGGTCACAACAAGGCTCAGGTGTTTTTGTCAGTGAGGATGTAGTTGATGCGCAGCTCATCAGCGCTGAGATTGAGGGGGAGGGTGAAGGCGACACACCGGATATTTCGCCAAGGGTGCGTGAATGGGTGAGTGTCAGGCGCCGTCATGGACGTGTTGTTAATGCGCAACCTTTTTCAACGGGCCAGCCTGCGTTAGATGAATTTCCCTTTGATATCTGGGCTCGCCTCTTATCGCGGCGTTGGCGGCTCTCTGGTCAAGCCTTGGCAGTTTCTGAAGATGCATCGGGCTATCTATTATTGCGCCAGCACTTGGCAGCTTATTTACAAACTTCGCGGGGAGTAAAATGTAGCCCTGAGCAAATCATGATTGTGTCTGGCGCGCAGCAGGGTCTGGACCTTATCGCACGGGTGCTGTGGAGTGAGGGCGCGCGTGTATTGGTTGAAGACCCTGCTTTTCCCGGTATGGATGGGGTGATCAGGGGCAGTGGGGCAGAGCTGGTTTCTGCCCCTGTTGATCAAGATGGTATTCTTATTGAGGGGTTTGACAATATTAAAAGTTATATGGTGACGCCTTCGCGCAATTACCCCTTAGGCGTGACCATGTCCTTAGCGCGGCGCTTAAACCTGTTAAAAGAGGCCCGCAGGCAACAGGCATGGATTGTTGAAGATGATTTTGACAGTGAATTTCGCTTTGACGGACCACCGCTTTCATCCTTGCAAGGCTTAGACCGTGATGGTCGTGTGATCTACGTTGGAACGTTTAGCAGGATTATTTTCCCTGCCTTGCGCCTTGGGTATCTTGTCCTTCCCCAAAAGCTTGTTGAGCCCTTTAGGGTGGCGAAATCTTATATTGATGGTCATGCCTCTATCGTGCATCAGGCGGCACTGGCTGATTTTTTTGAAGAAGGTTATTTTTCAAGTCACATCCGACGTATGAAAAAGTTATATCAAGAACGCCGTGGCTATTTGATTGAACGTCTTGAGGCTGAACTTAGCGAGTTTGTTAAAATTCTACCTGCTGATGGGGGCTTGCATCTCTGTGTGGTGTTCAAGGTTGATATTGATGATGTGGCATTTGCAGCTCAACTTGAAAAGGATGGAGTGACTCTGCGTCCCCTCAGCCCGTTTTATCGTTGTGTGGCACCGTTAAGGGGAATGGTGATGGGGTTTGCAGGATTTGATCGTGAAAAAACCGATGCCGCTTTGCAGATTGTCAAAAAAAACTTGTCCAAATTGCCAGAATTCACTTCCATTTCCTGAAAATAGCCTTATATAGCGCTCACTTTTCTTATTGCGAGGATAGGCAATGACGCCGAAGATTGAAGCCTTTTTAAAAGATGCCGAGACAGACAATCCCTTTTTGGTGGTTGATCTTGATGTGGTTGAAGATCGCTATCGCCAGCTTCACTCTTCTTTTGAAGAAGCGCATATTTATTATGCCATGAAGGCAAACCCCGCCAAGCCCATCCTTGAGCGTTTAAATAAGCTCGGTTCCTCCTTTGATGCGGCAAGTCTGGCGGAAATCCAGCAATGTTTAGATGCGGGTGTAACGCCTGATCGTATTTCTTTTGGCAATACTTTGAAAAAGAAGAAAGATATCAAGGCGGCTTTTGACCTTGGTGTTGATCTGTTTGTTTTTGATTGTATTGACGAGCTGGAAAAAATTGCAGAAGTCGCACCGGGTGCGCGGGTTTATTGCCGTATCCTAGTCAATCGCCATGGGGCAGGGGCGAGCTGGCCTTTATCGCGCAAATTTGGATGTTCATCCTCTATGGCCCATGAACTTATGGTGCGTGCCAAAGCCTTGGGGCTTGTGCCTTTTGGCATTTCATTTCATGTGGGTTCCCAACAGCTTGACCCCGCCCATTGGGGCAAGGCGATTGCTGATGTTGCCGTGTTGTTTGATGCCTTAGGCGAGCTTGGGATTACCCTTAAAATGGTGAATATAGGCGGTGGTTTTCCCGCACGCTATCAAGATGATATTCCCGCCCTTGATGATTTTATCAGTTTTATTAAAAACCATATGAAAACATCATTTGGTGAAAACTGGCCCGAAATCTATACGGAACCCGGGCGCTATATTGTGGCGGAAGCCGGCGTGTTGCAAAGTGAGGTGGTTTGTATTTCCATCAAGGATTTTGCCGAGGAAATCCGCTGGGTCTATCTTGATGTGGGCAAATTTGGCGGCTTGGCTGAAACCATTGATGAATCCATCATCTATCAAATTGCAACGGATTATGATGAGGGTGAAATGGGGCCCGTAATCATTGCCGGACCCACATGTGATAGCTGTGATACGCTATATGAGCGGACCTTTTTCCAGTTGCCACTGGATTTAAAAACAGGTGATCGTGTGCGCATTTTATCTGCAGGGGCCTATACAACCATGTATGCCTCACAGGGCTTTAATGGCTTTACACCCCCTGAAGAATATTTTGTTTAAGCCTCTGGTGTAGCTTCTGTTTCGGCTTTTGCTGAGTCATCTTCAATTTCAACCACAACCACTTCTTCAACAGGTTTCTTTCTGGGGCGACCGCGCTTGCGTGGCTTTGGTGCCTCTTCGCCCTCTGCTGTGGGCTCAGCCTCAACCTTTTTCTTGCGTGTGGTTGTGGCTTTCTTTTTAGGGGCTGCTTTTTTCTTTGCAGGTGCCTTTTTCGGCTTGGCTTCTTCTTCCAGCTCAACGGCTTGTGTCATAAAGTCAGGCATAAAGCTGCCAAATCCAACGATCACGCCATCTGCTGGTTCTTCTTGTACCTGCACTGCATCAGATACATGTCTGGTGTCTTGGCGCTTGTTGTGACGACCGCGTTTAGGGCGAGGTTCTCGTTTTTCTTCTTTAGACTTTTCAGCTTTTGGCTTGGTCAGTTGAATTTCAACAGCCGGGATTTTCTTGCCAATAAGCTTAACGATTGCGCTCAGTTGTTTTTTCTCAGCTGGGGTAGACAGGCTCAAGGCTGTGCCTTCTTTGCCTGCGCGTCCTGTGCGACCGATACGGTGAACATAGTCATCTGAATTGCTCGGCAAATCAAAGTTAAACACGTGGCTGAGGTCAGGGATATCCAGCCCGCGCGCAGCAACGTCACTACATACAAGGAAAGTGATTTCGTCATTCTTGAATTTATCAAGCGTTTCCATGCGCGCAGATTGCACCATATCGCCATGCATCTGGCCTGCGTTATAGCCATGTTTGTTAAGCGATTTACAAACAATATTCACATCGCGTTTGCGGTTACAAAAAACAATGGCATTTTTGACTTTTTCACTATCGATCAAGGCACGCAACGCATCGCGTTTTGCCTTGCCATCAGATGGTTTGCAATTGACCATCAAGAGACCTTGGCGAACCGTCTCAGCCGTTGTCGCAGGGCGTGCAACGGTGATTTCTTTCGGGTTCATCAGGAATTTGTCAGCCAGTTTCTTAATTTCCGGTGCCATGGTGGCAGAGAAAAATAGGGTTTGGCGAATTTGTGGCAACAGGGAGACGATTTTTTCAACATCTGGAATAAAGCCCATGTCCATCATGCGGTCAGCTTCGTCAATCACCAGAATTTTTACATCGCGCAAGATCAGGCTGCCACGCTCAAACAAATCAAGCAGGCGACCCGGTGTTGCGATTAAAACATCAACACCGCGATCAATGATCTTCATTTGATCAGCCATGGACGTGCCGCCAATAAGGAGCGCCATGGTTAGTTTATGGTGTTTGCCATATGTTTCGAAATTATCTGCAACTTGTGCTGCAAGTTCGCGTGTGGGCGCAAGGATGAGAGAGCGTGGCATACGTGCACGTGCACGACCTTCTGCCAAGATATCAATCATCGGTAAGGTGAAAGAGGCTGTCTTCCCCGTACCTGTTTGTGCACATCCTAAAATGTCGCGGCCCATAAGAACTTGGGGGATGGCTTGCGCCTGAATTGGTGTCGGCGTTTCATATCCGGTATCTGCTACCGCATTTAAAAGTTCGTCGCTAAGCCCGAGGTCCGCAAATTTCATTTAATACTCTTTCACACTAATAATTGGCGAGATATTAGGCATTTAGGTCAAGAAGTCAATGATCATGGCACTTTCACTGTGTGAATAGATCGGTTAGTGTGCTTTTAGAGACAAAAAGAAAAAGGACAGGGTTTGGTATGTCATTAAGAATTAAAGCACTGGAAAGCATGCTGTTGGTCGTTGATATTCAACAGAAACTTGCCCCTGAGATGTATAATGGGGAAGCTGCGATTGAGGCAAATTACAAGCTTTTACAAACCGTACAGCAGCTTGGTGTACCTTATATGGTGACAGAGCAATATCCAAACGGCATTGGTAAAACTGTTGAGGTTTTATCGCCTTTAATCAATCCGGTCCATGTGGTTGAAAAAATGTCGTTCTCATCAATTGCTGAAGATGATATCGCCGCTGCTATTAAGGAAAAAGGGCGCAATCAGGTTGTGGTAACAGGTATGGAGACCCATGTGTGCGTGCTCCAAACCGTGCTCGATCTGATTGATGCGGGCTATCAGGTTTATGTGGTTGAAGATTGTGTGGCGTCACGAACAGCTGATAATAAACGCCTTGGTCTTGAGCGTATGCGCCAGTGCGGCGCGCAGATTGTCAGTTCTGAAATGGTTATGTTTGAATGGTTGGGCCGTGGCGGTACGGATGATTTTAAAGCTATTTTGCCGTTGATCAAATAATGCCTAAGAAAACAAAAGAGACGCTTTATCTTTTGCCCGGCCTTTTATGTGATCGCAGCCTTTGGCGTCATCAGATTGAATATCTTGGCCAAGATTATGATGTGCGGGTGGCGGACTTTTCAAAAGGAAAGTCCATAGGTGATTATGCTGTGCAAGTGCTTGAAGATGCGCCTGAGACTTTTTCAATTGCGGGCTTATCCATGGGCGGCTATGTGGCATTTGAATTGTTGCGTATGGCCCCAAGGCGGATCAATCGGGTGGCTTTACTTGATACCTCTCCCTTTGCAGACCTGTTTGAGCATAAAGAATTTCGCCTTTCCTTAATAGAGCTGGCAAAAGACCATGGCTTGGAAGAAGTCATGACAACGATTTTAGGCCGCTTGATCCATCCGCAACGTTATAATGATGAAGAACTGGTCAAATCCATTGATGCCATGGCGCACCGCATTGGGGTGGATGGATTTATTCGCCAACAAACGGCTTTGTTAAACCGTGCAGATAGTTTTGATGCCTTGAAAGACATTGAGGCCCCCGTTTTGATTATTGTGGGGCGCCAAGATGGCATGACCCCGGTTAAGGTGTCGCGCCAGATGGGCGATGAAATAAAGAATTCTTCCCTTGTGGAAATTGAAAATTGTGGGCATTTATCCACGATGGAACAACCCGAAGCCGTCACCGCCTTGTTGCGCTATTGGCTACAGAATTAGGATTGAAAAATGAAACCGCTTATTCGAACCTATAAAGGTACAGAACCCAAAATCGCCAAAGATGCCTTCATTGCAGAAAATGCTGTTGTGATTGGTGATGTTGAAATTGGAGAGCAATCCAGCATCTGGTATGGCTGTGTATTGCGCGGTGATGTTGAGAAAATCCGTGTTGGTAAACGCAGTAATATCCAAGACGGCACAATCGTTCATGTGACCGCTGATAAATTTGGCACTTATATCGGCGATGATGTGCTGGTTGGCCATAACGCTGTAATCCACGGTTGCACCTTAAAAGATGGTGCTTTTGTCGGGATGGGCGCAATTGTTTTAGATGGTGCGGTTGTTGAAACAGGTGCCATGGTTGCTGCTGGTGCCTTGGTGACACCGGGCAAGGTTGTTAAGTCTGGTGAGCTGTGGGGCGGCAACCCTGCCAAGAAAATGCGCGATTTGACTGAAGAGCAAATTGCGGGGCTTAAGCAGGGTACGGATCATTATGTTGATGTGGCTTCAAACTACTTAAATGAAGAAAAGTCATAAAAAATTGTAATTTTATATTAACCTTATGATGGTAATGGTTTAGATTGCGATTAACCGTTATGTTAATGTCATAGCGAACAGGGTAAAATGCACCTTAAATGGGGCTAACACACGAGGGATAAATGATGTTCACCAAAATGCTGAGTAAAAAGCTGGTCATGAAAGCAACTGTAATGGCTGCGCCTTTGTTGCTCGTGGGGTGTTCATCTGTTCCAGATTCGGTCAATCCGGTTGAATGGTATCGCTCTTCTGTTGAATATTTCAATGAAGATGCACCAAAAACGGTACCGCAGCCGACAATGGTGAATGCCGATGCTCAGCCCGTTGTTCAAGCACCTGCTGAACAAAAAGAAATTCCATCAGGGTTTGTAGCAGCACAAACACCTTCGCGCCAATATGCCCAACAGGTGATGCGCCAAGGCGATGTGGTAAACCCCCTTGGTGATGCCCAGCGTGTTGAAACAGTACAAGCCCCTGCACCCAAAGCGGCACCAACAAAACCTGTAAGCACAACTGAAATGGCAGCTGCAACAGCTACGCCATCCCCAGTGGTAAATACAGCGCCTGCTGATGCTAAGGTTAACTTGACACCGCCACAGCCTCAACAAGCTGCTGTGAGTGAGCCACAAGTACCTGCACAGATGGATAATCGCAGTGTAAGTGAAATTTATGCCGCTAATATCGCACAGACACGTCCGTTGAATGTGAATGCACGAATGGGCGGGCAAGATACATTGGCCTTGATGAACCATCCATTTGAAACAGTTGTTGTTTCAAGCGGTGGTGTTGATCGCAATGGTGGGGGATATGGACAACCCCAACAAATGGCGTCTTTGAACCGCTCGGTTCAAACCGATTACCGCGATACAATGACATCTGCCATGATGACAGAACCCGCTGTTGTGCAAAACGGCCAGGCTTTATCTTTGTCACGCTTTAACCCATCCATGTTTACGGGCTCTTTTCAAGTTGCCACCATTCAGTTTGGTAATGGGTCTGCACATCTGACAGATGAAGACATGCGTATTTTGCGTGAAGTGACCAGCATTCACCGTCAACAAGGTGGTGTGGTGCGTATTGTCGGTCATGCAAGTTCACGCACACGCAATATGGCACCAGATCGCCATCAGGCGGTGAATATGAAGCTGTCTGTTGGTCGTGCCGATATGGTTGCGCGCCAGCTTCTTAAGCTTGGTGTTGCGGGCGAACGTCTGTTTGTTGGTGGTGTTTCTGACAGCCAGCCACTTTATCAAGAAGTGATGCCATCAGGCGAGGCAGGTAACCGCCGTACGGAAATTTTTGTGGATTACTAATTTTTTAGTCAAAATTTGCATTCAAACCTAATTTTAGGCTTTCCGTTTAAGCGCACCTGTGGTCTAAAGCAGGTATGCGCTTTCTAATCGGAAAGCCTCTTTTATTTTTAATTTAATCTGGAAGGTCTCTTGAGGTCATGGAACACGAGTTTCACCGCATAAAACGTTTGCCCCCCTATGTCTTTGCTGAAGTTAATGCAATGAAGGCAGCGGCGCGAGCGGCGGGAGAGGACATTATTGACTTCGGAATGGGTAACCCAGATTCACCAACACCTAAGCATATCGTCGATAAGCTGGTTGAAACGGTGCAAAACCCAAAAACACACGGCTATTCTGTATCACGTGGCATTAAAGGCTTGCGCAAAGCCAATGCTGAATATTACGAACGCCGTTTTGGGGTGAAGGTTGATCCGGAAACGGAAACTTGTGTGACCCTTGGCTCCAAAGAAGGGCTGGCAAACCTTGCGTCTGCCATCACCACACCGGGTGATGTGATCTTGGTGCCAAACCCGTCTTATCCGATTCACCATTTTGGATTTATGATTGCGGGTGCTTCTGTGCGCAATATCCCGGCTTATCCGGGTGAGGGTATGTTGGAAGCACTCAAGCGTGCCGTGCAGCATAGCTTGCCAAAGCCATCAGCCATTGTGATTAACTATCCAAGTAACCCGACAGCCTGTGTCTGTGATGTGGCTTTTTACGAAGAGATCGTTGATTTCTGTCGCGCAAATGGGATCTGGATTTTGTCTGATCTGGCATATGCTGAGATTTTCTTTGACGATAACCCACCACCTAGCATTTTGCAGGTGAAAAATGCATGGGATATCGCGGTTGAATTTACCTCCATGTCCAAGACTTATTCTATGGCAGGCTGGCGTATTGGCTATGCCACAGGGAATAAAGAGCTTATCGGTGCCTTAACACGCATTAAATCTTATCTTGATTATGGCGCGTTCACACCTGTGCAGGTGGCCGCAGCAGCAGCCCTAAACGGACCACAAGATTGCGTTGATGAAATTCGCGCGCTTTATAAAAAACGCCGTGATGTGTTGATTGAAGGTTTGGCTGCGGCTGGTTGGGATATTCCAAGCCCGCCTGCAACCATGTTTGCATGGGCGCCGATCCCTGAGAAGTTTAAACATCTGGGCTCACTTGAGTTTTCAAAACTCTTGTTAAAAGAAGCCCAAGTTGCGGTTGCGCCGGGTGTTGGTTTTGGTGAACATGGCGAAGGCTATGTGCGTATTGGTCTGGTGGAAAACGTTCATCGTATCCGTCAAGCTGTGCGCAATATCAAAACATTCATGCGAACGCATAATGCAGGCGAGACGCTTTAATAAATTCGACCTTTTCTTTTCACTTGTTTTTTAGGTTAAGTGAACCATGGACAAGCCTTTAAAAATTGCAATTGCTGGCCTCGGTACTGTCGGTGCTGGTGTAATCAAAGTACTTAATGACAATAAAGACCTCATGTCTGCACGTTGCGGACGCTCTGTTGAAGTAACAGCAGTGAGCGCACGTGATCGCAACCGCGATCGTGGTGTGTCACTGGATAGTTTTACATGGTATGACAATCCGGTTGATATGGCCTCAGATGACAATGTGGATGTTGTCGTTGAGCTGATCGGTGGATCAGACGGTATTGCCAAAGCCTTGTGCGAAAAAGCCATTGAAAATGGCAAACATGTGGTTACTGCCAACAAAGCTTTAATCGCCCATCATGGCACAGCCCTTGCCAAAGCGGCAGAGGCCAAAGGCGTGAACGTGATGTATGAAGCCGCAGTTGCAGGTGGCATTCCTATCATCAAAGCATTGCGTGAAGGTTTGGCTGGTAATGGCTTTAGCCGTGTATACGGTATCTTGAACGGTACCTGTAACTACATGCTGACCAACATGCGCGAAACAGGTCGTGACTTTGACGTGATCCTTTCTGAGGCCCAAGACTTGGGCTATGCAGAGGCGGACCCGACTTTTGATGTGGATGGTATTGATGCCGCGCACAAGCTTGCGATTTTGACAAGTGTGGCCTTTGGCTGTGAAGTTGATTTTGATGGTGTGCAGACAGAAGGTATCCGCCATGTCTCCCCAATTGATATCGAATTTGCAGAAGAGCTGGGCTATCGCATTAAATTACTTGGCATTACATCGCGCCAAAACGGCACTGTTGAACAGCGCGTTCATCCCTGCATGGTGTCAAAAGAAACGCCGATCTCCCAAGTGGAAGACGTGTTTAACGCTGTTGTCTGTGAAGGTAACTTTGTCGATAAGGTGGTTTTGCAAGGTCGCGGTGCAGGCGAGGGGCCAACGGCTTCTGCGGTTGTGGGTGATCTTGTTGATATCGCGCGCAGTCTTTCTGTACCGACATTCTCTGTCGCAGCAGACAAGCTTGAAAAATTGTCTTCGGCCTCACTTGCACGTCATAAAGGCTCCTATTATGTGCGCTTGATGGTGGTTGATAAGCCGGGTGTCTTTGCGGATATCGCAGGTGTGTTGAAAGAACATAACGTTTCTATGGAAACCATCGTTCAGCGCAACCGCGCCCCGGGTGAGACTGTCCCCCTTGTTTTGACCTTGCATGAAACAAGTGAAGACTCCATGTTAAAAGCATTGGATGGTATTGGTGCATTGGATAGCGTTGTTGAAACACCGCGTATGATCCGCATTGAAGATTTTTAATGGAGTAATTGGGCGATGTCTCAATTAGCAGGAATTAACCGTAACCTCGCCCTTGAAGCTGTACGTGCAACAGAAGCCGCAGCCATTGCTGCTTCTTCACTGATGGGGCGCGGGGATGAGGAAGAGGCTGACCGCACAGCGGGTGAAGCCTTGCGTGATGCCTTAAATGCCATGTCTCTTGATGGGCGTGTGGTGATTGGTGAGGGTGATCAAGAACAAAGCCCGATCCTTTATACAGGTGAAAAAGTTGGTCTGGGCGAAGGTCCGCAGATTGATTTTGCGCTTGAGCCACTAGAATGTATTACATCAGCTGCAAAAGGCGGGCCCAATGCCTTGTCGATTGTTGCAATGGCTGAGCGTGGAAACCTGTTTCAGGCCCCACCAGTTTATATGAATAAAATAGCTGTTGGTGGCGGTCTTCCTGAAGGCATTATTGACCTTGATGCCACGCCGGAAGAAAACCTGCGCGCTATTGCTGAGGCAAAAGGCTGTGAGGTTTCTGACCTTGTGGTTTGTGTGTTGGAGCGTCCGCGCCATGACGGCATCATCAATGCCATTCGTGAAACAGGCGCACGCATCAAGCTTATCCCTGATGGCGATGTTTCTGCTGTAATTGCAACAAGTCAGCCTTCAAGCGGTATTGATGTTTATATCGGTATCGGTGGTGCGCTTGAAGGTGTGCTTGGGGCTGTGGCCCTTAAATGTATCGGCGGGCAGTTCCAAGGGCGTTTGGTCTTTAGAAAACCAGAAGAGCGTAAAATTGCGGCTCAAATGGGTGTTAAAGACCTTGAAAAGAAATATTCACTTGATGATCTGGTTCAAGGTCAAGTGATGTTTGCTGCAACGGGTGTCACAGACGGGGCCTTATTGCAAGGTGTTCAGCGTATTGGATCAAGTGCGCAGACCCATTCATTAGTGATGAATTCACGCAGCGGTACCATCCGCTTTGTTGAAGCTTATCATGACCTGACCCGTTCTGGCCTTTTGGAAGAATAAATTTATGTCGTCCTCGCCATGGCAAGGACCAATTGAACATGTGGGAGAAAAGTCCCCGCGTTTGTGAGGACGACAAAAAATATGGATTTCCTTCTCAATATCGAACAATCCGTGTCCGGCAAACAATGGGTGCAACGCCCGTTTGACGAACGCATGGCCATGACCTTATCGCAACGCCTTGAGGTGAGTGAGCTCACAGGGCGCGTGATGTCGTCTCGCGGTGTGGCCCTAGATGAGGCCGCAAGCTTTTTAAACCCGACTTTGCGTGATCTTTTGCCTGATCCAAATCATTTCAAAGGCATGAGCGAGGCGGTTTCCTGCCTGTGTGACGCCATCCAAAATGAAGAACTGATTGCTATCTTTGGTGATTATGATGTTGATGGGGCGACTTCATCAGCGCTTTTGCGGCGTTTTTTAAATGGGGTTGGGGCAAAATCAACCATCTATATCCCTGATCGTCTTGAAGAAGGCTATGGGCCGAACTCTGCGGCTATGGACACGCTCAAGGCTCAAGGGGTGAGTACGGTTGTCACCGTTGATTGTGGCACCACATCGTTTGAACCATTGGCCCATGCGGCTTCTATCGGGCTTAAGGTCATTGTGGTGGATCACCATGAGGCTGAAGTGAAACTGCCTGATTGCGCGGCTGTGATTAACCCAAAGCGCCTTGATGAAGATGGGCGTTATGCTCATTTGGCAGCTGTTGGGGTGACTTTTGTTTTTTGCGTCGGTGTTAATCGGGCCTTGCGCGAAGTTGAATGGTTTGTAGAGGGGCGAAAAGAGCCTGACCTGCGCCATTTACTTGATCTTGTGGCCCTTGGCACTGTTTGTGACGTTGTGCCGCTTACAGGGCTTAATCGCGCCTTTGTTATACAGGGGCTGAAGATCATGGCGCGCAGGGGCAATGCGGGGCTTGCGGCCTTGGCTGATGTCGCTGGGGTGAATGAGACGCCAGAAGCCTATCACGCTGGATTTGTGATTGGCCCGCGGGTAAATGCCGGGGGGCGTGTGGGAGAATCCTATTTAGGGGCGAATCTTCTGTCCACGGATAATCCTGCAATGGCTGCTGAGATCGCCGCCCAGCTTGATGGCTATAATAAAGACCGAAAAGAACTTGAACAACATGTTCTGGATGAAGCCATTGCCCAAGTTGATGGGGAAGAGCATAGCAGCGTTGTTATGGCCGTTGGGCAAGATTGGCACCCCGGTGTCATCGGGATTGTGGCTTCGCGCTTAAAAGAGCGCTACAGCCTGCCTGCCTGTGTGATTTCTATGTCAGATGGTGTTGGGCATGGTTCTGGTCGCTCCGTAACAGGCGTAGACCTGGGTACCAACATTATTGCTGCGCGTCAAAGCGGCTTGTTGGTTAAAGGTGGCGGTCATGCCATGGCGGCGGGCTTTACGGTGGAAGAAGGCAAGCTTGATGAATTTAAAGCTTTCTTGGCAGATCGCATTGGCTCGCAAATTGAAGAACAGGATATTCAGCCGACCTATAAATGCGATGGGGCCATTTCGCCAAGTGCGGTCACACCGGCTTTGGTGGAAGAGTTAGAACAGGTTGGCCCCTTTGGCTCTGGCAATGCGCAACCACGTTTTGTGTTAAGCAATGTGAATGTTCAGCGCGCTGATGTGGTGGGCAAAGACCATGTTAGATGTTTTTTAAGCGATGAATTTGGCGTGCGTTTAAAGGCCATTGCGTTTCGCGCACTAGATTCTGAGCTGGGACAGGCCTTGTTGCAGCATAATGGGCGTAAATTACATATTGCAGGGCGACTCAAGCTCGATACATGGGGGGGAGGGACCTCTGTTCAGTTGTTAATTGATGATGCGGCATGGGTGTAAAATAGCCGTATTTTAAGCCTGTTATAAAAAAAATAAAAAAAATGCAATTTTACTCTTGCCCAGCTGAAAAGCATCGTCTATAACCCGCCTCACCAAACGGCGCTGACCCCTTCGTCTAGTGGCCTAGGACACTGCCCTTTCACGGCGGCAACACGGGTTCGAGTCCCGTAGGGGTCGCCATCCGTTCCTTGAAAAGAGCGGTAGCTGTTGGTAACAAAATTGAATATGACCCCTTCGTCTAGTGGCCTAGGACACTGCCCTTTCACGGCGGCAACACGGGTTCGAGTCCCGTAGGGGTCGCCATATTCAAAAAAAAGCGCACCATTCATTTGGTTGCGCTTTTTTGTTATGGGCAATGACGTCTTTATCAACAAAAAAAGTCCCCGCATTATGCGAGGACCGTGATTGTTTCTTATGAACTAGCGTCTTAAGCTTTTCTTTGTCGTTCAATGAGGTGGCCTTGCCTGTTAAGGGTATAGGCATGGCATTCAACGCTGATGCCTTTGCCCTCAGGGCTTGGGGTGGGGAAACCTGTCATGATGGACGGGGTTTTGGCATAGAGGCGATAGATAAGCTGGGGCAGCCATGTATGTTCGCTTGGTACTTTTGTTGCGACAAGGCGAAACTCGTCTTCTGTATCAAAAAAGGTGCAAAGCCCGCCGCCATCGCCTTTAGAACCGATTACAACGCATAACGGATAGCCCGGGTGTTCTAAAAACTCAAAACCTTCGCGCAAGGTTATATCGTCGCCTGTTTGTTCAATGACGATACATTGGGGCATTTCGCCTTCCCATTTGCTTTCCGCCACGCAAGAAGCGGCAACACAGCGCGCACCATCGATGCCATCATTGTCTTCCCAGTTTGGTTCAAAGACTTTTTCCATGGAGGTGATGGAGGCTTTTAAGCAGAGTTCCTCAGCATTGACCGGGAGTTCATTTTTTTCTTCAGATTCTTTTTTAATGCGTTCTTTAATCGGACCGATAAAGCCATAGGCCGCATTATCAAATTGTGCGGGTGTAGAATAGAAAAAACCATACCCGGTGCCATCAAGACGCTTGATGAAAATAACTTCAGGATGGTCTAGGTCAACGCCACTCATGTCACAAGTCTCCACAAATAAATATCCCCGCATGAAGCGGGGATACATACTATTAGATTCCCGCAAAGACGGGAACGATATTTTTTCTTAGGATGTGCGTTGGATCAGGTGGTAACCGAAATCGGTTTCCACAACGTCACTTGTTGCGCCCACTTCCATAGAGAATGCAGCTTGTTCGAACTCAGGAACCATTTGACCACGACCAAATACGCCCAAGTCACCACCGTTGCCACCAGATGGGCAATCAGAGTTTTTCTGTGCCAGCTCAGCAAAATCAGCACCACCGTCAATGTCGGTTTTCATTTGTGTGATTTGTGACAGCGCTTCATCTTTTGTACGTGTTGCTGTTGAACGTGCAGAACCTGCATACATGAGAAGGATGTGCGCAGCACCAACTTGATCAGCCATTTTAGAATCTCCAAAAGTAAATATAACTAAG
This sequence comes from Candidatus Terasakiella magnetica, assembly GCF_900093605.1. NCBI lineage: Bacteria > Pseudomonadati > Pseudomonadota > Alphaproteobacteria > Rhodospirillales > Terasakiellaceae > Terasakiella > Terasakiella magnetica. Next base: position 81,001 of record NZ_FLYE01000001.1, read on the forward strand.
AAGCGCCCGAAACATGCGGGCGCTGTTGATAGCAATCTACAATTCTCATTTCCAAAAGGAAAGAAGAGATTTAGGCTGCTCTTTGTTCAATTTGTTGTTTGGCTGAATGGACGACTTTCCAGACGTCGTCTTTCTTCAAATTGTCGCGTGCCATGATCAGCTCGACAATTGGATCTTTCATCATATCTTCCAGGCAGGGTTCTATCCCACTTTGCGCCCATTTATTGTGTGTCATCTTAGTCCCCTGTTTTTAGCTTTTTTAAGCTTTGTGAGGCTTTTACAGAACCTCATGCTTTTTGCCATCACCTGTTTGGGTGATATGATTAACTTATCCGATGGCTTTTTATAAAGATGTGATGTCTATCACACAAATGACAGTTTAGTTAAGCTTACATAACGAAAATGTCATGTTAATGATCATCTCAGCAGCTGTTTCATAATCTTGTTTTTCCAGCTTGTTCTTTTCCAGCACGATGGTCATCTGCGTGTTGAAGTCCGCATAGGTCTGGGTCATAGACCAGATCAAAAAGAAAAGGTGGCGCACGTCAACCGGGGCCATTTTGCCATCAGCAATCCAGCCTTCAAAGATTTTGATTTTTTCGTTAATCCAAGGGTTAACGTTTTTATCGAGGTGTTTTTTTAGGAAAGGCGCGCCACTGATGATTTCTTTTGCAAAAATCTTAGAGGCTTCAGGACAGGTGCGTGAAAGCTCAATTTTAGTGCGGATATAGTTTTCCAAAGCTTCTTTGGGCTCATGTTCAGCTGTGAAATCTTCAGCCGCGATCAGCCATGTTTCCAAAATATTTTCCAGCACGCGAAGGTAAAGGTCTTCTTTGGTGTTGAAATAATAATGCAGGTTGGCTTTTGGGATGCCCGCTGATTTAGCAATTTCTGCTGTTGTAGCCGCACCAAACCCTTGCTGCGAAAATATTTTTTCCGCCGCTTTGAGGATGGTTTCCTCATTGCGCTCCCGAATGCGTGATTTTCTTTTTAAAGTTTGTGTGCTCATAGGTGTCTTTTAATACTTTAGGACCGAGATTGCAATTGTTGGAATGCCTCTTTCAGTTTATTTAGCCTCTCATCATTTTGATAGGGCTGGGCAGGATGTTGTCCCCAAATTGGGCCGGGCCAAGCGATATCCGTTTCAAAACGTGCAACTACATGGATGTGAAGTTGGCTGACCACATTGCCAAGGGCCGCAACATTGAGGGATTTGGGCGCAAACAGTCTTTCCATAATTTCAGAAGCTTGATTGATATTCTTGTAAAGCTCTGCCTGTTTTTCTTGAGGGATGTGATGCATTTCTGTCATCCCCTCTATCATGGGGACAAGGATAATCCATGGATATTGTGCATCATTCATGAGCAGGACTTTGCATAAAGAAAGTTCGCAAATTTCAAACGTGTCGTTGTCAATTCGTTCATTTAGTTTAAACATGGATTTCTTTTCGTTGTGAGTGAGTGGGATTTAACGTGTCTGACCGGATTAAAGCTGGCATTTGGGTGCAAGCGCAATTGCGAATTTGCGATATGAACTTTATATCGGCCATGGTCGTTCGTAAAGGTGATCCGGATGCGGGATCAGTTTTATTGAAATTAAACCGTTTTAATGAAGGCTGTGCGGTTCTTACCCCGGTGACAACCATTGAAGGGGAACGTGGTTGGATGCATGGCTTAAAAGATGGCTATGTTGATGAACGCACTTGTGATGCCTATATCATCCGACAAACAGAACGTGACCCGGATTTATGGGTGATTGAGATTGAAGACCCGAAAAAACAATATGAGCTTGATGCGGAACTTGTTCAATAGGCTTGCCTCAGGTAGGTTCGTATCAAATGAAATTTTATGGAGACAATCATGAAACTCTCAGATGAAAAACTTTTGCACACTCAGGCCTATATTAACGGGGCATGGGTGGATGGCGATGATGAGTCCACATTTGATGTTTTAAACCCTGCAACGGGTGAGTTGATTGCCTCTGTCGCTGATATGGGGGCTAGCGAGACTAAAAAAGCTATTGAGTCCGCACAAGAAGCTATGGTTGGCTGGCGCGCTAAAACAGCCAAGGAACGTGCTAACATCATGCAGGCTTGGTTCAAGCTGATTATGGAAAATCAGCAAGACCTCGCCATGATGATGACGATTGAACAGGGCAAGCCTTTGGCAGAAGCCATGGGCGAAGTTGTTTATGGTGCCTCTTTCGTTGAATGGTTTGCTGAAGAAGCCAAACGCCTTTATGGCGATGTCATCCCCGCCCATGGGCCGGATAAACGCGTTGTTGTATTGAAACAGCCCATTGGGGTGATCGGTGCGATTACGCCGTGGAATTTCCCGCTTGCCATGATTACACGCAAAGTCGCCCCTGCCTTGGCAGTAGGCTGTACAGCGGTCGTAAAACCAGCAGAAGATACACCACTGACGGCTTTGGCTTTGGCAGAACTGGCAGAGCGAGCCGGCATCCCTAAGGGCGTTTTAAATATTGTGCCATGTAATAAGGCCAATGCGGTTGCTGTTGGTGGGGAGTTGACGTCAAACCCAACTGTGCGCAAGATCAGCTTTACGGGGTCAACACCTGTTGGAAAGCTGCTGATGAAGCAATGTGCCGATCAGGTGAAAAAGGTGTCTTTGGAGCTTGGCGGCAATGCACCCTTCATCGTGTTTGATGATGCCGACCTTGATGCGGCTGTGGCTGGTGCGATTGCCTCAAAATATCGCAATGCCGGGCAGACTTGTGTTTGTGCTAACCGTATTTTCGTACAAGCTGGTGTGTATGACGCCTTTGCTGAAAAACTGGCTGAGGCGGTGAAATCCTTTAAGGTAGGATTAGGCACCGATGATGGGGTGACCCAAGGCCCGTTGATTAACCAAGCTGCCCTTAACAAGGTGCAGGAACTGGTTGATGATGCCAAAGCCAAAGGGGCCAATGTGCTCTGTGGTGGTAGCCCCCATGAAATGGGTGGGACATTTTATCAGCCAACAATCTTAACCAATGTAACAACTGATATGCGCGTTGCCAGTGAAGAAATCTTTGGCCCCGTTGCCCCCCTTTATAAGTTTGAAAGTGAAGAAGAGGTAATCGTTGAGGCCAATAACACGCCATTTGGTCTGGCAGCTTACTTTTATGCGCGTGATATTGGGCGTGTCTGGCGGGTTTCTGAAGGGTTGGAATATGGCATTGTCGGCATTAATGAAGGCATTATTTCAACCGAAGCAGCACCGTTTGGTGGTGTGAAAGAGTCCGGTATTGGGCGTGAAGGTTCAAAATACGGTGTAGAAGATTTTGTCGAAGTAAAATACCTCTGTATGGGTGGGGTGGATAAATAATCATGACTAAAGAGCTGATTGAATTTGCACAAAGCTTAACAGGCCTGTCGCGTGACGTGATCCGCCCACATTTTCGCAAAAATGTCGGGATCATTGATAAGGCGGATGACAGTCCGGTCACCATTGCGGATCGCAATGCAGAAGAGGCCATGCGCAAAGCCATTGAGGCCAAATATCCTGATCATGGTATCTTTGGGGAAGAACATGGCATTAAAGAAGGGGCAGGGGCTGAAATGTGGGTTTTAGACCCCATTGATGGCACGCGTTCTTTCATTTGTGGCGCACCATGGTTTGGAACCTTGATCGCCTATCTTGAAAACTCAACCCCTGTTGTTGGTGTGCTTGATGTCCCTATGATGGATGAGCAATGGGTGGGCACACCTGAGGGTACAACCTTTAACGGGCAGGCTTGTAAAGTACGCCAAGGGGTGCCATTTGAAGAGGCCAGTTTGTTTACAACCGATATGGATTTGTTTGAGGGTGATCAACAGGCTGCATTTACGCGGGTGAAAGAGAAAATCAAAACAGTTCGCTATGGGACTGATTGCTATGCTTATGCCTTATTAGCTTCTGGTCATATTGATCTGGTGATTGAGGCCGGGTTAAAGCCATATGATGCTATGGCGCTTGTTCCAGTGATTAAAGGGGCAGGGGGAATCGTCACCGGTTGGGATGGTGAAGAAGTGACCTTGGACTGGGATGGAAGATTGTTAGCTGCCTCAACAATCGAGTTGCACGAAAAAGCTTTAAAAGAGTTACGCGGATAATTCTTTAGTAAGGCTGCGTTCAAAATTAGAAAAATCAAAGGGTTGTGTCTAAGTCATAGCACCATTGAGAAAATTAGACGTGTGATTCTTGCTAAACTTGAGTATGACATATGGAAATTGCAAATTGACTTTAGTGTCAATTTCGACTGAACTGAGCCAGCGTAGATTAATTGACCAACAGGGAGATAAGGTTTGTCTCAAGAACAAGATAAGAATTTGATGAACGTTGACCAGCAGGAATTGCTGGAAAATATGCAGGATTTTGCAGAACGTTCACAACGCATTATGACTAAATTTCTTGAGCATCAAGCTGAAGATGACGGTTTCCAAATTCCTGACCCATATGTGGTTGGTAAAGCGTTCATGAAGGCGTCTGCACAATTGATGTCAGATCCACAAAAATTGGCGCAAGCACAAGCTGATCTATGGAAAGAATATACATCGCTTTGGCAGCATGTAACCCAGCGTATGATGGGCCAAGAAACAGCACCTGTTGCAAAGCCAAACCCGGGTGATCGTCGCTTTAAAGATGAAGCCTGGGAAGAAGAAATCTATTTTGATGCTGTAAAGCAGTATTATCTTCTGACAGCACGTTGGATCAAAAGCACAATGTCTGATGTAAAAGGCATTGATGAGAGCACACAGGCTAAAGTCGATTTCTACACACGTAACTTTGTTCAGTCTTTGGCGCCGAGTAACTTCATTGCGACAAACCCGACTGTTCTTAAAGAAGCTGTTGATTCACAAGGTCAAAGTCTTTTGAAAGGCTTCCAGCATTTCCTTGATGACCTTGAAGAAGGTAAAGGCAAGCTGAAAGTTTCAATGACGGATGTTGATGCTTTTGAACTTGGTAAAAACGTTGCCTCTACACCGGGTAAAGTCGTTTATCAAAATGGCTTGATCCAGTTGATCCAGTACACACCGACAACTGAAAAAGTAAACAAGAACCCGCTTTTGATCGTACCGCCATGGATCAACAAGTTTTATGTGCTGGATTTACAGCCGAAAAACTCTTTGATCAAATGGGCTGTGGATCAGGGCCATACGGTCTTTATCATTTCATGGGTTAACCCTGATGATAAGCTCGCGCATAAAGATTTCTCTTGTTATATGCAAGAAGGTCCACTGGCTGCGATTGATACCATTCAAGAAATCACAGGCGTCGATCAGGTTAATATCGCAGCTTATTGTATTGGTGGTACGCTTACCTCTTGTACATTGGCTTATCTGGCTGCAACAGGCCAAGCGGATAAAGTTAAATCTGCAACACTCTTTACAACATTGACTGACTTTACCGATGCGGGCGAAATCAGCGTGTTTATTGACGAAGAGCAAATGGATCTGCTCGATGCGCATATGGAGCGTCTTGGCTATCTTGAAGGTTCTGAAATGTCGCAGGTGTTTAATCTGCTGCGTGCCAATGACCTAGTGTGGTCCTTCTTTGTGAATAATTACTTGATGGGTAAAGAACCCTTCCCATTTGATCTGCTTTATTGGAATTCAGATTCAACCCGTATGCCAGCTATGATGCATAAGTTTTACCTACGTAAAATGTATCTGGAAAATAGACTTTCTGAGCCGGGTGGGATTGAGCTTAATGGTGAGCCGATTGATCTGCGCAAGATTGAAACACCTGTCTATATGATCTCTACACATGATGATCACATTGCACCATGGAAATCCACTTACAAGCTGACCCAGAAGGTTAAAGGCTCGTTGAAGTTTGTTTTGGGTGGTTCTGGTCACATTGCCGGTATTATTAACCCTGAGAAATCAGGTAAGTACGGTTACTGGACCAACACTAATAAACCTGCTGATCCTGATAAGTGGTTTGCGGGTGCTGAACAGCATGAAGGTTCATGGTGGCAGGACTGGAAGAAATGGATCGGTCGTCACAGTGGCGGTAAAGTTGCTGCGCGCAAACCGGGCAGCAAGAAACACAAGCCATTTGAAGATGCACCAGGGTCTTACGTTCGCGTACGCTCCATTGACTAGCATTAACAAAGATGCACAAAGAAAAGGCTGGGATTTCCCAGCCTTTTTTATTGCTTTAGTGTTTGTAGGAAACCTTGATACTTTAGAATGTACCAAAACCACCAAGGTTTTTAAGCTCAAAGCGTAAGGTGACTGTGTCAGTCGGACCGATGTCCCGGTCATCAGAGAAGTTACGGCGGAAATCAAAATAAATATTTGTACATTCGTCAGCGTAACCAAAACGCCCACCGTAGTTAACGCTACCTTCTGGGTTACTCATGCGATAACGCCCATCAATAGAAGAATAGTAGTGTTTGGAAATCTTATTGTGCAGTTTGGCGGTGATCTCTTCACGCGTTGCATATTCAGAAGATTGACCTGTTCCTTCAATAAAGAGGTGGTTAAGTGAAAAGCGTGATGATTTTGGACCGAGGGAAAGCTGTGTCTCACTTCGGTTTAGGGTCATGTCATTCTTATCGAGGCGATAACGATAAAGTACTGATAGGAAGTTTGATGGGCTAACAGCGACGCGCCCAACTACATCAGAAACATTATCTTTATGGCCTGAGTTTGTGTCGTATGTATTATCATCACGTAGTCGATAACTCTGCCCAATGAACATCTGGCTGTAGCCACCGTCTTGGCCAAAAATACCCCAGTTGAAGCCAAAATCGATGCGCTGACCGCCATCTATTTTATCTAAACCTGTAAAACGATTGGTTTTAAAGAGGTTGGTATCATCAAATTCAAAGTCCTGGCTATCTTCATTGGGGATTTTATGGTTGTCTCCAACGTTTGGTGATGCTTTGAACTTTACAATAGGTTCGAAAATTTCATTGGCTTTACCATTCATCTGTGAGCGACTTAGCGGTTTCTTCCACTCAAGGCTTACACTAGGAACAATACGTGCTTGTGCACCGCTATAGGGAGTGGTGAGATAGCTGTTATCAAGTTCTGAAACATAATATGCTGCAGAGCTTAGATTGGCATCCAGCGTGATCAAATCCCCTGTATCAGATGTATAAGGAATTACCCAAGAGGCATCGCCAGATAGGCGCGATGTACGGGTGTCATTCTTTCGATTGATACCATAGAAATTACCGTCAAGTTTCCAAAAGGCACCTGTGGATTGAGGGTCACTTACATGGCTAAAGGCATATTCGATTTTACCGTCTTGCAGGTCTTCATCGGTAATATCGCGCTGTTCTTGGTACGTTTTAAAATGAGCAGTCATATAGTTACGTTTGCGAAAGCCCTCAATAAAACCTTCAGAAACAAGGTGTGCGTTATCAGAGCGGTTGGTTACCCCATAGCGCCTGATATAGGTCTCGTCAGTTGCATGGTTAAGGTTGAAACCCCAACGCCATGTTTTGTTGATATCGAATAAACCTTCGCTATCAATATGACCGCGAAACTCTTCTGTATTCGTTTCTGTTGAACCTACACCACCATCAGCATATGTCAGGCTGCCAGCAAGGCGCATTTCACCTTTGTTTAAGATTTGGCGATATTCAGCCGAAACATGTGGCTGCTCGATATTATAGTAATATGTCGGCTCTATTGTCAGGTCTTTTGAAGGCGAAATATTCCAGAAAAAAGGTGCCGAAATAAAGCCATCAAGCGATCCGCGTGCACCAAAGCTTGGTGTTAAAAAACCAGTTTCGCGTTTGCGTGAAGGATCAGGGTGCGAGAAATACGGAAAATATAAAATAGGAACATCATAGAGTTCAAAGAACACATCTGAATATTCAATACGTTTTTGTAAACTATCATGGGTCACTTCATTGGCTGATAGCTTCCAAACAAGGGGACGTTCAGGGTTGTCCTGGCACTTTTGACAAGGTGAATATTCAGCATCCTTGGCAATGGTAAAGCGTCCTTCTTTGCGCTGTGCAGAATTTGCAACAAGATGCGAGTTGTCAGCAAGGCTCATCACCAGTTTTTTGGCAATACCGTTTTTTAGGTCTGATGTTACTTCAAGGAATTCACTAAAAAGCACATCCCCTGTTGGCTCGATAATTTGCACATTACCAGAGGCCGTAACTAAATCTTTGTTTTGATTATAGGAAACCGTATCTGCAATGAGAATGCGATCGCCATGAATGATTTCAACATTACCCCGTGCTGTAATAACACCGAGTTCTTTGTGAAAACCAACTTCTTCAGCTGAAAAACCTCTTCCACCAGTCGGCTGCGTGTTTTTTATTTGTGTGTTGGAAGGTGAGGCTGAATGTTGTGTCGCTAAAACAGATTGAGGTGTACTGAATTGTGGCTGGAACTGTGGTTGTGTAGGCTGAGATAGCCGTGGCTGAAAGGGCGCACGTGTATCTAAGACACCCATGATGGACAATTGCGCATGGCTGCTTAGTGGCATAAATGATGCCAATGCAGTGCAGGCTGCAATCAAAGTTTTATAAGACCGTTTCCGGTTCTTTTTCATGGTTTTGTCCAACATAGCTATGGTCTCGGCTAAGCAAAAATAAGGCGACGCGGATAGTAGGGAAAATGTACAGTCCACGCAAGTATCAACCATCATGTCAGATGAGGTCTTTCTTTTTCGTTAACCTGAAAGTTTTTATTAAACGGGCAATAGGATGCGTTTTTTTTACCCATCTTAATAATTTGTTTGTCATTTCTTATATAGATTAGAGAGTATTTTTGCGCTTAGTGCATGCTCATGTTTTTGCTTATGGGGATATTCATAGGTAAAAATAGATAAAATTTTATCTATTCGTTTGCTTGCATGTGTCGGTTGCACTAATAACGTTGGATGATTGTTATATATTAAGCTAGGTTTGATAAACAGATGGCAGAAAAAGGAAAGGAAGAGAAAGTTGATTGGCTTGCCCGTTTGGGTAAGCAGTCTAAAACTTCTTTTGGAATGTTCGACATTCTATTAGCCTCCTTTTTCATTAATGTTCTATCTCTAGTTATGCCATTGGCGCTTTTGCAGATTTATGATCGCATTCTCCCCAATAACTCAATGAACACCATGGCAATGCTTGTTGCTGGTATTGCAGCAGCTCTTTTATGCGAGTCTATCTTGCGAATTGGGCGGACTTATTTAAGTGGTTGGGTCGGTGCCCGGTTTGAGCATATGGCTGGTTGTGCTGCAATTGAACGTATTTTATCAACAAGTGTGAATGAGTTTGAAAAAGATGGCTCAGGTGTTCATCTCGAACGTATTTCTTCATTGGGCACCTTAAAAGAGTTCTATGCGGGCCAAGCCTTAATGACACTGTTTGATCTGCCGTTTGCCTTTATCTTTTTGGCTTTGATCAGTTATCTTGCAGGTAGTCTTGTTATCGTTCCGATCATTTTGATTGCAGCCTTCGCTTTTAATGCATGGCGCATCGGTGGTGTCCTAAGGGCTGCTTTATCTGAGCGTATGGTCGCTGATGAGCGGCGCTTCAACTTTATTATTGAAGTTCTAAGCGGTATTCACACACTTAAGTCCATGGCAATGGAAACACAGATGCTGCGTCGTTATGAGCGTTTGCAAGAATCATGTGCCAGGACGGATTACGATGTAACGCGACATAGTTCAGCTGCCATGAACCTTGGCGCGCTCTATTCCCAAGTCACCATGTTTGCTGTTGTTGGTTTTGGTAGCACCTTTGTGATTGATGCTCAACTTACTGTGGGGGGACTTGCAGCCTGTACAATGCTTTCTGGTCGGGCCATGCAACCGCTGCAACGTGCTGTAGGTATTTGGGCACGCTTCCAATCCATCCAATTGGCACGTGGCAAGATGGAAGAGATTTTCGAGATGAAGCCGGAGACAGAAGGTGTCTTTCCGGTTATTGATGCGAGCTATCGCGGCGAAATTGAACTCAGAAATGTTGGTCTGCGTTTTGAAGAAGATAAACCCGCGTTATTTTCTAATGTTAATTTGAAGGTAGAGCCGGGTCAGATTATTGGGATTTCAGGCGGTAATGCCAGTGGTAAAAGTTCATTGCTTTATGTAATGATGGGGGCAATGCGCACGTCAGAAGGGCAAGTATTGATTGATGGTCAGGATATTAATGAGCTTGAACCAACAAGTGTTCGTCGTAAAATTGCGTATTTGCCTCAGCATGGTGTTCTCTTTAACGGAACGATCCTTGAAAACCTGACCATGTTCAAGCCGGAACTTGAAGAAAAAGCCCTTCGTATCGCCCGCTTGTTAGGCCTAGATGATGTTGTGGCAAGAATGCCACTGGGCTATGATACAACGGTTGGTAATGGTGCTTATGATTCTTTGCCTCGTGGTATTAAGCAGCGCGTTGCCATTGCACGTGCCTTAATGACAGACCCGGTTGTTTTGTTATTTGATGAAGCAAATGCTGCCATGGATAGTGCGGGTGATAAGGTACTTACTGAGTTTTTGGAACAGGCGCGGGGAAACCGCACACTTATCCTTGTATCACACCGCCCGTCTTTGTTACGCATGGCTGATGAAGTTTATGACCTTCAAGATGGTAGTTTTAATAAGCGCGATGCAGATGATTTTGCCTTTAAGCCACCAGCACCTGCCCAACCTGCTAAACCAGAAGAAATTGCACCCGCACCACAGCCTGTGGCACAGAAAAAAACAGCAGCACCGCAGCCACCTAAAGAAGCTAAGCCTGAAGCAGGCGTAAAAGACGTCCAGCCACAGCAATCAAAACCGGTACAAACGCAAAAACTTGTTAGGCAAATACAGAAAAAAGCAACAGTTCAACCTAAGCCACAAGCTGTTTTGAAACCGAAAACTGTTGAGCGTGGTGAGAAGTCTGAGAAAGTTTTGACAAAGGAAGAGGGAAGTAACAAAAAAACACCTCATTCCAAGGTTACTGTGATTCCACCAAAGGATCATAGCCTTGACCCGCAAGAAGCACCAAAATTCATTTTGAAAAAACGTAATTCGAAAAAACGTAAAAAGAAAGTAACGGATTTGATCGATGGCTGAAGCATTGGGGAAAATAGAGGTAGCACAAGTTCCTGCTGAAAGTGCGGCGCTTTCTCCGATGGCTGAGTCCATTAAGAAATCGCCACTTTTGGCAAATTTGCGTGAAATTTCTGATTTTGCAGCCTGTCTTGAGATTTTACTTACATCACTAAACTGGCGTGGTCAGCAGCGTAATATTGCAGAAGCCATGCCTCACTTTGCGGATGAACTCGATATTACAGGGTTTCGCAATGTTATGGCGAACTTGCAATATTCAAGTCGCCCAGAACGTATCCGGCTCGTTGATATTGATCCGCGCCTTATGCCTTGCCTTTATGTGGCAGATAATATGCCGGCTTTTGTGCCACTCGCGCGTAGTGATTATGGATTGCGTATCTTTAATGGCGGCACAGGTGATTATGAGACAATCACCGGTAAAGATATGACCATGAAGGGGACAGCCTATTTCTTCTCACCCGTTGATTTAGAAGAACAGAAAATTGTCCAAGCGAAAATCGGCTGGTTCTGGATGGTTATGGAGCGCTTTCGGGGCCTTGTGTATCAAATTCTGGGTTTAACATTATTGTTAAACCTTTTAGCACTTGCCACCCCACTTTTTGTGATGGCGGTCTATGATAAGGTTGTTGCGACAGGCTCTATGACCACATTAGCCTATTTTGGTGTGGGGGTGACAATTGCCCTTGTCTGTGATTATGTCTTGCGAAGAATTCGAACGCGCATATTCGCATTTGTAGGGGCAAGGATTGATAATATTGTTGGCAATGAGGTCTTTAAACGGATCATGTTCTTGCCACCAGCCTTTACAGAACGTGCAACAATTGGTGCACAAGTCGCGCGAATTAAAGACTTTGAATCTATTCGGGATTTTTTCACCGGGCCTATGGCTGTGGTGTTATTTGAAGTTCCGTTTGCCTTTATTTTTGTTATCGTAATTGCCATTCTTGGTGGCCCGGTTGCCTTTGTACCTATATTTATGTTGGTGCTCTATTGGCTTGTTGCCATGGCATTTGGGCCTTCAATCAGGACTGCAATTAGTGAGACTGCGCGTTATGGCTCGCAACGCCAAGAATTGATTATTGAGACAATTTCATCATTGCGCGCAATTAAATACAGCAATTCAGAAGAAACATGGTTGGGGCGCTATCGTGAGCTTTCTGCCAAATCATCATTGGCAAGTTTTAAGTCTGCACAGGTAACAAACTACCTGACAACTGTTTCTCATGTTTTGATGATCGTTTCAGGTGTTGCCACAATTGCCCTTGGTGTTTTCCGTGTAAACGATGGGGTGATGACCATTGGTGGGCTTGTGGCTTCTATGATCTTGGTCTGGCGTGTTCTTGGGCCATTGCAATCTGGTTTTGTAACCTTGACCCGTGTGGAACAAGTTCGTTCATCAATTTCACAGATTAACAACCTGATGAATATTAATTCAGAACATAAAGATGACGTGGTGAATTCTAACCGTAAAGTTGATGGATATATCTCTTTTGGTCGCGTTTCCCTGCGATATTCACCTGAGGCTGACCCCGCCTTGGTTGGGGTGAATTTTGATGTCCAACCCGGTGAAGTTTTGGCCCTTGTTGGGGGTAACGGGTGTGGCAAATCAACTGTTTTGAAACTGCTTTTAGGTATGTATATCCCACAAGCAGGAAGTATTCGCCTTGATCAAACTGATATTCGCCAGCTTGACCCACTTGAATTGCGCCAGATGATTGGTTATGCACCGCAAACAACACAGTATTTTTATGGCACAATTTCGCAAAATTTACGCCTTGCAAATCCGGCTGCAACGGATGAAGACATCGCCCATGCCTGTGAGATGGCAAATGTTCTAAAAGATATTGAAGATCTGCCAAAAGGGTTTTGGACCCGCATTGGTGAGGGAACGGGTGGACAATTGCCAACCAGTTTCCAACAGCGTTTAAACTTGGCACGTTGCTTTATTAAAAAGCCAAAAATCATGCTTTTTGATGAGCCGGGCAACGGTCTTGATTTTGATGATGATCAGGCCTTTATGAAATCAGTTGAAAACCTTAAAAAAGAAGGTGTCGTCAGCTTTATCGTGACCCACCGTCCAAGCCATCTTAAAATTACAGATAAGATACTTTGGCTGGAAAATGGTCATATGAAGATGTATGGTGCAACCGAAGAAGTAAAACCCCACTTACCGAAAGACTTCCTATGAGTGGAAAAGAGCTCACAACAACGAAAAAAGACGATGAAGATGATCGTATTGTCCATCCGGTTACGTTTAAAATCGGATCACGACAAACGCGCTATCTCGCCCAATCTGTTGTTTTGGAAGAAGCCGGAACATCTTCATTAATCCGTGCTGGCATGATGACCGTCGGATTGGTTATTATTGCCTTTGTTGCGTGGTCCTATTTCACAGAAGTTGATGAAGTCTCCATTTCATTTGGGGAAGTTATTCCCTCAGGTCAAATCCAGACAGTTCAGCATTTAGAAGGCGGAATTGTCTCTGAAATTCTTGTCGATGAAGGGCAAATTGTTGAGGCTGATGATATTCTCATTCGCCTTGACCCTGCGGCTGCCTATTCAGAGCGTGCACAGATGAAAGCACGCCGTGCTTCCTTATTGTTAAAGGCTGAGCGCCTGCGTGCAGTAGGTCTTGATCGCCAACCTGATTTTTCGATTGTGGCAAAAGAATATGGTGACATGGTTAAAGACCAAGAAACTATTTACCATGTGCAGACAGGCTCCCAAGATAGTAGCCGTCAGGTTCTTCTTAATCAGATTGAACAAACAAGTACCGAACTTGATGTGCTTGATGAGCAAGAATCAACATTAAGACAGCATCTTAGCATTGTTGAAGACGAACTGAGAATGCGTGAAAAGCTTTATAAACAAGGACTTACTTCAAAAGTTGTTTATCTGGATTTAAAACGCGAAGCTAACCAGTCACGCGGTGATGTGAATAAGGTGGTGCAAGAACGTTTAAAGGCGCTAGAGGCTCATGAAGAAGCCAAAAACCGTTTGGCACAGGATGTTGCCAAAGCAAAAGAAGAAGCTTTGCAAGAAATGGGCACGGTCACGTCAGAGCTCGCACAGGTGCGTGAAGCCATTGCAAAACTTGAAGACCGTGTTGAGCGTTTGGAAGTGCGCGCCCCGGTTAGAGGGATTATTAAAGGGCTTCAAGCCACCACAATTGGGGGGGTACTTGCACCAGGTGCGACAATCAGTGAGATTGTGCCACTTGATAAAGAATTGATTGTTGAAACGAAAATTACCACTCGTGATATTGGTCATATGCGTATCGGACAACCCGTTACGGTTAAAATCACCAGTTTTGATTTTGCCCGTTATGGCGGGATCACAGGGGAACTTTCAACTATTTCAGCGACAACCTTTATGAACGAGAAAGAAGAACCGTATTATAAGGGACAGATCGTGCTTGATCGCTCTTACGTAGGCTATGATCCTGAAAGCAACCGTATCATGCCGGGTATGACGGTGCAGGCAGATGTCACAACAGGTAAAAAGACATTGCTGCAATATCTGCTCAAACCTGTTTATTCCTCTGTTTCAGAGGCATTTCGCGAAAGATAGGATTGTGTGATGATGCGCAGTGTTTCATCGCGCAGGCCATAGTTTCCGATTTTTGTGAAGGGAACCCATTGGGCCGCGCTTGCATCATCCATGGCTTTAAGCGTACCACTTTTATACAGGCAAGAAACCTCAATCAGTGTATAATGGTATTCGATTTTATCGTTCTCATCTTTGTGGATAGAATCAACAATATCGATTAATCGGTGATCGGTGGTTTTGATATTGGTTTCTTCCAAGGCTTCGCGATAGGCGCCTTGAAAAATCGTTTCGCCAAGGTCTTGTGCCCCACCGGGCAGGCTCCATTGGCCCGCGTAAGGTGGCTTTGCACGTTTGATGAGCAGTATGTCGTCATCTTTGTGAATGACAATGCCAATACCAACCCAAGGGCGATCAGGATAAAGACGCATATTAAGCCTTAAGCAAAATTGAAATAACTTTTTAACATTATGTCATTAGACTAGATTGCATTAAATATATAAATCAGTAGTATATTTATTGGAATAGACGCTCTTAAAGGATTTCCCAAATGTCGGGTCAGGCTTCCAAACGATTTATTGAACGCAAGGTTTTTTACGCAGGTGATAGAATCTTTAAAGAAGGTGAACCTGGTGATCGTGCTTATATCGTTGAGCGTGGCATGGTAGAAATCTATAAGTTGATTGATGGCAAAGAAGTCGTTCTGGGGACCATTAATAAAGGTGGTATCTTTGGCGAGATGGCCTTAATTGATAATGCACCGCGTATGGCCGCTGCGCGCTCTGTTCAGCAAACCACACTGGTTGTGGTGACGCGCGATACTTTTGTCTCAAAACTTTCTAAAGCTGATCCCTTTATGCGTGGCTTGGTTAATATTTTTGTAAAAAATATCCGCCGCATGGGCCAAGAGATCGTTAAGTTAAAAAGCTAAGCTTTTAGGCTTCTTCACTATCAATATATTCGCCTTTTCCCACCAGCATATTGGCTTGATGTTTAACTGAGCCAAGAAATTGTTCATCTGATTGTGGGTAGACGTTAAAAATATATTCTTCAGCCGCTGCTTTTTGCACAGCGATTTTTTTTGCTTCTTCAATTGTTTCAGCTTCTACTTCCAAAATTGAGACGCCTTGTTCGGCTTTTTCAGTGGCATAGACGTATTGAATGACCCAATTTTTCATAACAGTAACATTTCATTCTTTTTTCTTGAAGATATAGTATATAACATGTGCCTCACGCTACAAAAAATAGGAACGTTTGTCTATGTCTGATGAAAATATGCACGAAGATGCGAAACCCGTTACGGGGTTAACCGTTACCGCACGGTTACGCGCGTATTTTCTAACAGGTATTCTTGTTACCGCACCAATTTCCATTACAATTTTGCTGGCATGGCTTTTTATCGATTTTGTCGATGAGAAAGTCACTCCGCTTATTCCGCTCGATTATAACCCGGAAACCTATCTGCCATTCAGTTTACCCGGCCTTGGGTTGTTGATCGTGATCATCATGCTGACAGTGGTGGGCATGTTAACGGCGGGCTTCATCGGTAAGCTTCTGGTGCGCTTAAGTGAAGGCATTATGGCGCGTATGCCTGTGATCAGCGGGATTTATAGTGCGACTAAGCAAATTTTTGAAACGGTCCTTGCACAAAAATCACAAGCCTTTCGCGAAGCCGTGATGATTGAATATCCCCGTCGCGGGATTTGGGCCATCGGCTTTATTACGGGCACGACCAAGGGTGAAGTACAAAACCTGACAGAAGAGTCTTGTGTGAACATCTTTTTACCCACAACACCAAACCCCACCTCGGGCTTTTTGCTGTTTGTGCCTAAAAAGGATTTGATCCCGCTTAATATGTCTGTTGAGCAAGCGGTAAAAATGGTGATCTCAGGCGGGATTGTCACCCCACCTGATACACGTCCTCAAGACGTGCAAGATAAGCCGCAAGTCTCCGCCCAGACATATGAAGAAGTTGATATTGTGCGTGAAAAAGATAATGCGCCAGTAATTGTTTCTAAACATTCAGAGCCTTCCTAAGTGTCTAAAGAGCTTAAAAAATTTCAAAATGTCTGCGCTGTAATCAATAAAAAATGCAGCCATCCCCAATGGGGGGCTTTTTACCTGCAGGTAGAAGCTGGAAATATTTCTGAGAATACTTTTCTCTTATCAACCGATGTTTTATTTGAAGTCGGCATGGGGAAAAAAGCCTGTGACCTGATGGTCATTGCACTGGATATCTTTCCAAATTCAGCCAGCCTGCTTGAAAAAACAGTTCTGGCCTTGCGTCAATATGATCGGGAAAAAGAAGCCGAGCGTCTTTTAAAAAAACGCATAAAAGTTGATGCAAAAGATTGGCTTTCAACACGCTTGCTCGCACGCATATGCTTTCATAGAGGCCAAGCTGATCATTATGAAAAGATCATTTCGACGTTTTTAGAGGAAAATCCAGACCATCTGGATGCCTTAATTGAAACTGCAAAGCACGAATTGGTGCAAGGTGAAGGCGATGTTGAAGAGGTTTTGGGCAAAATCCTTCAAATTGAGCCCCATAATTTTTATGCGCTTTCCCAGATGCAGCAACATTTTGCGCAATTAGGCATGTTTGATAAATCATTAAGCTATCTGGAGGAGATGAAACGCCTTTATCCAGAAGAGGCTCTAACAGCTTATTGCGAAGGTTTTTATTTTGATCTCAAGCTTGAGTTTGAAACCGCGCTGAATTTTTATAACAAAGCCTTGCAAATGAACCCTCAGTTTATAGAGGCTTACGGCAAGTCCGGTGGCATGTTGATGAAGCTCGGGGTGGATTTGCCAGAAGCATGGTATCGCCTAGAAGCACGCTTTCCCCAATTGCTTAACCGTCCACAAGGCGATTTTTGGCGTGGTGAGGATTTAAACGGTAAAAGCCTGCTTATTTGGGCAGAACAGGGCATTGGGGATCAGCTCAGTTATGCCTCCATGTTGCGTGACTTGCCTGAGGGTGTGAGCAAGGTTGATCTTGAATGTGATGATAAGCTAGTTCCTCTCTTTAAGCGTAGTTTCCCAGACTTCACCGTCTATGGACGCAGGACACATCGAAAAGATCATTATGATTATCATAGCCCCATTGGCGCCTTGGGCCGTTATCTTCGCCCAAGCCTTGAAAGCTTTAGCGCAACAGAAGCTCAGCCGCTTCTAACAGATGCGCAATTGGATGATAAATGGCAAAATTGGCTTGATAGTCTTGGTGAGGGTGTAAAAGTGGGTTTGTGTTGGCGCAGTGGGCATATCACGCGCAAACGCAAGCAAGAAGCCATTGATCTACTTGGTTCTTTTGCAGATGTGTTAAAGCAATCAAACCTGACCTTTATCAACCTCTATTATGGTGAGGCAGGCGCGGAACTTCAGGCTGTGGCAGATGAGCTCGGTATCACTATCCATCAGCCTCCAGAGCTTGATCAATATACTGATATTGACCAGACTGCTTGCCTCGTAAAAGGCCTAGATTATGCTGTGGGCGTGGCATCTGCGCCTATTCGTCTGGCCCAAGCAGTGGGGACCAAGACGGTCTTGCTTTATCGTGGCAACGCAGGTGTTGTTGACCCTTTATGGTGGCCCGGTGCAACCTATATTAATCGAAAGCTCGATGAAGACTGGACGGATTTTAAGGCCCTTATCCAGATCTTAAATAGCCAACCGTAGCATCTTCTTCAAAGAGGTAAAGTAACGTGCGCAAAGCTTGCCCGCGCGGTGATTGCAGTTCTGGGTCTTTATCCAAGATCAGTTTCACATCATCGCGCGCAGCAGCCAGTAATTCTTCATGGGCGGGTAATTGAGCGAGCTTGAATTCCGGCAAGCCGCTTTGACGGGTGCCAAGCACTTCACCAGCCCCGCGCAGGCGTAAATCTTCTTCAGCAATGATAAAACCATCTTCGGTTTCGCGCATAATCTTCAGGCGAGCTTGCCCATTTTCAGATAAGGGTGCGCCATAAAGCAGTAAACAGGTTGAGGCTGCCATGCCCCGCCCGATGCGCCCGCGCAACTGGTGAAGCTGGGCAAGGCCGAAACGCTCGGCATGTTCAATGATCATCACTGTGGCTTCAGGTACATTAACACCGACTTCAATGACGGTCGTTGCCACCAGCACATCGATTTCACCTGAGGCAAAGGCAGCCATGACCGCATCTTTTTCAGTGCCTTTCATTTTGCCATGCACAAGCCCAACGCGCGCCCCATAAAGGCTTTGGAGATGTTCAAAGCGTTCTTGGGCTGCGGCAATCTCAATTTTATCTGACTCTTCTACCAACGGGCAGACCCAGTAAATGCGCGCGCCTTTTGATACCATGCGTCCAATGCCTTGGGCGACTTCTTCCATTTTGGATAAAGACATCACCCGCGTATCCACAGGTTTTCGCCCCGCAGGTTTTTCTGTGAGGCGCGACACATCCATATCGCCATAGGCGGTGAGCATTAAGGTGCGCGGGATGGGCGTTGCAGTCATGACCAACACATCCACATGCTGGCCTTTACCCGCTAAGGCCAAACGTTGGTGGACGCCAAAACGGTGTTGTTCATCAATCACGGCAAGGCCTAAATTGGCAAATTCCACATCATCTTGGAAAAGCGCATGGGTACCAATGGCAAGCTGTGCCTCACCTGAGGCAATGCGCTCTAAAATCTCGGTGCGTTTTTTGCCCTTATTGCGCCCTGTTAGGATAACGGGGGTAATGGGCGTTCCAACCAGCAAGGGCTCAATGGTTTCCATATGCTGGCGCGCTAAAATTTCCGTTGGTGCCATGATGACGGCCTGCATGCCTGCTTCAATGGCAATGAGGGCGGTGAGAAGGGCCACGACGGTTTTACCACTGCCCACATCACCTTGTAAAAGGCGCAACATGCGCAGTGGCTCAGCCATGTCGGCTTTAATTTCTTCTAATGAATTTTCTTGGGAGTCTGTTAAGTCAAAGGGCAGGGCGTTGCGGATTTCTTGGCGCAATTTACCATCCCCTGTAATGGGGCGACCTGCTGCGCGGCGTACGGTGCGACGCACCAAGGCCAAGGCCAGTTGGTTGGCAAGAAGTTCATCATAAGCAAGGCGTTCGCGCGCAGGGCTATCAGCAAAAAGGTCTTCTTCTTCTTTTGGGTGATGGGCGGTTGTTAACGCCTCTTGCCAATCAGGCCATTTTTTTTGTTTTTTAAAGGCAGGGTCAAGCCATTCGGTGAGCTCTTCAGTATGGTCCAAGGCACTGCGAATGGCCTTGCCCATGGTTTTGTTAGTCACCCCTGCGGTCAGCGCATAGACCGGATCAACCGTTTGAATTTCGTCTTTTTCCTCAATCTTGCCGATCCGGTCTGGATGTGTCATCTGCAAGATACCTTGAAAACGCTCCACTGTGCCGCTGATGATGCGGGTTTCGCCTTCAGGGAGTTGTTTTTTTAAATAATCCCCACGGGCATTAAAAAACACCAAATCCATGGGGCCCGTTTCATCAAAGCACGAGATTTTATAAGGCGCGCGCCTGTTTCTGGATGGGAAGTGTTTGGCAACACTAATTTCCAATGTCACAACCGTATTATCGGGGGCCTCAGCAATGGTGGGGGAAAAACGTCTGTCGATAAAACTGGTGGGTAGATGCCACATGACATCCACAATATGTTCACCTGTGATCTTTTCCATGAGCTTGGAGATGCGCGGACCAACCCCTTTAAGGGCGGTGATCGGTCTAAAGAGGGGGAAAAGAATTTCAGGGCGCATGGGATTTGGAAATGACAATCAGTGAAAAGAGAGCTATATCCTAAGCAAATTTTTTCATCTGGCAAATGGTGTTGACAATGGACGGCAGAATTAAACGCTTACATCATAAATGTAAATATATGGGCATGCACGAAAATGACGTGATTTTTGCACGTTTTTCCAAGCGTTACCTTGATGATTTACCTGAAAATGAAATTCCCCAGTTTGAAAAACTGTTAGAAGAAAATGATCTGGATATTTTCAAATGGATCACGGGGAAACTTCCTGTTCCGGCTGAATTTGATAACGAAGTGATGGAAAAACTACGTCACTGCCAAGAATTCGTCGAACATCAATATAACCCTTAAGTCGGGTCTCTTTATGAAACTTTCTTTGCGCGCACTCCCAACAGCTGGCACACTGACTTATAGCGGTGTCCCTGAAGGCTATGACAGTTACCTGTTGGGCTATCTTGCCAAACAACATGGTGATCTTCTGTTTATCACAACAGATGAAGCCAAAATGGTGCGCACGGCTCAAGCAGTTTCATTTTTCTACCCTGAGCTTGAAATTATCCAGTTTCCCGCATGGGACTGCCTACCTTATGACCGTGTCTCACCTCATACAGAGATCGTCAGCCAGCGTGTTGATGCGCTGACCTCCCTTGTGGTGCGGGGCAAGAAATCACGCCTGATTTTAACAACCGTGTCAGCTTTCTTGCAAAAAGTTCCCCCAAAAGAGAGTTTTGAAGGGGCTGTTTATAGTGCCAAAGCCGGTGATGAAGTCCGCCGTGAGGATTTGATCAGCTTTTTAGAGCAAAATGGCTATCAACGCAGCGAAACGGTGATGGAACCCGGTGAATATGCTGTTCGCGGTGATATTGTTGATGTTTTCCCGCCGGGGCATGATGATCCCTTGCGCCTTGATCTTGAATGGGATGAGGTTTCAGGTATTCGTAGTTTCGATCCCGTTAGCCAACGCACCATTGATCAGGTGAAAACATTTGCCTTAAAGCCTGTGAGTGAACTTCCCATGGGGGAAGAGGCAATTTCGCGCTTTAGAACGCAGTTTCGCAAGATATTTGGCGCAAAAGCCTCAAAAGACCCGCTTTATGAAGCGGTTTCAGAAGGGCGACGCCCCATTGGTGTGGAACATTGGCTGCCTTTGTTTCATGAAAAAATGGATTGTCTGCTCGATTATCTACCAAAAGCTTCTAAAGTTGTTTTCGACACACAAGTTGATCACGCCCGTGCCTCTCGCCTTGAGATGATCGAAGATTATTATGAGGCACGCGCTGATGTAGCAGATGCGGCCCTGACAGGTGAGGCACCTTATAATCCCATTGAAACGGGTCTGCTCTATTTAAATGCTGAAGATTGGAACCAAGCTTTTGATGGCTTGGGCATAGGCCAGCTAAATTCATTTGATGAACCAGAAAGTGACACGGTCATTGATGGTAAAGGGCGGCGCTGTCTTGATTTTGCCGAAGCGCGCGCAAATCCCAATGCCAATGTGTATGATGCGGTTCGCCAATATATTGTGGCTGAACAAAATAATGCCCAACGTGTGATCGTTGCAGCATATTCTGATGGATCGCGCGATCGTTTGATGAATGTGCTCAAAGAACATAACGTTGCTGGGTTAGCTGCGGTTGGGTCATTTAAAGAGGTTGAACTTTTACCCAAGGACGCCGTGGCTCTTGTGGTCTTAGGCCTTGAGCATGGTTTTGCTTTTGAGGGGCTTACAGTTTTATCAGAGCAAGATATCCTGGGTGACCGTATGGTGCGCCCAGCGCGTCGGCGTATGCGCGCTGAAAACTTTATTGCTGAGGCCTCCAGCCTGAATGAAACCGACCTTGTGGTCCATGTGGATCATGGTATTGGGCGCTATGAAGGTTTGGAAACCATTGATGTGGGCGGTGCACCCCATGATTGTTTGATCCTTGTTTATGATGGGGGGGATAAGCTTTTCCTTCCCGTTGAGAATATTGAACTGCTATCACGTTTTGGTTCTGATCAAGGCGCTGCAAACCTTGATAAATTGGGCGGCGTGGCATGGCAGGCGAGAAAAGCCCGCCTTAAAGAGCGTGTGCGCGATATTGCAGATGAATTGATTAAAGTGGCTGCTGCGCGTGAATTACGCAAAGGTGATGCTATTGCGCCACCTGATGGGCTTTATGAAGAGTTTTGTACCCAGTTTAAATTTGTGGAAACCGATGATCAACTGCGCGCCATTGGTGATGCTATTAGTGATTTAAAAAGCGGTCGCCCGATGGACCGTTTGGTTTGTGGTGATGTGGGCTTTGGTAAAACCGAAGTTGCCCTGCGTGCTGCCTTTGTTGCGGCCATGTCGGGCATGCAGGTTGCCGTTGTGGTGCCAACAACCCTGCTTGCGCGCCAGCATTACAATAATTTTACAGATCGTTTTAAAGACTTTCCCATCCGTATCCAGCAGCTCTCGCGCCTTGTGACCACAACCGAGGCCAAGCGTGTGAAAGAAGAAATGGATGAGGGCACGGTTGATATTGTGGTGGGCACGCACGCGCTTTTGGCAAAAAATGTGAAGTTCAAACGCCTTGGCCTGTTGATTGTGGATGAAGAACAGCATTTTGGCGTCACCCACAAAGAACAGCTTAAAAAATTAAAGTCCGATGTCCATGTGCTGACACTCACCGCCACGCCTATTCCACGGACATTACAGATGGCCCTAACGGGTGTGAAGGAAATGAGCCTGATTGCCACGCCGCCTGTGGACCGTTTGGCTGTGCGCACCTTTGTCATGCCATTTGACCATGTGGTTGTGCGCGAGGCCATTCAGCGCGAGCGTTTTCGCGGCGGGCAATGTTTTTATGTCTGTCCACGTTTGGCTGATCTGGATAAGGTGGCGGCAGAATTACATGAGCTGGTGCCTGATGCCAAGATTGCCGTGGCCCATGGACGTATGAAGCCCAAAGAGCTTGAAGAGGTCATGACGGCTTTTTCTGAAAAAGCTTTTGACATCTTGCTTGCCACAAACATCGTGGAATCCGGTCTGGATTTACCCTCAGTCAATACGATCTTTATTCACCGCGCTGATATGTTTGGTTTGGCGCAGCTTTATCAGTTACGTGGTCGTGTGGGGCGCTCTAAAACCCGTGCCTATGCCTATCTTACTTTGCCGCCGGGCCAAAAGATTTCCAAGACAGCGCAAAAGCGCCTTGAAGTTATGCAAACCTTGGATAGCCTTGGCGCTGGCTTTACGCTGGCAAGCCATGATCTTGATATTCGCGGGGCGGGGAACCTACTTGGGGATGAGCAATCAGGCCATATCAAAGAAGTCGGGATTGAGCTTTATCAGCAGATGTTGGAAGAAGCTGTGGCAGAAGCCAAAGGTGGCGGGGATCAAAGTGTTGAAGAACATGAATGGAGCCCGCAGATTGGTATTGGCCTGCCTGTTTTGATACCGGAAAGCTATATTGCGGATTTGAATGTGCGCATGGAATTGTACCGCCGCGTTTCAACCTTGAAATCCAGTGAGGAACTGGATGGGTTTGCGGCTGAAATGGTCGATCGTTTTGGCCCTATGCCGGGTGAGGTGGAAAACCTGCTTGATACGGTCACCATGAAACGGATGTGTCGCGAAGCCTCTATTGAGAAAATCGATGCAGGGCCAAAGGGTGCTGTGATTAAATTTCGCAATAATGAATTTTCCAACCCAGATGGGCTGGTGCGTTTCTTGATGGATCAGGCCGGAACTGCAAAAATGCGCCCCGATCATTGCCTTGTGTTTATGCGGCGTTGGGATGATATGTCAAAACGTGTGGGCGGGGTAAAGCAGTTACTTGTGACATTGGGTGAGATGGCGAGAGCTTCTTAACCGTTCCACGCCGTATCAATGAATTTACCAAGTATTTTGGCTTCTTGTGCGCCTGAGATGATATAGCGATCACGCGCCACAAAGGCGGGAACGCCATGCACGCCGAGTTCACGGGCTTCGCGGTCTGATTGGATGACTTCGTTATAATCTTCATCACCATCAAGATAGAGCAGGCAGTCGTCTTTATTAAGCCCTACCTCACCAGCCAGTTCAATCAACACATCCTGATCACCAATATTTTGACCTTCAATAAAAAAGGCCTGAAACAGGCGATCAACCATTTTGCTCTCTAAATCAAAATTTTCAGCCCAATAAACAAGGCGGTGTGAATCAATAGAGTTGGGTGTGTATTGGATTTTATCAAATTGAAAATCAATGCCATTTTCATGGCCTGTTTGGGCAATGACGTCATAGACCCGCTTGGCCCGTTGCGGGCCGCCAAACTTTTGTTCAAGATAGGTTTGACGGTCCATCCCTTGGGGCGCCATGGACGGGTTTAACAAAAAAGGGCGCCATCTGGCTTTTAAAGAGACATGACCACGGCTTTCCAAGGCTTGTTCCAGCCTTTTCTTACCAATAAGACACCACGGGCAGATGGTGTCGTAATAAATGTCGATATACATAAACCTGCTCTTAATAAAAAGTAAGGCACGTTAGTCGATGTTTTTGCGTGCCCGCTTAACTAATATATCCACGTCATCGCCAAGTTCAACCGATGTGATACCAGATTCAACCCAAATACTGATGGGTTGGAAAACATCAACGATGGCAAAATCGGTGTAGCTGAGGATACCTGCAATGCGGTGCATGACAATTTGCGCTTCTTCAAGCGGCGTGTCAGGCAGGGCAATACAGAACTCATGGTCACCAAAGAGTGCAACAGTGTCTTCAACGCGAGTTAAGCTGCCAATCCATTGGTGAATTTGCTGGATCAAATGTTCTGCCGCTGTATCACTAAACTGTTCGCGCAAGTTTGGGATATTGGGAATAGAAAAGAAAACGACAGTCAGGTTCTTTTGCCATTTATGGGCATTTTCGATTTGATTGGTCAGATTTGCTGTGAAGAAATCCTTGGAATAAGCATTGCTGACTTCTTCAAGTGTTTCACTTTGGCGCGTGGTATCCATGGCTTTGCGCACATTCCAACGCAGACGTTGGCGACGCACCAGCATTTTAAGTTTAGCTTTTAAAGATGACTGGTTTAACGGGCGGCGCACAATGCGCGTCACACCACGGCGATATGCATCCATACGGTCTTTAATATTGCCATCGCTGATCACCAGCATGGGCAGGTTAAACAGGCGCGGGTTATTGCGTGCACGTGAGCTTAAGCTCAGTACATTTTCCATGTTATTTTCATCAAGTGCGCAGATAGCAGCATCATATAATCCAGTCGTTAGCTGATCTTCTGCGGCAAAGAAATCTTCACAGATATCAATATGGCAATTGCCGTCCAGCACGGCTTCAATCGTTGCACGGTCGCCATCTTTAGGGGCGATAAGCAAAATCTGATAGCGCGTTCCTTCATCACTGCTGACTTCATTGCTGGCATCCACACCCATGGACTTGGCGAGTTTGACCCGGTTGTCCAGTTCCATATACATGGTGGAAAGACGCAAAAGCGGCTTGATATGGATGAAAAACTCTTGAATATCAAAGGAGTGGATAAACACATCATCAGCACGCACATCAATAGCGCGCGCATAAAGGTTATCTGATTTTTGCTCGGCTAAAACAACCACAGGAAGGTGAGAGGTTCGCTCATCAGACTTAAGTTCATTGACGAGCTCAAATCCATCAAAATCATCACAAGTAACATCAATAACGATCAAGTCTGGATGCGCCGTTGTTGCCTTGGTCATTAAGGCTGAATTATCACAGCCTAAAACCGTATAGTGATATTTCTCAAGGCGAGTGGCAAATTTTTCAAGATTTTCAGTATTTGTAGAGGCAACAATGATGTTGGCAATGCGATGCGAACTCAAGTCCACTCTCCCTGTATTTGATTATTAAATTTGTGGGCATACTAAACGAATTTTGGGCAATTTCCAGATAAACATCAATAAGTTTAGGGTTTTTATCCGGCTTTTTATTGCACTAATGTAAATAGCTCTCGTTTATTAGAAAAACCTTTAAGGTTGTGGCTGCCTAAAGAGTGCCAACCCGCACCGCCATGCAGGGCGCAAAACTGGTGAGAAACCACAACGGGGACGCCAAGTTCCTTGGTCATACTCTCAAGCCTAGCTGCCTCATTGGCAGACGAGCCAATGACTGAAAATTCCAAACGCTCATGGGTGCCGATATTGCCATACATCACT
Source organism: Candidatus Terasakiella magnetica (assembly GCF_900093605.1). NCBI lineage: Bacteria > Pseudomonadati > Pseudomonadota > Alphaproteobacteria > Rhodospirillales > Terasakiellaceae > Terasakiella > Terasakiella magnetica. The sequence goes on from NZ_FLYE01000001.1 coordinate 107,427, forward strand.
TCACCTACATGCATACCCACACCACATTTTACAAGGGGCTGGTTCTTGCGTTGTTGGCGCATGTTCATTTTTTCCAGCCGTTCAAAAGCATCTTTGACAGCGTTTTCTGCATTTTGGGCCGCCTTGTGGGTCATGCTGCATAGATCGGTTTCGCCCACAGGGAAGATGGCGAGAACCGCATCACCAATATAGCGCAAGACCTCACCACCGTTTTCCAGCACAGCACCAGCAGTACATTCAAAATACGTATTGAGCAGGTCAAGGAAATCGTCATTTTCCATGGTTTCAGCCAAGGTGGTTGATTGGCGCAAATCTGAAAACCAGATAATGGAGCGGATGCGTTGACCATCACCGCGTTTGACCTTGCCGCTTAAAACCTGATTTCCGGTCTCCTTACCCAAATATGTTTCCAGCAACACAGATGCCGTGCGTTTCAGGGCGTGATTTTCAATAATACGCGATAGGGCTGGCAGGCTGTCATAGATCAGGGTGAGTTCCTCTGTGCTAAACCCTGTTTTTGCTTTGCTTGATAAGGTAATCGCACTTCTGCGTCCGTCTGAAAATATAAGGGGCAGGGCCACATAGTCGGTAAAACCTTCTTCCTTTAAATCAAGAAGGATCGGGTAATCCAAAAGGCAGTTTGGATCATATAAAGGGCGCCGGATTGCACCAGCCTGATCATCAAAAATGGCGGCAAACGGGCTGTTTTTATAAAGGTCGGTTTCCTTCATTTGATGACTTGCTTCATGGAAGTCGACACTGTCTTTTGAGCTGTCCCATGTAAAGCTGTATCCCATGACTTGGGGATGCAAAAGGCGGATGGTTAAGCGCACACGATCAACATTTACCCCCGCTTTTAAGAAGCTATTAGCCAGTTCTCTTGTGAAGGCTTTCTTATCAGAAAACGTCCAACCCTCATTGATAATCCAATCAATGATTGAGTTTTGCGATTGTGCCATGGAGCCTCTCAAAAGTTTAATTCTACAGTGAAGGTATATTGCTGCCCCTAACATGCAAGTATTTATACGTAAAATTAGGATATATTTTTCTAAATCAAGGGTTTCTAGCAACTGTAAGCTTGTCTTGAAGATCAAAGTGGAAAAGTTTTAAACAATGAGACAAGAATTGGATTGAATAGGCTTTCTAAAATAGGGTAAGTATTAAAAAGAGTTGATATACATGATGCAAAATTAAAAGGGCATATCATTGGAAAATCAAGCCATTGCGAATGCTTGGACAGGGATTTCATCGTGCGAGAGTTGTGGCATTCGCCATCTCGCTTTGTTTGCTGATCTAGAGCATGATGATTTTGAGTTGATCCATAAGCCGATTATGGAGGTCAACAAGTCCACTGGTGAAAGCCTCTATGGCGAAGGTGATGATGCAACGCACCTTTATACGGTGCGCAGTGGCGTGATTAAGCTGACGCATTACCTCCCCGATGGCGGGCAGCGTATTGTGCGTTTGTTGCGCACAGGTGATGTGGCCGGGCTTGAAGCGCTTGTAAACCCCACATATGAACATTATGCCACTGTTTTGCGTGATGCAGAGCTTTGTCAAATACCGCGTGATGTCGTTGAACGCCTGAATAAAGAGACACCGCGTATCCATAGCCAATTGCTTGCACGTTGGCACACAGCTGTACAACAGGCCGATGAATGGCTGACTGAGCTTTCAACAGGGAGTTCTAAATCCCGTGTGGCCCGTTTGGTTATTGGGCTTTCAGATAAAGGCGATAACAGCTGTCATTTATTTAGTCGCGAAGACTTAGGTGCCATCCTTGGGGTGACGACGGAAACGACGTCGCGCATTATTGCGGAATTTAAGCGCGATGGCTCTTTAAAAGATTTGGGGAAAAACCATTTTCGGGCTGATTTACCTAAACTTGAAACCATCGCAAACGAAAATTAATTTACTCCATTGATAATTCGCAATGCGCACTGCCAATAGGGTTTGTCATTATGTGGGTGTTAATTCACAAAAATGAGGAACTTTTGCAATGGATAATATCGCAATGTTTGGTGTTGGCGGTGTGGTGACAACAGTTGTTGTGAGCGCAGGCCTGTTGATCTTTCTAATTCGTAAAATCAACGGTAATTGAGTTTGAAAAAAGAAAAAGGGAACTTACAGATGAAGTTCCCTTTATGTGTTTAGGCTTTATAGCCGATACGTAAGTTACCCCAATGTTCGGTGCAGAACTCATCTTCCACAAAGATCGGGCAATCAACTTCTTTAAGATAGACAATATTGCCAGCCCCCATGTTACGCTCATAGGTTTGTGTGAACATGGCTTCTTTGTTATGGGCGGCAAGTAGCCCTGCCTTATCATCAAAAATACGACGGTTACGGCAGTTTGCCATGTTCCAGTCAGGATCATCAGGGCGTTGTGGATGTGAATAAATCTTGTTATGGGTGGCGATGAAACCGTTACGGTCTGTTGCACAACAGAGGAGAATTTCATCATTCTCATTCATGACTTTTTCCTGAATAGCAGGTAAAATCCGGTCCGTGAACTTAACGAAATTCGTCATGAACTGTCGCGGGTTGCTGCCTTCAATCGGCTCGTAGTTTTCGTCCATCAGGTCATCAATATCAATGTCACCATTTTGCAGGCATTCATTAAATTTGTGTTGCACTTGGCCTGCGGCTTCTTGGCAGATGGCACCAATGCGGAAATCTTTTGCCATAACTTCTTCAGCATATTCACGCAAAATCGTGGTTTCTGTGCCAAGTAAATCAACAAACTGAACATGCAGCAGATTATCTGATGGCATAAGTGTGCGGCATTTAGCGCGGCCTAAAAGGTCAAACTCTAATTCACAGGCAGAGCCCATAGCCACATCGGTATGAGGGTTTTCCCCTTGGAAACTGAGCATAACACCAGCAAGGGAGAGGTCGACGATTTTGCAAGGATAGGCCACACCTTTATCAATAAGGTTCGCATCAAGGGCAACAGGTACACGCACATGATCATCTTTAACGGTAGAGGTGCCCACGATACTGAGGATACGTGCACGCAATGTTTCCATATCCTGTGTTAGCATTTGGGAAATTGACGACAGTGCCATGGAGGATTGTAAGTTTTCCTCAGCCTGTTCACGAATGAAGCCCATTTGGTCTGCCACATTGGTTGACTTTGTGACCGCTTCGCCCATGCGGCTGGAAATCTCGTTAGAGGAAGATAACTGTTCTTGTACAGCACCAGAAATTTCTGTGGCCTGCTCTGCCATCAATGTGATGGAACCTTCAATATCATTGATGTTTTTCGTTGTGGCGGAAGCTTCTTGTGAAATATCGGCTGAGTGGCTGGAGACTTGTGTGATGCTGTTTTCCGTTTGTCCTGCCAGACCTTTAACTTCTTGGGCCACAACGGCAAAGCCCTTACCGTAAGACCCTGCACGCGCAGCCTCAATCGTTGCGTTAAGGGACAGCATTTTGGTTTGTGCTGCAATGTCTTTAATCAGGGTGACAACGCCAGAAATTTGATCCGTCGCATCATTAAGACGGGTCACGGCGCTGGAGGCTTCTTGGCTTAGGTTAAAGACAGCTTGGGTTGCTTGTGAGGTCTCATTTACTTGCATGCCAATGTTGCTGCTTAATTCTTTTAAGTTTTCACTCAATCCCGCAATGGTTTGCACGTCTTGGGAAAACTGGGTTGTGAGGTCTGCCATGTCATTTACAATGGTTTGCAGACCTGTTGAGCGTTTGGCAACCTGTTTAGAAATCTGGTTGAATTTTGCGGATTTATGAGCCACTTCACCAATGGTGTTGGTGGCTTCACGCTCCAACATGTCTGAAAGAGTCAGGATTTCAGATTTAATCAGGTTGGATGAACCGATTTCCACATAGGCAGAAAGAGATAATTCGATATCATAAAACATAGCCTTGAGGAACACGTCGATATATTGACCACGCTTGGCGACATTTTTCTCCAAACGGCGCAATTCATTTAATGTTGCGGTCAACAGGAAATGATAACCACCAAGATACCAATCCGGTTTAAGGCCAATTTTGTCATGGGCACGCCCAATGGCGATGGTTTCTTGGCGAAATTCTTCAGAATCAATCTTGTTGAAAAGGTTTTTCCAATGTGCAGCTTGTGCTTGTTTGAGGCGTTCAGGACCACCCGCATGGGCTACTTTTTCTCTGAGGTGCTCAATAGTATCAACGTAATCATAAAATTTATTGAAAATCACCGGTAGGGCAGGGGTAAGAACGCTACCTAATTCCATAAGGAGGGATTTCTCAGTGGAATCCCATTCAAAAAACTGGCTTTCAACTGAAATGCCCTGTGTAGGTTCTGACATGCGTGCTCCCAGATGTTTCTTAGTGAGTTTTATTATTTTTATTACCTATTTGTGACTGAACAGTATTAGTTAAATTCAACCTCATGGCAAGCCCAAGAATAGTTAGTCTTTTGTTTTAATGGGTAAATACAGAATCAGCGTGTTTTTTTACATATATACATATGTGTAGGTTGGCTAAATTTATTCAAATAAAATTTATAAGTCATTTGTTTTTCGCAATAAAATCCTATTTGGGGTTGTTTCCATGTCACATGATAGAGAGCGCTAAGACAGAAATAGGCGAATGAAATGTTCTACCTTTTTTTATGGGGAACTTGTCGTAAATCAGGTGGAGCTGATGAGGTTTTGTGCTTGAAATGTGTATTTAAATTGAGATTCGGTCGTTTGTTTGTATAGAAAAAGCACAGGCTTATTTGAATTTTTTATAATAATGTTTATATATCATAGGTCTAAAGTGGTTTTCATATAGTTATGGTTGATGGATAATGTTTTTTTTCAAGAAATCCGATAAGAAAGAGGCTTCCGTAAAGAAAGGCCCTATTCAACCTAAGTTTTTTGCGCGTCTTACAACTGACATTGGCCCCGTGGTTTGGGCGGTGAGCGAAGAAGATCATTTCATTCGAGTTTACGGTGAAAAGGGTGAAGACCGTATTCTATATCGCTTTAGTGATGCGGTTCATGACTTAAAAGATTTTAAGGGCAGTTGCGTTCATCTTTCTCATTGGGTGCTTAAAGAAGCCATTGAGAAAATTGAGAAAATCGACGACAGCTATGAAATTCTGTTAAAAAATGGGGTGCGTTTCCCCGTCTGTGAATCCTACCGTCGTGTCCTTCATGAGTCTGAATGGGACTTGGAAAGATAGATACCTTCAGTCCACAGTTTGGTGGCCGTTGAAAAAATGGTCATTTATACATCTCTTGATTAGGTGGTTCTCCACATCTTATCCATAAAGGTAATATGAAAGCTTTGTCGATTGTATCTATACTTTTAGACAAATTATAAGAATAAATGGAGGGATGGCTTGGATAACGATTTAACGCCACAAGTTGTTGTAAAACACTTATCGGCAAATGAAACGAGCCATACAGATTTTGGGGGGGAGCAACTCCTTGAAATCCTTGAAACCAGCCCGGTCAGCATTGGTATCATGACGCCGGATGGGAATTACATCTGGCACAACAGTCGTGAGCTTGAGCTTCATGACGAAATGCGACGTGATCTTAACGGTCAAAATATTAAAAGCTATTTCTCCAACCCAAGCCAGCATGCTGAACTCGGCCACAAGCTCAACCTTGGTGGCTGTTACGAGGATGAGGAGATCTTTTTTAAGAAGAAAAATGGTGATAAGTGGTGGGGGCTTGTAACGGCCTATTCAATCGCCTTTAGAAATGAACCAGCCATTATCACATGGACCGTTGATATCACCGAACAAAAAGACAGCCAGAACGAGATGTTGAAGGCTGTTAAAGAGGCAGAGCGTGCCAATAACGCGAAGTCCTCGTTTCTGGCGACCATGAGCCATGAAATCCGCACCCCCATGAACGGTATCATGGGGATGATCCAACTGCTTGATCGCACAGAGTTAGGTGATGAGCAACGCGACATGTTGAAAGTCGTGGGTGAATCTGCGGGCTCTTTGCTGACAATCATTGATGATATTCTTGATTTTTCCAAAATTGAAGCCAGCAAGCTGCAATTAGAAAATGTGTCGATGAACTTGCGTGACATGATCGAAGGCACAGTTGATCTGTTGACCAATAAGGCACAAGAAAAAGGTGTTGAGCTCCTTTCTTATATCTCCCCCCAGTTTGAACGTGAATATATTGGCGATCCTGTGCGATTGCGCCAAATTTTGATTAACCTGCTGGGCAATGCGATTAAGTTTACTGATGAGGGGGCCGTAATTGTTGAGGTGCATCCGGTAAAAGACGGCAAAATTCGTTTTGAGGTCACCGATACAGGGATCGGTTTGACCAAAGAGCAGAGCGATAAACTGTTCCAGCCGTTCGTGCAGGCAGAGGCCTCAACAACACGCAAGTTTGGCGGGAGTGGGCTTGGCCTTTCAATCTCCCAATCCCTTGTCGAAATGATGGGGGGAGTGATCAATATTATTTCAGCCCCTAATGAGGGCTCGACCTTTTGGTTTGATCTATCTTTGGATGAAGGTGAAGCCCTCTCAGAGTCAGCAACACATTATAATCTTGAAGGGTTAACTGCCCTTGTTGTTGAGGAAAATAGGATTGCACGGCGCACGATTTCTGATTATTTGGAAGCCCAAGGTGTTGAGGTCTTTTCAACAAAATCAGCTGAGACAGGCATGAAGGCCTTACAGTATGGTTTCTCTAACGATAATCCATATGATCTTGCTTTGATCTGTCATGACCCGGGCGGTCTGGACGGTGTGGAAGCTGCCTGTACAATCTTGGAAGATGATGAGCTGTGCGAGACAGGCATTATCATCACGACCCATTCAAATGACGTTGAAGCAAGACGAAGTGCGGAATGGCTCGGGATTAATATGTTTTTGCAAAAACCGTTTCGGGCAGAAACGCTTTTTTCAGCCGTTGCCAATGTGACACATAGAAAAATATCGCAAAAAGAACATAGACTACTTGATGTGGTTAGCTACAAAGCACCAGACGCGGAAGATGCGTTAATGGCTGGTGCTTTGATTTTGGTTGCGGAAGATAACCCGGTCAACCAGATGGTGATTGAAAAGCAGCTTGATGAGCTCGGTTTTGCCTGTCACCTCGTCCCCAATGGGGCACAAGCTTGGAAAGCCCTTGAGGGCAAAGACTATGGCTTGTTGCTAACAGATTGCCACATGCCGGAGATGGATGGCTATAAGCTGACCGAACTTGTGCGCCAAAGAGAATTACATGAGCCAGAGCGGGGGCGCTTACCGATTATCGCCCTTACCGCCAACGCCTTGGTTGGAGAGGCTGAAAAATGCCGACAGGCGGGCATGGATGACTATCTATCCAAGCCAGTGAATATGGAAGACTTGGAAAGAACCGTTGGTGAGTGGAACCCGGGCCTATTGGAAATGCGTGTTGCTATCCATGATGACGGACGTAGCAGTGATGAAGCGGCTTCTATTCAGGATCAGGTCGATGCGCTTCTTAATGATGGTTTTTTCGTTGTTGATCCCGAAGAAGGCAGTGATAGTGTGGATGAAGGCGTGCTTGATATGGCCTTCATTGAGCAAAATATCGGTGATCTGGATTTCGCACGCGGTATGTTGGATGTATTTATCACCACAACAGCCTCAACCATTGAAGAATTGCATGTTTATATAAAGAATAAAGAGATCAGCAAAGTAAAAGAGGCGGCGCATTCTATTAAAGGCGCTGCAAATATGGCAGGTGCTTTATCGCTTGGTGAGGTTTGTGGTCAGATTGAAGATATTGCGCTAAATGCCGTTGTTGAAGGTGATTTAGAGCCCGCAACACCATTGATCGATCAAGTCGATAGTTTGTTTGTAAAAGTCAAAAAAGCAATACGGGACTTATAAGACGTTATGATATAAGGCGCCGTTTTAGGACGGCGTCAATTTTGAGCTTAAGGTTATCTTTTGTCACAGGCTTGACGACATATCCGTCTACGGAAAGGTCAGCTGCTTTTTTAACGCTATCGATTGTACCGTCGCTGGTGAGAAAAACGACGGGTATATCAGAGGCTTTCCCATCAAGCTCTTTAAGCTTTTCCAAGAAACCAAAACCATCCATACCTTCCATATTGATATCACATATGATGAAGTTTGGTTGGTTTTCTACCACTTGTTTAAGGCCAGCGTACCCGTCTGGCGCTTCCATAATCATGGTGCAGCCAAGGTTTTTTAGATAATGGCTAATCATCTGTCTTACAAAGGCCTGATCTTCAATCACAAGCACCTTAAGTAAAGAGTAGTCGAAAACACCCATTCTAAAAATCGTCCTTCAATCCTGTTTTTTAATTGTCTTAATGCTTTTGTACGACAGGAGTACTTAAGTTGAAATTAGTGAGTTCAGGTAGAAAAAGCAACGAAGAGTTTATAAAATAACGAAAAAAATGGCTGACTTATCTATTCGTAGGATGGCTGAAGCTCGTTGTCTTATCCAAAAAAAGAAACACTGAGCGTTATCCTTGGCTCTCCATAAATGAGCTTCATAATCAGGGCAATAAAAAACCCCACGAAATTAATCGCAGGGTTTTTAATGGCGGACGGCTAGGGACTAGATGACATTCGCTCTACAATGCCTAAAAAGCCTTGATTTCTTATGATTAACCATCTAAAGGTAGGTGGTAATTGTAGGTGGTTTAAGAGGAAGTCATGGCTAGATATGTCGTTAAGCAGAAGCAAGGTTACTATGCGGTACTGGAGATTCCCAAGGCACTGCATAATCATTTCGGTAAAAGGCGTTTCAAGGAAACCCTTAAGACACGCGATACCTCAGAAGCCCAGCGCAGAGTATTGCCCCTAGTGGCGAAGTGGAAGTGTGAGATTGAAGCTGCACGTAACGGCAACCAAGGCCCACTTGAGCGTGACCATAAGTTCTGGCGCGAATCTCTGTCGACTGCTGAAACAAACAGTGGCCACACAGACGAACAAGGGGATGACGTTTACCAATCTGACTATGACCTGATCCTTGATCACCTACAGGAAAAAGCAAAGGAGATGGATCAGGAGAATGACGGAACTGGGAATGACTTCTATCAGCAAGCTACAGGCAACGCGGTAGCAACCACCGACTACATTGATGAATGGAAAGCAGCCCTAACCAATACCGAGAAGACAAAAGACATGAAGGCGTCAGCGGTCAGACGGTTTGCTGAAAAGTTTACGACCATCGACAAGGTCACCAAGAAGAACGTCAGACGCTGGGCTGATACACTGATGCAGGAAGAAGGCCTTTCCCTGAAGACAGTGAAGAGTATTCTTTCCGCTTGTCGTGATTACTGGAAATATTTGATCGCCATCGAAGTGGTGAGCGAGGACTACACGCCATTGAGCAACCTTGGGCTGGCCAGTAAGGTATCCAAGGCGAAGGCCAATGAACGGAAATCATTTAGCGAAGAGGAGGTCTTGTCCCTCCTTGCCAAGGCTAAAGAGAAAGGCGACGGCTCACTGGCTGACCTAATTATCATGGGTATGTGGACCGGGGCACGTATCGAAGAACTTTGTTCCTTGCAAGTGGATAAGGTCAAAGAGAAGTCATTCGAAATCGTTGACGCTAAGACTGCATCTGGTTGGCGTGAGATCCCTATTCACTCTCAACTGAAACCTACCATCAAACGGTTGGTTAAAGATTCCAAGGATGGGTACGTACTTAGCGGCCTTTCTGAGAACAAATATGGTGACCGAAGTAACGCTATAGGGAAACGCTTCGGACGCATTAAGACCGAGATGGGTTTTAACAGGTGTCATGTATTCCATTCGATCCGTAAGACGGTGATTAGTAAGTTCAGACATGCTGGGATTGATGAAGACAAAGCAGCTGATATTGTGGGGCACGATATTCCTACAATGACGTATGGTCTATATGCTGATAACAGCCTGCTGCAGGAACTGATCGAAGCTATGGAGAAAATCACCTACAAGGGTTGGAATGCATAAGCGAACAGATCCACGCGCAGTGGGGTATCTGGCTTTATCTACCCCTGTTGCAATATCTACTGGTCTGTAATTAAAGGGTTATTTAATCTTAGATAGATACGTATTCTATCGTGTCTATTCCAATCTTATTTTCCCGCAGCGTCAACTTGAAGCCAAAGCACAGTGCCCACATGGGACACATTCGACAGGTACAGATTTGTACCACACCCCACCTTTATTACAATTTTTAAGATGACCCGAAATCTTGGGACAATGGTTCAAGCTCAAGCGCATCGCTGTCGATGTGGGCTTCGGTACAAAGTACATCCGAACCTAGCCATACACATAAGAAACAACAGGTCATTATCAATTAGTGCCCACTCCAGTATGTAGAACCGATTCCATGCTTCTGAACATACTTGTCTTTTAACACAACAAAACACACTACTGACCACACGCGAAGTTTCGTTCTGTGGCAATAGCAATTCGATATCTAAAAAGGAATACAGAATATGACCAAGTCAATGACTAAAGCTCAACTAGCTGCAGAACTCGAGAAAGCAAATGAAACAATCTCGAACTTAGTTAACAGCGTTTCTCAAGAAGAAGACATTGTTCTCAATCTCATTGAAGAACGTGATGAACTTAAATCTCAAATCCAAAACAACAGAAGGTACCGCAAGATAGTTCAGGAACGAATGAAAGAGTTAGACATGGAAGTCGAACTCCTGAAATCTATGTTGTATGACAAGGTTGAAGAACTTGGTGTCATTAAAGCTGAAGAAATCTGCTAGGGCTTTTACCCCTTAAGAATGGAGGTCGATCTTGGCCTCTATTCTTTTTCTTATTGCCCTACATGGAAGGCTTTACTCATGACAAACAATGCACTTACTCCCATCGTCTCCGTGCAAGACGGCACCGTGTTCGCTAACTCTAAAGATGTTGCGAACTTCTTCGGCAAACGCCACGACAATGTAATGGCTGACATACACAGTCGTATGAAATCTCTTTCTCCTGAAATCTCAGGACAATGGTTCCAACGTGAACGCATCGCTGTTGATGTAGGCTTCGGCACAAAGTATGTCCCAACCTACAACCTGACCCGTGATGGGTTCACATTCTTGGTAATGAAATGGACAGGCGAGAAGGCCACCCAGTTCCAAGTCAAGTACATCCAACGCTTCAACGAAATGGAACAGGAACTGAAGTCTCAGGTTCCAGCCGTACCGACATCCTTTGCGGAGGCACTCCAGTTGGCAGCGGATCAAGCCAATAAGATTGAACAACAAGACCTGAAGCTTATCGAACAGGCCCTTGTTTTTAGTAACAAAAATCTGAGTGGGTATAACGTATCCACCGAGTGCGGCTTTCCCCCCGGTGGGGGTGGGCTGGTGCTGTGAGTGTGAGCCTTTAAGCCTTATTGCTTGCCCCTGCTCAAAAGAAACATTTATCCGCCCAGAACTAGGATGTCACTTATAGGTACACTCCAGTGTTACCTCATGGTGTTACATCCATAACGTAACATATGGATTGACATACGCAATAAGTTACACTAATCGTATAGGAACTAGACCTTATTGTTACACATAGCAAGGACAGGACCATGCCACAGGTTGCTTATATCCGGGTATCAAGTGCAGATCAGAACACAGACAGACAGCTGACCGACACAGGCTTAAGCTTTAAGAAGACATTCACAGACGAATGCAGTGGGGGCAGCACTAACCGCCCAGCTTTAGAGCGTATGCTTGAATATGTCCGTGAAGGTGATGAGATACACGTTCATTCTATTGATCGCTTGGCTCGTAACCTTGAAGACCTTCTGGGGCTGTTGAAAGTCCTTACTGGACAGGGCGTGTCTGTAAAGTTTCACAAAGAGAACTTAACGTTCACAGGAGAAGAGAACCCTTTCCAAGAACTTCAGCTGCAGATCATAGGGGCCGTTGCCCAGTTCGAAAGATCAATGATCAAAGAGCGTCAACGTGAAGGGATCGCTAAGGCCAAACAAAAGGGTATCTATAAAGGACGTAAGAAGTCAATTGAACGTGAACGTGTCTTTGCTCTTAAGGAACAAGGAATGGGACCGTCTGCGATTGCTAAGGAGATGGGGGTGAGTCGTATGTCTATTCACCGTATCCTCACGGCTTAATAGTGCCCACTTAAGAAGTAAAAGGGTCAATATTGCTGACCTTTTTAATGTTCCTGTCTGTCTCTCATATATCGGTGCAAGTGCTTACTGATCGCTCACTTCCACTGGTGGAAATCATTAATAAAAACAGTTACTTAATACACCAGTCGTCACCAAAGATCAACAGTAAAGAGTTCTTGATTTTAACGACTCGTGGACTCATGATCCCGTCCGTCCACTGAGGAACTACACCAACATAAAAAAACAAAAGGACGCTCTACAAAATGTTTATTAAGATTGGCAACTTTGAATTTGACGGATCATTTACTCACAGCTTCTTTATCCGTGTGCCGGGTATCGGGCAGGCCTTTGTTGAGAAAGGCAGTGTTCAATGTGCCTCTGGCTGGTTTGTTGACGCACGTATCTCACACGTTGGGTCACGAGAGATCACCTTTGATCCTGCACCATGGTTGTTACGTGTGATGAAGCGGAACCACACCAACGACGACGGAACTGTCACACAAGAAGGTTGATAAAAAGTCTTTATATTTCAGTGGGTTACACAGAGAAGTGATTGACGATCTTGGCTTCAGGTTTCGATGGTAATTTCTCCTTTTATTTCAATGACTTAAGATTAGTGCCCACTTAAGATAGGTGCCCCCCTGTGTTATTATTGTTTACTGTAACGTTAACCTCTCGATTATCTCGTCTAAGTAACAATTGCCTTATGTTAACTATGGTGTTCGTTAAGTGTAACGTAGACCATACCTACCTAGCTATAGAGCTAAGAGAAGGGTTGTGTTGATATAAGGTGATTAAAGCTTGTAGGAAATTATTGAAGACATACGTACCTTCACCCCTCAGTAACATAGATCACAACATTCATACACACAGACCATAGCGATAAAGACTTACCATGTCAGACAGGTAAGGTTTCTTATTAGCGGTGATTGGTCAGTATGAAGGGGTAACTTCACTTTCCTATTACAGGAACTTCTACAGTTAAGAATTGAGCAGTGTCTTCAGTGATGGGGGCACTGCTTAGTTTTTTTCGAAATACAATCCCACATTAAAGGCATGATCATATGGCATCTTTCACCATCCCGAACGGGTGTGACTTGAAGCAGCATTCTTTTCGGTTGCCTGCAAAGTCTCATGACCTGATCCGAAGACCTAACACCCTCTATACGGACTTACTCGGTAAGAAACCAAGTATGTCTGCTTTGGTCGCCCGTGCCCTAGATGCACTAAACGAAAACCTCCAGCAACGAATGGACAACCAAGTTCCTTGGGAAATCATTCAACAACAGGAGCGTGAGGCGTTTAACAGGGTGAGCCGATGACACAAGAGCATACAGGCCCAGCCCCTGAAACAACACTGGCTGAACTTCACAGCATGTTGACGAATATCTTCCTTGATATGGTCAGCAGCGATGATCCGATCAAAGCAAAGGATATGCGAGTGATTGTCTCATTCCTTAAAGACAACGGATACGGGCACAAGCCAGCACGTAAGACCACACGTAAAACACCATACAATCCCAGCCAGCACCAAATACCTGATCTCAGTAATGGGCACTGGCCAGAAACTATAATTAATTAACAACCTGATTCCCGGCAGCGCGAAGTCGGGTTAGGCAAGGTAAGACGCTGACATGACCATGATGTTGGCTAACCGTAAGGACCGTTTCCATGGTTAATGGCGCGTCTGCCTTGCCGCCTCTTATCTAACTATAGAACTCCCCATAAAAGGAAATTAAACAATGCATGAATCACTCATGATTAAAACAGGTTCGTCTGGTGGCACCGTTGGTGTCGATGGCGACCAATTCTACCGTGATAACCACCAAGGCGGTGAAGCCCAGTTATCAGGTGAAGTTGCAGTATCAACAGATGTCATTACCCAAGCACGGACACCGAGTGGTTTCCCTCGCACTGGTGCGTCTATCACTGAGAACGATATCATTAATCTCAAAGGCAGTGAGGGTCGTATCAAAGATATGATCGCTGCAGGACTCGTTGAGGGACTCCCAGACGGCTCTTACCGTGTCACTAGCAATCAGCCTAGCCAAGAGAAGCCAGAAGGGACTCAGGAGTCCTTAGAATTGCAACAAGAATCCCTTGGTGATGATATCGAAGCTTCAATTACTGAGATTGCACAAGGTGCTAACCAAGGTGATGTTTTAAGTTTCATCTCAACCTTTGCCAATAATGCTGGTGAAATCAACGAAACCGCCATGGGTCGTATTGCATCATCTATGAGCATGGAGCCAGAAGCTGCCCGGGATCAAGCTGCAACAATCACAGCAGCATTTGAAGCCCAAGCCCATGCGACCATTGAACAAGCAACAGGCATGGACAGCCAAGACGTCATTAACTGGGCACATGAGAATGAGCCAGAATTAATGAAGAAGGCGATGATGCAACAGGCAACGCAACGTAACACCCATGGTTACCAAGAGATTGCCACCAAGTATGTTTCAAACCTTGATACAGCCAACCCGGACATGATCCTGAATGCTGATTTTGGTGAAGGTGTCGAAGCTTATAAGAAGGGTAAAGATATTATCATCCGTCACCCTAAAGGCGAAACCAATTGGAAGACAGCCGTTCGCGCTGGGATCATCAAGGTAGGGAGCCGTTAAGCATGACCTTTGATAAAATCTTACCTTTGCTTCTAAAGGGTGAAGAGGTCTCCCGAGCTGGTTGGTCTGAAACAATGAAGCTATTTATTGATGAAAATACAATCTATCAGCAGGAAATGATGGCCACATACACGGCTTCACGCTTCTGGATCCCATCGCAGTATGATCTTATGAGCGATGATTGGAAGGTGGTCGATGCATGTCAATGACCTATTCGATTATGAAACTGCGATAGAACATGTAGAGCAGGGTGGTCATGCTGCCCGTGCTTCATGGAACAGAGACTTCATCCGACGCAAGCCAGCACATATACGCAAGTTTGTGGAAGATAAGTATGCCTTTAATCGCGGTAAAGAATACGGCCCCACCATGAAATGGAAGTTTGCAGACTCAACGCCAACCATGGCAGCTGCAGCAGACGATCCAAAGAACCATAATGTTAAACGCTTTCCTTCCTGTTTGATGAAGGTACAGCCCGGTAGATCAAGACAGTTTGGCTACCTTCCTACAAACGAAGACACACAAGCACACGATTGGATACTTTATGAAAGAAGTTGAAACACTAAAGCTCGGACAGACGGAGCTTAACCGTACACCTTACGGGTCAGTCTGGTTCATTGACGTGAACGGCAACAAATCAACCTTCTCTGATGAGATGACGGCAAACAAATTCTTTGAAGCTGCCCGTAATGGCTCTGGTCAAACAGGTACAACAAAGCGCGTTGATATAGGTTTTAATCAAGACCGCAACGCCAAAGGTAATGATAACGTTGTCTGGCGAGAGGTGAACCTCAAGAAACCGCCAAGTTATTTTAAAGACTAACTCTATTTCTCCAAAAGAGTTTGCGACTTAATAGGTGGGTGGATCAGAGCTTAATTGTTCTGGTCTGCTCATCTATTTTTTTTCGCGATGTAAAAGTAGGTGGTAAAGGTAGGTGGTTTTAGCGTCATCCAGCGAAATGCTCTCACCTTCAAATTTACCCATAACCCTTTGAAACTAAATAAAAAACCCCACGAAATTAATCGCAGGGTTTTTAATGGCGGACGGCTAGGGATTCGAACCCCAGGTACCTCTCGGTACAACGGTTTTCAAGACCGCCGCTTTCGACCACTCAGCCAGCCGTCCACAGTTTGTGTTGGCAGGTTATTAGCCTAAACTTTATGTGCTTGGCAAGGGCGAAATTCACTTTTTTGATATTTTTTTTAAGAACGGCGTCATCTTGGGTTTTTTGAAGATGACGCAGCTCTAAAATTAGGCCTCAATCCCTTTCTTTGCAGCGCTCATGGCTTCGCTTAAAACATCCATGTCGCCGATATGGTTGGCAAGGATGAGAATGAGTTTTGCATTGAGATCACGGCTTTGTTCATCAGACAGGTCGCGATGGAGGTCTATGAGCTCCTGATAAAAATCATCAGGACGTTCGATATTTGCTTTTGTGTTTAATGCCATTTGAGAAGCCTCCTTTTAATCTTGTGCCGTGGCACGCATGATTGCTTTAGAAATCTTGTTATCATTAAAGCTGCGCCAGCGTGCTGCCACATGTTGGTCTGGACGGATCAGGTAGGTTGTGCCCGCTTTGCCATCATAACGCTCTGCCAGCAGGCCTTTGGTGTCTTGCATGTCTTTGCCCACAATAATAACATCAGCCTTAATACCATTGACGACAACGGATTTAACACCCGGGTCTGTTTCAAAAACAAGAACCTTAAAACGCGAGTCATCAATTTCGTTGAGGAACCAGCCGTCATTGGCTGGTGCATCTGCGCAATTCGTGCCCGGTGTCAGCTTACTTGCAAATGTATCTTCATCTGCTGTGTTAAGGGAACTGTTTACATAAGGCGTTGGCATGGACAGACGACCAGAATTGACCAAGGGGCGGGCAAACTCATAATCAGTTGCTAGATCAAGCACAGCATCGCGAAAGGCGCGTGAGATATTGCTTTTAGGCGTGATGAAGTCTGTTGAACGGGTGGAGTTCAGTAGGTTATCGGCTGCGGCAAAAACACGTTCTTCACTGTAGCTTTGCAACAGTTTTTCAGGCGCTTTGCCCTCCATGACCATTTTAAGCTTCCATGTGAGGTTATCAATGTCTTGAACGCCGGTGTTGGCACCGCGTGCACCAAAAGGTGAGACTTGGTGTGCAGCATCGCCTGCAATAAAGACACGACCACATTTGAAGTCTTGCAGTTGACGACAGGCAAATTGATAAACAGAGACCCATTCCAACTCAAATTCCACATCTTCACCCAACATGGCTTTGAGGCGGGGAATAACATTTTCCGGCTTTTTCTCTTCTTCTGGGTCGCAATCCCACCCCAGCTGGAAGTCAATGCGCCACACATCATCAGATTGCATATGGAGCAAAACAGATTGGTTGCGGTGAAAGGGGGGATTAAACCAGAACCAGCGTTCTGCCGGGAAATCCGCTTTCATGACCACATCAGCGATGAGGAAACGGTCTTGGAAGAATTGGCCTTCAAAATCAAGGCCGAGCATTTTACGTGTATCGGAACTTGCACCATCACAAGCCACCACATAATCAGCTTCGACTTTATAAACACCGTCTGGTGTTTCGACTTGCATGGCCACATGGTCATCGTTGTTTTTGATGCTGATGGTCTTTGATTTCCAACGAAAATCAATCAGATCACCATACTGTTTTTTACATTCATCAATCATATATTCTTCAAGATAATATTGCTGAAGATTGATGAAGGCAGGGATTTTATGGTCGTCTTCTGGCAGGAGGTCGAACTGATAGACCAGTTCTTCATCACGAAAGACTTTGCCGACTTTCCATTCAACAGACTTATCAATCATGCGCTCGCCAACGCCAAGACGGTCCCAGATTTCAAGGGGACGTTTGGCATAGCAAACAGCGCGTGAACCGATGGAAACGGTGTTGCTGTCATCAAGGACTACAACGGGGATGCCTTGCTTGGCAAAATCAAGCGCTGTGGTCAGGCCAACGGGGCCTGCACCAATAACAACGGCCTTGTGGCGTTTAATGGTGCCTGTTTTTTGTTCTTCTGACTGAACATATTCAAATTCAGGATATTCGTATGTATTTAACATGTCTCTAATCTCTTCCCACATAAACCCTTAATCGTTGAATTCTTTTTCATGCATCCATTTGGCATGTTCAGGTGCGCGCTTGGTTTTTGACCATTCATCAAGCATGTCCCACTTCACATCATCCAGTTTTTTGCTCATGTCTGGTGTGCCTGTGTTTGCGGCTAATTCAAGGCGGTGACCGCTTGGGTCATAGAAATAGATGGACTGGAAGATTGTATGGTCTGTTGGGCCGACAACTTCAATGCCGTCTGCTTCCAACTTACCTTTGGCTTCCATTAATTCTTCAACAGAACCAACTTGGAAGGCGATGTGTTGGCACCATTTCGGTGTGTTTTCATCGCGGCCCATTTCAGGCGAGTTTGGTAGCTCGAAAAAGGCAAGGATGTTGCCGCTACCCGCATCCATAAAAATATGCATGTAGGGGTCCGGTTCCTTTGTGGAGGGAACCTCATTTTCAGCAATGGCAAGGACGAAATCCATATCGAGGTATTTTTGATACCATTCAACTGTTTCTTTCGCATCTTTGCAGCGATACGCAACATGATGGATTTTTTGAATTGTCATTTAACTGCTCCCTGTAGCGGCTTTTAATAAGTTACATTTGAAACTATAATTGTTTCATGTGTAACTAATCAAGCAAAAAAAAAGGAAAGAAAGAAAAAAACTTGCGATTTACTCTGCCATGTTCTTAGATAGTTATGAATGAAACTAAATAAAGCGGTGGAAATACAGGGCTATGAGAAGAGATAAACCAGCAGAGAATTTTAAACTGGAAACATTTTTTCCTTATCTGGTGCGTATTTATTACCGCGCTGT
The DNA here is from genome assembly GCF_900093605.1 of Candidatus Terasakiella magnetica. Classification (NCBI taxonomy): domain Bacteria; kingdom Pseudomonadati; phylum Pseudomonadota; class Alphaproteobacteria; order Rhodospirillales; family Terasakiellaceae; genus Terasakiella; species Terasakiella magnetica. The sequence goes on from NZ_FLYE01000001.1 coordinate 125,975, forward strand.
CAGCCGTTCAGTCTCCACAATTTACGAAAAAGAATATGACCTGACCGTTTCAGAATGGCGCGCTATGGCTGTTTTGGGAAATAGTGATGATCCGCTTTCAGCCGGAGAAATTGTCACACGCTCAAGTATTGATAAAGTCAAGGTTAGCCGAGCTATTTCCGGGTTAACCCAGAAAGGATATCTGGAGCGAAAAGTTGATGAAGGCGATCGTCGTAAAGTTGCCCTTCAATTAACGCGCAACGGTTACTATGTATTTGATGAGCTTGTGGCAAAGGTTCAGGACTTAGAAAGTCAGCTTTTAGAGGGCTTTGATGCAGGGGAAAAAGACCAGCTGCTCTCCCTCATGGCGAGAGTTAGAAAAAATGCAGATAAGCTTAATGGTTCTGAGGAAATGTAAGTGAAAGGGTAGGGATTGACCCAAGTCGATAAAAAGCAAATTGAAACAAACTTAAGTGTTGTCGACTTATTTACAATCGGGATAGGTCCTTCCAGTTCGCATACTGTTGGGCCGATGAGGGCTGGTTATCTCTTCTGCCAAGATCTGATTAATCAGAAAACTATTGATCAAGTCTCCTCATTAAAAATCAACCTCTATGGGTCACTTGCCTTAACTGGTAAAGGTCATGCGACTGATAATGCCGTTTTGCTGGGCTTAAGCGGGCAAAGGCCACGCAGTGTGGACCCCGATAATATTAATGTGACTCTCGATCGCATTAGAGAGAATAGCGAGCTTGTTCTCGGTGATCTTCACGTAATTAAATTTGTTGAGCGCGATGATCTGCTTTTCAATTATGAAATCGTAAAGCCTGAACATCCAAATGCCATGCAAATCGCTGCCTTTAATTCGAAGGGGGATTTACTGCACCAACAGGAGTATTTCTCAGTTGGTGGCGGCTTTATCGTCTGTAAAAGTGAGCATAATCAGGCTGAATATAGTGGGCCAGATGTTACCTTGAAATATCCTTTTACCTCAGCTGAAGAATTGTTGGAAATTGGCAAGGCTGAAAACCTATCAATCGCAGAAATCATGATGGCAAACGAGCATTCATGGCGCAGTGATGATGAGACATATGACTTTCTCAAACGTGTGCGTAATGCCATGAGTGACTGTATTGATCGAGGATGTCAGCAAACAGGCAAGCTTCCCGGTGCCTTTAATGTACAGCGCCGTGCAAATGAACTTTATTGTGAATTGACGGAGCAACCTGAAGCAGGCTTAAAAGACCCCTTGACCGTTATGGATTGGGTCAATCTTTATGCTTTGGCTGTAAGTGAAGAAAACGCTGCTGGCGGGCGTGTGGTGACAGCACCGACAAATGGGGCCGCAGGTGTGATGCCTGCTGTATTGCGTTATTATGAGCGGTTTGCGCCAAATGCGAGTGAAGAGGGCATGAGGTGTTTTCTTCTTACCGCTGCCGCAATCGGTGTTTTATACAAAAAAAGGGCATCGATTTCAGGGGCTGAAGTGGGCTGTCAGGGCGAGGTCGGTGTGGCGTGTTCCATGGCTGCTGGTGGGCTAACAGCAGCACTTGGAGGAAGTAACGAACAGGTTGAAAATGCTGCAGAAATTGGTATGGAGCATAATCTTGGCCTGACTTGTGACCCGGTTGGTGGCTTGGTGCAAATCCCCTGTATTGAGCGCAATACAATGGGGGCAATGAAAGCGATAAATGCCTCACGCTTGGCCCTAAGGGGGGATGGAACGCATCTTGTCTCTTTAGATAAGGTGATTGAGACCATGAGGCAGACGGGTCTTGATATGAGAAGCAAGTATAAAGAAACCTCTAAAGGTGGTCTCGCAGTCAGTATTGTTGCGTGCTGATTTACACCCACGGTTGCACTCTATTTTGATAAAAACACTGATCCGTACAATTGCGTATAGGGGCAAAAAAGTAAGTTATTTATCAGTAACTTTCTTATTTTATTACATGTAATTTAATTCTGTGAAGGTCGTTTCCTGCGAATCTTTTACGCTCAAAGATTCGCAGGAAATGGAAAGATAATGGTTCATTGGTTCCTGTTTCTGAATGGTTAATTTCTTCCTAATAATACATTTGGGCTGTGCAAATTATAAAATTCTTTTAAAAACAATGCGTTATGTGTGGGGTTGGATGTTTGTGCAAAGTGCGGGAACATCTAGGTGGTTTTGATTATCTTTATGTGTGCAGAAGTTTGGGTTTTAGGCTCAAATTTGCTATAATTTGCTCAATTAAAAATACCATTATTATGCTTTCTTGAGGGCATGGGTTAACACTAGTAGGCGGGCAAGCTGAATGAATTATTTTGATCGTGGTAACGGACAGTCCGGGGATACTCGTACTGCCGATTTCGTATTGGATGCAGTAGACGCGAAAGTTGTGCTTCCAGATGCAGTCAATATTGCAACTGTTCAGTTTGATCGACAAGGTCCTGACTTGCAACTCACCTCATCAAGTGGTGAGACTGTGCTTGTCACAAATTATTTTGCAGCCCCGCAATCACCTGTTTTGACATTTGCCAACAATGTGGACTTGCCCGCCCATATTGTGAGCAAACTTGCAGGCCCTATTGCGCCTAACCAAGTTGCCCAAGCCGCAGACCCAGCCTTGGCAGAACCCATCGGTTCTGTTGAAACCGCAGAAGGTGTCGTTGAAGTGCTGCGCGCTGACGGTACCCGCGAAACTCTCGCTGTTGGAGATGCCGTTTTTCAAGGTGATGAGCTGATCACAGGTGCTGGTGGCGCTGTCGGTATTGTCTTTGCCGATGAAACCACGTTCGCGCTTGGTGAAGATGGCCGCATGATCTTGGATGAGATGGTCTATGATCCGGGCGACCAAAATGGTGCCATCGGCATGACGATCCTGTCTGGCGCCATGAGCTTTGTGTCTGGAGCGGTTGCCAAGGTTAATCCCGATGCCATGCAGATTACCACACCGGTTGCGACCATTGGTATTCGCGGTACTGGTGGTGTTTTGAGCATGACCAATGGTCAGCTGGGTGCTGCCCTTGTTGGGGAAGCTGACGGTACGGTCGGTGAAATTTCCGTAACCTCCTCAAGTGGGGAAACCATCACCATCAACGTTGAAAACGGCATGGTGACGGCAACAGCTGCTGGCGTGAGTGACGTCGTCATCGGGACGGTGGACCAAATCGTCGCCTTGGGCGGAAACGCCCTTGTCGTGATGGCATCAGCCGGTGTGCTGGCAGCTTCAATCTCATCTGCTGCCCAAGAAGCACAAGAAAAACTTGATGCGCAAAATGATCCAGAAGTCGAGCTCAACACCACAGATGTGAACCAGTTCGACGCTGCTGATTTCCTGAATAACTTTGCTGAGGTCGCAGCGCAAACACAATTAGATGTCGCTGCCTTTTTTGCTGAAACAGAAGAACTTATCCAACAAGCGGTTAAAAAGGCGGTTGAGGAAGCCGTTGCAGAGTTTAACGAATATGCTGCAGCAGAAACTGCATTGCAAGAAGCTGAAGCGGCGGCAAAAGCGGCCTCTGATACGGCGCTTAATGCGGAAACGACCGTTACAGAACTTAGAAATGATTTTAACGGTATTCAGAATAAAAATGACGATGGAACTGTCAAAACAGCCTCTGTTGATACACTTTCCAAACAGTTTAATACCTCAAGCATTACCGTTGATTCCGTAAAAGATGTTTTGTATGCAGGTTTTGACTCTTTTGGGGCAGCTACTGCTGTATCAACAGCAGCAAATGGAATTAAAGAACTGGCAGGCATTTCTTATGCGGCAACGGGTGAGGGGCTTACAGGTGAAGAACTTGAGGCCATTGCTGATGAAATTAAGGCCGCAGCGGCTGCCATTCAGGAAACAGCAAATATCCTTAAACAAACTATTGATGCGGTAAATGAAGCCACGAAAGAGCTGGTTACGGATTTGCTTGCTAATGAAGCAAACCTCAATACATGGCGGGGCACTTTAACCACCGGTAAAGAAGACTATCACGGTTTGACGCTGGATGCCGCTGCCGAGCTTTATATCGCCACGCGTGATGATGAGCTGATTAACGCACAACTTACGGCATCAGGTGCAACATTTGATGTTACTGCCACATCCGATCTTTTGACTTCCGTAAATAGTGAACTCGCTGATGTTGTTACGGCCGTAAATAATGTTCAGTCATCTGATGGTTCAAAATTAACAAGCTTTGAATCTGTGCTGACATCGGTCACAACCGTTGTGACTTCTGCCAATACAATCAGCAACAGTGCCTTTAGTGCCCTTGCATCAGATGATGTGACAACGGTTAAGAACACCGCATCACCTATCTTTGAAAGCGCATCAAGCCTGACCGATACGTTAAAAGATCTACGTAATGGGGCAATTTCTAAATATTATTCTGATTTCCAAGACTTAGCTGATTCACGTGTTGCTGACTCGCTGGTCAAATCGCGTTCAGAAAATGAAGATATTTTCCGTGAACTGCTTAATGATATTAGTTCTGCCAAAGGGTCTGCAGAAAGTGATGATGCATATCTTGATTACATTGATGGTGATGCACAGACAAATCTGACAACTTGGACCAATGCGGTTCCAACACGGGCAACTGCCTACAATACAGCCAAGACAGATTTATCTTCTGCGGTAACTGATTTACAGGATAAATCAGCCGCAGTTCTCCAGCCTTTGATCGATTTTGTCACTGTGAAAGCGACTTACGGCGTTTTAACAGACCGCATCAATGTGGCTTTGGAAAGTGTGAAATCTTACGCCACAGAAGAACTTGAAACAGCCAATGAGACTTTCATTGATACGGCGGCTGTATCACTTGATGCGTTAAATGAAACATTTGAATTGGTTGAAACGAGCCTGAGTGGTTCTATCGGCTCTGACTTAGCAGCGGCTAAAACAAAACTGGCTCAAGCCACCACTGAAATGACAACCTTGCAAGGCAGTGTTGATGGCTCTGGCCTTTTTGATGGGGCGCAGGAACAAACAGATGCTGAAAAAGATCAGGATATTCAGGACTTCCAGGACTTTATCGATTATTTGATTGAGCTTGAAACCCTTGTTGATACGGCAAAAACAGAATTGACCAATGCAAGCGAAACAACATCACTTGCTTACTTAAATAGTTTTGATACGGCCCTGACAGCCATCAGAGGATCACTTGCAACAGCAAAAACTGCCTTGAAGGAAGCTTTTGATGATGAGCTGACAGCTGTTGTTAATGATAGCACAACACCAACAGCAGCCTTGAGTGCGGCGGTTAAAGAAATTAATGAAGGTATTGCAGCCACTGCCACAGCAAAGACTGAATTGACTAATGCCATTCAAGGTATTGCTGATGATTACCCGCAAAATACGGATTTAGCCGATAATGCACAGGCCGTAAAAACAGCAGCGCAAACCTCAGATACAATTGATAAGGTTGCGAAAGAACTTACGGATGTTTGGGAAGCTGCCTTTGATGCCTCAAAGACGGCGCGCGATAATATTGAAGGTGACTATACGTCCAAAGAGACAGCATATAATAATGCTTTAGGTGCAGAAGAAACAGCCCGCCAAACGTTGCTGGGTGATCCTAATGATAGTAATGATTCAGGTAAGCTTGGTGATTTCCTCGATAAATCAAATGCTTATTCTGAGGCTCAGCAAAAACTTTCTTATTACGAATCATATTTTGAAGTTGGTAAAGCGGTTGCTGAAGCCAAGGCTGAACTTGAACTTTCCTTACAGGAAGATCTGGTCTCAAGTGCTTTAAGTGATGCATTATCAGCCGTTGCCGATGCTGAAACAGCTGTGGATGCAGCTTATGCGGCCTCTCTTGATGGGGCTGCCGACTCAACCATTACAGCTGCGGCTGTTGCGGCGGTGCAAACAGCAAAAACAGCAGCAGATACAGCATTGGAAAATGCAGTTTATGCGTTAGGTAAAGCCGCAAAGCTTAATCCAGCCAATGATGACCTTGCCACAAACCATGCTGATTATTATGCCCTTGCCAAGGCAACGCCAAGTGATTGGCAAGAACGTTATGATTCTATTGAATCGACTTTTGATATCGTTCTTTCCCTGCGCCAAGCCAGTGGCGAGAGCTATGACAACTTTGCAGGGGGCTCAGTTAATTTCACAAAAGATGGCTCCATTGAAAAGCTGTTAACGGCTGCTCAGAAATACAATGAATTGGCTGTGGCGCGTGAAACCAACGGTGATATCTCAACCGCTCAAAGCGCTGTTGATACAGCGGTAACAGCCGTTGAAGGTGAGCAGAAAACAGCAGCGACTAATCGTGCAAAAAGTGCGGTTGAAGATGCGGTGAATGCGGATAATAAAGCCACAGTGCTGGAGACAAAACTTTCCAATGCCATGACACAGGCGGCAAAAACCGATGTAAATGGCGAGGCAACGGGCCTTCAAACAGAAATTAATGGATTAATTACTCAAATCCGTGCGCAGGCAACGTCTGCCAAGACATTGAGTAATTCCATTCGCCCAACAACAAAAGCAAAAGAAGCAACTAAAATTGCCGAAGATGCTGAGGCTGCTGCAGTTCAGGCACAAACATTGGTGCAACAAGCCGAAGATAAAGTCATTGAGTTATCCGGGCTTGTTGTTGATGCGCTTGTCAGTCAAATCGATACTTTGGCACAAACAGCAGCAACTAACGAAGCAACGGCTGAACTGGCTAAGCTGGAAACAGATGATTACTTGGCTGTTATTAAACCATTGGAAAGCTTGCAGCCAGATGATGCGAACTTAACACAAGCAAGTGTTACGACGGTTTCAAACAATCAGGCTTTGATTGATGCCGAAAACACAAAAGCACAAACAGCGGCAACTAATGCAGATACAGCAGCTGATAGCGCAGAAAGCTTACTTGCTGATTTAAAGCTGGCGGCAAATGGTTATTCCGACTTTGCCGTGCAACTTTCCACCGCTTCTGCGGACACCGGGGATGCGCGTATTGCAGCATCTCAAGCTGAAAACGCCGCGCAAAACACATCTTATGCTCTTTCTAAATCAACGTCGGCAAAAGATTTAATTGGTGCTAAGTTAGATGCGAAAGAATTTTCTGAAGCCGCGCAAAAAGCAGCTGAAGAAGCAGCGGCCAAAGCAGCAAAAGAAGCTCAAGAAGCAATTGATGCAGAGGCTGAGCGCCAAGCTCAAGAAACGGCTTCTGCCATTAAGAAGACAGGTGAGCTTGCTGATCTGGCGACAACAAAAGCTGCCCTTGCCCAAAGTTATGCCGAAGCTGCACAAGCAGCAGCGGTACGTGCAAACCAAACCGTTGCTGATGCGCAATATGAATTAGCGTCTCAAGCCGCACAAGAAGCTGAATCTGCTGCGGCCTCTGCAGCAACTGAGGCTGCGGGCCATGGGTCAGAAGCTCTGGCTGCGGCCTCGCGTGCATCAAGTGCCTCAACCGATGCGCAAGGTCATTTAGCAACTGCACTTACTGCAAAACAAACAGCCAGTAATTCAGCCGATGCTGCCAATGCATGGCGCGCAGGTACGGCAAGTGCAGATGTGGTTTCAACAAAAGCAGATGTTGATGCGGTTTCTGATGCCTCAACAGGTCTTGTCGCTATTGCAAATGCAAATGCTGAGCTGGCAATCGCTGCGGTAAATGAAGCTAAATTTGGTGGTAATGGTAAGCCCGGTGCGGTGAAGCTGCAAGTTGATGCTGCAGCGGCAAAAGCCTCATGGGAGTCACAAAAAGATTCTGAATCGGCGGCGGTTGAGCGTTTGTCAAATGAGATGACAAGTGAAGGTGTGGCAGTTCCGGCCGACCTTGCGACCTTAACGGCAAATCAACTTGATGCCCTTGATTTAAGTGGTGCGACACGTGAAGCGGTATTGCGCATTTGGGTGAACGCCCTAAAAGCCTCAAAAGCGGCGACAACAAATGCTTCAAACGCTTATACAACGGCGAATGAAGCTGCCACGGCTGCTACCAGTGAGGTAACGGTTGCCGAAGGTGAAGCAAGTGCGGCCTTGAGCGCTGCTGTTGCTGCAGCTCAACAGGTTGCTGACTTGGTCGCCAAAGCGGCTTCTGCTGCTGCGACTGAAACATTGGGTCGTCTGGCGGCTGACTTGCAGGCAGAAAGCACGGTTGATGACGCGCTTGATGTGATGACAGCGTCAAATGCCACATTGGATAGTGCCACATCTTCAACCGATTCAACCGATGTGATTGATGCACAGTTGGTGACCTTAAACCAGCTTACATCAGTCACTGTTGCAAATATTACTGATGCAAATGTAACTTCTGCGCAAACGGCATATGCTGCGGCACAAACGGCCTTGGCTTCTGCTTTGACTGCGAAAAACAATGCAACGACTGCGCTTGATACGGTTAATGACAGTAATGATCCGGCGATTGAGAAGTTCTATGTTTTAAAATCAGCCCTGCCGGGTGATGGTTCAAACATTGGTGAAATCGCTGATTTGCCCGACAGTTCCCTTGATTGGGTGAATGTAGGTACAGGCGGGACACATGTTGTTCATGTTGACTCTGTAAGTAAGTATCAATCGGTACTTTCCAATATCGAATTGGCTGAAAAGCAATCTTCGCAAATTGATAGTGTCTATGAAAAATTAGTCTCTAAAGTAGGTGAGGCCGCACAAGCCCTTGAATCTATCTTGGATGTAAAACGTGAAGCAGACTTCATCACAGCAGGTGTCGTACAAGACATTAAAGACGAATTCCCCGCCGCTGTTGAACGTACTGAAGGCGCAACTGAAAAAGCTGTTGATGCCGCTTATGATGCGATTAAGGCAACAAAGGATGCTTTGGATGGGGTGATCTCCCTTGTGGATGGGGCCTCAGTTGATAATAGTAACGTGGTCACCGTTTCTGGTGATGCGGCTTTGGGGACAAAGCTCACAACAGCCTTGCAAACATTGGTCACAGCCTTAAGTGATGCAGATGATTTGCGCACAGCGGTAAATAACTGGTCACAAGATGCAACGGACCCGACAGATCAAAATATTACAGACCTTCTAGCCCATGGCTCAAATGCTGATCTTGAGGGTGTGGTTGCCTCACTTACATCAAGCGTTACAAATATCAATGATTTCATTGCTGACCTGACAAGTGGCTCATTTGCAGCCAGTGCTGCAGACCTTGCCCTTGATGCCGCAGGTCATGCGAAAACGGCGATTGAAAATGCACAATCAGCAGCGACAAACCTGCAAACCTTAAAAGGCAATCAGGCAGATTTGAATGCGGCAACCACATCAGAAGCTGCCTTGGCTGAATTGCAACCCGCAAGTGATGCCAACACCAATGCGAAAACAGCTGCACAAGAAGCCGCAGAAGCCGCCGCCAGTTCTGGTGGCATTAAGCAAATTCAATCGGCTCAAGCCGAAGCTGCTGCCCAAGCTGCCGCAGAAGCTGCCCGTCAGGCCGATTATGACGCCACCATTGCAGCGCGCGATAGTGTAGCAAATGTTGCAACAGATGCACGTAGCGATGCCGATGCTGCCAAGATTGCCTATGATAATGCAGTTGCGGACCTAAATGCTTCTAAGGCACTTATTACGAATAGCGCATCAACCATTGTGTTTGGTGCAGGGCCATTTACGGACCTCGAAGCCAAAGAGTCTGTTGAACAAGCCTATAGCTCAGCCCAACGTGCTTTGGGTGAAGATACCAATAATGCAACCGCCTCCAACCTGACCTCAGAAATTGCCAAAGCCAAGAAAGCTTGGGAAGACGCAGTTGTCAGTGCTAATAAGGCCGATGCGGCTTATACAGCGATTCAAAGCGCGGTAACTAAGGCGCAAACGGCCTATACAAATGGTGATTCTCTTTCTGAATATCGCAAAGATGCAGAAACGAATGCCAAGACGCTGTTGGATGAAAATAGCGCAGCTGATAGGAGCCGTAAAAACGCACAAGAAGCCGAAACTGATGCGGACGCTGCTGCAACGGTGGTCTTAGAGCAAACAACAAGTGCCACAAGCAACCGCGCGATCTTTGATGTTTCTGAAGAAGTTGCGGGTTATGCAAAAACGGTTCAGACCCAAATTGATGGGGATGGGGCCTCTGTTGATGGTGCGCAATCTGACCTTGATAGTATCAAGACGTCAACCACAGCAGCCGTAACACAAGGTCAGGCCGCAGCTGATCAAGTTGATGCGGCTGTGACTGATATGGATAATAATCCAAATGCGGACCCAGCCACGCAATTGGCAAATGAATATGCCTTAGCTGTTGCGGCGCGCGATGCCATTTATAATACAACGACAGAGCAAGGGCATTTAGCAACGGCCCAAGCAGAACTGGCAGAGTTGAATACGGCCTATGGCTTGGCGCAAACAGCACTTACGAATGCACAAACGGCAGTAACCAATGCAGGGGCAAATGCGAATGCGGTGGCAATTGCGCAACGCGATACCGCCCAAGATGCCTTTACTGAAATTAGCAACTTGCGTGATGAGGCCATTCAAAGTGTGGCTGAAGCCCAAGCGGCTTATGATCAAGCGGATGCATCTGTTAGTGCAATTAACGACTTTATCGAGGCAAGAATTGATGCCGCACAAGCGCGCGCACAAGCCATTGCAGCGATTGATTCTGAAACAGATCAAGCTTACGCATCGGCCCAAGAAACGGCGCAACGTGCACAATCTGTTGAAGATGATATTTCCGATAGCACTTCAACGGGTCTTTATGATCTGGCAAGTGCGCTTGCGACTTCTATCAAAAACACAATGGCTGATTGGGTCACCAATGGCTCAAGTGGGTATAGCCAAGATGTTATTGACGATGTAAATGACCTGATTGAGACGGTAGATAATGATGCAAGCGACCTTGTCGTTCAGTTAGAAGCAGCAAAGAGCGATGTTGATACCAATTATAATGCGATTTTTGATGGTACGACGGGTCATTTGAAACTGGCGCAAAATGCCTCAGAAACGGTAAATGCGAATTCAACCGATGCGAAGGCGCAAGCCCAAATCGCCAAGGACCAAGCGGCCAATATCGAAACCAAGACAACCATCTTGGAAGCCCAACGATCCATTATTGAAGGGCTCTTTGGGGATATTCAGGCGGTTCAGGAACAATATAACCAAATCCGTGAAAAAGCGGATGCGGAAAAAGCCTTGGCTGATGCACAAGCAGCCGCAGAAGCCACGCCAAAAGCTTATGATGATGAAATCACAGGCATTGATGAAGATACATCCATCATTATTGACCTGTTTGCCCAAAATGGTGGCTTGGCTGACGGACGTGCTGATAGCGGTGATATTTTCTTAGAACAGGTTAGTGACCCTGCCCATGGTACGGTTGTCATTCTTCAGGTTGGTGACACGGGATATGATGCAAACAAGCCATGGCTGGTACGCTATACACCGGATGAGGATTACAGCGGGTCCGATACATTTAGTTATACTATTTCCAATGGTAACTTGGATAAGGATGGTAATGCGGTTTCTGGTGGGACGAAAAAGATCGCGTCTGCCAACGTCACCCTAACCATTGATCCGTTAAATGATGCACCGGTTGCGGTCAATGACTTTAGCTCCATCGTTGATGAAGTATCTTCTGTTGATGTAAGTGTTCTTCTTAATGATACGGATGTTGATCTGGATGCGATTTCCATCCATAGCGTTATTGGCGATGGTAATGGCGCAACGGCTGAAACCGATGGTTCTGTCACTGTGTATGAACTTGATTCAAATGGTGATTCCACAGGCAAAACCCTTGGTACAGCCACATGGAATACATCAGGTGATGCGTTAATCAACTTTACCCCAGCAGCAGGTGCGTTTGATTATTTGCCAGAGGGTGAAACAACCACGGTGACTTTCCAATATAAAGTCACTGATGGCACGGCCCCTTCAGCGCCGGGTAATATTACCATCACGGTCACAGGTACAAACGATGTACCAGAATTTGAAATTTCAGGCTCTCCTGCAACGTCTCTTTCTGTTTCACATACAGAGGGTGGGGCTGCGAGCACTGTCTTTGAAAATGTTGATTTGGTTGAAGATGATACAGCCCAAGCGCTGCAATCAGCGACCATCACCATTGAGAATTTCCAAACAGGTGACTTGCTTGAATATTCAATGCCAAGCACGGTTACAGCCTCTTATAATGCCACAACTGGGGTGCTGAGCCTGACAGGGCCAGCCTCACTTAGTGATTTCCAATCGGCGATTTCCTCAGTTACTTATAAGACAACGGTTGATGCACCCAATACGGATGACCGTCTTATTTCTATGACGCTGAGCGATGATCTTGGTGGAACATCTGCAAAAATCACCTCAACACTCAGCCTGACCCTGACAAACGATCAGCCTGTCTTTGCCACAAAAGCGGTCTATACGGATTTAACAGCCATTTTAGAAGGTGACCCATATTCTGCGGGTACAACTGTTAAAGACCTGATTGTTGGTTCTTCAGCAACAGATGATCCTGATGGTGATACATTGGGCATGGCGATTACCAGTGTGGATGAGACCTATGGTACATGGGAATATTCCCTTGATGAGGGCGTTAACTGGACTGAAATCGTAGGCTCAAACGTTGGTGAAGATAGTGCGCTTCTCTTAAATGAAGATGCCCGCGTTCGCTTTGCACCAAGTGATCCTGAATATAACGGCACAGACCCAGAATTTACTTTCCGCCTTTGGGATGGCACAGGTGTTGATGGGCAAAGCAATCCGCTTGCAGCAGGTGATAGTGTTGATATCACAGGCTATGACCTTAATGACACGACAGTACCATTCTCGCTAGATACCAACTTTGCACGCCAGACGGTAACAGATGTAAATGATGCACCAACGTTTGTAGGTCGCAGTCAGAAGGTCATGATGTTTGATGGCGTTGATGATTACATCCAGATGGGTAATGATCAGATCAATACAATGCCTGAAGGTTCCTTCGCCACTTGGGTTTATTTGAATGATGTTGGCGATGGCACGAATGGCAGCGGTAGTGCCATTATGACCATGCCAGTAGATTTCCACTCTTCCAGTGGTTTCTTTGGTGTGGGGACGTATGAAGCTGGAAAAGGCTATACGGTACCAGCGGGTAAGCTTGTATTTGGTAATGGTGGCACGCAGATTATTTCTGATACATCAGTTGCACAAGGGGAATGGACACATGTTGCCGTTACCTTTGATAGTACAGGCGCAAGTCTTTATATTAATGGTGAGCTGGATAAAACAGAAACGGGCAGTGGATTTAGCATTCCAACCGTTCCGCATCTGGAACCGACTTATAATACTTATACAATTGACCCCCGCATCGGTATGTTTGATTCTATTGAAACGCCATACTTTGCCTTGGATGGGGCCATTGATGATATTAAAGTATGGGATGCGCGCCTAAGCGAGGCAGATATTGCCAATGCCTATCAAGGCAATACGACTTCACAAGATAGCGAAATTCGCTGGCATTATAACTTTGATGATGGCACAGCGACTGACCAAACAGCCAATAATTGGGATGGGACTATCCAAGGGGCCAGTGGAAGTGACCTGAACTCAAATGCATGGGATGAGCTTGTTTCTACATCCAGTGGAACACATGCCGTTGATCGTATTGATGCTATTGACATGGTGTCCCAACCAGACGGGTCTTACGGCATGTTCTGGATGAAGGCTACATCAGCGAGCACATTCCAAGTGATGGGTCAGTTGTTTGATGAAAGTGGCAACAAGTTTGGGACTGAATTTACAGTTAATGATACAGCTCAAACTGATGCGCGCTATCCAAATGTAACGGTCACGGAAGATGGTGGCTATATGGTTGTCTGGAGTGCACCGGGCACGGATGAAACTGAAATTTATGCCAAAAAAGTCACTGTTTCTGCGGTTGATGCCTCCCTTGGTGATAGTTTCGTAGTTAATACCGGAACCACAGGTGCACAACAACGTCCATCTATTATCTCGCTTGGGGATGTTCAAGGTGATGATAAAGAAGAGTTTGCCATTGCGTGGATGGATGCTCGTTCATCTTCTAATGATGGGACTTATATCAAGGTTGTTGATGAAACGGGCGCTGAGGTAACGGCTGAGTTTGAAATTCCACAAGTTGGTACGTGGCAAAACCAGAGTGATATGTTGCATCTTGGTTCAGGTCGTTTCTTGGTAACTTATACAGACTCGGTATCTGGTAAGTGGACCACTAAATACTCTATTTACGACTATGACTCCTCAACAGCAGTTGTTGCGGATCAGACTTTAAGTCCAACAGGTACAACTAACTCAAGCTTTTCAGAAGCCACGGTGTTGAGTGATGGGAAAATTGCGATTACATGGCCTAATCTGGGGACAGACCAGGGCGAGAGTGATTTCAGCATTCATCTTACACTTCTTAATAGTGATGGTACGGTTGCCAAGTCCAATATTCATGTCAATACAACAACAGCAGGCGCACAAGAAGTCCCATCAATAGCCGCCATGGATGATGGTGGTATGGTCATTGTCTGGCAGAGCCCGGATGATGGTAACGGTTATGGCATTTTGGGGCAGCGTCTTGATGAACAGGGCAACCCGATTGGCAGCGAATTTGTTGTAAATGCAGGTACAACAGGTGTTCAAAACGCACCGCAGATTGTCAATGTGGGTGAGGGTAAGTTTGTTGTTTCTTGGCAGGACCAAGATAGTACGTACCATATTGAACAGCGCAGCTTCACAATTGATGGCACAGAGACGCCTATTCCTGTACAGGAAATCTATCACCAAGAAGATACAACGCTAAATATTGAAGAAAGCTATCTGTTAGAATTCTTCAATGACATTGAGGGGAATTCACTTTCAATCACTGAGTTAATGATTGATGGAGTGGTTATTTCAGCAACTGCTGGTGTGTGGTCATATACACCGCCTTTAGATTTCTTTGGTAAGAAATCCATGAGTGTCACGGTCAGTGATGGGGCAACAACCACAACGGGTGACTTCCAGATTGCATTCTCTGCGGTAAATGATGAACCAGAAGTAACCTTCATGAACCTGAGCGCCGATGAAGGTGATGTGATTACCTTCACGCTGGATGATATTATTGCACAGGTTGATGACCCTGATTTTGATACGGTCACCATTGATACGGTGATGGGTGAAACGCTTTCCTCACTTGATAGTGCGGATAAGTCACTCACAGACGGTGTGCTTGGTTATGATAGTGCCAGCAAGACCTTTACTTTCACACCGAATGCAGAATTTGATGGCACTCAGCAGATTGCCTTTAGCGGGACATCTGGCTCAGACGCCATTGGCGGGAACTTTAGCCTGACTTACACAGGTGTAAATGACGCACCAGAATTTACACCGTTTAATGAGCAAACGGCTTCACTGCTGTTTGATGGTGTTGATGATGGTATTGTTGCTGGGCGCGGGGTCAATGATAACCTCGCTATTACGGGTGATTTAACCCTTGAAGGCTGGGTCAATCTTGACCTCGCTTCAAGTTCGGTTCACACCCTCTTCAGCTTTGTCGGGGCAGGCGAAACTGAAGATGCTAATATCCTTTATTACCTGAATGTTCAAACAAATGGTGCTGTAGAATATGGGCATGAAACCGGTGCAGGGACGAATGTTGAAACGTTAACCACGACTGGTGTTGTAACAGCTGATACATGGACCCATATGGCAGCTGTTCGTGATGACACAGCGGGCACTTGGTCGCTTTATGTCAATGGTGTGGAAATTGGTACGCCACTTAGTTATAGCCCTGAAACGCAATCAGCCACGGGTGGTAGTGTTTCTGCCTTGAATGTTGGCTTTGCGGGTAACCTGTTTACGGCAGGTCATTTGGCAGATATGCGTGTATGGAATACAGCACGCACACAAGAACAGATTATTGAAACAAAAGACGGTTATGTTGATAGCGATGCTTCAGGCCTCGTTTCTAACTGGAAATTGAATGATGCCATATCTGGTACTGCAACAGCAGTGGAAGATAATACGGGCAATACAACACCAACAATTAACAGTGCACCAAGTTTTGTAGATGGTTCAACAAACAATCTTGATCTTGCTAATCTGTTTATTGGTCATGATGAAAGCGTTTCTCATCTGGTTCAAACCTCCATCGGTAATGTGACAACCGTTGTGCAAAGTGATGGCTCATATGGTGTCTTCTGGTATGCACAAGACGCAGCCAAAACCAATACGGATGTTTATGGTAAGCTCTATGATAGCGATGGTAACCCAACCAGTGATGAGTTCCTTGTAACATCGGATAAAGACGATATCCTCACAGAAACATTACGTGCAGGCGGGGACTTTGTGACCACCACAAGTGATGGCGGTTATATGCTCACATGGATGTCTGCTATCGGTTCAAGTAGCGAAGTGGATGTTTATGCCAAGAAAATTCCTGTCGTGGATGGTCATCCAGAAATGGATGGTATTATTGATCTGCGCATAACCAATGATGCAGGGGCTGAGGATAGCCCGACGATCAAGGATTTGGGCGATGATACCTATGGGCTGACTTTTGATAATACAACGATCCGTATCATTGATGAGACGGGGACTGTGATCAGTGGCGCTGATTATACGGTAGCATCAGGTTCAACCATCAAGTCTATGACGGCCTTGGGCTTTGGTGAGTTTGCCTTATTGGTTGATGACGCTTCAGGCAATAGCCAGCTTCAGGTTAAATATTATGATCAGATTGCCAGCGAATGGGTTGATTCAATTGATGCGGTGACCTTAGGCTCTGTTGCCGCAGATGCACAGTCTGGTAACTCTGTTGATATTCTAGAAAACGGTCATCTCTTGATCACATGGGGGCATGTGGATGATGGCGGTTCTACGCGTGAATTGCATGGCATGGTCATTGATCCGTTTGACTATAGCGTTGTCACAAGCGAAGTAACGCTGAAAGACAGCTTGCCTGCAAATTCAGATTCATATGACAATATTGCGACCTTGCCAGATGGCGGCTTTATCCTCACTTGGGCAATTGATTCAGGTGGTTTTGAGACCTGGGCTGAGCGCTTTGATAGTGCAGGTGTTTCTGTTGGTGAACCATTCACCGTTGCAAGTGATACGACAGGCAATCAATATCGCCCTGATGTGATTGCACATGATGATGGGACTGTGACTTTTGTTTGGGCAAATGACACGGGCGCGCAATCTGATGCGACCTCCATTGTAAAACGCACCTTTACCACCAATGGGGTGGAGACACCTGTTGCCCTTCAGATCATTGAATCTTCAGAAGATTATGCCTTTACCATTAGTAAGGCACAGTTGGTTGGCTTCTTTAAAGATGTGGATACAGGTAGCACAATTGATATTGCTAACCCGGCAAGTGATGTCACGGTCACAGAAGGCACGATCACCTATAATGGCAATGATACATGGACTTATACGCCTGTTGCCAATGACTTTGGTAAGGTCAAAATGCAGGTCACAGTCAGTGATGGCACGTTATCTTCAACGGGTGATTTTGTAATTGAGCTTGATCCGGTGAATGACGCCCCTGTTGTGACTCCATTACAAGTCGCCGCGGTTGAAGATCAGGTTGTTAACTTTACGTTGGATGACTTGATTGGGCAGGTTACAGATGTGGATAATGACCATGTGACCATTTCTACGGTTGCCGGGGAAGCCTTAACGAGTACAGCACTTACAACAGGTAAAGCGCTCGCAAACGGTACGTTATATTACGATAGCTATATTGAAACTTTCACATTCGTGCCAACGGCTGAATTTGCCAATGTGCAATCTATTGCCTTTACAGGTGCATCCGGTAGAGATGGTGTGAGTGGTAATTTCAATCTGAATTATGCCGATGTCAATGATGCTCCGACCTTTAGATCAGCCTCAGCTACACCTGAGTTCTATAAAGAAGTAATTGATCTCAGCGCGACTCATGAAGATGACCATAAAATTGCCGACCTCAACCAAGATGGCTGGAATGATCTCATCTATGTTTCTGATGGGGATGTAAAAGTTCGTCTTAACGATGGTGCTGGTAATCTGGGTAATGAACAGGTTGCACTGACTGATAGTGGCTATGGCATTTATGGTCGCTTCCAATTAGGTGATTTATTTGGGGACGATAATCTAGATATTGTTTTGAACTATACCCAAGGCGGTGAAGGTTCACCTGTTATTCCTAATGTCTATCAAGGTGTCTCTGGTGTTGATGCCAATGGCAATGAAACTTTCACTTTTGCAACAACGAGCAATACAGTGCAGTCCCTGTCATGGTGGACGACGAGCGATCTCACCATTGGGGATTTTGACGGTGATGGCGATAATGACGTTGCTTCAATGCATAATACTTCTGGTGCACGGGTTTATTGGAACAATGCCGGTACGTTAACACTTGAGACCGATTATACCCTTGGCAATATGTCTGCTGTTTCCATTGCCTCTGGTGATATTGATAAAGATGGTCGTGACGATATCGTCCAAGGGTCTTGGGGCGGTGGTACGGCTGGTCAGACAGCGCAATTATTCTATGCCAATGCCACAGGCTTTGACGGTGCTATAAATATTTCGCAAGCCGATAATGCAGGCAGTGGTGGCGCATATGCGGCCAGTACGGACGTGCACCTTGAAGATATCAACCAAGATGGCTGGCTCGATCTGTTTATCACCAACCGTTATGACTATAACGTGCTTTATCTCAATGATGGCGCGGGTAATTTCACAAGTTCCATTGATGTTGGGACCCTTCAGGATAATTCAGATAACTTCTCCACCATTGGCGATATAGATGGTGATGGCGATATTGATATCGTTAATTCTGATTATTATGGGGTGCAGGCCTTTATCAATGATGGTAGCGAAAACTTCACTACACAAAGCCTGACTTCCTATGTTGGTTCTGGTCATTATCGCATTGAAGGCGGTGATCTAAATAACGACGGTGCGCTTGATCTGGTTAATGGCAACGGCGTCTATATCAATGGGTCTAATGCACCAACAGCTGTGGGTGATGAAACCATCCCAACGGCGAATAACTTTAATGATGTTCAGTATCAAGAAATCGTAAAACAGCCTGATGGGTCATATGCCATTTTCTGGTCGGCAAAAAAAGTCGGCGATACAAATATGGATATGTACGGACAGTTGTTTGATAAGTCCGGCAATCAAATCGGTGATGAATTCCAGATCACACAAGATGCATCCGATCAAATTGATTACGCTTTCTGGACCAGTTATGCCACGACCACGCCTGATGGTGGCTATATGGTTACGTGGGAAAAGGTCATTGATGGCGACTATAACATCCATACTAAAAAGATCGGTGTGGATGAGTTTGGTGCAGACCTGAGAGAGCCAGAATTTGTTATTGATGGGGGCAGTGGCCCACAACGCAACCCCGGCATCACGCATCTAAGTGAGGACAAATATGTCCAGATGTGGAGTGATACAAACGTTGGTGAAGTTATTTATGCCCAAGTAATCACCGAAGAGGGCCACCAGCTTGGCTCCAAGATTACAATCGGGCAGGGTACATTAAACGAACACCCAAGTGATATCATGCTTCTTGATAGCGAGCAGGTGATGTTTGCTTGGTCGGATAATACAAACGGCGATAACTATTTCGCTCTTTATGATTATGATAGTACGACAAATAACCTGACAGAAGTCTATGCCCCCATCAGCTATAAGCCGATGAGCACAAACGATACGCCCGCACAATATGTGCCGGATATGACGCAGCTTGAAAATGGCAAAATTGTTTTCGTCTGGCGCGATGACTCTGCATCAGATGGTAGCCTTCATGGCGTTTATGGCTCAATGGTTGACCCTGTAAGCGGTGATATTGTCAAATCGGATTTCTTGATTAATTCAGCAACAACGGGTTATCAGGATGCGCCTGAAGTAACAGCCTTGAGTGATGGTGGTTTCCTTGTTATCTGGCGTGACACAAATGCACTTGATGGCAGTGGGGACTCTATTCAGGGCCAACGTTACGATACAGTTGGTAACAAGGTAGGTTCTCAGTTCCAAGTCAATGCAGATGGTGTGGATAATCAAAACACACCGCAGGTTGAAGCTTTTGATGATGGAACGGTTCTTGTCTCCTGGGCAAACCATGCCACAAGCAGCTCAACAGTTGAAACACGCCTCTTTACAACGAATGGTACGGACACCCCTGTTCCTGTCATCAAGCTATCGGGCGTTGAAGATCAACAAATGACCTTTAGTGACGCTGATATTCTTGGCGCTTTTGTTGATATTGAAGGTGATAGCCTCTCTATCACAGATGTTTCTGTTGCAACGGGCACAGCGTCATATAATGCCACATCCGGTGTATGGACATATACACCAGAGCCAAATGCCTTTGGCAAGGTTGCCATGCAAATTACGGTTTCTGATGGGACCACGACATCTGTTGGTGATTTCCAGATTAATTTGGCTGGCGTAAATGATGTGCCGACCTTTACAGGTATTTCATCCTCTGCTGATGATGTTGTTGTTTCACCTGATTATGCCTCTGTAGAAATGCGCGCGACTGTTGCCCATGATGATGGCTCATTTGCACATTTCTGGACGGCAGAGGGGAATTTATACGGTCAGCTTTATGGGAACAATGAAGCTAAGCTCGGTGCCATTTTTGCGGTTCAAGAAGATAGCGATATTTATTCCTTTAATGTCGGTGCAAAAGAAAACGGTAAATATCAGGCTGTCTGGTTTGAGGATGATGACGGAACGTTAACCGGCTATATGGCTGAGGTTCGTGTCAACAGTGGGGAAGCCTATGTCGATACAAAAACCGCACTTGGTATTACGGTTGATGATTATGGTAGCCCGCGTGGTCTGAGTATCCTTAGTATCGGTGATGTGAATAACGATAATACGGAAGATTTTGCCCTTGTCTGGACAGATCACTATAGCGGTGAGTCTTTCATTAAAATTATTGATGCCGACAATACGGAAGTTACAGCCCAGCAACAGATCCCATATGTCTCTGGGGGTACGGCAAGTTTTGTTAGTAATGTTGAACATCTTGGCGGTGGTGAGGTCGCCATTATTCAGCAGGCTTTCCAAGGTGGCTATTGGTCAACTGAATATGTCAGCTTTGCTTATGATGATCTATCAACACCAGTTGTCGCCCCTTATGCCATTGATGCTGTTTCTGCCGATCAGAAACGACCAAGTATGGAAGTCCTTGCCGATGGTAATATCGCCGTTGCATGGAGTGAAGATGGCGCAGATGCGCATGAGCGCGGTATCCGTGTAGGTGTTATTGACCAAGACGGTAATGTGGTTTCCACTCCAATCCTTGGCAATACACATTATTACGATATTCAGGAAAATGCTGAAATCGCAGCCATGAAAGATGGGTCATTTGTTGTCGTCTGGAAAGACCTTGGCGACAATGATGGCTCTGGAAGCGGCATTTTTGCACAGCGCTTTAGTAGTGACGGCACAAAGCTTGGTGTTGAATTTATTATCAGTAAGGATACTGAGGGTAGCCAAAGCCGCCCCATGATCCGCACACTTGCTGATGGTCGTTTTGTTGTTTCTTGGGAAGATGACTCTGACCATGTCGAGCACCGTATTTTCGAGACATACGGTACAGACACACCTGTTCCAAGTGAAGGCACGCTTAACACAAATGCTGCGCTAACCGTTCTTGAAGATGGTGTCTTTGAAGGGCGCGTTGTGACCAATGATATTGATGGTGAAGTCACCACGGTTTCTGTCACAACCGGGGCAGAACATGGTGAGCTTGTGCTCGATGCCAGCGGGGCCTTTACCTACAAGCCTTATAATGAATATTCAGGTTCTGACAGCTTCACTGTGAAAATCGAAGACCCGAATGGTGATTATTCACTACAAACGGTGAATGTAACGGTAAGCGCCGTTAATGATGTGCCGATTGCTTATAACCAATGGGTCTTGGGCTATGTCCTGCATGAAAGCACAGAAGATCAAAGCGAGCTGAAATCTGTCTTGCTGGATGACGGCACAACGTTGATGATGTGGGTTCAAGACCGTGGCGGTAGTGAGCTTAAAGATGTCATGGTACAACGTGTAAACGTGCATGGTCAGCCGATTGATCAGGCATATGTTGTTGCTGGTGGTGATCTAACCCAATATCAAATTGATGCAACTGTTCTGAACAATGGCAATGTTGCAATCTCTTACGAAGAGATTGTGGTTACTTCGCCTGCGGATTATTCCATGCAGGTTCAAATCTTTGATCCAAGCAATGGCTCTATTGTGAATAATAGCCCGATCATTGTTCCTTCAACGACAGCAGGTTATCAGACCAAGGTTCAAATTACTGCGCTGGATAATGGCGGGTTTATGACCGCGCACTCTGATCCAAATGGGGTTGATGGTAGTGGCTGGGGCGTATTTGGTCGCTTGTTTGATGCCAATGGCGTGCCACAAACCAATACGATCACGGGTAATACGGACCAATTTATCATTGCCAGCGCACCGACCAATGATGAAGATGATGCGCAACTGGCAACGCTTTCTGATGGACGTGTTGTTGCGGTTTGGACAGAAACAAATGCAGGCTCAACAGACCAAGACACATGGGCACGCATTTTTGGACAAGACGGTACACCAATCGGTTCTGCCTTTGAGGTTTCTCAAGAACATCTCAGCAATGCTTCAGAATCAGCCTGGGAGCTTTATTACCAAGTTGAAGCCACACCTGATGGCGGTTTTGCCGTGGCTTATCAGCATGGTTACCCAACAGGTGAAATCCGTCTGAATGTTTATGAACCAAACCCTGATGATAATAGCGCCTACCAGCTCCGTGATGGTCAACAGATTGTTGTAACAAGCGATACAACGGGCAGCAGCCTTGATCTCGCCGTTGGTGAAGATGGCAGTATCTTCTTAACATGGGCTGCTAATGGGTTTGACGGGCGTGATATCTGGACACGTTATTATGATCCAAACTTAAATCCTGCCATGGGTGTCCTAGAAATCAATGATGTTGATTTTGGTGACCAAGTCCAACCTCATGTGAGCCCGACAGTTGATGGTGGCTTTATGGTCACATGGACAGATCAACATACAGGCCATGTGATGGCTGAAAAGTTCATGTTCGAAAGCCAGTATGTGGGTGAGGATATTGAACGCAACTTCCTGCTGGGCGGGACCGATGCAGATGGTGATGATCTCACCGTTACCATGACAGCTTTGTCAAGCAATGGAACATTCTATCAAACAATTGATGGTTCAACAAAAGGGGATGAAATCACCTCTGTTGGTACGGTTGTGACGAATGATAAAGGTCTGGTTATCTTCGTTCCAAACCAAGATGATGATAGCAGTGGTAGTTTTGCCTATACAGTCAGTGATGGTGTGAACCCACCTGTGGCACAGTCCATCAGCTTTGATATCATGTCGATCAATGATGCGCCTGTAACAGTGCCGTTGGTCATTAATGCAGATGAAGACCAAATTATCACCTTCACACTTGCTGACTTGCTTGATCAGACTAGTGATGTTGATGAAGATAAGCTGAGCATTGAAACCGTTGCAGGTGTCACACTTGAAACCCTTAATAGTACTGACCAGACACTGAGTGATGGTGTCTTAGCCTATAACTCTGGAACGAATACATTTACCTTTACTCCTGAAGCTGAATTTGCAGGCGATCTATCAATTTCCTTTACAGCAACGGATGGTCTTTCTGACCCTGTTGGCGGAACAATTGACCTGTCATACAGTGGGCTCAATGATGCCCCACGCTTTAGCGAGCAAGAGAAAGCATTAAATAGTCATGAGGTAACCGTTACGGGTTCTGGTAACAGTAGTGTTTATCAAACCTCTGTTGTCGTGAATGAAGCCCATCAGGAATATGCCGTCTTCTGGCGTTCATCACAGACTGGTACTCACCATATTTATGGTCGTCGTTATGATGAATTGGGTAACCCAATTGGTGATGAATTTATGGTCAGTACGGTTACTGACCCCCGTGAAAAACGTGCGCCCGAAGGTGTTATACTCAGTGATGGTGATTATTTTGTTACTTGGTATGATTATTCAGGTTCAACTGATCATGATGTGAAGGCACGCAAGGTCTCTATTGACCCGAATGATAATACGCAGGTCGTGTTGGGTACCGACATGATGATTAGTAAAAACCTTGCGGGTGTGTCGAATGACGCAGGTGTGCAAGCAGCACCTGATATTGTTAATATTGGTGATATTAACGGCGATAATAAAGATGAACTTATTATCGTGATGCAGGAACAATCTGCCTTGGTTCCCAATGCGGCAGAATCTGAGTCAATGGCAACGATTATCTCAGAAGATGGTACTGTTGTGGTTGACCTCTTCGCGATGAATACAACGATGGCTAGTTCTCAAAATGCGCCTTCTGTGGCTGCCTTTGCTGATGGGTCTTTTGTTGCAGCATGGCATGCTTGGCAGGATAGTCGTTATGAAGTTTACTATGCGAAATTTGATAAGGACGGCAATACACTTATTGCTGAGACAAACGCGTCTACACTAAGTGGTGGTGCGCAGTATAATTCAGATGTAACAGTGCTTTCAGATGGAAGTTATGTCATTTCATGGCAGGATGATACATTGGATGGCAGCGCCTCGGGCACATATGCCAAAGTTTATAATAATGATGGCTCCGTCCTAAAAGATGCATTCCTCGTAAATACTCATACAGCTGATAGTCAAAATAACCCAACAATGGCTTCTCTTGATGCGGGTGGTTTTATTGTTGTTTGGCAGTCAGGCGGACAAGACAGTTCAACATACGGTATTTATGGTCAACGCTTTGATAATAGCGGAACTGCAGTTGGGGATGAATTCAAGGTCAATGAAGTTGCTGCGGGTAATCAATACCAGCCGAATATTGACACATATTCTGATGGTCGTTTCATTGTCTCATGGAACGAAGATAATATTAACGCTGAAACGCGGACCTTCACTACGAATGGTGTAACGACACCTGTTTCAATCAATGTGGGTGGTCCAGCTGGGGATGTTCAAGCCAGTGATACTGCCCAAACAACCCCATATGGCGCTGAAGTCGTCCATGGTGAAGATGGCGGCTATATGGTTGTTTGGTCTGCGGATGTAAATGGGTATGAAGAAGTCTTTGGGCGTATGTATGACGTCCATGGTAATGAACTTCAGACCGATGCCTTCCAGATTACGTCAAGTGGTCAAGATAGCTCTCAACCCGATATCACGGCAAAAGCCGGTGGTGGTTATGTTGTTGCGTGGAACGAAGCAAGCGATGGTGACTTTGACGTCTTTATGCGTTCCGTTGATCCCGCGCCAACGCCTGTTTTGGGGACTATTTACAATGCGACCACAACAAACAGCAATGATCAGGTTCGCATCGGGATTGAGTCATTAGGTGAAGTCGGCACGGGGAGTGCTGAACTCTTTGCTGTTGTCTGGCAGGAAAACAGTGCGGTTGATGCTTATGCGAAGATTGTGGATATCGATGGTAATGAGGTCGTTGCAGACTTTGCCGTTGGGACACAAAGTAGCAACCAAAGCTGGCCGAGCGTAACAGCACTTAGTGGTGGTAACTTTGCGGTTAGCTGGACAACAAACCATAACGGTACAAACGATCCATATTTTGCCATCTTTGATAAAAATGGCGGCAGTGTCTTAAGTGAAACGCAAGCAAGCACTTCAGCGGGTGGAAACCAGGCCTATACGCAGGTTACTGAGCTGAGCAATGGCAACGTTGTTGTGGCATGGTCAGATGAAACACTGGATGGCAGTGGCCCATGGAGTGCGGCTGCGCGCATCTTTGAGACAGATGGCACGCCTGTCACAGGTGATCTCCAGCTCAATAGCTATACAGCCGATAACCAGTCCTTCCCTGATGTTGTAGGTTTACCTGATGGTGGTTTTGTCGCTGTTTGGTCATCGCTTGTTCAAGACAGTGGCGATACTGCGGGTCAATTTGGCGTCTATGGTCAACGTTATTCAGCTGATGGTACGGCTGTTGGTATTGAATTTCGTGTTCATAACGATACGACGGGCTCACAAGGTGACGTGTCTGTATCTGAAAATGGTCTGGGTCAGTTTGTTGTTTCGTGGTCTGATAGCTCAGGTCATATTGAAACCACGACGCTCGATACACTTGGTGTTGCAACACCTGTTCCTTATGAACAGGGCGTGATTAATGCCACAGAAGATACGCCTTTTGTCCTTAGTGAAGCTTATATGCTGTCCAACTTCTATGATGTGGATGCAGGTGATACGGTATCGTTTGTCAGCGTTGCAGCGGCAAATGGCACATTAACTGACAATACTGATGGCACATGGACCTATACACCTGATGCTCATTACTTTGGTAAAGACATCCTGACGGTAACGGTAACAGACGGTGAGTTGCAATCCACAGGGGATTACACGATTGAGCTTGAGGGGGTAAATGATGCCCCTGATGTGGCTGATCTTGAAATTACCCAGCTTGAAGATAGTGCCATCTACTTTACGTCTCAAGATTTGCTGGATCAGGTTACGGAATACGATGGGGATAATTTCTCAATCTATGATGTTGCCGGCGTAAGTTCAGGTAACCCTGTTACGCTTGAAGGCGGTGTGCTTTCTTATGGTGGGGAAGGCGATTATACCTTCACGCCGAACCCAGATTTTGACGGTAATGTCAGTATTCCATTTGAGATTTATGATGGTAGATCACTTGGTGATGCCAGCATTAATCTGACCTATACACCTGTAAATGATGCACCGAGCGCATTGGGCTCTGGGCTGTCCCATAACGTAATGACCTTTGACGGAAGTGATTATATCAGAACGGGTGTGACATCGCAGGTCAGTGATGCATTTACCATTGATGTGGATTTCACTACGGCAATTGCAGCAGACGGGGCCTATAAATCGATTATTAGTAAGCGCGGTTCGAATAATGCGACGGCTGAATTAAACCTGCAAATCCAGACGAATGGTAATTTGAACCTCCTTATGGGGAATGGTTCCAGTTATGGTGTTAGTCTTAACGGCGGAATTTTAAGCGACAACACGGATTATCATGTCGTGGTTACCTTCGACGGTAATTCGGTTGTTATGTATGTTGATGGGACTATCGTTGGGTCAAGCACCTTTAGTGGAACACCTGTTGCCACGACAAATGCACTTGATGTTGGTTATTATAACAATGGTGCGGCGCAGTACTTTAAAGGTGAGATATCCGATGTTCGTGTTTGGGATAGTGCGATTAGTCCAACTGAATTTGGTAAAGAGCTTACGGGTACTGAAGCTGGCCTGATTACCTATCTGCCACTTGATAGTACTGTAAACGGCACGACAGCGGATTTGGTGAGTGCAAACGGTGATGCGGTACTCGGCGGTGCAGCGCTTAATGATGCACAAGAACCAACGCTTAAGACAATTGGTGATCCTGATACTGTTCTTGCAGACCACGCAACGAACATAATGACGGCCCCGGAAGTTGTGATGATGGGGGATGGTACCTACATTACGCTTTGGGTTGAAAACACAAATGCAAATGATTTATATGCACAAAGGTTCACCCTTGACGGATCGCCCGTTGGGACAAAATTTGCAGTTGCTGCAACTGCATCAGGTGAATCTGCTCACAGCATTACCAAATTGGCTAATGACAATATCGCGGTTAGTTATATTGATACAACGACGAACAAGTTCCAATCAGTAGTCATTGATACGTCTAATAACTCTGTTTCAACGCCAGTTGCTGTATCTTCAGTTGGAAATCCGCATGGTGCTGAACTTACAGCACTATCAGATGGCGGGTTTATCGTAAGTTATGTTGTCCATAACACGAGCTACCCCATTCAAATTCACAAGTTTGATGCCAGCGGGCAATCCGTGTCTGAAGTAACACTTCCAAACACGACTTTCAATTCTGGGAGCAATCTGTATCCTTCAATCGTTGAATTGACGGACGGGGCTGTTGCAGGTCAAAGTCAGATTGCTGTTCTGTATCATGATTCAACTGCCCAGCCGAAAGAAACGGTTGTTCAGATCATCAATGCAGATATGACGTTGGATACAACGACGCCTGCAAATACACCAATTATCTATATGCCGACTGACGGCAGCAAGAACCATGCATACTCTGACCTGATTGCAACGCAGGATGGTGGTTTTGCCGTCGCTTATCAATATGATACAGCTGCAATTCGTGTCATGATTTACAACGATCTGGATAATGGGTTTAGTCCGAAGACAGCTGTCCCGTTAGAATTTACGGCTCAGTCTGCAACGGATATCCAGCTTGCGAGCACAAAAGATGGTACTATTCTTGTCACATGGGCTGAAGGTACTGATATTTATGCACAATATGTCACTGAGCATGGTGAACTTGCGGGTTCAAAAATCAATGTCAATATAGCTTCTACAGGCACACAATCTGCACCGAGCATTGAACCAACTGAAGACAATCAGTTTATGATCACATGGCAAGATGGTAATGATGGTGCAATCAAGGCGCAGCGTCTTGTGGCTGCTATTGAAGATACACCGAAGATATTTGCCCTGGATGGTTATGATCCTGATAATGCAACATTAACAGCGACGCTTACTGACCTGCCAATCAACGGTAAGCTGTTTAATGTTTCTGTTGATGCCAATGGTGAGCCTGTTCATGATGGCAATGGCGATATTGTTGTTGGCACTGAAATTACAGCCGCGGGCACAGTGACAGACAATCACTTGGTTATGTTTGTACCTGATGCTGATTTCGCTGGTACTGATGACTTTAGCTATAGTCTCAGTGATGGCTTAGAGACTTCTACAGCGACATATGCATTTAATGTTTTGGCTGTAAAAGATATTCCTGACCCGGTTGATTACACAGATACAAATGTTGAAGATACCGCTGTGGTCTTTGATTATGAGGACCTTAAGGGCGTATCGGGTGACCCTGATGGGGACGAATGGAGCCTTGATAGCATTGCGAGTTACACACCTGCAGCTATTCAAGCTATGTCTGGTGGTCTGGATCTGGCAAATGGTAATTTGAGTTTTGATGGTACTGAGTTCACCTTCACCCCATACCCTAATTTCATCGGTACGGTTAATCTTGCATTCACGGCAACATCTGGAAGTGATACCTACAATTCCCAAACGGCCTTTACATTTACTGATATCAACGATGCGCCGATTGCGTTTGATGATGGAAATACGTTTGGTGGGGAGGCGCTTGAATTTGCAGTTTCTGGCCCGCGTGAAGTCACTTACTTTGAAATTGATGGTGAAAAATACCTGATCTATGCCCAAGGTGCGACTGGTACAGCTGGTACGCCGAACACGCATATCAATTCACATATCTATAAATGGGATGGGGTAAGCTGGAATAGCGCAGCCCCACATCAAGCCATTGCGACACACCAATCAGCGGGTTCAGAGGTTTTTGAAATCGATGGCGATACCTATGTTTTGATGGTGAACTATGACGCAGCCTATACGTCTGAGTTATATAAATGGAACCCGACAACAGAACTGTTTGTTGCAACTGGTGATGAATTCCCAGCAAGTGGCACTCGTTCAGGGGAACATTTCTCTGTTGATAATAACGGGAGCCTGGAACATTACATCATTATCGGTAATGAAACGGGTGATTCCTTCGTCTACAAATGGGATGGGTCTGCGTTTAGCGTCACGCCACATCAAAGCCTTGGTAGCTTCAGTGTAGGTGATGTTGAAACCTTTAGCATCGGTGCGAAAAGTTACCTGTCTATTACATCGGTTTCAGGTACAAACCGAATTATGGAGTGGGACCCACAAGCGAGCACTTTCTCAACCATCCAGAGCTATGCTGGTAATTCAATATCTAATGCTGAAGTTTTCACCATTGGTAGTGATACCTACTTGGCCTATGCAGATTACTTGGGAGTTTCGGGCATTGCGAAGTGGGACGCTGCCAATGATGAGTTTGATATCACAAACGCTCAAACCTTTACGGCTGTTCCTTCAGCTCTTAACTGGCATCACTTTGTTATGGGTGGTGAGGATTATGCTGTTCTGTCAACCGAAGGCGGAACGGCAGTAATCTATCAGTGGGATACAACCAATTCGACCTTTACTGAGTTCCAGACATTCACAACAGGCACACGTCTTTGGGATTTCGAACATTATGAAATTGATGGTCAGTTCTATCTTGCCTCAGCAGAGCATTTCATTAATAGCACGAATTCTTACGATGCCTCTTCTGAGCATTATGTCTTTGACCCTGAATCTGAAACGTTTGTTAGCGCGACAGAAATCGTTAATGACAACTTGGCATCTGTAGACAATATCTGGGTTGAACCAAAAGTCGTTGGGCTTGAAGGTGGTGAGACCTTCACCATCTGGAAAACTGCTGATGGTGATATTGTTGGTCAGCGTTATGACCATGCAGGCAATGCCCTTACTAACGAAATGGTTCTTGTTAATGAGGCCTCTGCTGTTGCCCAGCCAGAACTCATCGCCCTGAACAACGGCAATATCGTTGTGAATTATAACTTCGGTGGGGGGTATAATGCGCGCATTATTAACCCTGACGATGGCTCAATCATTGACACAGTCAGCTATACAGCTGGTGGCAGCCAATATGTGGGCACACTTTCGCCAACATCTGATGGTGGCTTTGTAGTTGTGCATTCAATGCATAACCCAGGGACATCTGATTATGACATGTTTGTGCGCCGCTATAAGGCAGATGGAACGGATTACGAGAGTTCACCAGGTGTCTCTGTTGGTCAGGTAGAGGTTGACTCAGGGGCTCTGGGTGTCTTTTACGGCGTTGTAACAGAACTGTCAGATGGCAATATTGCGGTTGTGTATCAGGCAACGCTGACTGATGACGAAATTAAAGCGCAAGTTTTTGATGCTAATCTCGCACCATTGGCTTCACCAAATGATCAGCCATTTGTAATTACAGATTCAGCTGATGGGGTTGCGGGTAGCCGACCTGAGATCGTTTCTACAGTTGACGGCGGGTTTGCTGCGGTATTCCAATCTGGAAGTTATGATGTTGAATTCCAGATGGTTGGCAATGCGGCTTCTGGTTATGCCAATATGTTCCCAGACCCGATTAATCTGACTCCATCGACAAACCAGATCACAACACCTGAAATTGCGGTTGCCAAAGATGGCACTATGCTGGCGGTTTGGCAGGAAAATTATCCATCAGTGGGTTGGGAAATGATGGGCCAATATATCACCGAAAAGGGTGAGTTGGCCGGGTCTGCCTTCAAGATTAATTCCAATCAAGATGGCGCCACTGAATATATGGAAGTCACTGCGACTGAGGATAATCAGTTCTATGTCACGTGGCAGGAAGCCAATGCAGATATTATTCAAGGCCAGCGTCTTGTTGCTGTTGTTGAAGATAAGCCAAAAGTCTTCGCCCTTGATGGTTATGATGCCGATGGGGATACGCTAATCGCCGTTGTGACGGACTTGCCTGAAAATGGCACGCTCTATCACATGACATTTGATGTTAATGATGAACCAGTCCAAGGTGCAGCCGTTGTTGTGAATGATACGGTTGTGGGGGGTAACGTTCTTTATGTGCCAAATGCAACGATTTCCGGTTCCGATAAATTTAGCTACACGCTTGATGACGGGAAAACAGAACCTGTTGAAGCAAGCTATGGCTTTGAAATTCTGGCTGTTAACGATGCCCCTGTTGATGCAGGCCATACATTAACAGCAGTCGCCAAAGATACAGCCAATATTGTTATTACCCAAGCTGACCTGCTTACTGCAATTTCCGATGAAGAAGGTGCAAGCCTGACCATTACGAATGTTCAGGTCGTTGGTAGCCATACATTGGAAGACCAAACCGGTGGTGTGTGGCATCTAACACCTGTATCAGGTTTTGATGGTCAGATTGAGATCACCTTTGACGTAAGCGATGGTTTCAACACGACCCAAGGCACAATCGTTCAACCAATCGCAGGTCCACCAACCAATATTACGCTTGAGCAAGTTAGCCTGAACGAGAATGATGCAGGCGCACTTGTGGGGAGTCTCACAGGTGTTGATCCTGATAATACCCAAGAAGAGCTGACGTTTACGACAAATGATGAGCGTTTTGATATTATTGGTGATCAGCTCAGCCTGAAGGATGGTGTCAGTCTTGATCATGAAAACCCACTTAATGGCACGACATATGGGAGTGACAGCGTTGATGTGGTCGTGACAGACCCAGATGGTTTGGCATATACGAAAACCATCAATCTGAGCATTAATGATCTTAATGATGCGCCAGAGGCGTCAAACACTACGTCATCGCTTTACATGTTTGATCGTGAAGTTTCAGCGGATGTGTTTACACCAAGTGCAAATGCAATGGCTGTTGAGGTTACATTCCGTTACATGGGCTCTGCTCCTGCTGGTGAGATGTTGCTGTCAAATGGTACGCTTGGCTCTAACGGTATCACCCTTGCGTTAATGCAGATTGATGGGGTGAACCGTGTTGCATTGGTCATTGAAGGCCAAGGTGCAATGTATCTTGATGAGCCTCTTGTCAGTTATGAATGGACACAGGTGGCTGTCAGCTATGATGGCAGCGACTGGAGCGCCTTCTATAATGGTCAATCTGTCAATCTCGTTGATCCTACAGCGCAGATCGATGCAACAGCTGATCCGACCCCAGCAACGGGTGATCTAACAATTGGTCATGCTATCGATGCGTATTTTGATGAAGTCCGTATCTGGGATGATGCTAGAACACTAAGTGAAATTCAAACCAACCAAAAATCAACCCTTGTGGGGGATGAGACAGGTCTGGCGCGTCTCTATCGCTTTAATGAAAATGAAGGCAGCTTTGTCTTTGATGAAGCCACAGCAGATGGCAGCCAACATGCAACTATCCTTGAAGATGGTGGTGAAAGCTCTTGGCGTGTTGTTGCACCTGAGCGCAGCGGCGGTATTATTGAAGACCAGTTCTACTTCACTAGCGAAGACACAAACCTTGTGTTTGGTTTGGATATTGTCGATCAAGACAGTGATACGCTGAGTGTTACAATCTCTGTAACAGATGGCAGCCTGACTTATACGGATAATACATTCACAACAGCGAGTGTGACGGGCAAGGGGACGGGTACCCTAACCATCACCGGTACACCAAGTGACATTAATACATACCTGTTGGGCGAGAACCTTGCATATGTTGCGGATGCGACACCTGCATCAGCAGGTACGCTGACGGTGACAATGGATGATGGTACGGCAACCGCGGTGAC
The DNA here is from genome assembly GCF_900093605.1 of Candidatus Terasakiella magnetica. Lineage (NCBI taxonomy): Bacteria > Pseudomonadati > Pseudomonadota > Alphaproteobacteria > Rhodospirillales > Terasakiellaceae > Terasakiella > Terasakiella magnetica. The sequence goes on from NZ_FLYE01000001.1 coordinate 159,039, forward strand.
CAAAAACATTCCGTTTGCTGTTGATTATGCGCCATCTGGTGCAGTTACGGGTACAAGTTATGGCGATACGATCCTTGGTTATGACGGGGCGGATACCTTGGTCACAAATGGCTATGGTGCTGATACCCTGATGGGTGAGTATGGCGATGATGTTCTCATTGCAGCTTCTGAAAACAATACCTTGATTGGTGGCGGCGGTAACGATGTTATCAAAATCAACCAACAAGGTGGGGAAGCAGGTGGCCAGCGTATTTATGGTGACGAATATTACGAAACGCCACCACAGGCAAGCTCAAGCGTTATTCCTGCTCAATCTGAACTTGATTACGATGTACTGTCTTATGAAGGCTATAATTACGCACCGGGTATAACCGTAGACTTTGCCGATGGCACGATTATGGGCGGTGTTGGTTATGATTATTTCTATGACATCGATATGGTCAAGGGTACGGCTTACGACGATGTTTATATCGGTGGTGGGGATTATAATGCCTTTGCCGGTATGGATGGGGCCGATACCTATACAGGTTGGGAAGATACGACAAGCGGGGCACGTGGTAGTGATGAGATCCGTTTTGATGTGGAAACAGGCGGTTTAGGCATTACCATTGACCTTGATGGTACATCGGTTGTTGATACCTATGGCAATACCGATACCTTTAGCTCCATTGAACGTGTTCGCGGCTCAGATAATGCCGATACGATCACGGGTTCTGATGGTTCTCATTATGAACGTATCGCCGGTATGGACGGTGCTGATGTTCTTGATGGTGGGGCAGGCTCATATGATGAGCTGTCCTATTCAAAAGACCCGGCGGGTGTAACGGTTAATTTCAACACAGGCACAGCCACAGACGGTTGGGGTAATACAGATACGATCTCCAACTTTGAATATGTTCGTGGTTCCATGTATGTGGATGTGTTCACAGGTTATGATACGGGAAGTACGACTTCATTTAACAAGTTCTATGGTTTGGCAGGTGATGATACCTTTAATGGCCTAAACAGCTATATCAACTATGATGAAGTCTCTTATGAGAAAGACATCTGGTTTGGTGGCTTTAACGGTATCAATGCCACAGCCAATACGGACTCAACGGTTTATACGGTTACAGATGGCTTTGGTGATACCGATACTTTGAATAATATCGACCGTATCCGCGGTACGGGCTTTGACGATACCTTTATTGGTGGTTCAGGCTATGACCGCTTCATGGGTATGGAAGGTGATGATTATTTTGATGGTGGTACATCAACAGATGAAATCCTTTATAGCGAAGAGAATGGTTCATCCGGTATCAAACTTGACCTGTCTAAAGAAACCGCGACCGATACCTATGGCGATACAGATACACTGAAAAACGTTCAGCGTGTACGTGGTAGTAAAAACGACGATACAATAATCGGTAATGATAGTGATAACCGTTTCCGTGCTGATGATGGCAACGATATTCTCGTTGGTAAAGGCGGCGGTGATACGCTTGAAGGTGGCAGTGGTGATGACACGATTTATGGTGATGACTACATCGCACCAACATTGCTGACAGTCACGCCGGATGGGAATAACTCAGATGGCACGACACAAGGCCAAGCTGCCATTTCTTCAAATGGTAGCTATGCTGTCTATGCAACAAGTTCTGCTTATTCACTTGTGGATGGATCAAACCTAGGTTCAGCCGAGCGGGTTTATGTCAAAAACCTTGAAACGGGTGAAATCCAGTATGCCTCTACAGCTCTTGATGGAACGATCAGTTCCGGTCAAAGTGTCTTTGGGGTTTCAAATGATGGACGCTATGTCCTGTTTAATAGTCATTCAGCTGTCCTAAATAGTGCGGAAGATAATGATGGGTTCAAAGATTTGTTTGTCAAAGACATGCAAACGGGCGAAATCCATATTGTGAACTCATCTACGGCAGGCGCTAAGACAACAGGTATTAATGTTGATTATGCTGAGCTTTCGACCGATGGTTCCTCTGCAATCTTTATTGCATCAGATAATAGCTTCCCTGATCATGATGGTACAGCTGCGGGTATTTATCACAAAGACCTCAGTACAGGTACATTGACCAAGATTGCAAGTGATGCAAGCGGTGTTGTCAGCGCTGGCTCAGCCAACCATACATTTGCGGTTTCTGCAGATGGCAATCTGGTTGCTTTTTCCCATATTGCAGGTGGTGGGGCAAGCCAGCCATTGATTTCTGGCCTGTCTAATACTGAATATTATCTCTATCTCAAGAATGTAAGCACGAAAGCGGTTGAGGTTGTCAGCCTTGGGTATGATACACAGCCTCTTACAGGCGCTTCCTTCAGCAATATCTCCATGTCAGATGATGGGCGCTTTATTGTCTTTGGGACAAACAGTGCAAATGTCATCAACGGTGTGAGCGGTAAACAGCTTTATGTACGTGATACTGTAAATGATACGACGACATTGGTGAGTGCAGATGCAAATGGCACTGCCTCAAGTGATGCAACAACCTATTCGTTCATAACGGATATTTCTGATGATGGGCGTTATGTCTTATTTTCATCAGATGCAACGGACCTTGTTGATAATGACACCAATAACGTACAAGATGCCTTTATTAAAGACCTTCAAACAGGCGCGATTACCCGTGTTAATATTGATCAAGATGGTCAAGCCAGCACAAGCGGTACGTCTGTTGCTCAATCCTTAAGTGGTGATGGGCAAACCATTATCTTTAGTTCAAGCTCAAATAACCTGGTCTCTGGTGATGCGGACAATAACTACGATGTCTTTATGATCCAAAACCCATTGGCAGGAAGCACAGGTGGTGCCGATACCCTTGTTGGTCAGATGGGGGCTGATGTTCTTAGCGGTGGTGAAGGTGGCGATATCTTTGCCTATGAAAGTGCTACAGATAGTTATTACAACACCACAAACGATCAGGTCTGGGATACCATCAAGGACTTTAATGCAGCTGAGGGCGATACGATTTCCTTTAGCTCTATGACAGGTACAGGGTACTTGGCAGAAAGCTTTGGTAACTACCCAGATATTGATACGGCAATTTCTGCAATTAATCTTGATAGTGATTATGCGAGCCGCACGGCCTTCTTCACCATTTCAAACACAGATGGTTATATCTATGTACGCGGTGGCAACTATGATGGCACTTTGATCAAGCTTGAAGGGGTGACAACACCGCCTGAGCTTTCAAGCCTGACAGGCATGGTTGAATATAACGCTCCACCAACTGTTGAGGGTGTGGTGGCTGAAATGGCCTCCGTCGTGTTTGATGGTGTGGATGATTATGTCAATGTGGGTCGCGGGGCCGATGCAACACTTGCGATTGATGCTGATCTGACGGTTGAAACATGGATCAAACCGGACAATTTAGATAGCATTCAGGCTGTTCTTGGTATGATGGGCGATACGAGCTCTGAGCTAAGTGCAGACAATGGGCTTTATCTGGTTGAGATCGAAGCCACAACAGGTGATATCATTTATTCACACGAATATGATGCGGGTAAAAATGTCATCATCACCTTTGATGCGAATTTAACTGTTGATGAATGGGCACATATTGCGCTGGTGCGTGATACTGATAACGGTGTCGTCAAACTTTATAAAAACGGGACTGAGGTCTCCGCAGTTTCAGGTGAAATTGACGATGTGAGCTCAAGCTCACCATTCAATACATTTGATCCACAGTCACAAGCACCAAGTGGTGGCGGTAATGCTGAGCTGATTGTTGGGGCGGTTGACCCAGTGAACCCGCTGAATTTCTTTAGCGGTGAGATGACTGAAGCGCGTATTTGGTCTGACATTCGCACAGAAACTGAAATTCAGACCTATATGAGCAAACAGCCAATTCCCGCAACGGATATCACGCTTGAAGGATACTGGAACTTCGCTTCGGCTGGACATGACGATAAGGAATATGTTGAAGACCTCTCTGATAACAATAATCATATCAGAAGCTTTGATAGTCTGTCCTTTAGCGGGGATGATGTTGCAGTTAGTTCTAGTACATCCAGCTTTGGCACGCACTCTCTATCAGGTTGGATGAAATCAACAACATCAAGTACTTTCTTCTCAGCAAATAGTGCAGAAGGTCACAAAATCAACTTCTCAACCGAACCTGTTGGTGGCAATCTCGTTCTTGAGATTGTTGGTGAGGGTGGTATCTATAAACATTACAAGGTTAATGGTTATGATATGCTCGACGGAAGTTGGCATAATGTTGGCTATTCCTTTGATGTCACAAATGGTATCCAGATTTACATTGATGGTTCAGTCGTACCTGCAGGATCCATCACAAAACTGCACGATGGTGCAATTACATCCTTTAACCCAACTGCAACACTGACATTTGGTGAAGACTATAGCGGCGCGAATTCATTTGTCGGAGACTTGGCAGATTTTGCAATTTTCTCTGGTGAGTTAACAGTAACTGACTTCACAAATGTCTATAATAATGGGGTTTGGAATGGCTCCAGTAATAATGTAATGGGCTACTGGAATTTTGACGATGGCGCTGGTAGCACTGTTTCCAACAGCAATTATTCTTCCTCATTTGGTGACCTGACAATCACAGGCACGCCAACATGGTCTAGCCCAACACCAAATCTGAATGATTATCCGCATCAGGCTCTCAGCCTTGATGGGACGGCCTCTATTGCATTGGGTGATCAGACCATTAGTGCAGGGGAGTTCTCAGCCTCAATCTGGTTGACTGTGGATGCTGCATCCGGTCAGGAATTGTTAAACCTTGGTGCTGGTGCGCTTGTTGTTACGCTTAATGCCAATGAGGAATTGGTCGTTAGTGTTAATAACGGTGCTTTCTCCACCACAATTTCCAATGGGTACGATATTGGCGAGTGGGAAAATATCTCGCTTACTTATGACGGCTCTGAACTGACGGTCTATACAGGCTATGACAATGTCACAACCGTTCAAGGTAACTTTGATCTGACAGGCACGCATAGTGCGGTGCTTGGTAATAACGTCAATGCCCATATCGGGGAGGTTCAGTTGTGGAATACAGCTATGACCCAAACCGATATTGAAAAAGCACGCGAAGGCGGCCTTGATGGTACAGAGGCGAACCTGCTGGGCTACTGGCGTATGATTGATGACCCAACTGGTACGGTTATTACTGATACGACTGCAAATAATGCAGATATCACCTTGCCAAGTGGTGCTGAGTTTGTGCCGCCACTTCCTGTGGTCCTTCAACAGGGCACATCTATTAATGTTCAAGAAGATGAAGGCCATCATGGTATTATCAGCTTCTCTGACCCTAATGTCGGAACGCTGGATACTGGCGTAACGCTGGAGCTTCATCTGCAAGCCTCTAACGGTGACGTTGATATTCAGCCTGATGGCACATATGTCTATCACCCAGATGTCAATTTTGTGGGGTCTGACAGTTTCCAAGTTGTTGCGGTGGATAGTAATGATAACTACTCAACACCATTCTCAATTTCAGTAACGGTCACTGAGAATAATGACCGTCCTGTTGCGGTTGATGATCAACTCTCTGCCTTTGAGAATAATGAGATTACCATTACGCTTGCTGATCTTGTTACTAACGATACGGACCAAGATGGAGATACACTTGATGTAACAGGCATCTTTGGAGCTTCAAATGGTAATATCGTTGATAACGGTAATGACACTTGGACTTATACGCCAAATACTAACTTCACAGGTAACGATACACTTAGTTACAGCCTGAGTGATGGCAGCGGTGGGAGTTCAACGGGTCAGTTGACGATCAACGTGAACCCATTGAATGAGGAAATCGTCAATACTGTTTTAACAAGTGGGCAAGATTATTCACATGTTGCTTCCTTAACAGATGGCGGCTGGGTTGTTGTATGGCGCGATACCTCACCGGGTAGCTCCTATAACATTCGCTCACAACGTTATAATGCTGATGGTTCAACATTTGGCTCTGAAACGATTGTTAATACGACAACAGGCGATTTCCATTATGAACCAAGTGTCGCAGGCTTGGCTGATGGCGGCTATGTTGTCGCATGGGGCAATGGTTCTGGTGGTTCTGCCGGAACATTCTTCAAACGCTATAATATTGACGGCACACTTCACACAGATGAAACTCAGGTGAATGAAGCTACGATCAACTATCCGGGTGAGCCGGAAGTCAGCGCGCTGGATAACGGCGGCTTTGCCATTACATATCGTCTTGAACTTAGTGGTGTGGCAAATACGGATTATTCCGATGTCTTCTTTAAAACCTATGATGTGAATTCAGATGTTGTTGTTTCTGAAACGGTTGTAAACACAGGCAGCTACACACAACATCAACACCATCAAGATGTTGCTGTTGCAACAGATGGAAGCATCATGGTCGTCTGGAGAGATTCAGATGCTGGTTCCGTAAGAGGCGTTTATGGTCGCCGTTATGACCCTGATACAGGCACTTGGGGGTCTGATTTTGTTATCAGTAACTCAACACAGCTTGAAGATTATCCGTCCATTTCGGCCTTGCAGAATGGCAATATGGTTGTCACATGGTATGGCAATGATTCTAACGGCTATGGTGTTTATGCCAAGATCGTTAATAGCCATGGTGTGGAGCAAGTTGCCCAGTTTGCGGTTAATACATACGAAACAGGCACGCAATTCCTGCCGCAGGTTGCAACACTTAACAATGGTAATTTCATTATCATTTGGGAAGGCCAAAACGATGATGCTTCTTCTGCCTCACAACGTGGCATTTGGGGTCAGCTCTATACAGAGGCAGGCGTTGCCATTGGCGGTGAGATCCTGATTAACGAGCTTGTTTCCGCAGCTCAGCAGCGTCCAAACGTTGCTGCCATGCAGGATGGTGGTTTTGTTGTAACCTGGGAAACACAGGAAAGTGGCAATAGTGATATTGTCCACAAACGCTTTAATCCAGATGGTTCGACCTATGATGGTAGCCAAATTGTTGACAGTGGAAATAATCTCATCATGGGTAGTGATATTGATGAGAGCATTTCAGGAACCACAGGTAGCGATACGATCCTTGGTCTTGATGGTAATGATACGATCAATGGCGGTGATGAGAGTGATTATCTATCAGGTGGCACTGGTGATGATACCTTGAATGGGGGTGCTGGCGCAGATGTACTGGATACGGGTAGCGTTGATAACGATATCGATTGGATCGTTTATACTTCTGCTTCTGACTCTCCATCAACTGCACCCGATACCATCTTGAATTTTGATAGTACTGATAATATCAAATTCAATGGTATGCATGGTGTTGCTTATGAAGAGATCACGGTCACGAATGAAACGGCCTTCTTTGCCTTAACACTTGATGCAGACACCCTTTATAGGGTGACGACTTCAGAGGCCGGGGCAAAAGACTTTATCTATGTGAATGGGACGGGTGCTTCAGGTAGTGTCTCTTATGATGATACAAAAGTTTACTTTGAGGCTTCCCAACAGCTCCCCAATAAAGATCATATCTTTGCGGGGGATTACCCAATCCATTATATCGTTGATATGGCTGGTACGGATAACCTGACAACATCTGCTGTTGAAGTGACATCTGCTGCTGGAAATCTGTTTGACCTTACACTCACAGCCGCAAGCAATGAAATTGTCATTACAGCGGTCGATGCCAATACATTTGATGGCTTCTCTGTCGGTGATAGCCTCACTGTTTTGAATATTTCTTCAGAAGCTGATGGTTATGGTAGCGTAACGGCTGTTTCCGGGAACCAGATGACAATTCAGGTCAATGGCGATATTACCGGTGATGATAGCCTTTCAGGGATTGCTAACATAACGGTTGGGCAGACTATTGGTGAGCATTTCGTCGGGTTGGAAGGTAATGACACCATTTATACGGGGTATGGTTTCGATACGGTTCATATGTCAATTGGTCATGATGTGATCCAGCATACCCAAGGTAATGAAGGTGGTGTTGATTGGGAAAATAATCCAATCGATAATGTTACAACCTTGCTTCTAGATACTGAGGAAGGACTATCTGGCTTTACCATTATTGATGGGGCTTATTCTGGTAATGACTTTGTGGTGACAATCAGTGATGGAACTGACATTTACACAACCACGCTGGAAGATGCGGCAACCTATGAAGAAAGTTATGAGCTAACGATTAAAGATGGTACGCAAAGCTCAGTCTATATAGTCTCAAATAGTTATGTTCATCTTCAGCCCGAAAATTATTCATATGGTTTGTTTATCGTTGATGGCAGTACTGGCACGGATAATGAAGATTTTTATATCGGTAAATCAGGCCAGAACCTTGATGGGGGGGCGGGCTATGATATGTTTATCGTTCAGGCAGGCGTGTCTAGCATCAATGGTGGTAATGCGATTGATGGTGATGAAATCTCCTTTGTCGGCCAATCAGCAAGCATAACGGTTGATTTAGGCGCTGGTACGGGTACGCATCAAAATGCTGCCGGCTTTACGGTTACGAACGTGGCAAATGTGACGGGTAGTTTCCATAATGATGTTATTACAGGCGATGGCTCTGCCAACTATCTGTGGGGCCATGGCGGCGATGACGTGATTTCCGGTGGCGCAGGTGCTGATAATATTGAAGGTGGCACAGGTGCAGATACCCTAACAGGTGGCGCAGACACCGATACCTTTGAGTTCTTTGGCTCAAGTGATAGTAATACGACCAATTACGATACAATTACCGACTTTGTGCAAGGTACAGATAAAATTTCACTATCTGGTAGCCAAACCATGAATGTCTTTGGGGAGTATGAGGGCTATACAACGGATATATCCACCACTATTGGCCTGATTGAAGGCGATAGTAAAATTGATCCGGGGCAGCTGCTTTGGTTTAGCGATAACACAAACACCTATGTGTATGTGAAGCAGGATAGTTCGGATAATTCGGGTCTATTTATCGTCCTTGCGAACTTTACAGACCCACTAGAATACTCTGATTTCTATGCGGGTTCTAACCTGAATGTTGATGCTTTAGCTGATTATTACCTCAGTGCGGTTGATCAACCGATTGTCTTTACCAAATCGTCTCTGTTTACCAATGATAAGAATGCTACGGATGTACATTCTATCAATGGTATGACATTGGCTCAGATTGAGAGTAATGGCTTGAATGTTACAGGTGGGACGCTGAGCTATTCAGACGGCACCTTCACCTTTACACCGACATCAAGTTTTGAAGGCAAGGTTGATCTCTCCGTAGTTGTTGAAGATGCGTCAAACAATCAGGACACATCTGCACTTACTCTTGAATATGACTCCTCAGCCCCACTTAACGGGACTGCAGGTGTGGATACGCTAAATGGTTCGTCTTCAGATGATGTGATTTATGGCATGGAAATGGGAGATACCATTTACGGTCATGATGGCGATGACAGTCTTTATGGTGGCACTGGAGATGATTCTATTTACGGTGGGGCAGGCGATGACTGGATCCGCGGTAATGAGGATAATGATTATATCGATGGTGGCTCTGGCGATGACATGGTCAGCTACTTTGATGCAACGGCCCTTGTGAATGTTAATCTCGCCACAGGTTCAGTAACAGGTGGTGCTGGCCTAGATACATTGGTCAATATTGAAGATGTTTCGGGTTCCATGTATGACGATGTGATTACTGGTAATGGGTCAAGCAACTTCTTCCTTGGTTTTGATGGGGCTGATACATTCCATGGTGGCGATGGTCATGACTATGTTGCTTATAACTATGATGAGCAGGCTGGTGCGACACAAGGAAACGGCATTACAGCCAATATGTCGCTTAATACCGTGATCGATTCATGGGGGAATACCGATAGTATCAATAATATCGATGCCATTCGCGGTACAATGAATGCAGATAGCTTTACAGCGGGTGATAGCTCACTTAGCTTTGAGCAATTCCAAGGTCTTGGAGGTAATGACGTCTTTATTGGTAATGGCAGTAATTTCCTTGAAATCGATTACTCCCGTGACAGTGCCTATGGCGCGACCCAAGGCATTACGGTGACGCAAACAAGCTTTACAGCCTCAACTGTTTCTTACACGGTTGTGGATGGCTTTGGCGATACAGATACTCTTACAGACGTTCATCGCATTAAAGCTACAGAGTTTAACGATACCTTTAACGGTGGTGACGGGCGCGATCGTTTCCGTGACATGGGTGGTGATGACTATTTCGATGGCGCTGGTGGCACCAAAGATGAGATCGATTACTCATATTTGAATACAACATCGGGTGTTTCTGTTGATCTGTCGGTTTCAACCGCGCAGACCATCTCTGCTGATGCTGGTGTGGATACCTTGATCGGTGTGGAACGTGCCAAGGGTACGAACTATAGCGATATCTTGATTGGTAACGCTGATGGCAACTTCCTGACAGGTGGCGGCGGTGCCGACATGATGACAGGTGGTTCTGGGGCTGATTTTTTCTATTACTCATCTTCAGATGACAGCACGTTATCAGGTGAGGTTGATACTATTACCGACTTCACGCCAGGCAGTGACATCCTTTACATGGATAATGCAGGGCATCTGAGCTTCCATGGTGATCTTGGTGACCTATCAAGTGCGGGTTCACTTAGTGATATGGTCGACTTTATCCTCAATGGCTCAATAGTTGGCTGGGGTAAATTGGTCACATTTAACGATGGCACTGATACCTATGTAATCACTAAGGTGCTTAGTGGTGATGATAAATACTCAGACTTTATGGTTAAACTGTCCGGTATCAAGACCTTGACGGGTTCTGATTTTAGTTTGATCGGTGATGGTTCTGCACCAAGTATCAATTTGGTACTAGGTGATGGTGCTGATAACGACCTGTATGGTGGTGATACTCAGGATAATATGTTTGGTTATGCTGGTTCTGACGCCTTTACGGGTAACGGCGGGGATGATGTGCTTGTGGGTAGTGACGGTGCTGATATGGCCCAATATGCGGGTAAATCTAGCGAATATGTCATCAGTCAAATCGGTGGTGTTGTCCAGGTTGAGGCAGGATACAATTCCTCTAGCTCTTCTGAAGGGCTTGATACACTGGTGGGGATTGAGCAAATCGCCTTTAATGCCGATGGTATTCAGGTAGAGCAAACAACAATCGGTGTGACACTGGGCAGCGATGTTCTTGTCAATCAGGAAACAGCATATGATGAGCGTGTGGCAGATGTTGCTGCGCTTAAGTATGGTGGCTATGTTGTTACTTATGAAAGTCAGGATGCAAGCAGTCAGGATGTGGTTTATTACCGCGTCTTTGACGAAGAGGGCAATGGTTCTGCTGAAATAAACTTCAGCCAGTTCCCGGGCACAGGCATTAACGGTACACCGCGCATTACTGGCCTTGATGATGGCGGGTTTGTCATTACTTGGACGCTTGGTTCCGCAGGGTCCACAGGTGTGTATGCACGGGTGTTAAATGCTGATGGAACAGCCAATACGGCTTATAACAACGGCAATACATTTACCGTAAATGATGCTGCTGGTGAGCAGGATAATGCAAGTGTTGCAGCGCTGTCTGGTGGGGGCTTCATTGTCACTTATGCAGATGGTAATAATATCAAGTCGGCACGTTATGGTGCAGATGAAACAGCAACACATCAAGATATTGCTGTGACAGGTCTTGTAAATGAAGGCCCTGAAGTCGTGGGCTTGGACAATGGCGGTTGGGCGGTTCTGTTCCAGCAAAATGATACAACAAATGCCCATGTCAGATTAGCTATCTATGATGCATCTGGCACTCAAACCTCTTGGTTATGGCTGACAACTAATCCAGATTCACCGCAAGATGCCTTCTCGCGCGACCTAACGGTTCTTGAAAATGGTAATATCCTTGCTGTTTGGTCTGAGGATGTAACGAGTGATGGCCTTGCTGATGCGGTTGCAACAATCTACAGCCCAGCAGGGTCTATTGTTGTTGCTCCATTTGCACTTAATCAATGGGACCTCTATCCAGAAACACGTGTTAGTACTACAGCACTGAGCGACGGAAACTTCGTTGCAATCTGGCAGTCAACCGCACAAGATAGCGATCAAGGCGCGATTGTTGGTCGCATCTTTGATGCAACAGGTACACCACAAACCGATGCCTTCTTGGTTAATCAGGAAGTAGCGGGTGATCAGGTGAGCCCACGTGTTGATGCAACACCAGACGGCTTTGTCGTGACGTGGACGGGTGAAGATGCCACAGGTACAGGCGTATATAGCCAACGCTTCAATAATGATGGTTCACAAGCCGATGGCCTGACCCTTACAGGTACGGAAGGTGATGATTACATTGTTGGCGGTATGGGTGAGCAGGTATTCATTTATGATACGGGTGATGACACACTTGTTGGCGGCGATGGCTTGGATACAATCAGCTATATTCCATATGCAGGGGGCAATAGCCTTAATGCTGATTTATCAGCAGGCACCATCAACTTATCTGGCGAAACTGATTATGTAACCGGTATTGAAAATGTCTATGGGACCGATAATGACGATACGCTAACAGGCGATGCCAATGATAATATCTTAGCGGGTCGTGACGGTGATGATGTGATCAATGCAGGCGATGGCAATGATACGATCTTTACAAGTGATGGTCTTGATACGGTCAATGCCGGTAGTGGTGATGATACGATTGTTGCTGGTTCCGGTAATGATGATTTCGTCGGGGGTACTGGAAGTGACTGGATCGAATATGGTCATGATGCAACAGAAGGGATTAGCCTTGATTTGAACGTTGTTTCAGCCCAATACATCAGTTTGGATCACGATAACGATAGTCTTGATGAAATCGAGAATGTGATCGGTACAAACTACGCCGATGAAATCCAAGGTGATTTTGCCAACAACACCATTGTTGGTGATGGCGGTGCCGATACGATTTCAGGTGCAAATGGCGATGATTATCTTGTCGGTGGTAGCGATGATGATGAACTGATTGGTGGAGAAGGCGATGATGTTCTTGCCGGTGGTTCTGGTGATGACATGTTTATCTATAACTCAACCTCAGAAATTACTGGGTTTACTGATACCATTCTCGATTTTGAAGGCGGTATCTCCAATGGTGATGAGTTTGTCTTTGATGCATCAATGCTTGGCATGGGTTCTGGTGGCTTTAGTAACCTTCTAAGCTCAATGGATCCTTCAGAAGTTCGTTTTGAAACAGGGCTCGTTGGAACAGATGATGCCGCCGTTGATGCTGGTACATTTGGTACAGATGGCACAGCAAGTGTGATCTTTATGCAAGGTGATGAGAACAATAACTCAGAACTCTATATTGATACCAACGGTACGGCGGCTGGCGGTATTCAAAAAGTCGCTGAGATGGACGGTTATACAACGGTTGAAGATACGGACATTCGTATCGTTAATCATGATATACCACTTGGTTAAAACATGAAAAAGGGCTGCAAGTTATAAGCTTGCAGCCCTTTATTTATTTTATTCATGCACGGATAAAGGAAATAAAGTTTATTCCTCGTCGAGCTCAGCCCCGTTTGGGAACATGCGTTTAAGCTGTTTGATCCCGCCTTTATAGGAATAGGCCTCGTAACCTGCTTTTTGCATACGCTCAGCAAGTACGGCTGATTGTGTGCCAAAGGGGCAATAAAGCACGTAAGGCTGGGTCTTTTTAAGCTCGCGCAAGCTGTTCATCAATTTACCAGCGGTGTAATTTTTTGCACCCGCCACATGCCAATCGTCATAGAGGCTTTCTGGTTGGCAATCGATGATGATGGCTTTTTCGGGGATTTCTTCAATAAACACGCTGTGCTGGGCGATATCTTCGTCAGTTACATCAAACATGTCATAGATTTTACAGCCCTCAACCATATCGGTAAGCACAGAGAAATCCATTTTTGTTTCTTGTTTCGCAATAGTGTTGCGACCAGACTTAACCGCAGGGCGGCGTTTATTAAGCGCGCAATATTCAGGGATTTTCTCAGACAGTTTATCCGTGCCAATCATGCGCGCATCTTTAATGATCTGTTCTTTATCAAAACCAATCAAGGGGCGCAAAACCGGAATGTCGGAAACTTCATCAATGGTGTTGAGGTTGGATAATGTCTGTGAAGAGACCTGACCCAAGGCTTCGCCTGTGACAAGCGCATCAGCGCCAATACGTTTGGCAATTTCACAGCCTGCGCGATACATCTGGCGTTTGAGAATAACCTGCCACCATTCAGGGGCCGTATTGGCGCGAAGGTCATTAATAACAGGTTCAAAATCAATGCAATAAAGTTTTGGTCGCGTGCCTGTGGCCCAACGATCACACAGTACTTTGGTGATTTCAACCACCATGCGCTCATAAGCGCCACCTGCGAGGTTGCAAAATACAAAGTCGTTCATGGCACCGCGTTTCATCAGGTACCAAGCCGCCACAACAGAATCAAAACCACCGGAAATAAGCGTGATGGCATTACCTTGAATGCCAATGGGGAAGCCACCGGGCCCAGCGATTTTTTGGGTATAGAAATACGCCAGATCACCCGCAACATCGGCCTTGATCATGACTTCGGGATTATCCAGATCAACCTTTTTGGCAAAGGGTCGCAAACAGCCACCGATGTGGCGTTCCATCTCAACAGAAGTGAATTTCTTTTTGTTGCCCAGACGTTTGATACGCACGGCGTAGGTTTTATCGGTTACAAGCTCTTTATAAAGCTCAACCGCGGCCTCTTTATGGGCTTCAAGCCCGCCATCGATGATTTTATCAATGGGGGAATAGCTCGCCACACCAAAGGTGCGTGAAATAACATCAAGGGCTTTTTCCTGATCAGAGGTATGAACCTGCATGCGGCCTTCATGACCGATGATGTCAAACTCAATGCCTGCACGCTCCAGACCTTCCTGCATATTAGAACGCAGGGCTTTTTGGAACTTCTTGCGCGTTGCAGGCGCTTTTAACATCATTTCCGGTGCAAGACGGATGATAATAACATGTGGGTACCTTGTGGACACTTCCATGGCGGTGCACTTTCTTATATGTAAAAATGAATGGAGGTGCGCGCCTTGTACGCCTATGACTTGGTGAAGTCAATGGCTGTCATTATGCCAAGGTTCCCCAAAGGTCATAATCTTCAGCCGCGTGAATTTTAATGTTCACAACATCACCGACTTCAAGCTCGGTTGAGCCATCACCATCAATAAAGACTTCACCGTCAATTTCTGGGGCATCGCCTTTGGTGCGCCCAACTGCGCCGTCTTCATCCACCTCGTCAATCAACACTTCAAAGGTTTTGCCGACTTTTTCTTGCATGATCTCATCAGAAATCTGGCGTTGGAACTCCATTAGGCGGTTCCAGCGTTGTTCCTTAACCTCTTCATCCACATGATCAGGCAGATCATTGGCGGCGGCACCGTCAACATTTTCGTACTTAAAGCAGCCCACACGGTCCAGACGGGCTTTTCCCAGCCAATCAAGCAGATATTCAAAATCTTCTTCCGTCTCACCGGGGAAGCCCACAACAAAGGTGGAGCGAATGGTGATTTCTGGGCAAATCTCGCGCCATTTATTGATGCGTTCTAACAGCTCCATCTGGTTGCCCGGTCGCTTCATGAGCTTAAGAACCTTAGGCGAGGCATGTTGGAAGGGGATATCCAGATAGGGCAGTACTTTACCTTCAGCCATCAAGGGGATGACATCATCCACATGAGGGTAGGGGTATACATAATGAAGACGCGTCCAGACCTTCATACTGCCAAGGGCATCAAGCAGGTCATACATTTTGGTGCGAACCGCTTTGCCGTAAAAATCGCTTTCTTCATATTTAAGGTCAGAGCCATAGGCCCCTGTATCTTGGGAAACCAGCAAAAGCTCTTTCACCCCACTTAAAGCGAGGTTTTCTGCTTCTTTAAGCACTTCACCAGCAGGGCGCGAGCGTAACTTGCCGCGCATGGAGGGGATAATGCAGAAAGTGCAGGACTGGTTACAGCCTTCAGATATTTTAAGATAGGCAAAATGGCGTGGCGTGAGCTTAATGCCTTCTGCCGGAATAAGGTCCATATGCGGGTTATGCAGCGGGGGGGAGGCTTCGTGCACGGCCTGCATCACGCTTTCATATTGGTGAGGACCGCTTACGGCAAGCACACCGGGGTGGATTTCACGAATGCCTTCTTCATCCACACCAAGACAGCCCGTGACAATCACTTTACCATTTTCATTAAGCGCTTCGCCAATGGCGTCAAAAGATTCCTGTTTGGCACTATCAATAAAGCCGCAGGTGTTAACAATCACCGCATCCGCGCCATCATAGGTCGGCGAAATTTCATAGCCTTCTGCACGAAGGCGTGTCAGGATACGTTCGGAATCAACCAGTGCCTTTGGGCAACCAAGGCTGACAATGCCAATCTTTGGAATATCTGTGCTCATGGCGGCTTATATAATGTGCTTGGCCCCACAAGTAAAGAATAGGGAAGGGAAACAATTATGAAACTTGTTCGTTTTGGCGAAAAAGGTGATGAAAAACCCGGCATCCTTGATGATCAACACCGCATTCGCAGCCTTGAAGACCATATCTATGATATTGATGGAAATGCCTTATCTGATGAGATGTTGGCGAAACTGGCCAAGATTGATGTGAACAGCTTGCCAGAAGTAGGCGATGTACGCTTTGGCCCTTGTGTTGGCAATATTGGTAAAATCCTCTGTATCGGACTTAATTATTCAGACCATGCCGCAGAGGCGGGGATGGACGTGCCAAGTGAACCTGTACTTTTTACCAAAGCAACAAGTGCGATCAATGGGCCAAATGATGATGTGCTTTTACCGCGCGGCTCAGAAAAAACAGACTGGGAATGTGAGCTCGCTTTTGTCATTGGTAAAGAAGCAAAATATGTCAGCGAAGAAGACGCCCTTGATTATGTGGCGGGCTATTGCATCTTAAATGATGTTTCTGAAAGGGCCTATCAGCTGGAAAATACCGGACAGTGGGTGAAGGGCAAGTCTTGCGATACTTTTGCCCCTATCGGCCCGTGGCTGGTCACCAAAGATGAAATTGCTGACCCGCAAAACTTATCTATGTGGCTGGAAGTTAATGGTAAACGTTTTCAGGAAGGCACAACAGAGACCATGGTGTTTGGGGTGAAACACTTGGTGAGCTATCTCTCGCGCTTTATGTCTTTACAGCCCGGTGATGTGATTTCTACGGGCACGCCACCCGGTGTTGGCATGGGGCAAAATCCGCAAGTCTATTTAAAAGCGGGTGATGAAATGAGCTTGGGCATTCAGGGGCTTGGTGTGCAAACGCAAAAGGTGGTTTCTGAGTAAATCTGGTTGCAGGCCTATGCCAGCATGACAAGCTGGCCAGTGTCCAAAAAATCACTCAATACCGTCTTTTTTCTTGAGCTCTTTGATCTCTTCTTCCACACGTTTTTTCAAAACCGGATTGGTTTCATAGTCATAACCGAGCTCATCAAAGCTTGGCACTTCATCGGGGGCTTGGGTGCGCGGGTCAGTTTTTTTATCAAGCTGGTCTTCCATGTTGAATTTGCCTAATCCCTCTTGAAGGAGCTTTTTGATATGGTCATCACCAGACATTAGTCATTCTCCAAAAACTTTTCGATAATATGGGTTTGCTGTGTTTTGTTAAGGGCTGGGGCATGACCGCATCCCGGTATTTCAATCAGGTGCGCTTTGGGGCCGACTTCTGTCATGTGTTGCGCCCATTCAGTCAGCAGAAGGTCAGACTCAGCCCCCCTTAAAACAAGCGTTTCCGCTTTTATCTTCTCATAAGTTTCCCACAGGTCATAATCATTAGGGTGAGCTGTAAATTGCGTCACCATTTTGGGGTCATAATGCAGAGTAATTTGACCGTTATCCATGCGTCGATAAGACGTTTCCACCATCAAGCGCCATTGCTCATCAGTAAGATAACCATATGGCTCATACACAGTTTGAAGATAGTCTTCTAATTGTCCGATCGTTTCAAAAGAGGGCGGGGAGCCAGCGTAGGTTAGGATACGATCAACGGCGGCCTCAGCTAATTGTGGGGCGATATCGTTGATGACAAGGCGGTTGATGTTATCGCGCAAAGGTCCACCTGCCAAGCGCATGCCCAAAGCCCCACCCATGGAGGTGCCGATATAGTCAAAATGATAGAAGCCGAAGATTTCACAGACTTTCAGTGCGATCTTTTCATAGAAGTCGAAACAATATTCTTCTTTAGGGTTTTGGCCCCATTGGGAAAGCCCGCGCCCAAGGGTATCTGGGCATAAAACACGATAGCGTTTAGAGAGTAGTTCAGCCAGGTGATCAAAATCACGCCCCGTTCGGGCAAGCCCATGCCACATGAGGATGCTGGAGGGGTTATCAACACCCCACTCGGTGACATGGATTTCATAACCCTCCACATTGATATAATGCGAGACAGGCTCTTTTTGTTTGAACATTTTGAACTCCCTTGATTCTAAAAACATTTATACCCGTTCTTTGGCACAAGAAAAAGGCTTCTTGCCAGGGAAGCAAGAAGCCTTCGTTTGGGAACGTTGTCGTAAAACATGTTTGACAGACTTGATACCACATTGGGTGCGCAGTTCGGGGGAAAAGGAGTGCTATCAAGTAAGCTGTCGTTTTTAACAACCTGAAAATAACCTAACGAATTAATTAGATATTGGAAATCGCAATGAATACGTAGATATACTACCTATTTCTGCGTAGTAGGCATTTTCCTCTATCATGTTATGATTGCGTAGTTTCAATGTGTGAGATTGCCAATGCTGCGCCTAAAAATCCTCTTACTTGCTGTTCTCCCGTTATTTTTTGCGGTTAGTGCGATCATCTTTATCCTGTTCTTTCAATCAGATGATTTGATTGATGAACAGTTACAACGTGTTGAAACAAATGTGATCTCTGCCAAAACAGATGAGTTAAAACATTATATGCATATGGCCTTAACGGCTGTGGACCATGTTTATCAAAATGCAGGTGATGATGACGAGGTGGCAAAAGAAAAAGTCAAAGCGATCCTTAATGATCTGACTTACGGTAAGGATGGATACTTTTTTGTTTATGCAGGTGATGGCACAGGCCTTGTCCATCCAGGTCAGCCGGAGATTGTCGGGTTAAACTGGTGGGGCCTTCAAGACAGCAAAGGCCGCCTTGTGATTAAAGAACTGACGGAACGGGCGCGAAAGGGCGGGGGGTATTATCGCTACCTTTGGGAAAAACCCTCCTCAGACGAAGTGGCGGAAAAGCTTAGTTACGCTGTTATGCTGGAAAAATGGGATTGGATGATTGGCACGGGGATTTATCTGGATGATATCTATAACCAGATTGAAGCGCGCAAAAAAGAGATCAAGGACCGGATTGAACGCACTTTCTTTTTGATTTTCTGGATTGCGGTGATGGCTTTGGCAGGGGTTTTTACCTCAGGTCTTGTCATCAATGCCAATGAGCGAAAGCTTGCCGATACAAAACTTAAAGAGCTCACCCAGCGTATTGTTGAATTTCAGGAAGAAGAACGTGGACGTGTTTCCAGAGAGCTTCATGACGGTATCAGTCAGATTTTAGTCTCTGTTAAATATTCTATTGAACTTGCCATTGATAAAATTCATGCCGGTTCAAGCGATGCGATAAAACCCATGGAAAAAGGGGCAAAGGGCTTGCGTGAAGCCATTGGTGAGGTTAGACGCATTTCAAGGGACCTTAGACCCAGCGTTCTTGATGATATCGGGCTTTCAGCAGCGCTTGATGCCATGAGCCATGAATTTGGAGAGCGCACAGGTATTGAAGCGACTTTTAAAAAACATCCGTTCACAAAGCAACTTGGCCCAGATATCAAAACAACTTTATTTCGCATTGCACAGGAAGCCTTGACCAATATTGAACGCCATTCTGGGGCGTCACAGGTGAAGATAGAGTTGGTAAAACGTGTTGACGGGATCAGGATGATCATATCAGATGATGGTGTGGGTTTTGATGTGCTGAGAATGGAGGGGCGAAAAAATGCCTTTCAAGGGATTGGCTTGCGAAACATGCAGGAACGTATAGAATTCCATGGTGGGGAGTTGACCGTCTGGTCTTCCCCCGAAAAAGGAACGGTCGTAGAATCAAAACTACCACTCAAGGTGCTGTTACAGGTGGATAATGGATAATAATAGTCAAAAAATACGTGTACTCTTGGTGGATGACCACCCTTTGGTCTTAGACGGTATTCGCTCACGCCTTGAAGATGATGGTCATATTGATGTGATAGCTGAAGCGAGCAATGGGGAAGAAGCTTTGCATCTTGCCGGTGAGCATAAACCAGATATCGTTTTAATGGATATCAATATGCCAGTAATGAACGGCATTGAAGCGGCTGAAAAATTTTCTGCTGAGCTTCCTGATATTCGTCTATTGATGCTCACCATGCATGACAGTCGTGAATATATCACCCGTGTCTTAAAGGCTGGGGCTAAGGGCTATATTCTTAAAGATGTTTCATCAAATGAAATGATCAGTGCGATCAAGGCTGTGTATGAAGGAAAAACCTATTACAGTTCTGGCGTGACTGACATACTGGTTAATGAAGGCACAAATAAACAAGTGCCATTAACGGATCGTGAAAAAACAATTTTGCAGTTACTGGCAGAAGGTAATAGTAATAAACACGTAGCGCGAGAATTAGATATTAGTGTGAGAACCGTAGAGACACACAGACGCAACATAAAACGAAAATTAAGCGTCAAGACTTCTGCAGGTCTTGTAAAATATGCCATTGAAAATGGTATTGTTGAGTTGTAATCTTAAAAAAAATGTTCATTATCTAAATGAAGTATATTTTAACACGGAAGGTATTAGAGTAAATCATGGAAAAAATCCCTGATATGAGCGAAATCCTTGCGCAAATGAACGAAAAGTTCATAGAGACAGCGCATGAAAAACTTACTCGCCTTAATGAAATACTCGAACTCATCGCAGCAATGAATGACACTGACTTCCAAATGGATAGTCAGATGGATAGTGCTGTATATGAAGAGTTTCACCGTGAAATTCATAGTCTCAAGGGCATGGGCGGGACATTCCAGATGCCGCTTGTGACACAACTGTGCCACAGATTTGAAGATTATCTTGAGAATTCAACTCATCTTAGTTCTGAACAAGTTGATGATGCCTACAAATATGTGGATCGTCTTTCGGACTTAATTGAAAGTGATGAAGCGCAAGATACGTCCAAAGTGGATTACTGGTTAGGCAACCTCCCTCAGAAAGATACAAGCAAACCAGATTCTGTGAAAGATTCGTCAGCTCAAGTTCTCATTATTGGTAATAATGTCGAGCTTATCGCTGAAATAGCTCCTTCATTTGAAGAAAATGGCTTTTCTGTTTTATCGACGATTTCTGCATTTAAGGGTTATAAAACAGCAATACAAAAGAAACCGGAAATTATAGTTGTTTCACAAGAACTCGAGGAAATGGATGGGGCGGAACTCGTGCGTAGCCT
Organism: Candidatus Terasakiella magnetica; assembly: GCF_900093605.1. NCBI lineage: Bacteria > Pseudomonadati > Pseudomonadota > Alphaproteobacteria > Rhodospirillales > Terasakiellaceae > Terasakiella > Terasakiella magnetica. Next base: position 180,402 of record NZ_FLYE01000001.1, read on the forward strand.
TGACTCAATGCGCCAAATGTCAAAAGTGAAGATCGCGCTTATATGTCCAGATCGTCGTGCCGCTTTAAGCGAAAACTTGCAAGGCGTACATCTCTTGTCTGAAAAAAATGCTTCTATTGATGTTATGAATTTTATTGCAGTGGCGGTTACAGCTTAGAAACTATTTTATTTTTCTAAATAGGCTGTTAGCATGTTTGTTAATAACAATTTGGTCACAGTGATAGTTTTAGAATTTTGTAAAAATATGACATGTGTCTATACGGGTCGAGGAAGAATTTAAATGAGTGATACCTTTAGCATAAAGGTTGAAAACGGGGTTGCGGGGCTTAGCCTTATACCGATACTTGATATGTCGGTAGCAGAAGAACTTCTGATGTCATTTAGAGAATGCACCACGCTCTCAAAAGATGTAACAATCGATAGCGAGGGTGTTGAACGTATTTCTACACCTTGTGTCCAGGTTATGTTGGCTGCATCAATTGATGTTGAAGCCAACGGTGGAAAATTTTCAATAAAGAATACCAGCTCAGGATTTGAACGTGGGATGCGTGATTTGGGCTTATCTGAATATCTAGATAATTGGAGTAAAAATTAATGGGATTGCGTGTTTTAGCTGTCGATGATTCCAAAACCATGCGTGATATGGTGGGTTTCACATTAAGAAACGCAGGGCATGATGTTATTGAAGCCGGTGACGGTGAAGATGCATTGGCTAAATTGGGAAATGATCGTGTTGATTTAATCATCACGGATGTGAATATGCCACGTATGGACGGCATTACACTGATCAAAAACCTACGTGCCAATGATGTTCATAAGTCGACACCAATATTGGTTTTGACGACTGAATCTGATAGCTCGAAGAAGAACGAAGGTCGTGCTGCGGGCGCGACAGGGTGGATTGTTAAACCTTTCAGCCCAGACAAGCTTCTTCAAGTTGTTTCTAAAGTTTGCCCATAATCTATCGTTGAGAAAGGTACGTGAACAGTGCCTCAAGATTTTGACCTAAGTCAGTTTAAAGCGACATATTTTGAAGAATGTCAGGATCTTCTGTCAGCCGCAGAAGAGTACCTTGGTGTTTTGCAAGCAGAATTATCCGATGTCGATGTTGAAACATTACATGCGATTTTTCGGTGCGTGCACTCTATCAAAGGGGGCGCGGGCGCCTTTAATTTTACTGACCTTGTAAGTTTTTCACATATCTTTGAGACGATGTTAGACAAGCTACGTGAAGGTAAGCTTGAACTAACTGAAGAAATGGCAGAGTGCTTGATCTCTGCAAATGACGTTCTGGCCCGACTTGTACAGATGGCACAGGACGATGAAGAGGTTGAAGCCTCAATCTGGAAAGCTGTCGCTGACGACCTTGAAGCCTATACCAATGGTAAGCCGATCCCGTCAAAATCGGGGGAAACTGCGCAGGCTTCTACTTCAGTTCCCTCAGACGATTATAACAAGACGTCTGAAGAAGAAGATGAACAGGGGTGGGGGTTATTTCTTGATGATATTGGTTCCACAGCAACGGGCAAAGTTGAAATAAATGAGCCGCTCAGTGATGAAGAACAGGGCTGGGGCCTTTTTGATGACGATGATGAAGTAGCAGAACCAGTTCAGGCAGAACAGCCAACTGATACGACGCTTCCGCTTTACAGTATTTGCTTTATTCCAGAAGCCCATCTTCTCCAGTTTGCCAATGAGCCATTATTATTGGCGCGTGAACTTGGAACCTTGGGTGAATGTAGAGCAAAAGTTGATATTTCACGCCTGCCAAAACTAGTTAATATTTCGCCTGATGTGGCATATTTAAGCTGGGTTTTTGAGTTACGTACAGATAAATCCCTTGATGACATTCACGAAGTTTTCGAATTTGTTGTTGATGACTGTAAATTAGAGATCAAAGAAATTTCCAAGAGCGAAATTTCTCAAGACACAGCCCCTAAAGCGACTGCAGCTGTTGAAGAACCTGTTCAAAAGACTGAGGTAAAGGCCGAACAGCCGACACCAAAACCTGTTAAAGAAGAACCTGCTCCTGCACAGATTGCACCACCACCTGTGCCCAAGCCGACAAAGAAAGAGCTTACTGAGAAGAAAGCCAAACCCAATAGCGGGGCTGGCGGTTCAGCACCAGCTGCACAAAAAGTATCATCTATCCGTGTTGAACTTGATCGTGTTGATAAGCTTGTCAATATGGTGGGGGAGCTTGTCATTACACAGGCCATGCTTAAGCAACAATCAGAAGACCTTGCAAATAATGCTGGTCAGGTGATGTCACAGGGCTTTGAAGACCTCAGTGCGCATACGCGTGAGTTGCAAGAAAGCGTTATGGCTATTCGCATGCAGCCTGTGAAATCTGTTTTTGCCAGAATGCCACGACTGGTGCGTGAACTTTCAACAAAACTAAATAAGAAAATTGACCTGATTACCTCTGGTGAAATGACCGAAGTTGATAAAACGGTTATTGAACAGTTGATGGACCCGCTTACGCACATGATCCGAAATTCGGTTGATCATGGGATTGAGACGAAAGAACAAAGGCAGGAAAGCGGTAAAAAAGAACGTGCAACAATTCATTTAAGTGCAGAACACCGCAGTGGACGTATCCAGATTGATATCAGTGATGACGGACGCGGTATCAACCGCGAGCGTGTGGTTGCCAAAGCCATTGAAAAAGGTGTCATTGAAGAAGATCACGACCTTGATGATGAAGAAATTGATAACCTGATCTTTGCCCCTGGTTTTTCCACGGCTGATGAGATCAGTGATGTTTCGGGCCGTGGTGTTGGTATGGATGTGGTGCGCCGTAATATCGTCAATCTTGGCGGGCGGATCTCTGTTTATTCAACACCGGGTGAAGGTACGCGTTTTTCCATGTCATTGCCGCTGACCCTCGCTGTTCTTGATGGCATGATTGTTAAATGCGGTACTGAGAAATATATCATTCCACTCACCGCGATTATTGAAAGCATCCATCCTGTTGAGGAAGAGTTAAAAGTTCTTGTAAATGGCGGTGTGCTTGCTTCTGTTCGTGGTGAATATATTCGTATTGTGAACCTGTATCGCCTCTTTAATGTCAAAGATGCCGTTACGGACCCGGCGGAAGCCTTGGTCGTGATTGTTGAAACAGAACGTTACGGTAATGTAGGCATTATGGTTGACGAACTGTTGGGGCAACAACAAGTCGTCATCAAAAGCTTAGAAGATAATTATGATCCAATTTCTGGGATTTCAGCAGCAACCATTATGGGTAATGGCAAGGTCGCTTTAATTTTGGATGTTGATGGATTAGCAGAAATGGAACATGGCGCAGAGAAGCGTCGCAAATTTGGTAACCTGAAACAGCAGGTCCTTTTGACTGGAGAGTAAACACATGGCATCGACTGACAATAACCTCATGCCCAGTGTACATGAAAATGGTGAGCTTCAAAATGCGGGTGAGGAAGTGAACCAATTCATTACCTTTACCATTGGTGAGGAAGAATACGGCGTCGACATTATGGCTGTTCGTGAGATCAAAGCCTGGACAGAGACAACGCATCTTCCAAATACACCTGAATTCATGCGTGGTGTGTTGAACTTACGTGGTTTGATCGTGCCTATTTTTGATTTGCGATGTCGTTTTGGTATGGGCCTAACTGAGGCGACCAAAATGCATGTGGTTGTCATTGTTCAGGTTCAAAACCGTATGGTTGGTATTTTGGTGGATACTGTTTCAGATATTATCAGTATTTCACAAGGTGATATTCAAGAAGTTCCTAAAATGGATCGTAATATTGACGATGAATATCTCAGCGGTCTGGTTACCGTTAAAACACGAATGGTCGCGTTGCTTGATGTTGACCTGCTTTTCAACCCACAAGCAATTGAAACCGGAATCGCATTAGGCGAAGCTGCAGTAGGGGATAAATAAAATGAGTGAAGAAATGACCCAAAATAAATCCTTTTGGCAATTATCGCGAAAAATTCCACTGTTTATTACCGCTTCTGCGGCTGTCAGTGCTTTGTTGATTGCCTTTTTTGCGATTATTCAGTTTGAAAATGTTGAGGAAGAGAATTTAAAAGGCAACTTTGAAACTCTGACAAAACAAAGAGCTGCTGAATTAACGGATTATTTCAAAACCATTTCCGATGACCTGAGCATTGTTGCCGATGCACCGATGACGAAAAAAGCACAGCTTTCTTTCTCTCGTGCATGGAATATGTATGACGGTGACCCAAAAGCTGAGCTTAAACGCCTTTTCATTACTGAAAACGCTTATCCGATGGGTGAAAAACACAAACTCAATATTGCTGATGGTGATAAATCTGCCTATGGGCAGGTCCATAAGGCCTATCACCCTTGGTATCGCAAGTTTCTGGAACAACGTGGTTATTACGATATCTTTATGATCGATACAAAAGGTAACCTTGTTTATTCTGTCTTTAAAGAGCTTGATTACGCTACAAACTTGAATTCAGGCCAGTGGAAAAACACTGATCTTGCCAATACGTTTCGTTCTGCTTTGAAGTTGGGTGAAGGTGAACAAACTTTCTATGACTTTAAGCCCTATAAGCCAAGTAATGATGCACCTGCGAGCTTTATCGGTCAGCCGATTGTCGTTGATGGTGAAACAAAAGGTGTTTTGATTTTCCAAATGCCGATTGATCGCATCAATGCCTTGATTGCCAAAGAAACGAATTTGGGCGCAACAGGTGAGGTCATCCTTGTTGGTGAAGACCGCCTTGCACGCAACCAATCTCCTATTATTGATAAACCGACAGTCTTAAAACGTCCTGTTGATGGGGCATATGTTCGCAAAGCCCTTGAAGGTAAATCCGGTTTGATGGTCGCTGACCTAGCTGATTGGGGCGAAGATGAAGCGGCACACCCTCATTTTGTAGGTTATGCACCATTTGATTTTAAAGGAGCGAAATACGCAGTTGTTGTCATGCAGGAGGAAGAAGAAGCTTTTGCCTTTATTGATGACATCAGAAACACAGTCCTGCTTATTCTTATCGTTATTATCGTCGGTGTGGTTGTTGTTGGCATCTTCTTGGGCCGCAGTATTGCTCAACCAATTTCAGCACTAACTGACCTCGTAAATGAACTCGCTGCTGGTCGTGTAAAATCTGTCCAAATGCAAGAACGTGGTGACGAGCTTGGTGAGATGGCACGTTCACTTAATCAGATTTATTCTTTAAGTGTTGAAAATAAGAGCATTCGTGCCGCATTAGATAATGCAACAACCTGTATTATGGTTGCCAATACAGATCGTGAAATCGTCTATATGAACCCGGCGGTTGAAGAAATGCTGCGTGTTGCAGAAGCTGATATTAAAGAAGCATTGCCGCATTTCGATGCCAATAACGTTTTGGGACAAAATATTGATATCTATCATAAGAACCCACAACATCAGGCGGATGTCCTTGCTAAATTATCAGGAACACACACAACTCGTTTGACGTTGGGTGTGCGTAGTTTTGATTTGACAGCTGCCCCAGTTACGGATGATGAAGGTAATCGTTTGGGCAGTGTTGTTGAATGGAACGACCTTACGGACCTCTTGTCTCGTCAAGAGGCTGAGAAAGCTGTTGCTGAAGAAAATTACCGCATTCGTGCCGCATTGGATAATGCAACAACCTGTATCATGGTTGCAGATTCAGATCGCAAAGTCGTTTATATGAACCCTGCGGTTCAACATATGTTTGATGTTGCCGAAAATGATATTAAACAACGTCTTCCACATTTTGATGCGCATAATGTTTTGGGCCAATCTATTGATATTTATCACAAGAACCCACAACATCAGGCAGATTTGCTGGCGAAGCTTGAGAATATCCATAAAACACGCATGGTCATGGGGCAACGTACCTTTGATTTAACGGCTGCGCCGGTTAAAGACCAAGAAGGTAAGCGTCTGGGTAGTGTGGTTGAGTGGAAAGACATCACTGCTGAACTGCATGTTCAAGAAGAAGTTGATAATGTGGTGCGCGCCGTTGTGAATGGTGACTTTACACAGAGTATTTCACTTGATGGCAAAGAAGGCTTTATGGAAGCCCTTGGTCAAAGCATCAATGCCTTGAATGATACGGTTAGTGATGTATTTGGTGAAATCGCGGAGTCGCTTTCATCACTTGCAAAAGGTGATTTGCAATATCAGATCACGAAAGATTACTCAGGTACTTACGAGACCTTGAAACAGGATACAAATCAGACCTCTACACGCCTAAAAGGTATCGTAGGTGATATTCTGGTTTCCTCTAATGAGATCACAAGTGCTTCGAAAGAAATTTCTTCAGGCTCAATTGATCTTTCTCAACGCACAGAGACGCAAGCTTCCAGCCTTGAAGAGACAGCGGCTTCTATGGAGCAGATGTCAACAACGGTTAAGCAAAATGCAGATAACGCTCAACAAGCCAATGTGCTTGCCATTAAGGCACGCGATGTGGCTGAAGAAGGCGGCTCTGTTGTTGAACAAGCCGTTGAAGCCATGTCTTCAATTGAAGGATCCTCGCAGAAGGTCTCGGATATTATCGGGGTGATTGATGAAATTGCTTTCCAAACCAACTTGTTGGCCTTGAACGCAGCTGTTGAAGCTGCGCGGGCTGGTGATGCTGGTAAAGGCTTTGCGGTTGTTGCCTCTGAGGTGAGAACGCTTGCTCAACGTAGTAGTGAAGCTGCCAAAGATATCAAGAGCCTCATTCTTGATAGTAATCAGCAGGTCCGCGAAGGTGTGAAACTTGTTGGTGAAACAGGTGGATCGCTTGAAAATATCGTAGACAGCATTAAACGTGTTGCTGATATCGTATCTGAGATTGCGGCAGCCAGCCAAGAACAGGCTTCTGGCGTTGGTGAAATCAATGCTGCGATTACCCAGATGGATGAAATGACCCAGCAAAATGCGGCATTGGTTGAAGAAAGTTCTGCAAGTGCGCGTTCACTTGAAGAACAGTCTGAAAAAATGATGCAGCTGATGTCTTATTTCGATATCGGGAAAGATAAAATCAATATTGCAACGCCAGTTTCTGCAATTGAGGCGCCACAGCCACAAGCAATTGCACAAATACCACAAAGCAGTATTGAAACAGATGTAGATGATTTTGAAGACGATTTTGATGATTACGCTCCAGAAGATTCAGGATCTGTTTCAAATGATGCTCCACGTGCAGGGGCAGATGTAAAGGCAGATGCTGATTGGGAAGAGTTTTAAGGGTTCTTTTCAATGATTGATAAGAAGATAAAGTTGGTGAAAAAATCGAAAGGGGACACTGTGACAAATGCAAAACCAAAAGTTCGTTTTGTCATGAAACCGCGTGAGCAATCACGTGAGTTCCCTTTTTCTGATAGTGACTTTGCCACTTTATCTGACCTTATTCACATGCGGACCGGCATTATCATGAAAGAGCATAAGAAGAATATGGTCTATAGCCGTTTGGCCAGACGTCTTCGTGCCCTTAATATCCAGTCATTTTCAGACTATTTGCATTACCTTGCAGGCTCTAAGGGTGATCAGGAAATTGGTTATCTTATCAATGCAATTACAACGAACCTGACAAAGTTTTTCCGCGAAAATCACCATTTCGAACATTTAGAAAATCAGGTTTTCCCAGAAGCTATTCATAATATCAAAGCAGGTCGGCAAAAACGCATTCGCGTGTGGTCTGCGGGTTGTTCTTCTGGTGAAGAGCCCTATAGTATTTCAATGGTGTTGGATAAGGCCCTTAAGCAACATAACGCTAAAGATATTGATGCAAAGATATTGGCGACTGACCTTGATACAAATATGTTAGATTTCGGTCGCAATGGTCATTACAAAAAGAACTCCGTAGAGAGTCTCGATGAAGAATATTTACGATATTTCAGGGAGGGTGAAGGCCAACCTGAAACATATCAAATATCAAATAGATTACGACGCTATATTTCTTTCAAACAGTTAAATCTCATTGGTAAATGGCCTGTGAAAGGGCCTTTTGATGCGATTTTCTGCCGTAATGTCATGATCTATTTTGATAATAAAACAAAAATGGAAATTACACGTAAATTCGCAGATCTATTAAGACCCGGGGGATGGTTATTTATAGGTCACTCAGAAACAATTCTTGATACTGATGGGCGTCTCGATCTTTATGGTCGCACTGTCTATCAGCGTGTGAATTGACGCGGTAGGGGAACGTTTATATGGCTGATAGCTCATTATACTCAATGGATGGCCCCTCAGGCCAACAGGCACCCAGACGATATTGGGACCCTAGCTTCAAGCATTTTGCGGTTAAGGTTGCTCCGGGCGCGCATTATGTCACAACCAATAAAGAAGAAATGATTGTCACCACATTGGGTTCGTGCATTGCCGCATGTGTGCGCGATACCGAGTTGGGTGTTGGTGGTATTAACCACTTTATGCTGCCAGAAAGTGATTCTGGTAACTGGGGTGGGGTGAGTGCTTCTATGCGTTATGGTAACTACGCAATGGAAGTGCTGATCAATGATGTTTTACGCATGGGCGGTGCGCGAAACCGTCTTGAAATTAAGCTTTTTGGTGGGGCAAACGTAATTACAGCCTCCACCCTAATCGGTACAAAGAATATCGAATTTGTTGAAACATACTTACGTATTGAACATATGGCGGTTTCTGCACAGCATTTGGGGGGTGAACAAGGTCGTCGAATTGTTTATTTCCCAGCGACGGGTAAGGTCAAAATGAAGCTGTTAGACAAGCATGATAACGAAGTGGTTGTGGCAGAAGAACAAGTCTTCAAATCTAAAATCGAGAAGAGCGAGATCGAAGGTTCTATCGAACTGTTCTAGTGAGAAGGTAATAATAATAATATGGCGCAGAAGATTAAAGTTTTGATTGTGGACGATAGTGCCCTGATCCGTCAGATGTTGACGAGTATCTTGAGCAACGATCCTGCAATTGAAGTGGTTGGGGCAGCACCTGACGCGTTAAAAGCGCGTGAGATGATTAAGCGTTTGAACCCGGATGTGGTTACGCTTGATATTGAAATGCCAAAAATGAATGGCATTGATTTTCTGCGTAAAATCATGACATTACGCCCAATGCCCGTGGTGATGATTTCGACTTTGACCCAAAATGGGGCTAATATCACGCTACAGGCCTTGGAAATTGGTGCAGTTGATTTTGTTGCCAAACCACAACAAGATGTTCAGCGCAACCTTGAAGATAAAGCCAAGGAAATTACTGATAAGGTTAAGGCTGCTGCTGGTGCGCGCATTCGTCCCCTTGAGGAAATTGATAGTGACCATGCTGCCCAAAATAAAGTCGCCCCACTTGTTAACAGTGGTGGAGATAAGAATATCGTTGTTTTTGGTGCCTCAACAGGTGGGGTAGAAGCGATAAGAACTGTTTTATCGCGCTTACCAAGTAATATGCCACCGATTTTCATCGTTCAGCATATGCCTAAACAATTTACAACAACCTTTGCAAAACGTTTAGATAAGCTTTGTGCAATGGATGTCCATGAGGCTGAAGACTATATGGTTGCGAAAGCGGGGCATGTTTATCTCGCACCTGGTGATAAGCATTTACGCGTTGCGCGCAGTAAAGGTGAGTTAGTTTGTCGCTTGGTTGATGGCAATCCGGTTAGTGGTCACATCCCATCGGTTGATGTCTTGTTTGACTCGGTTTGCCATGTCAGCCCAACTGAAACGATTGGTGTGATGTTGAGCGGTATGGGCCGTGATGGCGCAGAATCCATGTTGAAGTTAAAACAGGCTGGTGCTTATAACGTTGGTCAGGATGAAGCATCCTGTGTTGTTTATGGAATGCCAAAGGCAGCTTTTGAACGTGGCGCTGTTCATAAGCAGGTTGATATTAAGAAAATTGCAGATGAATTAATTTCATTATGCGATAGTAATGGGGAAGCCAGTGAGTAATTCTGAACATAATAATTATGAAGAAGCATTGGAACACTGGTTACGCTTATCAGCAGCCCAGCGTCATGGCTTAACAGCACTTGCCAAAGAAGTTGAAACAGCCTCTGAATTGGTTGAAACCAGTGTTGAAAAGCTCAGTGATCGTTTCATGAATTTGGCTTTTGTTGCAGGAAATCAGTCTGAACAAATTAATGTCTTTGCCAAAGAAGCAACGACAATAAAATTTGATGGTAAGATTGTCCCCCTAACGACAGTCCTTAACGCGCTTGATGATAACCTTAATACAAGTTTGAACAAGATCATTGACCTCTCAGAAGGCGCAGAAAGCCTTTCTGATGTTCTTGAAGGTGTTGATGGTACTTTAAAGGCTGAATTTGCAAAACAGGAAAATGGTCAAGCTATAGACACAAGTGTTCTAAATAATGTGTGCAGTGATCTGGATAAGGTGAAACAAGCGATAAAAGAGGTTGCTTCAATTGATGTCGTTCATAAAGTTCAGATTAAAGAACAGTTTAAAGACCTGATTGAATATGTAGTTAAGCAGAGCAATGGTATTGAAGAGGTTCTGACCAAATCACAAGCAGACTCTTCTGAACTTTCAAAAGGGATTGCTGACATTGTGATGCGCATGCAATTTCAGGACCGAACAAGCCAACGACTTTCCCATATTAGTGCAACACTTAATGTCATTGTCGAAATGTTGGTTGAGATGGAAAAAACATCTTCTCCCTCATTGGGGAAAGATTTTGTTATCGAGCCGGATAAAGCCTGGATTGAAAATATGATATCGGGTTTCCACCTTGGCGAAATGCGAGAGCGTTTTGTAAAACATACTTTATTTGATGATGGTGAAGATATCTACGACGAACAGGCCTCAGGCGGTGACCTACAGGTAGAACATGCCGAGTCTTCAGACGATATTGAGTTGTTTTAGGCATAATTACAGTCATTTATGAAAAAAAATGCGCTTGCTAATTGAATAGACATATTAATCTGTGTTAAAAATTACCCAAACGGGAAGGAAGTAAAGAATATGGATGAAGCCGTAAAATTTTCAGAGATAGCGGATTGCAAAATCCTGATTGTCGATGATGTTGCGGTATTGCGTACGCTGATTCAGACATGTCTGATGAAAGCTGGTTATACAAACATTCATGTTGCTGAAAGTGGCGACATTGCACTGCAGATGCTTGATGACCTGAACCCGGACCTTTTGATCCTTGATATTGTTATGCCAGGGACAGATGGGTTTGAGGTTTGTCGCCGTATTTGTAAAAGTGAAACACATTCCCAGCTTTCTATTCTGATCCAAACAGGTATGGAAGCCACGCAGGAACGCGCAGAAGTTTTTGAGGTCGGGGCAAATGACCTGATTTCTAAACCTATTAACGTTTATGAGCTCGTTGCACGTGTTAAACTGCAATTGCAAAACGTGGTGCTGCAAAGAAAAGAAAAAGCCTATCAGGCTCGAATGGAGCAGGAGCTTCATTCCGCACGTATCATTCAGGAAAGTCTGCTGCCAACAGATGAAATGATTGAGGCTGTCCACAATAATATGCAGCTGCAAGTTCAGAACCATTGGAAAGCTTCGTCTGAGCTCGGTGGCGATTTGTGGGGCATGCAGCAAATTGATGAAAATCGCCTTGGTTTCTTTATTATTGATTTTTCCGGCCATGGGGTTGTTTCTGCCTTAAATACCTTCCGTTTGCATACATTGATCAACGAGAGCGGTCTCGATTGGGGTGACCCAAAAGCATGTTTGCAGGTGGTAAATGCCCATTTGGCAAAAGTTTTGTCCGTAGAACAATTTGCAACATTGTTCTGGGCTGTCATTGATGAAAAAGAAAATACACTAACGTATGCCTCTGCCGCTGCACCGCCTGTTCTGGTTGGAACTAATGGTGATGTGCCGGGCATTCACTTCATTGATACGGCAGGTTTGCCTGTTGGGATTGTTGGTGATTATCAATATGATAATCAGGTCATTGATTTCCCTGAAGATAGTTTTGTCTTTGTCTATTCTGATGCGTTGATCGAATCACCGGACATTGAAGGAAAAATGTGGGAAGAAGAGGGCTTAATGCTGCGTACGAAAAAGTATGCTGTTGAAGGCTATGATCAGATTTTGCCAAAACTGCTGACAGAGTTTTTGAAAGTCTCAGTACCACCAATTCCTGATGATTTGACAACAGTCTGCTTTATCCGCCCCAAGAGCGAATAGAATTTTCGATAGATAAATTTAATTGAATTAAAGGGTAATCGTCGCAGTAACTTGATTACCCTTTTCATTATAGGAGAGCTTGTTAAAGCCCATGGCAATAGCAATAGCAATGCCGCGGCCATGTTTACTGGTGAATTTATCTGGGTCACTATCAATAAACTTATGCCAATCAAAGCCATTTCCATGGTCACGAATGACGATGTCGATATGGTCTTCCTGACGATCAAATACAACTTCGACAAAACGATTTTTATATTTGTCATCGCTTAAGCGTTTTGTAATTTCATCATCCCATTTTCCTGTCTCCAGAAGTTGGGATTTTTCTGTATATGAAATTTCAAGGTTTCCATGTTCAATTGCATTAACGAGCAATTCTGAAAGACCAAGAGAAACAGCTGAAGGATCAGGACATGCAAGTGATAGCATTGTTGTTAAGGCTTCTGCTTGTTGCAGAGTCTTCAGCGTGAAATCACCTGATTTAATGAGGCCGATGGCTGATGTTCTTGAGCTAACTTCACCCAGCAGAGATTGATATCTGCGAAAATCTGATTTTCCCGCCTCAATCGTATGAGCAAGCATATGTTCATGAAGGGGCAGGGGCAGAATATGAAAAAATAACTGACGCGCTATTTCTGATTTGTCCCTTGTTTCATTCACAAGCCCAATGATAGGGATGTACTTGCCATGGTCTTTTCTTTTTAAAACGCGTAGCTTGCGCTCAAAATCAAAAAGCTCTGTTGGAATATCACAGATGATTGTGGAAATATTGTTTTCTTTTTCGAGCAAAAGAGGTTCACAGTCATCAAGACTATTGACGAATCTTGTCTTGATCGTTTCACCATCAAGGCTGGAAACAATTTGATTATGGAAATCAGAGTTGTCACTCACCACAAGAGTAAGTAAGTCATCCATTTATCGAATTCCTCTAGCCAAAAAAACACTTCATCGTATCACTAACCTTAATCTGCATCATCAGAAAATGAACATCAACATATTTTAGTCTGAATAAGCCTTTTTTCCATCATATCTTGTTGTTAATGGCTTCTGATCGTGTTTAAATTCATCAAACAAGTCAGAAAAAAACTGGTGTCAGATTTTATTTAAAGTCTGTTCGCTGAAATATAAGGTGTTCTATGGCTGCCGATTTTGAATTACGTACGACTTTTTTTATAACAGCAGTTGCTGTTTCTGCCCGCTTAAGTGCCGTGTTAAAAGAAGCCAAAAATATTTCCCTTGAGGCAATGAATGCGAAAGCACTTGTTGCACGTGCAGGGGAAAATGTACGTACCTTTAAACCGATTACAGATTATATGGTTGAACTCGCAAATGATACCATTAACCTTGTTGAGGATATCAACCGCGAAGCTTTGCTTATTTCACGCTCTTCTTTGACAGCTTTGCGGGGTAATGAAGCTGTAAATCATTTTAATCGCGCCAAGATCAAGTCAGCAGGTGCCTTATATAGTGATAGTTATGAATTTGCTTCTCAAGAAGCTGAAAAAGACTTACAGCAATTCCAGCATGATCTTTTGAAAAATACCCGCCGACTGCATGAGCTTCTTGAAGAAATTGAATCGCGCATGCTGGCTGCAAATGTGGTGACTTCAACGTCACGGCTTGAAGCAGCAACGGTTTCGACTGTTTATCGCGCCAATTTTGAAGCGATTGTGGGTAAGTTTGAAAGTGCTGCAAAAAATATTCGCTCTACGGTTCGGGAATGCCGTAAAGTTCTTAATGTCCGATAAATTAGTGATTTAAGGTCCTGTTATAATGCAAACAATTAAATTGTACGAAGGTCAGTTCCACGAATGGGTTGTCTTTGGGCGTGATCCTGAGAAAAATGAAAAGATCATTGATACCAACCAGTTTATGATCAAAACCGGCCGCGAAGCAATTTTGCTGGATCCAGGCGGGATTGAGCTTTTCTCTTCTATGCTGGCTGCAGTGGTTCACTTTCTCCCCGTTGATCAAATCACGCACCTTTTTGCCTCTCACCAAGACCCGGATGTGATTTCCTCACTTGGTCTGTGGGATAAGACGCTCCCTAATGCGATTTTGCATGCCCCGTGGATCTGGGAAGGTTTCTTGCGCCATTATGGCTGTGAGAGCATTACCTATAATCCAATTCCGGATGAAGGCCAGTCGTTGAAAATTGATAATGTTGAAATCCAGTTTATTCCGGCACATTATATGCACTCTTCAGGTAATTTCAGTGTATATGACCCGGTTGCTAAAATCCTCTTTAGTGGGGATATTGGGGCAGGGTTGAACAAACCGGATGATTCGCTGTTTGTTGAAGATTTTGATAAAAATATTTCAAAAATCAAAACCTTCCACCAACGCTGGATGCCGTCTGAGCATGCCAAGGATATGTGGATTAAGCGCGTGCGCAAACTTGATATCGAAATGCTGTGCCCACAACATGGTAGTATCTATCGTGGTGAAGATGTCGGGCGTTTCCTTGATTGGCTTGAATCCATCGAGGTTGGTACGGGTTTACGATTCTAAATACGATGATTTGAAAACGGATGTCAGAACCACTGCAAAAAATACTCTATGTTGAAGATGAGCCCGATATTCGTGATATCGCACAGCTTGTTCTTGAAAATGTAGGTGGTTTTGACGTTTTAGCTGTTGATGGTGGTCAAAAGGCGCTTCAGCAGATTAATGATTTTGCGCCTGATCTAGTGTTGTTGGACGCCATGATGCCAGAAATGGATGGTCCAACGACTTTTAAAGAAATCCGAAAGCTGCCGAATTTTAAAGAGATTCCCATTGCGTTTTTGACGGCCAAACTGATGGATGACGATATTAAGGGCTATCTGGCACTTGGTGCTATAGGCGTTATTGCAAAACCGTTTGATCCCATGACCCTTTCTGAGCAAGTCAGGGATTTATGGTCTAAGGCGACAGCTATCACTTAAGGGCGTTTTTTATAGTTTCTTCGGCTTTTTTATAAAGTGTGAGGGCCTGTTCATCTGTCAGGTCCTGATCTTTTATATCAATTAACTGCAATTCCAATGTTTTCATCTCGACACTAAGCTCGCCATAGCCATAGGTGCCCGCTGTTCCAGCCAGTTTATGACATATTTCAATCAATGCGGTGATGTGGCTATTGCCAGACCAAGTAGATATCTCTGTATGCGTATCCTTTAAACGCTGTGTAAAGCGCTCACGCAAGAGCTTGAGTTTTTCCAGCATTTCACTTTGGTCAGTCATTTTAACATCCTATAGGAAAAGTATTTTTTCTATTATTGAGTGTGAGGGGGAAAAGTCAAATTGGATTATTTGATAACTGGTATTACAAAACACTAAAAAACATATCATCTATTTCTTTTTATATGTTAGCATAACTCTAAAATCTGCCAGAAGTCGGCATAATTGCGAATTAGAGGGACTTTCGATGTCTGAAGCAACCACACCGGATACAATCGAAATAATTGAATCAAATAAAGTGCATCTTGAAGCGCCAGCACAATGGTTAAAACAAGGATGGACTGATTTTAAACAGGCTCCAGCTGTTGGCCTGACCTATGGTGCGATTTTCGTTTTTGCCGGTTATGGATTGTTTTGGGGTCTTGAGGCATTGGGATTAAGCTATTTTATCTTGCCTCTATCAGGTAGCTTTATGCTCTTTGCCCCATGGTTGGCCCTTGGTCTTTACGAAGTTTCAAGACAACGCGAAAAAGGACAAACGCCTACTTTTGCAAGTACCTGTAATGCGTGGCGCCAAAGTCCGCGCAGACTTGGGATCATGGCCTTTGTCCTGCTCATTTTCATGTTGGTTTGGACACAGGTTGCCGTTGTTCTTTATGCCTTGATGATGGGGGATGCCTCGCTTTCCCTTGAAAATATGGGTGTTGATATTTTTGCACGCACGGACGGCCTTGTATTCTTGGCTGTTGGGTCTATTGTTGGTCTCGTCTTTGCCTCAATCGTTTTTTTGCTCACAGCTGTTTCTGTTCCCATGATTTTGGACCGCGATACTGGCGCATTTGAAGCCATGGCATTTAGTTTCAAGACTGTGATGAAGAACAGTCATGTGATGTGGAGCTGGGCCTTTACAATCGGCATCATCTCTTGGTTTGCCATTGCCACATTTTTTATCGGCCTGATTATCGCCATGCCTGTTTTGGGCTATGCCAGCTGGCATGCTTATCGCGACCTCGTCCCCGCCGAATAATCTAAACCTATGCAAGAAACGATGCGTTTAAAACGTGAGCGCATCATTGGGCTCTGGCTCTTTGGTGTGGCTATGATGGTTTTTTTCATGGTTGTGTTAGGTGGGTTAACCCGCCTGACAGGCTCAGGCCTTTCCATGGTGGATTGGAAGCCTGTGACAGGTTGGTTGCCGCCCCTAAGCCTTGAAGAATGGCAACGTGTTTTTGAGCTCTATAAACAATCGCCTCAGTATGAAAAAGTAAACTTCGGCATGAGCCTTGAAGAATTCAGAAATATCTTCTGGTTAGAATTTCTTCATCGCCTGTGGGGGCGTATTATTGGCCTTGCCTTTGGTCTTCCTCTGGTCTTTTTCATTTTGCGCGGTTGGGTCTCCAAACAAATGATTTTGCCCTTATGTGGCTTGTTTGTTTTAGGCGGCGCACAAGGCGTTCTGGGCTGGTATATGGTTAAAAGCGGTCTCGTGGATATCCCTGAGGTCAGCCAGTATCGCTTGGCAGCCCATCTTGGTTTTGCCTTTGTTTTATATGCGGCATTGATCTGGACGGGTTTGAAATTTTATAAGGGCAAGGGGAGTCTCTCTGGTCTTGTTTGCTCAAAAAAGTCACTTCTGCTTTTGGGCTTAAGTTACGTGACTATTTTTGCTGGTGCACTCGTTGCAGGGCTTGATGCAGGCTTAACTTATAATACATTCCCGCTTATGGATGGGGAGCTTATCCCAACTGGTTTATATGATCAGGGACCTTGGTATTTAAATCATTTTGAAAATATCACCACCGTTCAGTTTCAACACCGGGTCTTGGCCATTGCGTTATTGGTATTGTCGATTGTTTTCTATTTAAAGAATAAAGAGATACCGATTGTGAAAATATGTGCCTTAGTTGTCTGCCTTCAGGCTGTTATCGGTATTGCGACATTGTTGATGGTCGTGCCGATCAGCTTGGCCTCGTTGCATCAGGCTGGCGGCTTATTGGTCTTTACAGCCTTTACATGGTTAAATTTTGAAGTGCGATCTTAAATATGGAAATTTTACCCATTCTTCCCCACTTTCAGGCAATTTTGAATGCGGTCTCGCTCATTCTCATCTGCTTGGCCTTTATTGCGGTTAAATCCGGCGATAAAGAGCGTCACAAAAAACTGATGATCGCCGCCCTTGCTGTCTCATCCGTGTTTTTAGTGTCTTATCTTTATTATCATGCCCATATCGGTCATGTTCCCTTTAAAGGTGAGGGGGGGATAAGAACGGTCTATTTCACCATCTTATTTACCCATATTTTGATGGCAGCGATCGCTTTGGTCTTGATTATCATGGCTGTTTGGCGTGCCTTGATAAAACAGGATTATACCAGCCATAAGAAAGTCGCGCGTTTTACATTCCCTATCTGGGCCTTTGTCTGTGCCTCTGGCATCGTTGTTTATGTCATGGCGTTCCACATTTATACGGGTAGCGCATGACCTTACGCCAAGAATGTAAAGCCTGGACGTTAATCTCCGTTGGTGCACTGGCAATTGCGGGTATCTTTGCCCTGCTTTTGGTGCTTTCGCGCACGCCGGGCGTTCAAGATATTTTGCCATGGCCGTGGAAAAGCTTTTTCCATAAAGGGCTTGTGACACATGTTGTGTTTTCATTTGTTGTCTGGTTTTTGGCAACAATGGGCGCGATTATGTGCCTGTCTTATGCAAAACAAGTCGGGATAGACCAAGAAAGCCAATGGGGAAAAGGCGCAGTTGGCCTTGCCATGCTCGGCTGTTTAGGCTTGATCATTCCGGCCTTATTTGATTTGGGCACTGCTGAGCTTAACAACTATATCCCTGTGATGAACCACCCGATCTATTATGGTGGGCTGGTTTTACTCTTGGCTGGTTTGGTGCTTGTGACTTTGCGTCAATTCACACTGTCTTGGCAAAAGACGAACCAGCTTTCAGGCACTCAAACCACTGGGATCATTTATCTTATTGCCGTTTTATGTATGGGGCTGGCCTTTTTCTATATGCCAGAGGGCTTGCCAGACCCAACCTTTAATGAACAGCTTTTTTGGGGTGGGGGGCATGTTTTACAGTTTGTGAATACGGCCCTATTGTTTCTTGCATGGATGGTAATCGTTAAAACCGCTACTGGTTTAGAGCTGATGCCACGTAAATACGTCTATGTGGTGTTTGGCCTGCTTGTTATCTTTTGCCTGCCTGCCCCGGCGATTTATTTTTTGTTTGATATCCTTAGTCAAACACATCGGGATTTCTATACAGAGATGCTGCGATATGGGCTGCCTTTACCGTCCATCATTGTTTCTGCTTTTCTGCTTATCTTCCTACTCTCACGGGCTTCACGAGAGCTTGATAAAATTAGCCGTTTGGCCTTATGGCTATCACTCTTTACCTATAATCTGGGTGGGCTTTATGGCTTAATGCTGGATGGGACTGATACGCGGGTGCCTGCGCATTACCATGCGGTTATTGGTGGGATAAACCTTGCCTTTATGGTTTTTTATCACCGTGTGATACTGCCTTTCATCAGCGTTCAGGTGCGCGAAGGTAAGCTCTTTACAGCCCAATATTGGCTTTATGGTTTAGGCCAAATTATGCATGCCAGTGGCATGTTCCTCGCGGGTAGCCAAGGTGTACCACGCAAAACTGCAGGGGATGCACAAAGTCTTGATAATATAGAAAAAATCCTTTCCATGGGGCTCATGGGGATTGGGGGATTAATTGCGGTTATCGGTGGTGTTCTGTTTGTGATTATGACCATGAAATGGATTATTAAAGGAGGTAAAATCTATGAAACGACTTGATTTTATCTTTATCACCCTGATTGGGCTCGTGGCTTTTCTTTTAGGGGGAAAGTTAATTGATAGTCTTGGTCAAACCCAGATCGGTTTTATAGACCAGCCCCTTACTGATTTATCCGCATTTGAAAAACGCATAGAGGCACAAATCCAGTCCGGCGAAGATATCTATCTGCTGGCGCGTCAATGGGAATGGTCCACTGAGCTGACCTTGAAAGAAGGCAAAAATTATAAGCTACATATAGCTTCTGGGGATATTCAACATGCATTTCATCTTGAAAAGAAAGCAACGGGTCACTCAATCGATATTCTTCTCCAACCGGGGCGCGAATATGTTGTTTCATTAAATAATCTTACAGCTGGGGTCTATGCCATCGGCTGCACGCAATATTGTGGAATTGAACACAACAAGATGCGTGGAAAATTGATTGTACTTAAATAATTGATACAAATGAGAAGATTTCCTTTGGACTTATTCTAATTTAAGGCTATCATTCCCGTAATAACTACAAAAACTAATATAACCCGTTAAAATAAAGGGAATATTATGGGAGGTTACATTCAGCTCGCCAAACCTCGTATTGGCGTAATGATAGCCCTAACCGCTGTGACCGGATATCTGGCAACAGCGCAACAAGGCGAAGTTGATCTTACACATCTTTTATTGCTTGCTCTTGCAATGATGATGGGGTCTGCTTCTTCCAGTATTTTTAATCATTTTTATGATCGAGATATCGATCGTTTAATGACACGTACAAGCTCGCGTCCTTTTGCCAAGCGTCAAGTGGGTAGCCCTCAACTCGTTTTATGGGTTGCGGCTTCGCTTTTGATTGTTGGCTGTGGCATCGCAACGTACGTGTTTAACCCAATCGTTGCGACACATTTGTTCCTCGGCGCCTTCTTTTATGGTGTTGTGTATACAATATGGCTTAAGCGTCGCAACTGGCTGAATATTGTGATCGGTGGTTTAGCCGGTAGCTTTGCCGTTTTGGCAGGGGCTGCGGCTGTTAATCCTGATCAGTGGCTCTTGCCGATGTTATTGGCAATCGTTTTGTTTTTCTGGACGCCGTCCCATTTCTGGGCACTTGCGATGCGTCTTAAAGACCAATATGCCGCCGCAGGTGTGCCCATGCTTCCGGTTGTTGTCGGAAATGTGGTTACCGCACGTTACATCCTGATCAATAGTATTTTGTTGGTCGGGTCATCACTGTTGCCATGGTTCTTGGGGGAACTGGGCAATATCTATGGTGTCGGGGCTGTTGTCCTTGGGGCCTACCTTTTGAAATGTAACATTGATCTGATTAAGTCGTCTGATGAACAGACGGCCATGACCAATTTCTTTGCATCGATGAAGTATTTAGGGGGGCTTTTTGTCGTCGTCATAATGGATGTTCACCTGCCAATTTAGGTGAGTGGCGAATAAATAAGACGACATACGCCTTTTAGTATTTTTTTTTAATAACGACATGAGGGAGGGGAACTGAATGTCGGCAGACAGTTCACATGCTCACGAGCATCATTGGGAGTGGTCACAAGCACCATTCTGGGTGGTGACAGGCATCTTCTTTCTGGTTCCGCTAACATTTGCGGCCTATTTCCAGTATGAAAACCCGCTGCTTGCAGCGATTTTTGCTGGGATTGGTACACCGATGTTACTCGCAGGTATTGCAATGTGGGTTAACGAAGGTTTGACGGTTAAGCCGTTGATTGCAGACGTTGCCGGGGTCGGACTTCCGATCTTTATCGTATCGGAAATTTTTATTTTCTTATCTTTCTTTGCGACCTATTGGATGATGCGCCTTGGCTCAGAATCCTGGCCGCCAGAAGGTACACCGGATTTTCCGGTAGCATTACCGCTAATTATGACTGTCATTCTTGTGGCATCTTCTGTGACAATTCACGTTGCGGAAGAAAAATACGAGCATGACGACCAAGCGGGTTTCCGTAAGTGGTTGATGATCACCATTGGACTGGGTGTAATTTTCGTAGGAATGACTTTCTATGAATATAATCACCTATTCAGCGTTGATTTCTACCCGGACACGAATGCGTTCGGTACAGTCTTCTTTAGCCTGACCGGTTTCCACGCAAGTCACGTAATCGGTGGACTTGGGATATTTATCTGTGTGTTGATCCCTGCCTTTAAGGGTATGACAAACAAGACATTTATCACTTGTGCGTCTGTTTACTGGCACTTTGTGGATGTGGTTTGGTTCTTTGTCGTTTCACAGATTTATTTCTGGTAAGGCAGGGGCTGTGCGTATGATGCGAAATATGGTTTTAGCATTTCTGGGTTTTGTTTTTGTGTTAGGTCTCTCAGTTGAGGCCTTGGCAGCGCAAACGTTCAAAGTGCCGGAGTCTGAAATCGATCCTGAAGCCTTGAGGATCAATGAAGCAAAAATCCTCGGTTTAAAACCGAAGAAAGGATTTTCGTTTCTAGATCAGGATGGCAATGCCTTCACTTTTAGAGATCGTGTGGGTAAGCCGTTGGTTTTGGTTATGTCCTATTACACTTGCGATGGCGTTTGTTCCTCAGTTAATATTGAACTGGGCGAACGTTTGCTTGAGCTTGAAAATACAGGGCGGATCAAACCGGGTAAGGATTTTGACGTTGTGACCGTATCGTTTGATAAGAATGATACTTTGGAAACACTCAATAAGTTTCGCAAACATGTTGGATTAGATAAAGACGTGGCAGACGGCTGGACATTTGCCGTTGCCAGTGACGCTGATCGTGAAAGAATTAAAGAATTTACGGATCATTATGATTACCGTTTTTTCTGGTCTTCTTATGATCGCACTTTTTATCACCCAACCGTTTATATGGTTCTGTCAAAAGATATGCGATTGAGCCGTGTTTTATACGCCCACGATATTGAAGTCAGTGATATTGAGCTGGCGGTTTTGGAATCCCATGAAGGGAATTTCAAACCCAGTGAGATCATCAATTATGCCGTTTCCCTGTGCTATAGCTATAGCTACAAAGACGGCAAATATGTTTTTAACATCCCCATGTTTGTTGCTTTTGGTTCACTTATCCTTGGGGTAAGTGCGTTGGGAACGTCCGTTCTGGCCTATAAGCGCAGACAACGTAAAAAGGAGGGATAGCCTATGAGAACGTATTTCGGGAAAGCCGTTATTGCCTTAAGTGCAATGTTATTGGCCCTACCTGCGTTCGCAGAAGAGGGGGGTTACGAGCGTGACCCTGCTGCCGGTTGGGATCATCTATGGACAGAAATCATCATAGATATCACCGTAATCGGTGTAATTTTTAGTATCGCAGCGATTTACATGGTGTGGAAATACCGTGCAAAAAGCGAAGATGAGGTTGGTACAGCACCAAAATTATCCAAAGCTGCTGCAATTGCATGGGTTTTGATCCCTGCATCTTTGTTCATGGCAGATGATTTCTTCTTATCTGCAAAAGGTTGGACACTTTGGAATGACTATCGTCGTATTCCTGATGAAGCCCAAGAAATTCGCGTAACAGCGTATCAATGGTATTGGGAATTTGATTACGGTGATGAGTTGGTTGCTGAAGAACTTGTTGTGAAAAAAGGACAACCTATTGTTCTTCGTATGACATCTGAAGATGTGTTGCATTCACTTTACATTCCTGAATTCCGTGTGAAAGAGGATGTAATGCCGGGTCGTGTGACGTATGTCTGGTTCAACCCAAAAGAAACGGGTGAATTCGTCCATACATGTACGGAGTACTGTGGGACGGCACATGCCGAGATGTATACAAATGTTCGTGTTGTTGAAGAAGCTGAATACGATCAATTTATTAATCAGCTTAAAGAAGAGGCAAAAGCCGATTCTAAAGCACAGAACCCACAAAGCTAAGGGGAGGTTGGAAACAGTATGACTTCACAAGCTTTTAAAGAGTGGTTTTTTACAACAGACCATAAGCGTATCGGGATCATGTATCTCGTTGGGTCCATGGCAGCATTTGTTGTCGCGGGCCTTATGGCGTTGTTGATCCGTTTGGAACAGTCCAATTTGGGCCCGACCATTACGGATAACCCTAATGAATATAACTCTTGGCTTTATTTCCATGGTGCTGCCATGGTTCTGGCCTTTTTGATCCCGGGGCTCACAGGGTTCTTTGCGAACTACTTCCTACCACTGATGATCGGTGCGCAGGATGTGGCCTTCCCGCGGATTAATGCCTTTTCAATCTGGTTGTTCTACGGTGCGATTATTCTTGCACTGTTGAGCTTTGTTATCCCTGATGCACCAGATGTCATGTGGACGGGCTATCCGCCTTATTCTGTGACCACAACCACGAACACGGCCTTTTATGTCTTTACCGTTCACTTACTTGGTTTTAGTTCCGTACTTGGGGCTGTAAACTTCTTGGTGACGGTGATTTACATGCGCGCGCCGGGCATGGGTTGGAACCAGCTGAACATCTTTACTTGGACAACGGTTGCTGCTTTTGTTTTGCAGTTGATCTTCATTCCGGTATTGGCTTCTGCTGTAACCATGCTTTTGTTTGATAAGTATTTGGGTACGAGCTTCTTTAACCCAGAAGCTGGTGGCGATGTGTTGCTGTATCAGAACTTGTTCTGGTTCTACTCTCACCCTGCGGTATATGTAATCTTCTTACCGGCTTGTGGTATCTTGTTCGAAATTTTTGCAACCATGTGTAAAAACCGTGTCTTTAACTATAAGGCATGTGTGTATGGTGGCATCTGGGGTATCGTTGGTATCTCTGGTTTCGTATGGATCCACCACTTGTATGTATCTGGTATGCCAGATTGGTTACGTATCGGTCAGATGGTGACAACGCTGTTGATCTCGGTCCCTGTGGGGCTGATGGTTATGTCCATGTGGGGGACCCTTTATCGCGCGGCGATTACCTTTAACACGGGGATGCTTTATGCAATTTCCTGTTTGTTCTTGGTGCTTTCAGGCGGTCTAACAGGTATTCCGCTGGCTTTGACAGCCATTACAGTTCACCTGTCTGAAACGTCCTTTGTTCACGCTCACTTCCACTTTATTATGGCGATGTTCTCTGCATTTGCGATGTTTGCCGGTATTTATTACTGGTTCCCGAAAATGTTTGGACGTTACGCTGATGGTAAATGGGCAACAACGGGCTTTATCTTCAACATTATCGGTGTGCACGTGACCTTTATTCCGTTGTTCATCGTTGGTGTAGAAGGCATGCCACGACGTTACTGGGATTACCAAATGTTCCCGCAGTTTGAACCGTATCACCAAGTCGCAACAGTGGGTGCCTTTATGGTTGCCACTGGTATGGCGATTACGATCTTAAACTGGGTTCACAGTGCCTTTAAAGGCAAGGTTGCACCGGAAAACCCATGGAAGTCATGTTCTATGGAATGGACCCATGCGCCAAACTGCCCACAAGCGGGTAACTTCCCGAACCCACCATCTGTTCAGCCAGAATGGACACCTTATGGTTATGATGACCGTGAGGCCAATATGGCAGCAACAACAGACCCGGGTTATCCGACTGATGCTAAACCGGCAGAATGATTATGAGTGAAGTGATGAATGAAAAACCAAAACTTCCTTCTAAAGGTAAAATCGGCCTGATATTGGCTGGCGTTGCTTTGACATTCTACGTCGGTGTTTATTTACGGGTCTATTTCTTTGGACCTTAAGTAAGTAAGCAAGCGAAAAGAAAAAGCCCTCATGTTATTCATGGGGGCTTTTTTAATGTCTGGCGTTTTTACTTAGCATCAATCTTATCGACAAAATCGATGATATGTTTGCGTGTTGCGCCAATATCTTCAGTGATAATACCGTGACGTGTTGCAGGCACCATAATGACTTCAGGCGTTGTTCCCACCATTTGATCACGGATCAAGCCTGCACTTTCAGGTTTGACCACTTTTTCTGCATCCCCTTGGATCAGGCGGGTAGGGCAATTGATGCGTTGCAGGTTATTTTCCATTTCATCAACAAGCTGGCGCAATTCATGAAGGGCGCGCACGGGGATATGTTTGTAATTGATATCAGGGTGCTCAGACTCATTGATAATGTATGGTAAGACACCTTCTTGGGCAGCGAGCCATTTTGCAAGACGATTTGCATGATGAATAAGAGGGACAAACACAAGGTTTGGGTTTGCAAACTTAAGGGGTGTTGAAACTGCACAGATCCCCGCAAGTTTGTTAGGCCGTTCTGCGGCAAAGCGCAAAGCCAAGGCACCACCCGTTGAAAAGCCAACAACAACGACTTCTTTACAACGCGAGGAAAGAACTTCATAGCCAAGTTCAAGCGAGCTCATCCATTCATGCCAGCTACGTTCACGCAAATCACACGGTGAAGTGCCATGCCCTTCAAGGCGTGCGCCATAAACCGAGTAGCCTTCATCGGCTAATTCTTCGCCAAGGCCCCGCATTTCAGCGGGTGACGCCAAGAAGCCATGAACGAGTAAGACACCAACCTTATGTTCCTTATCGCCATTGGGGCTGAGGTAGAAAGGGGCTGCGTCTTTCGTCGCGGTTTGTTGGGCATTGATCTCACTGTAATCTTCATGGGTAAATTGCTGGCGTGATTGTTCAAAAGAATGCAGCTCATCCTCATAAAAATACTGTGCCCATTGTTTACCGGGGATGTTTAAGTGATTATCCATAGCGCGCTCAATGGCACGCTCAACCCCTGTAATGGGGGTACATTCATTGGCATAAACGCAAATGGGGTTTTCCATGCGGATATCGTGGAAATCATGCTCATCTTTTAGCTTTGGCAAGAAACTGAGGCTGTTATTCTCAATAGCGATTAAATCAGCAGCCTGTGCAGATTTAAAGAATTGTTGGATTTCGGCGCACGATCCGTCGCGCAAATCACGATAAGTTTCAGCATTGAGTAAAGAGCGATGAAGATAAACACCCTCTTCATGGCTGATATAGCGTGCAGCAAGATAGAGAATATGCAGAAAGGTCGATTGTGTGAGCTCATCTACCCCATCATCAATGAGCTTGAGGATTAAGGCGGAGGCCAGATGAGAGAGATTAAGTGTCACAAGGGAATACATATCCTGCATGACTTGGTCGCGTAGCTCTTCGGTCTTGTTTCTTAAACGTTGGGCGGCTATGCGCTCTAAAAAGCTATCGGCCTGACTGCCCATGGCAAATAGGTCGTTAAGACCAGACATACCCTCAATGGCTTTTTTAAGGATAAGCTGGTCCCACCATGGCCACATTAAGGTACTTTCAATGGCCTTGCCCATGCGAATATCCATATCGGTATGTTTCAGAACAAGGTTGCCTTCAATAAGAAGCTCTTCAGAAAATTTTCTGGGTAGGTCCCCTGTAAAACGCTCCACACTATCTTTTAGGAAGTTATCACTGATGCGAATGGGATAAAATGTGATGTTGCTTGGTACAATGCGCGTGGGTTCCTGACAGCGCGCGATAAGGGTTTCAACATTGGCTATGCCCAACTCCTCTGCCCAGAGCTTGAGGCTGTGCATATCATCATTGTTATGAGCTTCCAGAACGACCCGTTTATAAATATCCAAAACGAGGGCGAGGCGTGAAGCACCACTGTGATGTTTGCGCCTTTCTTCAGAGGTGGGGGAAAAGACGGAAAAATCGCCTGAGGAAGACATGGTACGCCGATCTTTAATCATACCGCCTTCTGGAAAGATAATGATCTTTTTACCGCATAAAATATCGCGTGCCAGAAAGCTTAAAAGATTGGGCATATCGTTGGGCACAGCCCCAACCGCATGGAGATAATTTGTGAAACGATCGTCACCTTGAAAGAATTCACTGGCCGCAACAGAGCGGCAATAGGCTTTTTGCTCTTGATAAATCAGGTATTGAGGAATAAACGTTTCGAAACGGGCAAAGTGATTGAAGAGAAAAATATGCCCTTGTTGGACTTGATTGTTATCCGCGTGTAGTTTGATGTTCACGCCTAACAGACGTTTCACCGTTGAAAAGGCGCGCACAGACCACGCATATGTTTTTCGATTTATCTTTGGCGGGCTGTAATGGTTCATACGGCGCATCCCCTAAGATCGTTCCCCTATCATAGGATATGGGGGTTGAGATGTGAAAAGCAACATATTTTGAGTGAGATAGCCATGAGTGAACTTGCTTCACCCCAGCTCAGCTGGAAAGAAAATAAAACACCTGTATCTGATCGTTTTGACGATGTGTATTTCAGCGCAGATGATGGCATTGCGGAATCACTTTATGTGTTCATACATGGGTGCGGTATGCCAGAAGCATTTGAGGGTAAAAATGCTTTTACGGTCGGTGAAACGGGCTTTGGCACCGGGCTTAATTTCTTGCTCACGTGGAAGGAATGGAGGGAGGCAAAAACGGATTGCCAGCTTCATTATATCTCGGTCGAAGCTTTTCCTTTAAGCAAAGAAGAACTCGCGCAAGCCTATCAAACATTTGAGGGGTTAGATGAATATGGCGAGGAATTTTTAAAGCATTATCCCGTCAATGCAGCGGGCTTTCACCACATCGTTTTAGATGAGGGAAGGGTGAAATTAACCCTCATGTTTGGGGAAGCCGCAGAGATGTTTGCCCAAGTTGAAGGCGAAGTTGATGCTTGGTATCTGGATGGTTTTGCCCCTTCTAAAAACCCTGAGATGTGGCGCGCAGAAGTGTTTGAACAATTGGGTCGATTGTCTAAAGAAGGTGCGATCATTTCCACCTTCACTGCAGCAGGTTTTGTAAAGCGCGGCCTTCAGGCGGTTGGGTTTGAAATGCGCAAGCGCAACGGTTATGGACGTAAAAGAGAAAGTTTAATTGGCGCTTTAAAAGTATCAAATAAACAATTGAAAAATAAATGGTATTTTAAACCGTTAAAGTCATTTGTTAAGCAAAAAATAGCCGTAATTGGTGGTGGGATTGCAGGTGCTTTAACCGCACGCAGATTACTGCAAGATGGTCATGAGGTTGTGATTTTTGAGCGCAATGATCAGGCAGGTCTAGAAGGTTCCGGCAACCGTATGGGGTTGATTAAACCGCGTGTTTCATTAGATCGCGGGTTTAACATCAAGGCCTATTTAAGTGCTGTTTCATTTTACGATAATCTGGATATTGACGTCTGGAAAGGACCGCGCGGCATTTTCGAGCTGGCAAAAGATAGCGCAGATGTGTTGCGCCATAAAATGGTCATGGAAAAGAACATTTTGCCTTCTTCAGAAATCCGTCATTTATCTAAAGAAGAAGCCTCTGAGATGATGGGAACTGAGATGCAAGGCGGCGGTTTGTGGTTCCCAAATGCTGGTTATGTTGAACCGTCAAATCTCTGTCAGGCGCTTACCAGCAAGATGGATATTCGCACCGGGGTGACGATTACCAAGATTTCAAAGCAGGATGATCAATGGCAGCTTTTAAGCGGTGAGGACATCGTCTTTGAAGGGGACGCCGTTGTGATGGCGACAGCAGGGGAAAATGCTGCCCTAAATGACTATTGCGATCTGGCGATGCGTGCGCGCCGTGGTCAGGTGAGTTATGTAAAAGCGACCAAGCAAAGTGAAAAGCTGAAATACCCACTTACAGGTGGGGGATACTTGCTGCCCTGTGTTGAGGGGGAACATATCATCGGGGCGACGTTTGAGCATTGGAAAGACTTCTTTGAGAAAAGTTACACTGAGGTTACTGAAGTAAGCCATGAGAAGAACCGGGAGAAGCTGAAAACCTTCTTCCCTGATATGGAATTTGAATTTATCTGCGGGCGGGCCTCCATGCGGGCCATGACACCGGATCATAACCCTATTGTCGGGCCGATTTATTCTAAAGACTGGTATGTGAAAGAATATAGCGCCTTTATGCATGGACCACGGGCCAAAAACTTTGCACCAGCTGAATATGTCGAGGGATTGTATGTTATATGTGGGCTGGGCGCGCGCGGTATGCAGACAGCGCCCTTGCTGGCAGATGTATTATCCTCTTATATTGCGGGGACGCATTGTCCCGTTGAAAATAGATATCGCGAGATGTTGCACCCAGCGCGCTCTTTAATGCGCGAGATTAAAAAGGCAAAACCATGACTTTACGCCCCACTGTTGTTTCACCAGCCTCTATGAAGAACTTGCGCCCGCGCAAAGACGGGCAAATTCAAAAAAGAATGGTGATTGATTGTAAAAATGATATGCAGTGGCGCGCCATTCATGAACCAGCGGTCAATGGCGTGGTGATGCGTCGCCGCCCCATTCGCGCCATTGAAACCTTTTTATCAGAAACTCAGGATGAAAACTTTGCGCCATGTGAGTTTACCTGCGCCCAAAGCCGTTTGCGCAGTGAGCTGAATAAGCATCTGGTTTTAAATAGTGATGAAGAAGAGCTACGCCGCAAGTTTCTGGTCAATGACATTACCAATTGGGTACGTGTCTTAATCGCGCAATCAAGATCACGTGATTATCTCTTTCGTCTTTGTACGGAACTACCGACGGACTTTAGCGCAGATAGCGGTGCGCTTAAGATGATCATCACCTATAGTGGGCTGGATGTGACCTTTAGGCAGCCCAAAGACAAGGATGAGCGAAGCTTCAGCCCTTATGGGGTCGCCTTGTTTCGTGGGCAAGGCTATGAGGCCCCTGTGGAATGGCTTGCGCGCAAAACACAGGAGCGTGCCTTTTATTTAACGATTGAGCCCGCTGTAAAACGTTTGAGACGTTTATAATCGGCTTACTTTTTGCCGTAAAGCTCATCAGGGGAGACAACAACGTCCTCGACCACTTCGACTTTGCCTTCACGCGCTGCCCATGAAAAACAGCTGCGACGCCCGGTGTGGCAAGCAACGCCTGTTTGGTTAACGCTAACAAGCACGGTGTCCATATCGCAGTCTGTGCGAAAATCTAGAAGCTCTTGTTGCTGACCGGAGCTTTCGCCCTTGCGCCAAAGTTTTTGGCGTGAGCGTGAGTAGTAACATACACGACCCGTTTTAAGGGTTTCAGCCACCGCTTCTTTATTCATCCATGCCATCATGAGGATTTCGCCCGTATCATGCTGTTGGGAAATCGCAGGGATTAGGCCGTCACTATTGTATTTTAGGGCTTCAACGATATCATCAGGTGTGTCAGTCTTTGAACACATAGCATGTCACCTTTTTAAAAGAAGGGTTGGCGAAAGGGTGTTATCTGTTCTAATAGGACAACAACGTGATTGAGACAAGGTAAATTCACACATGGAACTGTCATATCAGGATATTGGCGAAGGCCATCCGGTTGTTATTTTACACGGTCTGTTTGGGGCTGCAAAAAACTGGAATTCCATAGCAAAACAAATGGCACGCAAATACCGTATTTTAACCGTTGATTTGCGCAATCATGGGGCCAGCCCATGGACAGATACCATGTCTTATGTGGAGATGGCTCAAGACCTTGTTGAGTTTTTAGACCAGCGCGGTCTGGATAAGGCGTCAATCGTAGGCCATTCCATGGGGGGCAAGGTTGCCATGACCATGGCCTTAAAATCGCCTGAACGTGTGGAGCGTTTAGTGGTTGCAGATATCGCACCTGTTAAATATCCACGTATGGCGTTTAAGTCTTATGTGGAAAAGCTCCAGTCTGTGGATTTAAGCACTGTATCGCGCCGAAGTGAGGTTGATCCGTTGATTTCAGATGTGATTGAAAGCTCGGCTGTGCGGGCATTCTTACTCGGAAACCTTCAAAGCACAAAAGACGGGCTTCGCTGGATGGTCAATCTTGAGACGTTGGGCCGTGAAATGGATAGCATCGGCGGCGTGCCTGCCATTCGAATGGATGCGAAGTATGACGGTGAGACCCTGTTTAT
The DNA here is from genome assembly GCF_900093605.1 of Candidatus Terasakiella magnetica. Lineage (NCBI taxonomy): Bacteria > Pseudomonadati > Pseudomonadota > Alphaproteobacteria > Rhodospirillales > Terasakiellaceae > Terasakiella > Terasakiella magnetica. The sequence continues at coordinate 211,200 of NZ_FLYE01000001.1, forward strand.
TGATGGGGCGAGCTCTGATTATATCCAATCAAGCCATCATCAATTGATCCGTCATCTTTTCCCCAATGTCCAATTCCATAGCATTGCGGATGCTGGTCATTGGGTTCATGCGGAAAAGCCCCATGATTTTATGGCAGCGCTGAATGATTTTCTGCCATGAGCTCTTATCTAGACGATATATACGGCGATTATGTCACTGGCCTTGAAAAGCAAGGCTTGCGCCGCAGCCTGCGTGTGGTGGGTAAAAGCCATGAGGGGCGAACATACCTTGAGGGTGAGGAGATTATCAACTTTTCATCCAACAACTATATGGGGCTGGCACAACATCCCTTATTGATTGAACGCGCCTGTGAGTGGGCACAGGGCTGGGGAACAGGTTCTATGGCCTCACGCCTTGTATGTGGCACGATGGAGCTGCATGAGCGTGTAGAGGCCCGCCTTGTTGAAGCAAAGGGTGGGGAAGCTGCCTTGATCTTTAATTCAGGCTTTCAGGCCAATTCTGCCATTTTAACGGCCTTGTTGGATAAAGAGGTCTTAGGGGCAGAGCCGCTTGTTTTTTGCGACCGGTTAAATCATGCCAGTATGCACCATGGCTTAAAGGCTGCTGGCATTCGCCAAATCAGATACCGCCATAATGATCTCAATCATCTTGAGGAGTTGTTGAAAAAGCACGAGAATAAACAAGGAGACCGCTTTATCCTTAGTGAAAGTGTTTTCAGTATGGATGGGGATCAAAGCGATGTTGATGCGCTGATCGCCTTGGCTGAAAAATATAATGCGCAGCTTTATCTGGATGAAGCCCATGCAACAGGGGTGTTGGGCCAAAGGGGTTATGGCCTGTGTGCGGGCAAAAATGTTGCTTTTAAGATGGGGACCTTTTCAAAAGCGCTTGGTGGCTTTGGGGCTTATCTGGTTTGTTCACAAAAAGCTAAAGACTTTTTGGTTAATCGTTGTAGTGGGCTGATTTATTCAACATCACTGCCCCCTGCCGTGCTTGGGGCTATGGATGCAGCGCTTGAGCTTGTTCCTCAACTGGATAAAGAGCGCGAGACGTTATTGGAGAATGCACAGTATGTACGTGATCATTTTGTAAGCTGTGGTTTTGATGTGGGGGATTCTTCCACACAGATCATTCCTTTGATCATTGGGGATGAAGAAAAGACACTCGCCATGGCAAAAGCGCTAGAGGCTGAGAATATCCTGGGCATTGCCATTCGCCCACCAACGGTGCCTAAGGGGACAAGCCGTATCCGTTTGGCCCTAAGTGCGATCCACCGTCGTGAAGATATTGAACGCCTGTGCCAAGTGGTCGCGAGTTTTAAACAATGACGAAGCTTATCTTTGTTCATGGCTGGGGCTTTGATGCAAGCTTCTGGGATGGTTTGCGCGCAGAACTTCCCGATTTTGATACCGCATGTGTTGATCTCGGCTTTTTTAATCAGCCAGAAGAGATGCTTGATCCTGATGCGGTTTATATTACCCATTCTATGGGCATGGCATGGGTGTTGGAGACTGTGAAGTCTTGCAAAGGGCTGATAGCCATTAATGGCTTTAGCAAGTTCTGTGCAGATGAGAATTGGGCAAATGGCGTGGCCCCGCGTATGTTAAGCCGCATGATCAGACAGTTTGAAAAAACGCCTGAAAAGGTCTGGACTGATTTTATGGTGAATTGCGGACATGCTGAGCCAATATTAAGAGACACAGCAAATGAGCAGTTGTTACTAGAGGGATTACAGTATCTAGAGAGCTGTGACGTGCGTGAAAAATTAGAAGGTTTTGATGCACCGTTTCTGGCAATTGCTGCACAGAAAGACCGTATCGTGCCAGAAAATTTGACCAGAGCCTCTTTCGGTGAGGATGTAATCTGGTATAAAGAGGGAAACCACCTTCTGCCAATGTTTGAAACAAAGTCACTGGCTGAACATATCCAACGATTTCTGGACAGAGTGTAAGTGAATAAAAAACATATCGCGCGGTCTTTTGGTAAAGCTTCCTCCACCTATGAGAGTGAGGCGCCTGTACAAAAATGGACGGCAAATTACCTCAGTAGCTATATTGACGGGCTTGGGATTAATCACCCCGCGCGCTGCCTTGAAATCGGATGTGGAACGGGTTTTCTAACCCAGTTGATGTTGGCGCAATATCCTAAAGCTGATTGGGTCATCACTGATCTATCAGATAAGATGTTACAACAGTGCCAAGCTCTTAATGGGGAGGGGCCAAGCTATTACGTCATGGATGGGGAAAATCCCGATGTAGAGGGTGGCTTTGATCTGATTGTGAGTAGCCTTGCGTTTCAATGGTTTCATGATTTTGAAGCAAGTTGTCAGAAACTCGTAAGTTTATTAAACCCAAATGGTCGGTTGGTCTTTACCACATTGGGGCAATCAACCTTTCAGCAATGGCGCGATAATCTTGAAAAACTGGATATGCCAGCAGGCATTCATTTATATCCGGCACTTGAAAAAATTCAGCAATTAGAACTAACTAATTGCGATTACACCTTTAAAAATGAAATACGCACCCAATATTATGAAACTGGTTTAACTTTTTTGCGCGCCCTTAAAGCGATTGGTGCACAGGCACCGCAAAAAGGCTATCGCCCATTGAATGGGGGAGAGATGCGAAAGGTGTTAAAATCACTCGAAGCATCAGGTGATTGTTCAATGACTTATGAGATCATCATAGGTGATATCAAAAAAACAGGGAATTCATGACAACATATTTTGTAACGGGTACGGATACGGATATCGGAAAGACTGTCGTATCTGCATTACTGACAAAGCAACTGGATGCCTTTTATTGGAAACCTGTTCAGTCGGGCACAAATGAAGCTCATGACAAAGAAGATGTGCAACGTATTTGTGACATTCCCAAAGAGAAAATTCTGCCCTGTGCTTATGAATTATCAGAGCCGTTATCTCCCCATGAAGCAGCCCGACTCGACAATGTTGAAATTGACTTTAATAAAATTGTAAAACCTAAAGTTACATCAAGTTTAGTCATTGAAGGCGCTGGTGGTGTGTTTGTGCCACTTAATAATGATTTTATGATGATTGATCTTATTAGAAAGATGGAATGTGAGGCAATAATCGTAGCCCGCAGTGGTTTGGGGACTATCAATCATACGTTATTAACGTTGAATGCTCTGAAGCAGTACGATATACCCGTCAAAGGTGTTGTTTTGAATGGGCCATTAAACCAAGGTAATAAAAATGCCATTGAACAATTTGGTGATGTGCGTATTCTAGGGGAAATACCTTTTATCGAAGATATGGACTTTTCATCACTTGAAAAACCAGTTTTTGATTTAAGTTCAAAAAAATGAGATACTTCAAGTATCTATAAAAAGAGGGATGCAATAAATGAAATTTCTGTTGGCAGATGACCACGGTCTTTTCAGGGAAGGTATAAAACTTATCTTCAATAAGCTACAGCCAGATATCGAGGTTGTGGAAGCTGAAACATTACCTGAAACGGAATCCCTTCTGAATAATGGTAGCAAGTACGATCTTATTCTACTGGATTTGAAAATGCCGGGTGTATCCGGTTTGGACAGTGTTCAAAAAATCGTAAGCCTTGCGGAAGAGCAGCCCGTCGTTGTTATGTCGGGTGCTTATCGTCGTGCTGATGTACTTTCTTGCATTGATAAAGGTGCGGCAGGCTTCATTCCAAAGACTTTGGGTGGTCAGGCCATGATCAATGCGATTAACCTCGTCTTACATGGTGAAAAATTCATTCCATCTGTTATCTGTTCAACGGATGAAGAGATGGCTGAAGATGAAACCGATAGCAAAATCTTTGAAGAGCTCACAACGCGTGAGCGCGAAGTTCTGAAATATCTGGTTGAAGGTCATTCAAACAAGGTTATTGCAAGCATTCTTGAATTGCAGGAAGTAACTGTGCGTGCGCATTTGAAAGGTGTGTTTCGCAAACTCGGCGTATCAAGCCGCACACAAGCCGTTGGCTTGGCATTGAGAAGTGGCTTTAGCGGTTAAGTTAAAGCCTTTTCGATTGCATCAAGAAGCTGCTGTTTATTCACAGGTTTTTTAAGCGCTATTGAGGCTCCGGCTTCAATAGCGGCTGCGGACAGGTTTTGTGAGCCCACACGCACGCCACCCGTTAGGGTGACAATTGGGGTGCCTATCCCTTTTTTTCTGAGTGCTGTAATAAATTCAACACCGTCCATCTCAGGCATGACAAGGTCTGTTAGGATCACATCAAACGTCTTTTGATCGCATAATTCTAAACCTGCTTGTGCAGAACTTGCTGTTGCGGTGTTGCAATGGTTTCTCGCTAACACCATAGCTATTGAGTCTCTTACCATATCGTCATCATCGACAATGAGGACTTCATATTGGTTTGACATATGAGTATCTCCGCTCAGAGTAATGGTAAATAGACACACACACAGGCACCGCCATTTTCAGCATGTCTTGCTTCAACCGCACCCCCATGGATTTCGACAAGGCGCTGGACAACGGATAGGCCAAGGCCCGAACCATCAGTTTGTGTTTTTGTTGTAAAAAAGGGCTCAAAAATCTGGTTGATAATCTCATCTGGAATGCCCGGCCCCGTATCGGTTACGCATAAGGTTGCATAGTCACCTTCAGGGATTTCAAAACGGCTGATCAGTTCAGAGTTTTCATCAATATGAATTTTCTTGAGCTCAAACGTTACAGTACCGTGTTTTTCACCAATTGCTTGGGCAGCGTTGGTGCCAATATTCATAATGATTTGATGAATTTGGTCCAGATCGGCAAAACACTTAAATTCATCTTCTTCTGATTGATCATCAATCATTATGGTTTGGGGAATTGATGAACGCAGCAGGGCAAGTGTTTCTTTAAGCTCATGTGCAATATCAATCTCGGTCGGTTCACTTTCTTCAGGGCGTGTATAGGTTAAAATACGCCGCACCAGACGGCGTGCACGCTGCGCTGCCTGATTGATGTTAGAAAGGTTTTTTTCGTAAAATTCATCTTCTGCATCTTCCATCAACATTTCACTGACGAGAAGGATGGGGGAGAGAAGGTTGTTGAAATCATGCGCAAGGCTTCCCGCAAGCTGACCAAGGAGCTCTTGCTTTTGCGCTTGAAAAAGCTGTTTTTGAAGTTCCAGTCGATCTTCTTCGCCGGAGCGAACTGAGGTCAGGTCATAAGCAGTGACGATAAACTGAACTTCGCCTTGTTCTTGATAGCGCGCGACATTAAAACCGGTTGGCAAAAGTTTCCCATCTTTGGTTTTAAGGTTGCCTTCCATGTGAATGGATGGGCGCGTACCTGTTTCTTTAAGTAGCTCAGTTGGACTGACTTCCATATCAAAGTCCGTAACTTCAAGAAAGTTACTTTCCAGAAGGCTAGAGCGTTTTAATCCCGTACTTTCACAGAGCTTCGGGTTGGTTGCAATGATTTTACCATCTGAATCAAGTAATAGGATGCCTTCACGTGCCTCATCCACAAGGCTTCGGTATCTTTGTTCACTGCGCTTTAGGGCATTTTGTGCCTTTTGTTGCAATGTGATGTCATGAAAAATAACAACAAGCATTTGTTCTGAAGAGATATCGACAGGTCGCCCAGAAATTTCTACGGTTGCTAACCCGCCTTGTTTACCAACGATGGTACTTTTCGCCTTTTCATTCTGTCCCCATAAGAAGGACTGATAATGGCCCATCATAATATCAAGGTCTTCTTCAAGGTGGATATCATCAACAGTAAGGTTTGGGAGCTCTTCCTCTGTAACCTCAAGCAGTTCAGCTGCTTTTTGGTTACCTTCAATAATATTTCCTTCATGGGAAAGCAGGATAATCGCATCACCTGCACCTGACATGACCCCACGATATTTTGCCAAGGTTTCTAATAGTGAAGCACGTTCGGTAAAATCTTCGCTGATATCTTGAATATAACCGATGAGTTTTTGGGAGTTCGTATTCGATTTCACCATTAGGAGAATGGGGATTTCTTTACCATTGCGCGTCAATGCATGGGTATGCAGACGAAAATGCCCGCCCTCATCAGCAACACGGGCAAAGAGAGTCTGGACTTTTTGCTGATCACTTGGGTGAATAAAACCGATTAGGCTTTGCAAGGAGGGCAAAGGCGGGTGATCTTTGATCTGTAAAATATGATTGATGTTTTCAGACCACCAGAAGTCACCTGTTTCAATATTCCACTCAAGCCCACCAATCTCAGCGCATTCTTCAATCTGGTTTCTCAGCTCGACTTCGCGAGAAATAAGTGTGTTATCAGTCGGGGATAAATGAATATTATTCTTGTTTGTGCTCAATATGTCACCCAAATGTAAAATAAATGAAAAATACAACCAACTGTATCTTGGTGATTTATGATGCACAGTGTAACTTATAGAAAGATAAGGATAAAGGGGCGGTTTCATGAAATTCCGGTTTACTCCGGTTGTTTTGCTTTTCTTTTTAAGCGCAGTTCTTGGTGTGAGTGGTTTTCTGCTGTCCACATCCTATAAGAATGCTCAAGACGCGCTTCATTTTGAACAGTTAGACCAGATTTCACGAACACATGAACTTGCACAGCAGTTCCTGAACTTTCGCTTGACTGAGGCACGCCGCACTCTAGAAACTCACGCCTCTTTTCGTGAAGATGAATTTGGTAATCTTCTTTCTCATAATGCTTTGAAGAAAACCCTGTTTGATTTTGTTATCCGTTATGAAAAGTCTTATAATGAAGATGCAAAAATCGTAGAAGAATATGGCGATATTGTCGTAGATGCGCGCAATATATTGATGAAAAATGATCGCTGGTTTATTGAGAAAACAAGTAATGGCCTTGCCTTAAGCTATCAGCTTGAAATCACATACGATAAATCCATAAACCAGCAAGGGACACGCATTTTTAAGGGCGGTTTCTACCTCACAGATAATTTCCCTCTCATCAATGCGGTTAGAACTGCCAGTCGTGCCTTTGCCCATATTCTTGTCTATGATAACGAAAAGCTTGTGTCTTCTGTGTCTCTTGAAGACGGTGTTGAAGATGTTGCACAAGCCAGCTTTAAAGAATTCGGCCCGATATTTTCAACGCTTGATTCTCCCTTTAGTGGTGATATCAAACCCATTCGCATTGAAAAGGGGAACCGAGGTCTTTTTCTGTTGAGCGTTACCACCACACAAGGTGCGGAAAACTGGAAAGAGACATTTAAACAGACGATTGTTATTGGTTTCGTGTTTGTGGTTATCCTAACCCTTTTGGTTACGTTTGTTTTGCGTGTTCTGGTGCATCGTTCCCTTAAAGGCTTGCTTGAGTATGCACAAGGTGTGTGTGATGGTGATGAGGATATTCATTATCAAGCTGGCTCAATCATAGAATTTAATGAAGTTGGCCGTGTTATTGAAACCATGGTCGATGATATGTCGGAAAAAGGTAAATATATTTCCGATATGGTTGAGGCGGCGAACTCACCAATTCTGGCATGGGATAAAGACGGTAATATCACAATTATCAACAAGGCTATTCAGACGCTTTTTGATATTGATAATCTGGATGATTTTAAAAATATTACAGACTTTTTTGATCGCTTTAATGACCCAATGGGCAAGCTTGCCTGTGAAGAAGCCTTACGAGGTAAAGCTACGCGCTCACTTGAAACTAAATTTAACCTCTATGGCTCAACCCGTTATGTGATTTGGAGCGTGACGCCTTTGCGCGATATGCATAATGCTGTTACTGGGGTGATTGCACAGGGCCAAGATGTTACACAAAGACGCCATGCAGAGGGTAGCTTGCGTCTTTCTTCAACCGTATTTGAAAATACCGCTGAAGGCATCATGATTACGGATGAAAAAGGCAATATCATTGATGTAAATACCGCCTTTACAGATATTACAGGCTATTCACGCGAAGATGTGATGGGGCAAAACCCCCGGATCATGAAATCAGGTCGCCATTCCCAAGAGTTTTATGAAGCCATGTGGGGCGATTTACATAATAAAGGCATCTGGCGCGGTGAGATTTGGGATAAACGCAAAAGCGGTGAAGAATACCCAAAATGGGTGTCCATCAGTGCCTGTAAAAATGATAGTGGGCGTTTGACCCATTATGTGGCGGTCTTTTCTGATATTACCGATAAGAAAGAAGATGAACATAAGCTTGAACAGCTCGCCCATTTTGATCACTTAACAGGCTTGCCAAACCGCGTTCTTTTCCAAGACAGGCTGCAAACGGCACTGGCACGTTCGCGCCGGGATAAAGAACATATGGCGATTTTGTTTGTTGATCTGGATCGTTTCAAGCAAATCAATGATTCCCTAGGCCATCGTGTTGGTGACCTTCTCCTTGTAGAAGTCTCTAAACGCCTGCTTTATAGCATTCGCGAAATTGATACGGTTGCCCGCCTTTCTGGTGATGAATTTACTGTCATTTTAACTGATATTGCTTCAGTGGATGCGGTGGAGTTGATTGCCTCGCGTATTGTTCAGTCCCTTGGCGCGCCATATTTCTTTGAAGGCCATGAGCTTTTTGTTTCTGCCAGTGTGGGGATTTCGCTTTACCCAATGGATGGGGAAACAACGACTGATCTTTTGCGCAATGCTGATGTTGCTATGTATCATGCCAAGGAAAAAGGGCGTAATAACTATCAATTCTTTGATGTGCGCATGAACGAACATGCACAATCACAATTGTCTATGGCAAATAAGCTGCGCATTGCCTTGAACCGCAATGTTATTCACCCTCATTACCAGCTTAAAGTCGATATTCGTACCGGAAAACCCATTGGTCTTGAGGCCTTAGCCCGTTGGAATGATGAAAATGGCAAGCCCGTCTCACCCGCAAAATTCATCCCCATTGCAGAAGAACATGGCCTAATCGCCCGTGTGGGAAGTTCTATTCTTCAACAGGTCTGCGTGCAGATTAGAATGTGGCAGGATATGAATTTTGAATTTGGCAGTGTGGCCTTTAACCTGTCCGCACAACAGTTTCGTGACCCGAACTTATTATCTGATATTCGTGAAGCCATAGAAGATAACAAGATTGACCCCAAACATCTTGAAGTCGAAGTGACGGAAAATACGATGATGGATGATGTTGAAGATGCCATTCAGATTCTGTCTAACCTGAAAGACATGGGACTTAAAATCTCAATTGATGATTTTGGCACAGGCTATTCCTCTTTGAGCTATTTAAAGCGTTTCCCTGTCGATACGCTTAAAATCGATCGATCCTTTATTAATGAATTAACCCTTGATAGTGATGATGCTGCCATTGTCTCAGCCATTGTTTCCATGGCACAAAAACTCGGGGTGAGTATTGTTGCTGAAGGGGTGGAAAATATTGAGCAGTCACAATATCTCAAAGAAATCGGTTGTTATCATGTGCAGGGCTATCTATATGCTAAACCATGTGCGGGAGGGGAATTACCCCTTGTTTGGGAACATGTCATCCGTGAATTTGCCGAATAAAACGTACTGTCACAAAAGTGTAATATAAAATACATATATTGGGCGTCACCTTAATTCTCATAAAACACACTCAACGAGGTTGATGTGCTTTTTCGCAAAAAAAAGTCGCCTGTTCATAAGAGGGTTGCTGAAACAGTCACTGTGTCAGCAACCGATGATGCCAATGCCATACTTGCTTCACTAGCCGATCCTATTTTGGTTCTGGATAGTCAGCGTGTGGTTAAACATGCCAATCAGGCTGCAATGGACCTGTTTGGGCGGATGCTTGTTGGGCGCAATATCGTGCAATGTATTCGCCAACCCCATGTCATAGATGCCGTTGAGCATGTTTTTAAAACCAAAGAAACATGGGATGGGGAGGTGAAGTTTCCAGCCCCCGTTGAGCGTCATCTTTCCTTACGGGTTACAATGATTGGTGAGCGCGAAGGTGTTTCTATTACTGTGCGCGATACGACACGTGAAAAACGCACAGAAGAAATGCATTCGGACTTTGTTGCCAATGTCAGCCATGAATTGCGCTCCCCCTTATCAGCATTGGTTGGCTTTATTGAAACACTGCAAGGTCCAGCAAATGATGATCCAGAAGCCAGAGAGCGTTTTCTGGGTATTATGATCCAGGAAGCCAATCGTATGGCGCGCTTGATTGATGATCTATTGTCATTATCACGTGTGCAAATTCAAGAGCATGTGGCACCGGAAGAGCCTGTCAATATGACGACGGTGTTAAAAAATGTCGTTGATATCTTATCCCTTAAGGCTGAAAACCGTCAGATGGAGCTCATTTTAAACTGTGAGGCAAGTGATTGCATTATTTCTGGTGATCAGGATCAAATGACACAGGTTTTTCAAAACCTGATTGATAATGCCATTAAATACAGCAAAGTTGGCACGTCTGTTGAAATCAATTGTCGCTATATAGAGCAACTCCCTCACAAAAGCGCACCGGGTGTACAGGTTGCTGTGTGTGACCATGGGGATGGAATTGATGAAGAACATCTACCACGCTTGACCGAGCGTTTTTATCGCATAGATAAAGCGCGCTCACGCACAATGGGTGGCACAGGGCTCGGCCTTGCAATTGTAAAACATATTATTATGCGTCATAGAGGTCGTATTCAGATTGAGAGTAAAGCAGGTGAGGGGTCTTGTTTTACAGTTTTATTGCCGCTTAAAGCTTAAAATAAGCCAGTGTCATCAAAGTGTAACATTGATGTCATAAAAGAGAAGTGAACGAAAACTAGGTTTGCCTCACTTACTGTTAACCGCGCCAAAACGCGGTATCGCTAATTATTCTTTTGGAGAGTTTCAAATGTCATTTAAGAAGACTTTTGCTATCGCAGCGTTTGCTTCTGTTGTTGCTGCTGGTGCTGCTGAAGCACGCGATCAAATCCGTATCGTTGGTTCTTCTACAGTTTACCCATTTGCTACATCTGTTGCAGAAACATTCGGTAAAAGCACAAGCTTTAAAACACCCGTTATCGAATCAACTGGTTCAGGCGGCGGTTTCAAACTGTTCTGTGCTGGTGTTGGTGAAGAACACCCAGACATCACAAATGCTTCTCGCGCTGTAAAATCATCTGAGATTGAACGTTGTGCGAAAAACGGCGTAGATAAAATCACTGAAGTTAAAGTTGGTTATGACGGTATCGTTCTAGCAAACTCTAAAAAAGGTGATCAGCTTAAGATCACGCGTAAGCAAATCTTCCTAGCTCTTGCTAAAGACGTTCCTAACGCTGAAGGTAAATTGGTTCCAAACCCATATAAGAAATGGTCTGAAATCGATTCTTCCCTGCCAGCAACTAAAATCGAAGTGCTTGGCCCACCACCAACATCAGGTACACGCGATGCATTTGCAGAGCTTGCCCTTGAAGGTGGTTGTAAGAAATTCCCAATGATCAAAGCCATGAAAAAAGGCGATGAGAAAATGGGTATCAAAAAAGACAAAAAGAAATATAAAGCCATTTGTCACTCTGTTCGTGAAGACGGCGCCTATATCGATGCCGGCGAAAATGACAACCTGATCATTCAAAAGCTGAACGCAAACCCTAAAGCCTATGGCGTATTTGGTTTCTCTTTCCTTGATCAAAACTCTGACTCAGTTCAAGGCTCAGTTATCGATGGTAAATTGCCAGAGTTTGAGTTGATTGCAAACGGTTCTTACCCTGTTTCACGCCCATTGTTCTTCTATGTGAAAAATGCTCACATCGGTTCTGTACCGGGTATTCTTGAGTATCTTGCTGAGTTCACAGCAGACAAAGCGTGGGGTGACGAAGGTTACTTGACAGACAAAGGCTTGATCCCAATGCCTGTTGAAGAACGCGCTAAATACAAAGCTAACGTTAAAGCACTCGGTGCTGGTAGCTAAAAGACGACTTGTGAGAAAAACGGTGGCTTTTTTTAAGGCTGCCGTTTTTTCATGTTTTTAATTACATTCGGATTGTGAACGCAGCGATATGCAAGCCACGATTTTTACAGTAACGGTCCTCATTCTATCCTTAATTGGATATTATATGGGGCGTTCTCGTGCGGTCTCTTCAGTAGATGGCAACATAAGAGAGTTACATTCCCTGCCCAGACATTACGGCTATTATGTTGGAATGTGGTGCGGGTTACCTGCCTTATTTATTTGTATTGCCTGGCTTCTTTTTGAGCCGCAAATTGTCAATTCCGTTGTGCTCAGCGGTGTTTCATCAATAACACCTGAAACATCAAGCGCAATGGTCGCACGCATTTTAAGCGATATTAAGTTTATTGCTGCCAATGGGTCAGGGGTTTCAAAAGCAACACCTGAGCTTATTGTCGCGGCGGAGCATTATCTCGAATTAAAACAAATTGGTTCAACCGCCCTTGCAATCGCGCTTGTCTCTATTGCCATTATCGGTTTGCTTATCGGTAAAAAATCTGTTGGCGCCAAACTTCAGGCGCGCGATCAGGTTGAACGCGTTATTCGTTATGTATTACTGGCAAGTTCAATTGTCGCTATTTTGACGACAATCGGAATTGTCTCCTCCCTCTTATTTGAAGCTATTCGCTTTTTTGGTAAAATTCCTCTGACCGACTTCCTGTTCGGTGTGGAATGGAGCCCGCAGATCGCCATGCGCAAAGATCAGGTCGCCTCTGAAGGGGCCTTTGGTGCGGTGCCAATTTTTGCAGGGACCATGTTGATCTCCTTTATCGCCATGTGTGTGGCGGTGCCTGTTGGTTTGATGTCAGCTGTGTATATGTCTGAATATGCCTCACCTAAAATTCGTGGCATTGGCAAACCTGTTTTGGAAATCCTTGCCGGTATCCCAACTGTTGTTTATGGCTTCTTTGCTGCCCTTGTGGTCGCACCGACCATTCGAAATATTGGTGAAGGCTGGGGGCTTGAGGTTGCTTCTGAAAGTGCCTTGGCAGCAGGCCTTGTCATGGGCATTATGATTATTCCTTTTGTCTCGTCTCTTTCTGATGATGTGATCCGTGCTGTGCCGCAGTCTTTGCGCGATGGTTCTTACGCCCTTGGTGGGACGAAATCAGAAACGGTTTTACAGGTTGTTTTACCAGCCGCTCTTCCCGGGATTGTTGGCGGCATCATGCTGGCGATTTCGCGTGCGATTGGGGAAACCATGATTGTGGTGATGGCGGCAGGGCTTTCTGCAAACCTTACTGCAAACCCGCTTCATGCGGTGACCACAGCGACTGTGCAAATGGTAACGTTGCTTGTGGGGGACCAAGAGTTTGATAGTCCTAAAACACTGGCGGCCTTTGCATTGGGGCTGGTCCTTTTCTGCGTAACCTTATGTTTAAATGTTATTGCGCTACGCGTTGTTGCAAAGTACCGAGAAAAATATGACTGAGTTAAAAGTATCTATGCAAAAGGCGCATGGACGTTTGAAAAAACGCCATGCAGCCGAAACTCGCTTCAAAATGATGGGTATTGGCGCGCTTGCCTTTGCGTTCCTGTGTGTTTTGATGCTGTTTTCCAGCATTATTTCAAATGGCTACACGGGTTTTCATCAAACCTATATGAAGATCGATGTCATGCTTGATGAGGCAATCATTGATCCAGAGGGATCGCGCAAGGCTGAAACACTTCAGTTTGCCAATTACGCTGGGGTGGTGAAGCAATCTTTGCGCGCTAAATTCCCTGAAGTGAAAAAACGCCGCGATAAACGAAAGCTTTATGGGCTTGTGAGTTCAAGTGCAGGCTATAATTTGCGTGATATGGTTGTTGCAAATCCAAGTCTGATTGGCACAACGCAATCGGTCTGGGTGATGGCTTCTGATGAAGTGGATATGCTGATCAAAGATGTGTTTGACCGCACACAAGATGAAAGCACACGCCCGATTACAGATAAAGAAATTGCATGGGTTGAAGTGTATGAAAAAGAAGGTGCTGTTGAAAAGCGTTTTAACACCAACTTCTTTGCAGCAGGGGACTCACGCGAGCCTGAACAAGCCGGTATACGCGGTGCTTTGGTCGGTTCTGCCTTGACCATGCTGGTTACATTGGCCTTGTCTTTCCCATTAGGTGTAATGGCGGCGATCTATCTTGAAGAGTTTGCCCCGAAAAACAAATTCACCTATCTGGTTGAAGTCAATATCAACAATTTAGCAGCAGTGCCTTCCATCGTGTTTGGTTTGCTCGGCCTTGCAATTTTCTTGAATGTGTTTGGTATGCCGCGCTCAGCCCCGGTTGCAGGGGGTGTGGTTTTAGCCCTGATGACATTGCCGACAATTATTATTGCGTCACGTGCTGCACTAAAATCAATCCCGCCGTCCATTATGGAAGCTGCCATTGGCGTTGGGGCTTCAAAAATGCAGGCTGTTTTTCACCATCAGCTTCCCCTTGCACTGCCGGGTATCTTAACAGGTACAATCATCGGTATGGCGCAAGCCCTTGGTGAGACAGCGCCTTTACTTATGATTGGTATGGTTGCCTTTATCGCAGACGTACCGGGAACACCTTTTGATCCAGCGACCGTTCTTCCCGTTCAAGTCTATCTATGGGCCGATAGCCCAGAGAGAGCCTTTGTTGAGAAAACATCTGCTGCTATTATGGTCTTACTGGCATTCCTCATCACAATGAATGCTTTAGCCGTTCTTCTGCGTAAAAAGCTGGAACGACGTTGGTAAAAATGGAAACGAAAGCTATGAAACCAATGACAAAAGAAAATGCTGTCGAAATTGAAAATAAGATCAATGCCAGTAATGGAACCACATCTCAAGGTGTGAACTCCGTTGAACTTTCACCAGAAGATGTGAAAATCTCAGCACGTGATGTGCGTGTGAAATATGGTCAAAAAGAAGCTTTATTTGGCATCAATCTTGATATGCCTAAAGGTAAAGTGACTTCCTTTATCGGGCCATCCGGTTGTGGTAAATCGACTTTCTTGCGCTGTCTTAACCGTATGAATGACACCATTGATACCTGCTCGGTCACGGGTGAGATCATGGTTGATGATATGAACATCTTATCTAATCAAGTGGATACGGTTCTTCTTCGCGCCAAGATCGGCATGGTTTTCCAAAAGCCAAACCCGTTTCCAAAATCCATTTATGACAACGTGGCTTATGGCCCGCGCTTACATGGGATTGGCTCTTCTAAAGAAGAGATGGATGAAATCGTAGAAACAAGCCTTGAAAAGGTTGGCCTTTTAAAAGAAGTCAAAGATCGCCTGTTAGAGCCGGGCACAGGGCTTTCTGGGGGGCAGCAGCAACGTTTATGTATTGCACGCGCCATTGCGGTTGATCCTGAAATCTTGCTAATGGATGAGCCATGTTCGGCCCTTGATCCTATTGCCACAGCAAGGATTGAGGAGCTGATTGATGAGCTGCGTGGATCATACACCATCGTGATTGTAACCCACTCCATGCAACAAGCCGCACGTGTTTCTCAACATACCGCATTTTTCCACCTTGGAAACCTCGTTGAATATGGCGAGACAGAACAAATCTTTACGTCACCCATTGATGAGCGCACTAAGGGCTACATCACAGGCCGTTTCGGGTAAAAAATTATGAATACGACAGATCATACAGTTAAATCCTACGATAACGAACTTACTCATCTTGATAACGCCATTGCGCGTATGGGCGGGTTATCTGAAGCCTTGTTAGGCCGTGCCAGTGAGGCATTGGTCAAGCGTGACACCACATTGGCAGGTAATGTCATCCATGACGACTTGAAAATTGACGAGTTGGAAATGGAAATTAACACCGAAGTCACGCGCATCTTGGCTTTGCGCCAGCCTATGGCAGATGATTTGCGCATGGTGATTTCAGCGCTTAAGACATCGTCTGACCTTGAACGTATTGGTGATCTATCCAAAAATATTGCCAAACGTACCATTACACTTTCCAGTGCTGCGCCAATTGGTGCGGTTCATACCATTGCGCGTATGGCCTCACTGGTACAGTCCATGGTTCATAATGTGCTGGATGCCTACCTTGAGCGTGATGAGCGCAAGGCCCTTGATATTCGGGCACAAGATGAAGTTGTTGATCAGCTTCACACCAGCCTGTTTCGTGAATTGCTCACATACATGATGGAAGACCCGCGCAACATTACGCCCTGTACCCATTTGCTGTTTATTGCCAAAAATGTGGAACGTGCAGGCGACCATGCCACCAATATTGCAGAAAATGTACATTTCTTGGTGACAGGCGTTCACCCCGAAGATGATCGCCCAAAAGATGATGAGACAAGTTTTACTGGACTGGAAGAAGAGTAAACGATCATGGATCCCTTGGTTTTAATCGTTGAAGATGAACCGCCGTTGGCTGAACTTGTTCGATATAATATCGAAAAACAAGGCTTTCGCGCCCTTTGTGTGGCTGATGGTGAAGAAGCCATGTTGCTGGTGGAAGAAGAAGAACCCGATCTGATTATTCTGGATTGGATGCTTCCGGGCTTAAGCGGGATTGAAGTTTGCCGCCGCCTGCGCGAACGCAAAGAGACAAAACCCCTTCCCATCATTATGCTGACCGCACGGGGTGAAGAAAGCGATCGTATCCGTGGGTTAGATAATGGAGCTGATGACTATATCGTAAAACCGTTTTCTCCCAATGAGTTGGTGGCGCGCGCCAAGGCTGTCTTAAGACGTGCGAGCCCGACATTGACAGACGATAAGCTGACTTATGAAGATATCCTGATGGATCTGTCTGAGCATAAAGTCATGCGAGAGACAACATCAATCCATTTAGGGCCGACTGAATACCGCCTTCTTCGTGTGTTGATGGAACGCCCAGGCCGTGTATTTTCGCGCGAGCAACTGCTTGATAAAGTATGGGGACGCGACATTCATGTGGAAGTGCGCACGGTTGATGTTCATATCCGGCGTTTGCGCAAAGCCTTAAGCATTGATGACAAACCAGACTTTATCCGCACGGTGCGCGCAGCAGGTTATTCGTTAGACTCTAGCGTTTAAACTATGCCATAGTCTGCAAAACCGTGCAGATAAGGCGATGAAGATGAACTTCCGTGATACATTACAGGCCTTATGCGTGGTGATTATCTGGGGGTTCAACTTTGCTGCTATTAAGGTGTCAGTTACATCCGTTCCACCCCTGACGCTAACGATTATACGTTTTGCTATAACAGCACTCCTTCTCCTGCCCTTTTTCAGGTTAAGTCTTGATCAAATCAAGAAGACCATACCCATTGCGCTTGTTTTGGGTGTGGGCCATTTTGGCTTGTTCTTTGTTGGCTTTCAAGGCGCAGATGCGGCAACCGTAGCCTTGTTGTTACAGCTTGGTGTGCCGTTTAGCTCTATCCTCGCGGCTGTTTTCTTTGCAGATAAGCTGGGCTGGAAACGCAGTATAGGCATGTCGCTTGCTTTTTGCGGGGCAGCCTTTTTAGCAGGTGAGCCCCAAGGCGGTACCGTTATTTCAATCATTTGCGTGATTGCCTGTGCCTTTAGCTGGGCTTGGGCAAATATCCTGATTAAAAAAGCCAATGATATCCCACCCCTTGCCATTATGGGCTGGATGAGCCTTTTTGCCATTCCGGTTTTGCTCATGATGTCCTACATGTGGGAAAGCAACCAGATTGAAGCAATTACAGATGCACCAATACATATCTGGTTGTTGTTAAGCTATACGATCTTGGCCTCTTCCGTTCTTGCTTATCATTTATGGTACAGTCTTATTAAAAGGCTTGATGTTAATCAGGTCGTGCCCTTTACCTTGCTTGCCCCCATGATTGGGGTGGGGGCCGGTGTATTTATTTTGGGTGAAGAATTTACGCTCTATAAAATGGCTGGTGGCATCCTTACATTAACAGGGGTAGCCATTATTCAATTTAGGCAGATCAAAAAGGCAAAACAGGCATGAGTGATTTCATTCAGGAAAATGAAGCTATCTTGCGTTTAAGTGTCTTTATGGGTCTGTTTGTACTTTTTGCTGTGGGGGAAGCTTTATTCCCACGCCTTAAAAGAAAATATAACCGAACGCAAAGATGGTTTGCAAACCTGAGCCTGATGGCCTGTGGCGGTTTAATCGTTCGTATATTCTTGCCCTTTGTACCTGTGGCTGTTGCTTATTATGTACAGGAACAAGGCGGCAGCCTTATTTCGTTAAATACCGGGCAGGGGCCTTATCTAATTTTCCTTGGCATTATCCTTCTCGATCTCTGTATCTATTTTCAGCATGTGGTCATGCATAAAGTGCCGATCCTTTGGCGCCTACACAAAGTGCATCACACTGATCTTGATTTTGATGTGACGACGGGGTTGCGTTTTCACCCCGCAGAAATCGTTCTTTCACTTTTATATAAAATAGCCTTGGTTGTTGTATTTGGGATTGATCCTTTAGCTGTGATTATCTTTGAGATGTCCTTGAACGCAATGGCCATGTTTAATCATGCGAACCTGAAGCTACCTTTAGGGTTTGATCGGATGCTTAGGCTTGTTTTTGTCACACCGGATATGCACCGTGTGCATCATTCCCAAATCAAGTGTGAGACAGATAGCAATTATGGCTTTTGCGTCAGTTTTTGGGATCGTTTGTTTAAAACATACCGTGACCAACCTTCAAAGGGCCATGAAGCTATGGAGATCGGTTTAAATGAGTATAGAGAGGCGAAATATCTCAAGCTCATTGAATTGTTGATCATGCCATTTCGGAGATAACGTATGATTTTCACATTTACTGATTTTGGTGTTTTGGGGCCATATCTGGGGCAAATGAAGGCGGCGGTCTTAAACGTGGCACCAGAGGAGAAGGTCATCGACCTGATGGTTGATGCACCAGCCTTTAATATAGAAGCATCTGCACAGCTTTTGTCCGGTCTGCTGACAAATATGGGGCAGGGCCATGTCTATCTTTGTGTTGTTGACCCAGGCGTTGGTGGGACAAGAAAAGCCATTTGTCTTAAATGTGATGGGAGTTGGTTTGTCGGGCCGGATAATGGATTATTCAGTCAGATCATCAGCAATGCACAAGAAATTGAGTCTTACGAGATATTATGGCGTCCTGAGGTGCTGTCAAAATCATTTCATGGGCGCGATCTTTTTGCGCCAGTTGTGGCAATGATTTCTCAAAATATTGAATTTAAAAAACAGGCTATAGATCGAAATAATCTCACAATTTTTGAAAATATACATAAAAATTGTAAGGTTATTTATATAGATGTCTATGGAAACTGTTGGACGGGCATAAAACAATCTCAATGCGGCATGGAAACATGCTTTATTATTGGTAATGAAAAGGTGAAATATGCTGATGTGTTCTGCGACACAGAAGAGGGAGGAGCCTTTTGGTATTATAACTCCTCAGGCTTTGTTGAAATTGCCATAAACCAAGGAAGTGCCAGTAAAGAGCTGAAACTTGATGTTGGTAGCCAAATTAATAGAGCTTAAGAGTATATTTGAACTATCGCATTCTTGTTTAATTTGTAAGAATGAAATGAACAAGAATAATCGCCGAGGCCAAATGAGCCGGAGTATAAAATGTCGTTTGCTGTAAAATTTTGGGGTGTGCGTGGGTCTATTGCATGCCCATCGCCTGATCATATCGCATATGGAGGCAACACCAGTTGTATAGAAATCAAAGCTGGGGACTATCGCTTTATCCTTGATGCGGGCACAGGCATACGTAGCCTTGGGCAAGACTTACTTAAATCTGGCCATAAAAACTCCCACCTTTTATTAACCCATACCCATTGGGACCATATCAACGGCTTTCCTTTTTTTGCACCGGCCTACGTTCCGGGCAATAGCTTTCATGTGATGGCAGGGCATTTAATGGATATTGGGGGGATCAGGCAGGTCCTTGCTAGCCAAATGGCAAACCCGACATTCCCTGTCCCTTTAGAAGTTATGCAGGCAGACCTGACATTTGAAGATTTTAGAAGTGGGGATAGTTTTTCTTTTCATGATGGGATTAAGGTGGTTACAGCACCTCTTAACCACCCCAATGGTGCAACAGGATACCGTATTGAATATAACGCTAAGGCGATTTGCTATGTAACCGATACAGAACATGTCATTGGAAAGCCGGACCAAAATGTACTTGGCCTTATTGAAGGGGCTGATTTGGTTATTTATGATACGACTTACAGTGATGAGAGTTTTGAGACCAAAATAGGTTGGGGCCATTCAACATGGCAGGAAGCTATTCGCCTTTGTAAGGCAGCAGGCGTTAAAAAATTGGCTCTGTTTCATCATGATCCAGAACATACAGATGATATCATGTTGGAAATTGAGAATAAGGCAATTGCTTCATGGGAGCATTGTTTTGCCGCGAAAGAGCAAATGCTCGTTATGGTTTAAAAGTAACTGTAGATTTAATCGTGTGCGTTACTTTTTTTATACATCTTTGAAATATTTTGTAATATTAATTTCCCCTTTTTTATGCGAATCGGAAATGCATAAACCCACAATAAATTGACCAATAGATAAAATTTTATCTAAAAATACTTGATAATTCAGGCTTTTAGCGTACTAAAGTCGGACGTTAATACGCATTAATACGTACTACATTTGTTGATTTCGATGGTGCAAATGGGTTAGTGCGCATTACGTAGTTTTTAGAGGCTTTCTGAATTGGTAGAATGTGCTCATAAAAATTATAACAAAGAAGCAACTACGAGTAGTGAGGTTTTAAAGAGTGGGACAAGAAGTGTCTCATAGGCGGGTAGAATGGCAAATAGAGCAAGATGTAAAGCAGTTACGAATGATTATGTAACCGCATTTAATGAATATGATATCGATTACCTAGAAGAACTGTTTGAAGATGAAGTCGTCGTTTCAAGGCAGGATGAACCAGCTGTTAATGTTGGACGTGCTGCAATTGCAAAACGTGTGAAGAAATATTGGGTAACATCCATTGAAAAGGATATCCCGATTACGGCAGTTTGTGGGTTGATCGATTTTAAAGACACGCGCGCCATGCCGTGTGTCGCGATCCTTGCAGAAAACACACCTTTAACAGTGGTTGTCTGTGAAGCAGAAAAGGGCCGTAAAGCCCATTTACATACTGAGATCACTGATACGTCGCTTGTACAAAGTGTACGCTTTTGCTGCACGCATAAACAGATGCGTTATGAGGACGATAAAACGTGTCCTCAGACATGTGAGAGGGTGCTGGACTTAACCAATTAAGTCTTGATGATTATTATGATGAATATTTCAAATGAAGAAATCGCTACCTGCGGGTATCTTGATAATTTTTACCCTACTTTTGTGGACCTGCATGAACTCTATACAAAATACCTCATAACTAAAGCTTATGAAGATGAGGAAGAGAGCAAACATGCAGCCCTTGAAAAGCTTATCTCTACAGCATATACGCATTGTAAGGAAAAGGCTGAGTCTGTAACTCCGTATTCTGAGTTTAATAAGCTTTGCTTTAGTAAAATTAGTCTTCAAAATTGTATTTTGCGCGAGCTTAAAAAGCTCTGCGAAATGGATATGTCGACAAATAAAAAACGGGCCGAGAAGTATGTGGAAAATTTAATCCAACATGTTCTCATGCCCGAAGAAGTAAGCTGTACAGATTGCCGCCATAGCGGTCTTTAAGTAACCTATACTGCATTATTATGTTTATTGTGCTGCCTGTCCTTCTTGTGTAGGGGCAGGCTGCTCTTGTTGTGATGTGGGCTCAACACCTTCTGCATCGCGCGCAATAGAGGTTACGGGAACATATTTAGGCGGTGAATATTCAAATGGCTTTTGGTGGATACGCATAACCACACGACGGTTTTGCGCCTTGTTTTCTGGCAGAGGTGTACCGTCTTCAGTTCTGTTTGGTGCTTTGGGGCGTGTTGATGCATAAGAAAGCACGCGCATGCGCTTAATTTCAGTACCTGTTTCATTCATCAAGCGAAGGACTGCACCAGCACGTGCGGCACCAAGTTCCCAGTTTGAGGGAAATTGTGCGGTGCTGATTGGGTCATCATCTGTATGGCCTTCAATATCAAGATTAAACATCACATATTGTGGGGCGTTAACCAATTCAGAGACGGCAGCAATAACAGGGTAGGCTGCATCAATAATTTGTGCTGTGCCGGGTAAGAAGAACGTTGAACTATCAAATTCAAGGACAATACCACTATCATCCACACCCATCTGAAGTACCTTGCCGTCAGTCATTTCTGCGACAATCTCTTTGGTGTCTTCTTTAAGTTCTTTTAAAGGGCTTTTGCGTTCTTTCTTTTTACTTACGGTTTTACTAATACCATCGGCCATATCTTCAAAGGCAGCAATATCGACTTTTGAAACTGCAACAAGTAAAACGAAGAAGGCCATCAAAAGGGTAATGGCATCGGCATAAGTCGCAAGCCAGGATTCATCAGCTGGTTCTTCTTGGGGCGCAGGAGGTGGCATTTTATTACCTCAACTTATCACTTGTTCTTCATCATTTTATCAAGGTTGTAGTGAATAGCAGGGTCAAGGAAGCTATTCATACGGTCTTGAATGAAACGTGGGCTCTTACGGTCTGCCAAAAGGCATAGGCCTTCTGCAA
This sequence comes from Candidatus Terasakiella magnetica, assembly GCF_900093605.1. Classification (NCBI taxonomy): domain Bacteria; kingdom Pseudomonadati; phylum Pseudomonadota; class Alphaproteobacteria; order Rhodospirillales; family Terasakiellaceae; genus Terasakiella; species Terasakiella magnetica. The sequence continues at coordinate 233,572 of NZ_FLYE01000001.1, forward strand.
CAAGATAGTTGCGAAAACGTACGATCTCTTCACGTTGTTGAATTTTGTTTGCTGCTGGCAGAAAAATCATTCGGGCAAAAATCACACCATAAAGTGTTGTCAAAAGTGCAACGGCAAGGCCCGCACCCAGCTCAGCCGGGTCACCACCCATACCGTCTAGCATGATAATCAGACCAATCAATGTTCCGATCATCCCAAAGGCAGGCAGGGTTGCAGCAATGTCTTTTAGGATTTTTGCTTGAATGGTGTTACGCACAAATGTTGTTTCAATGGTGTTGGTCAGAATTTCACGGACTTCCTGACCTGTATAGCCACTGATTACCATATCCATACCAAAGCCGATGAAACGATCCGCGCGTGCCGCTTTTTTTGATTCAGCTTCAAGGGCAGGGATACCATTTTTTTGAACCGTATAGCCCCATTTGATGATACGCCCTACTTCAGCTGTAAGAATATTACGAGCAACTTTAGGGGCAAAAACCAAGCGGCTGATTAATTTTAAGGCCAACATGACGTATCGTGGTTCATACGATACAAAGGTTGCAGCAAAGGTACCGCCGATAACCATAATGAAACTTGGTAAATCCAAGAACATAAGAAAGTTATCTGTACTTAATAAGATGGCGCCTACAAAAAGGCCAATACCACCAATGATCCCGATTATCGTTGCAAACGACATTTTTTACGCCTCTGCCTTATTACTCTAGTTGGCTCAAGTTGCTTTAATATAAAGCTATTAGACCCTATTTTGCATTAAAAATACTAACAGAATCATAACGAGTATCTAATTTTATCTTTCCCTGAAGGCTTCATGCTTCATTTTGAGTACGGGTTTAATCAAATATTCCATCACAGACTTCTCACCTGTGTGAATATCAACAGTGGCTTCCATACCCGGTGTGATCTCGTAAAGCCCTTCCATTGCACCTAAATATGTTTTGTCTGTTTGCACGATAACGCGAAAGTAGGTTTCTCCCTCAGGTGAGGTTGTGGAATCAGGTGCCACATGGATTACTTTGCCTTCAAGCCCGCCATATCTGACAAAATCATAGGTGTTGATTTTAACAGTTGCATCCTGACTTTCTTCTACATAGCCACGATCAATGGGATTAAGGCGCGCTTCAATCACAAGATTTTCACCAATGGGAACAATTTCCATAATGGGCTCACCCGCACTCACAACGTTACCAACCGTGTTGTAGGTCATATTTTTAACAACACCATCAATCGGGCTTTTAATCAGCGCGCGAATACCTTGGTCTGTGGCCTTTGAAAGAAGTTCAAAAGTTTGGGCAATAGATTGTTCAACCGTACCTAACTCTTCAATAGCCTCACTTTGAAAGGCCGTAATTTCTTCTTTAATCGTGTTTTCTGTTTCCTGCATGGATGCTTTGGCTTTAGGAACAGATTTCATCAAGGTGATTGTCTCACCTTCAAGCTTTTGAACTTCTGATTCAAGCTTCAGGTGATCCATTTTAGATGTCAGGCGATCCTTCAATAGATTGCGTGACATGGTGAAGCGTCTTTTGGTGAGTCTGAGATCGTTTTTTGTGTTTTTTAGCTTTGTTTGCAGTTCTTCAACGGCCAGTTCTTTTTGGCGTAGTTTATCGTTGAGAACATTTAATCTATTTTTTAAGCCACGCTGTCGCACCGCATAAGATTGTTCTGCAGCAGCGGCCATACCCGGGCGCGCTTGGACAATTTCATCAGGAAACTCAAGTGCTTTACCATAGGCTTCAGAATTTAGTCTGGCACGGTTGAGCAATAGCCCATCAAGGCGGACTTCTAACTCTTCTTTATTAACGCCACCTGTGCCGAGATCAAGTTGAACAAGCTTGCTGTCTTTGCGCACAAGGTCACCTTCTTTGACAAAAACCTCGGTCATAATCCCACCTTCAAGGTGTTGAATGGCCTTGACTTTGCCTTGTGGTACGACTTCCCCCATGGCAACAGAGACTTCTTCAAGCATGGTGAAAAAGCCCCAAATGATAAAGGTTAGCAAGGCCACCATGATGCCATAGGCAACGGGTTTGAAGTTTTGAACCGGGTTTTCATTTACCAGTTGATCAAGCCGCGTCATTTCTTATCTCCCATCACTTCAAGGGGGAGGGCAGGTGCGGTTGGCTTTGGCTGTGCTTGTGCCTGTGAAGGAACAGCAGGTTTTTTAGGTGTTTCTTGATCTTTTTTATTTTGTGTTGATTGAGCAAGTTTGGGCAGAACGTCTTTGGTTGGCCCTGCAAGTGCAATTTTACCACGATCCATCACGATCATATTGGCACAGGCCCCTAACAGGATCGGGCTATGGGTGACCAGAATGATCGTATGATCATGGGAAAGTTCAGCCAATAAATCGCGTAACTCTTCTTCGGCTTGACGGTCTAAACTGCCGGATGGTTCATCTAGCAGTAAGACAGGCGGGTTCCCCAAAAGGGCGCGTGAAATGGTGAGCCGTTGTTTTTGCCCGCCCGATAAGCGTCGCCCGGCTTCCCCGATATCACTGCCGTAACCTTCGGGTAGGTCAATGATGGTTTCATGCACACCTGTTGCTTCACATGCAGCAATGATTTCTTCATCGGTTGCTTCTGGGCGTGAAAAAGCAAGGTTTTCACGGACCGTTCCATGCAAAAGGGCACATTCTTGGGGGACGTAGCCAATCCAACTTGCCAGCTCGTAACGGGTGAATTGTTTGATATCGGCCTTATCAAGCAAAATACGACCCGAACTCGGCGTATAGAGACCTTGAATGATTTTGACCAACGTGGTTTTACCACTGCCGTTTCGCCCCACAAGGGCGGTCAGGGCACCGGGCTTTAAGGTGAAGCTGACACCGTCAACAACAGGCTCTGACTCTTCACTATAGGCAAAGGTGACTTTATCAAGGGAAATATGCCCTTCTGGGCGGCCCATCTCAACGGAGCTTTCCTGGCGCTCAATCGGCATTTCAAAAAGCTGACCAAGGCGCTCAACCGATTGTTTAAACCCACCAAATGCGCGCCATGAGCCCACAAGTTGGTTCATAGGGCCAAGCAAACGACCCGATAGCATATTGGTTGCAATCAAGGCCCCCATGGTGAGTTCTTGATTGATAATGGCAATAGCACCAACCGTGGTAAGCGAGATTGTGGTTAACAGGGTGAGCGTCATGCCAAGGTTTGTATAGGCATCAGCTTTACCACCGCGGATGATTGAATTTTCAATATTATCAGCGTGGCGGTCTTCCCATGTGGCTTCTAGCGTGCGGTCCATTGCCAAGGCTTTAATGGTTGTACGCCCCGCAATCACACCAGCCACAAGGTCATCGCGGCTGAGAGCTGTTTTCTTTTCTTCCTGACTTGCTGAATTAATCACTTTACCTGAGCGCCACGCAACAAACAGGAACATGGGCAAAATAATCAGAAAGACCCATGCAATAGGCAGAGCAAGCAGGAGGATAAGGCCGAGAAAGAGAAAGACGAAAGGGAGATCGACCAGCAAAATAGCCGTACCGCCGCTTAATGTATTGCGAACGGTATCCACATCACGAAACATGGTTTGCCAAAAGGCCGCAGGTTTGCTTTCAAGGGTTTGTAAAGGCACGGACGTAAATTGTTTAAACAGTTTACGCCCAACTTCCACATCAATTTTTAAAGCCACGCGCTGCATGATTTTAGAACGTGTCTGGCGTAAGATATAGTCAAAGACCAAGACAAGTATAACCCCAATGACGAGGCCTTGGAGTGTTTCAATACCCGCATTAAACACAACGCGGTCATAAACCTGGAGAACGAATACGGGGACAATAAGAGCCATCATATTCACAAAAAATGACATGGTCATGACTTCTCTGAATGTTTTCATCAGAGGTTTGATAATGGGTCTTAGCCAGTCAAAGCTTGCAGGTAACATGCGCGATTCCGTCTCTTGTTTTTCTTTTGTTATAAAACGTAACGTACTTTTAAACAAAAAACGACTGTATATGTTTGTTTTTTGTAGGAAAATTTTAATTCATCACCATGTTTTCTTGACCTGAGACGGCTTAACTGGTGTCATGGACATATATTGACCATGGAAAAAGGGACGAGAACCGTGGCTGAAGACGAAAAGAAAAAAGATAAAAAGAAACCCGGAAGAATTCGTAAATTCTTCTCTGCAGTGCGCTTAACGGGTTTTGTTGTGTTAATCGGCTTGTTGGTCATTCAGATTATTGACCCGTATCCAGTTGAATTTATGCGGGTAAAAGCCTTTGATATGTATCAACGTGCGCAACCGCGTGAGGTGAAAACGCGACCAGTTACTATTGTTGACCTTGATGAGGAAAGCTTGTCTGAGGTCGGGCAATGGCCATGGCCGCGTACCATCATTGGCGATATGGTTGCCAACCTCTTTAAAATGGGGGCTGGGGTGGTCGCATTCGATATTGCATTTCCCGAGCCTGATCGTCTTTCTCCCAACATGATTGCTGAAAACGTCAGTGGCCTTGATCCGGTTTTGGAAGAAACCATTCGTGGGTTGCCCAGTAATGACAAATATTTTGCCAATATTATTAAACAAACCCGTGTTGTTTTGGGCCAAGCTGGTTTTGATCGCAAAATTGAAGATCAGGAATATCGCCCCCCAGTTAAAAAATCCATCGCCTTTCGGGGAACAAAACCACATGCGTTTGTTCCTATTTTGCCCTCGCTGGTGCGAAATGTCCCTGTGATTGAAAAGGCTGCGGCGGGTCATGGTTTTTTCTCTCTCTTTCCAGAACCAGATGGCATCGTGCGCCGTGTTCCCACCCTCTTTCAGTTTGAAAAGGATATTTACACCGGCCTTGCCATTGAAATGTTACGTGTGGCAACTGGGCGGCGCACTATTCTTGTGACATCTGATCCATTAGGGGTGCAACAGGTTGGTGTGGCAAAAGGCTTGATCTTGCCAACTGATAAAAAGGGCCGTGTCTGGCCGCATTTTTCTAAGCATGATAAGTCTAAATATGTTTCAGCGCGCGATGTCCTAAGTGGTGTTGTTGATCCCGCCATGATCCGTGGAAAACTCATTATCGTGGGGACATCTGCGGTTGGTCTGCTTGATATTCGGTCCACTCCTGTTGAAGGGACATTGCCCGGAGTAGAAGTTCATACCAACGTGATTGAGGCTGTTGTTGATAAAGCCTTCCTAAGCCGCCCGCCAAATATGAATGGGGCTGAGTTCCTGCTTACCCTATTTGCAGGTCTGGTGATGATTATTCTTGTTCCTATGATCGGTGCAAAATGGACATTGGCGCTCTTCTTGTTAATTGCAGGGGGCTCTGGTGGTGCTTCTTGGTATTTGTTTGCAGAGAAAAAACTTCTGTTTGATGCCGGGTTTGCCATGATATCCACGCTTGGTATTTATGTGCAGTTAACCTATATGGGCTATGCCGCAGAAGAAGCACAGAAAAAGCAAGTGCGCTCGGCTTTCTCTCACTATATGTCACCTGCTCTTGTGGAGCGTTTGGCAGAAGACCCAAGTACACTTAAGCTTGGTGGTGAAAACCGTGAGATGACGTTGCTCTTCTGTGACGTGCGTGGCTTTACTTCCATTTCGGAACTGTTTGATGCAGAAGGTTTGACCAAGCTGATCAACAAATTCCTCACCCCGCTGACCAATGTGATTTTGAATCGCCAAGGGACAATCGATAAGTATATGGGCGATTGTATCATGGCCTTTTGGAATGCGCCGCTTGATGTACCCAATCAGGAAAGGGAAGGGTGTTTATCTGCCCTTGAAATGATTGACTCATTAGAAATCCTTAACGAGCGTCTTGAAAAAGAAGCTGAAGAAGAGGGGCGTCCTCATATCCCGCTTCGCATTGGTATCGGTCTTAATACAGGTACCTGTTGTGTGGGTAACATGGGGTCAGATGCGCGTTTTGATTATTCTGTACTCGGGGATGCGGTAAACCTTGCCTCACGTCTTGAAGGGCAGTCTAAAACTTATGGCGTGACCATTGTAATTGGTGAAAGCACCTATAAAAATGTAACAGACCTTGCCTGTATTGAGCTCGATTTGATCATGGTTAAAGGTAAAACTGAAGCTGTGCGTATCTTCTCTGTTCTTGGTGATGATCAGGTTGCGCAGAAACCACTCTTTATTGAATATGCTGATTTCCATGCGAAATTACTTAAAGCATATCGCAATCAAGAATGGGCGCAGGTTCGTGAAGATATCATCGTTGCAAACAAGATGATTGATGATCTTGGAATGGAGCACCACGGGCTTTACGACCTGTATGAAGATCGTATGCAAGATTACGAACAAACCCCACCCGGTGATGACTGGGATGGTGTGTTTGTTGCAACCAGTAAATAATAGGAAAACTCCGGTCCTTGTGCCGGAGTTTCTTTTTTCTAGGCATAAAAAAAGAGGACCTGAAAATTGGGTCCTCTTTTTTGATTTATACTTTTAAAAGTCTATTCGAGATTTAGCATATCAGGTGTGAGTTGACCTGTTGCAAAAAGGACAGAATAGATGGCATAGCGGGTATCGTAATAAAGCTCTGCATATTTGATCTTGGTTTCAAACACTTCTTTTTTGCGATCAAGAACATTGATCACGTCAACACCTTCAGCACCATTTTCACGCTGTTTACGCGTATCGTTGAAAATCTCTTCCTTCAAGATGACATCGTTCTCTTTTAAGGAAAGACGCTCACGTGTTGTTTCAAGGTTGTGCCATGCTTTACGTGTGGCTTCAATTTGCTTGCGTGCTGTAAATTCATAGGTGCTTTTTGAAGCAGCATAATCAAATACGGCTTTTTTCATGGAATATTCGGTGGAAAAACCACTGAACAAATCCCAGTTAGCCTCAACTAAAACAGAGTAGTCACGACGCGTTCCCGCTGTGGCACCTTTGTCGTTTTCGTAATTCATTGCACCTACAAGATCGACAGTTGGGTAATATTGCGCACGTGTTGTGTTGCGGTTTTCGCTGGCAATTTCTGCTGAAACATCAGTTTTCAGAAGCTGCGGGTTCGTTTTTAGGGCAATTTCAATTGCTTCATCCATTGTCTCGGGAATGAGGTCAAGGGGTGGGTTGGGGTCAACCATGGCAGCAATGTCAGGCGCATGACCAAAGACCTGAATATATTGGTCAGCAGCTTTTGCCAGATCACCTTCATATTCAACGCGGGTGTCTTTAGCCGTCTGTAAGCGTGATTTAGCATTTAAAACATCAATACCGATACCGGAACCACGTTGCACGCGCTCATCTTCCAGTTCCATCTGTGTTTTGATGTTTGATTCGTTTTCTTTGGCAAAATCAATGCGGCGCGCATGTTTTAAGACGTTCAGATAAGTCTCAACACCTTCTAAAAGTAGGGTTTGGCGATCATTGTTTTCTTGAAAATGGGTTTCTTCTTTATTTAAGCGCGCAGTACGAATGGAAGATTCTGTAGCAAAACCATCAAAAAGATTCTGTGTAACCGTCACACCCGCTGTGCGACGCATCATGGATGAATCGTTTTTGTCATCACCGACAGCGCGTTCTGTTGGGTTGGTAATCCATTCATAGCCATAATCGGAAGACAGCGCGACAGTTGGCAGTTGGGCTGCTTGCTTAACATCAATATCTTTAGTCGCCGCTTGGGTTTTTTCCTGTGCAGACTTAAGTTTCGGATGGTCAATAAGCATATTGCTCAGTTCTGTTTCCAGACTGGCTGCAAGCGTATCAGTCGTGGCTGAAAAAGCCAACAAAGCACCCATACAGGTACTGATGAAATAACGCGTCCGCAAGGGAACGACCTCCGATATAAATTTAGTGCACTTAACTGGTGATATTAGTTGTAACATCTTATTTCGTCAAACTTTTTGCGTAAGAATACCTAACTATAGCTGTAAAAGTTTAGCGAAACGTTACTTTTATAGTTTCAACTTAACCTCAACAATGTCTTCATCCATGATCGTGTGGGTTTCAAACCCCATGGCTTTTACCATATCAATCATGGTGCGGTTTTCTCGAAGAATTTGTCCTGCAAAATAGGTTGTGCCGCGCGTTCTTGTATATTCGATCATCTTGTTTAGGAGTTTCCAGCCCAGTTTTTGCCCCTTAAGGTCTGAGCGTACAAGAATCGCATATTCAGCTTCCTCATTATTGGGGTCTGTGCCTGTGCGCACAACGCCGAGGGTCTCCATTTGACCGTCTTCTTCATTGGGGGCTTGAGCGATAAAGGCCATTTCGCGGTCATAATCAATCTGGGTTAAACGTGCCATTTCACTATGGGGCAATTCACGAACCGAGCCAAAGAAACGAAAACGGATATCTTGGGCAGAGACTTTACTCATAAATTCATTATGGGCGGGTTCGTCTTCTGGGCGAATGGGGCGAATGATTGTTTTTCGTCCATTGCGTAGGATAAATTCTTCTTCAAGATAGGCAGGATAGGAGCGAATGGCCAAGCGCCTGTTAGGGTGGCTTTCAGTGCATTTTTGAATGCGCATTCTTGTATCAACTGCTAGGGCACCCTCTTTTGAGCTAAAGATCGGGTTGATATCAAGTTCCTGAATTTCAGGGAAATCAATACAGATTTCTGAGAGTTCAATAAGCAGTTGGCAAAGGGCATTCTTGTTGATTTCAGGATGGTCACGAAAACCATCAAGCAGTTTACTTATTTTTGTGCGTGAAATCAGGTCTTTCGCCAACCCCATATTTAAGGGGGGTAGGGCAATGGCATGGTCTGCAATCACTTCTGTTGCTGTACCGCCTTCACCAAATAAGATAACAGGGCCAAAAACAGGATCGTTTGTCATGCCTGCAATGAGTTCATGGGCATGGGGGAGATGAACCATCTTTTGAACAATAAAACCATCAATAACCGCATCTGGTTTAAATGTGTGTGTCCTTTGGGTGATGTCTTCTATGGCACTGCTGACAGCCTGGGGAGAGGTGAGGTTTAACATCACACCTTGAACGTCTGATTTATGAATAATGTCAGCAGACATAACTTTTACGACAACAGGAAAGCCGATTTCTTCTGCTGTTCTTTCTGCCTCATCAGCACAATGGACAATATGGGTTTCAACAGTTTCAATGCCATAGGCGCTGAGAATTTGTTTTGCATCAGATTCTTTTAGCCAACTTTCACCCCGTTTGAGTGCCGCATCGATGATAGAGCGAACGGTTTTGCGAGCAGGTTTTATTTCTGCGGGAACGCGCTCTGGCGTTTCCATCAAGGTGACTTGGTTTTCCTTATAGTGCACGATATGCATGAAAGCAGTGATTGCCATGCGCGGTGAGCTATAGGTGGGGATTGCATTTTCTTCGAAACATCTGCGTGCCTGCTCAATCGTTTTCTCACCCATCCAGCAGGTTAATATCTGACCTTTAAGGCTTTTATGGGCTGCGGCAAGTTTTTGTGCGCATTGTGTTGTGTCACTGTAAGTATTTGGGGAATGTTGAAATAAAATACAGTCGACTTCTTTGCTGCTTTTTAAAATTTCATAGGCTTTTGCATAATCCTCCCCCGTGCAGTTCAGACCAAGGTCAACAGGATTCGTGATTTGATTATTGGAGAATGCTTTTTGTAGCGTAGCGATCGTATCATCAGATAATTCTGCTAATTGGCCACCCTGATCTAATAAATGGTCACTGGCAATAATATTGAGCCCACCGCCATTTGACACGATGGCGAGTCTTTTACCGTTAAAGGGCCGTATGCTTGAAAGTGTATTGGCCCCTGCAAAAAGCTCAGCAATGCTGTTCACACGTAACATTCCTGCGCGTTTAAAGGCTGCGTCATAAACAAGGTCACTGCCTGCCATGGCCCCTGTATGGGATTGGGTCATGACCGAGACGGCTTCATGTTTTCCTGTCTTCATCACCAAAATTGGTTTGTTACGTGCAGATGCACGCGCGGCAGACATAAAATTACGTCGCTCATTGATCGATTCCATATAGATCAGGATTGCACGTGTGAAGGGATCACTGCCGAGATAATCAATGATATCTCCGTAATCAACATCAGAACAATTGCCCAAAGAAATGAAATGAGAAAAACCGACCCCATGGGCATTTGCCCAATCAAGAACGGTGCTAGACATGGAAGAGGATTGCGATATGTAGGCGATTTTCCCTGCCTTAACGGGAAGGTGCATTGTACTCGCATTGAAGTTCTTGCCCGGGATCATTGCCCCCATACTGTTTGGACCTAGAATTCGCATGCCATGGGTTTGGCTGAGTTTTTTAATGGTTTGAGCACATAGGTTTTCGCCACAATGACCCATAAGAATAAGGGCTTTAAGACCTTTATCGCCGAGTTGGTTTAGCGTCTCTTCAGATGGATTACTGGGGCCGCAAAAAATAACAAGGTCGGGCAATAAGGGAAGATCATCAAAAGTTTTATAACTTAAGATGCCTGCAATGGCGCGATCCTTATCACTGATCGGCATGATCGGACCTTTAAAGCCACTGGATATTAGGTTTTGAATGACGATCTGACCGCTGTTTTTCTCTTCATTATTTGCACCGAAAATACAAATAGATGAGGGTGAAAACATTTTTTGAAGATTACGGATGCTCATATAACCCATTCCCCTATTAGGTTGGCAAAGAATATTGCGCTGCACATAATGAATGTGAACGTACTCTAATTAACGCTAAAAGCAAGAGGGTAATCGACTTTTCAAAAAAGCCTTAATCGTCGGATTCGAAATCTTCTTGAAGCAAGGCCGTGCTTGGTATTGTAACCATTCTTCCTTTAAAGAAAGCAAGTTTGTCTTCTTCAAGTTTTTTGATGGTACGCGCGATTGTTTCAGGCCGTGTACCAATTGCAGCCGCCAGTTCTTGGCGTGAAAGAGGCAGTTCTAAGATGGTCTCATCTGTGCCGTCATCTTCATCAGCATATCTTGTACGCAGATTAAGCAGAAGATGTGCGAGTCGTTTTCTCACAGGCTGTGTCGTGGTTAAAAGATAGAGTTCTTCAATTTCGCGCAAGTCGCGCGCAACGCGTCTTGTGAAACGCACGGCAACGTCAGGTGAGGATGCTAAAATCGTATCCAAATTTGCTTTTGGGATAAAGCAAAGCTTTGATTTTACGAGAACTTCAGCCGATCCGGCATGCTTTTCATTGGCAAGGAATGAACGATGACCGAAAGCTTCACCGGGTTGCACAAGGCGAACAACAGCAGAGTTTCCGTTCACATCGGTTTTACGAATAGCAATGAGCCCAGCCTTTAGGCAATAGACGCCATCACAATTATCACCTTCGAAATAGATATTCTGCCCCACATCATAAGTTCGATGGGAGCGTTGGAGATTGTCAGAATTAAGACCTGAGCGCGCAAGCCCACATAAAGAGGAATCCTCTTTACCACCGCCGCAGGTACCGCATTTGGTGACGGATATAGGTTTGCCTTCAATTCCCATTTTATTCAAATGAAATCCATATCTATTAAAATCAACACATTAGCTAGTTGATTATAGTGGTTCTTTTATAATGATTCAAAACATCTTACAGTCAAATGATCTAAATGGAACAAAAAATTAATGATATTTGTTCGATCTCTAACTTATTGCCGTTGAGTGATAGCGGGAGAGGTGACCAACTATCAAGCCTATAAACAAAAAAACGGTGGATAGTGCCACCGTTTTTTATTGTTTAAAATCAATGAATTGATTAGCCGTTTACAGTTTCGCTTTCTGCAATGGCGCGTACAACATCAATGACACGTTTGCGAATAACCGGGTCTTGCAAGCGTGAAAATGTTCTGACAAGTTCAAGCGTCTGGCGACGATGAAGCGTGAGATGCTCCTCTGGAATGTCGCTTTCTGCTGTTTGACCTTCATAACCAGGGAAAGAATCGCGCACACTTTCTGGCATATCTTCAAAGAAGAAAGATATTGGCACATCCAGAACATTGCTGAGTTGCCATAATTTACTTGCGCTCACACGGTTAGCACCACGCTCATATTTTTGGATTTGTTGGAAGGTTAGGCCAATGCTCTCGCCAAGTTTGCCTTGGGTCATCCCCATGAGGGTGCGGCGTAATTTAACACGTTGGCCGACATGTACATCAACAGGGTGCGGTGTATCGCTACCACGTGTGCCCGGAAGAATTTCTTTTGTCGCAGTCTTTACCATAAAAATAGTTCCTATGATTCTCGGTTTTTAAGTTTTTGGCCTGATACATTTAGATAGTAAATGTTCAGTTTTTATATTTCGGTTGTATTATAGCGATCTTATATCCACTTGTCTTGCATAAAACGCAATCACAAGTGGTTTTGTGTGCAATTAATTATGTGTACTTGGTTTAACTTATTGATTTTAAAGAATAGGCAATAAAAAACACCCCTATCTTAGATAGGAGTGTTTTTAAATTGGCTCCGCCTGCTGGGCTCGAACCAGCGACATATGGATTAACAGTCCACCGTTCTACCAACTGAACTAAGGCGGATCAGAACCAGATCACCGAAAAGTTACAACCCACAACCAAGATATTGGCTCCGCCTGCTGGGCTCGAACCAGCGACATATGGATTAACAGTCCACCGTTCTACCAACTGAACTAAGGCGGATTAGTGCAAAGGTGGAGGCGCGAAGCGGATTCGAACCGCTGTTCACGGATTTGCAATCCGCTGCATAACCACTCTACCACCGCGCCTAAACACTTTGTCCAAGGCTGAGGTTGTAACCATCGGCGGACCGGAAACTAGTCCCATGGCACTTTGCGGTCAATGGGTTTTTTCATTTTTTTTCATTTTTTTATCATTGAGATCAAAAAACTTACCATAAAATTGGTCTCTACCATTGTCACAACGATAATAGGGGATTATAAAATGCTGATGATTTTTGTAATATAAGCACGGAACTAAATGTTACAGATATCAATGAGTTTATTGATTTAACACTTTTTCACGGTGTCATTATGGATTACGCACTTTCACGTTTTAATATGATCGAAGGTCAAATCAAAACCAACCGGGTTACTGATCCACTGGTTCTGGATGCAATGGGTGAAATCCCACGCGAGGCTTTTGTTCCAAATACAAAGAAAGGTGTCGCCTATATTGACGATGCTGTTGAAGTTGCCAAAGGCCGCTTTTTGCTTGAGCCCATGGTGATGGGACGCATGTTGGAGGCTGCTGAGTTAGGCGAGGATGATATCGTTCTTGATATCGGTTGTAACTCTGGTTACTCAACCGCAGTGCTTGCAAAAATCGTGAGTACCGTTGTTGCCCTTGAATGTGATGAGGAGCTGGCTAAAACAGCAACTGAGACATTAAACGAACAGGGGATTGATAACGCCGTTGTCGTGACAGGGAACCTTAAGGATGGTGTTGCAAAACAAGCCCCTTATAATGTGATTCTCTTTAACGGTTCGATTGAGGAATTGCCAGATTCTATTAAGAATCAACTTGCTGATGGCGGGCGTTTGGTTGTTGTAACCTCTGGTAAAGCAACAATGTCAACAATCAGTGTTTACACACGAAATGACGAAATTTTCTCCAAACGTGATGTTATGGAAGCCGGTGTTGCACCACTTCCAGGCTTTGGAGTTGAAAAAGGTTTTTCCTTCTAAGGTTTTGATATTAAGAAATAAAAACGCCTTTGTACGCAGTGGTGACAAGGCGTTTTTTTATTTAAGAAATATATGTCTTCATTGTGATTTAGTTCACTTTTTTCACAACAGTTTTGAATGTAAATAAAACGTTTAGGAATTCCTGTTAAAAAACATTAGTTTACAAGTGTCTGAATCCTTTGCGTTTCGTGTAGCAGATGTTTAGACTGTGCAAAATCTGTGTGAGTGATATGAGAAATAAAATGAAATTGAGAAAAAACTTTCTGCTTGGTGTGGCTCTGGGGGCAATGGCCTTTGGTGTGCCTGCGCATGCCGATACGCTGGAAGAAGCTCTCATTAAGGCTTATCTCAATAATCCAAGTTTAAATGCGGAGCGTGCTAGTGTGCGTGCAAGTGATGAAGGCGTTTCTCAAGCTCTTGCAAACTGGCGACCAAATGTAACATGGACAGGTTCTGCCTATCGCTCAATCAATGAAAATAACTCTCGTCTTGGTGATGATCGTCGACAGGTTCTCACGCCACTAGCGAGTACATTTTCTGTGACCCAGCCACTCTTTCGTGGTTTCCAAACCCTGTCCGCAGTTGATGAAGCAGAGGCCACAATTAAAGCTGAACGCTGGCGCTTGATTGAGGAAGAACAGGGGATTTTACTTAATACTGTCACAGCTTATTCAAATGTTGTGCGTGATCTCGCTGTACTTGAACTTAATAAAAATAACGAAGCCGTTTTATTGCGCCAGCTTGAAGCGACAAAAGATCGTTTTGAAGTTGGTGAGCTTACACGCACAGATGTAAGCCAAGCAGAAGCGCGCTATGCCAAATCAACCGCAGACCGTATTCAGTCAGAAGCGGACCTCGAATCGTCGCGGGCAAACTATTATAGTCTCGTTGGTGAAATGCCAACAGCGGTTGCAACACCATCGGTGCCGAGTAATCTTCCAACTTCTGTTGATGAAACGATTGCTGCGGCAAAGAAAAATAATCCAGAATTTCTAGCTTCTGTTTACGATGAAGAAGCAGCCATTGAAAATATTGATGAAATGGCAGGTAAACTCCTTCCAGAGCTTAATCTTGTCGCCTCCTCTGAAACCTCATTGGAAGCCTCAAGCATTGGCGGGCGTTCAGATACGGCAAAAATCGGTTTAACTCTTTCTGTTCCGTTTTATCAAAAAGGTACTGTTTACTCTCAAGTACGTGAGGCAAAACAAACAGCTGCTGAAAAACGTATGGATATGGAGCAGGCACGACGTGACGCTATTGAAAGCGGGCATAGTGGTTGGGAAGAATATGTTGCCGCCAAAGCACGTATTCAGTCATTCCTTTCACAAATTCGTGCTGCTGAAGTTGCGCTTGATGGGGTTCAACGTGAAGCCGCCGTTGGCTCGCGCACTGTTCTTGATGTGCTGGATGCCGAACAGGAATTGCTTGATGCAAAAGTAAGTTTGGTACGTGCAGAGCGTGACCAGTTGGTTGCCGCTTATGAGTTAAAGCGGGCAATTGGTGGTTTGACAGCAGAAAAGCTTGGTTTGGATACGGGTATTTATGATCCAAATGTTCACTATGATGAAGTTCGCGATGCTTGGATCGGGACCTCTTCAGTTGGTGATATTGACGAGCTAGAAAAAGTAGATAACAATTAATTAAGGTGAGGCAGTGTATAAAGGTAAGAATTGCATTTTTATTTTTTATACACATGAATATCGGGTGTTTTAGATATGAGTGACGAAAATACAGAAGCAGAAGACGGCGCAGAACCGTCAATGGAAGATATTCTAGCTTCCATTCGACGTATTCTCTCTGAAGACGAAGAAGAAGAAGCCGCTGCTGCAGCTGAAGAACCTGCTCCTGAGCCAGAGCCGGAACCCGAGCCTATGCCGGAGCCAGAACCTGAGCCGGAGCCAGAACCTGAGCCGGAACCAGAGCCTGAACCAGAACCTGAGCCAGAACCTGAGCCGGAACCAGAACCAGAACCTGAGCCAGAACCAGAACCTGAGCCGGAGCCAGAACCTGAGCCGGAGCCAGAACCTGAGCCGGAGCCAGAACCCGAGCCGGAACCAGAACCTGAGCCAGAACCGATTATTGAATTGGAAGAACCCGAGCCTGAGCCAATTATCGAAGAACTTGATATCGATGATGATATTCTTGATCTCACATCAGATATGATGATCGATGAAGAGCCTGAGCCGGTTTATGAACCAGCACCTGTAACAGCTTCTGCTGTGGCGGATCGAATCGTATCGCCACCAACAGCAGATGCCTCTACAGATGTTCTTTCTGAGTTGGCAAAAGCCATTCTTGATCAACGTGATGTTGCCGTGGGTACACGCGATATTACATTGGAAGGTCTAACACGTGAAATGTTGCGCCCACTTCTCAAAGAGTGGCTGGATAGAAACCTTCCATACTTGATCGAACGTCTTGTGAAGAAAGAAATCGATATCATGATTAACCGTGCAGAACGTCTTGAAGACTAAAAAGCACGATAATCACTAAAAAGCTAAACGCCCGGGGTTGTCCTCGGGCGTTTTGGCGTTTATTAAATGCATTAAATATCCATTACCTATAGAAGGCCTGTCACCCATGTTGGACAAGACATTTAATCCCGGTGCTGTAGAAGCAAAACACTATAAGCTTTGGGAAGATAACAACGCATTTGCTGCAAATCATGAAACGGGCAAAGACCCTTACACCATCATGATGCCTCCACCAAATGTGACAGGCAGCCTGCACATGGGCCACGCGCTCACCTTTACTCTGCAGGATATCCTTGTTCGTTATAACCGAATGAAGGGCAAAGATGCCTTATGGCAGCCGGGAACGGACCATGCGGGTATCGCAACACAAATGGTTGTTGAGCGCCGCCTAGAAGCTGACGGTATTACGCGTCATGATTTAGGTCGTGATAAGTTCATTGATAAAATCTGGGAATGGAAAGAAGAATCCGGTGGCACGATTGTAAACCAGCTTCGTCGCCTTGGGGCTTCGGCTGATTGGGCTAAAGAACGTTTTACAATGGATGAGGGCCTTTCTGAGGCTGTGCGCAAAGTGTTCGTACAGCTTTATAAAGAAGACCTGATCTATCGTGATAAAAAGCTCGTTAACTGGGACCCGAAACTTCACACTGCTATTTCTGATCTGGAAGTTGAACAACGTGAGACCAACGGTCACATGTGGTATTTCAATTACCCGATTGAAGGTGAAGAGGGTAAATTCATCATGGTGGGGACAACACGTCCAGAAACCATGTTGGGTGATACGGGGGTTGCGGTTCATCCTGATGATGAGCGTTATAAAGACCTGATTGGCAAAAACGTCATTCTGCCTATCGTTAATCGTCCGATTCCAATTGTTGCTGATGAATATGCTGATCCTGAAAAAGGTTCAGGTGCGGTAAAAATTACACCGGGTCATGACTTTAACGATTATGAAGTTGGTAAACGCTGCAATCTTGAAATCATCAACGTTCTTGATATCAACGCCAACCTAAACGAAAACGTGCCTGAAAAATACCAAGGTATGGAACGTTTTGAGGCGCGCAAAAAGATCGTTGCTGAAATGGAAGAACTCGGTCTTTTGGTGAAGATTGAAGATAACCCCATGACTGTGCCTTATGGTGATCGCTCTGGCGTGGTGATTGAGCCATGGTTGACAGACCAGTGGTTTGTAAAAGCTGACGTACTTGCGAAACCTGCACTTGAAGCTGTTGAAACAGGCAAGACCCGCTTTGTACCCAAGCAATGGGAAAATACATATTATGAATGGATGCGTAACATTCAGCCATGGTGTATTTCGCGCCAAATCTGGTGGGGCCATCAAATCCCGGCTTGGTTTGATGAAAATGGCAATGTCTATGTTGAGATGACTGAAGAAGAAGCCCAAGCCGCAGCAGGCGAGGGTGTTAAGCTAATACGTGAAACTGACGTGCTTGATACGTGGTTCTCATCAGCGCTTTGGCCTTTTTCCACATTGGGCTGGCCTGAAAAAACGCCGGAACTTGAAAACTATTATACAACAGACGTGTTGGTCACTGGTTTTGACATTATCTTCTTCTGGGTTGCGCGCATGATGATGATGGGTATTCACTTTATGGGTGAAGTACCGTTTAAAGATATCTACATCCATGCCCTTGTTCGTGATGAGCAAGGTGCCAAAATGTCAAAATCCAAAGGCAACGTCATTGATCCCCTCGCAATGATTGATGAATATGGCGCTGATGCCATGCGCTTTACCCTGACTGCTATGGCTGCACAGGGGCGTGACATTAAACTTGCGACAAGTCGTGTTGAAGGATATCGCAACTTTGCAACCAAGCTTTGGAATGCGGCACGTTTTTGCCAAATGAATGGATGTAAGCCTGTTGAAGGTTTTGACCCCTCAGCCGTTAAAAACCCTGTAAACCGCTGGATCGTTGGCCGTGTGGGTGAGGTTGCTGCTGAAGTGGGGCGTCATATTGATGATTACCGCTTTAACGAATCTGCAAATTCCATTTATGGCTTTGCATGGGGTACCTTCTGTGACTGGTATCTTGAGTTCACAAAACCGATCTTGAATGGTTCTGATGAAGCAGCGATTGAAGAGACTAAAGCAACAACAGCTTGGGTCTTTGATCAAATCTTACATATCTTGCACCCAACTATGCCTTACATCACTGAAGAGCTCTGGGAATCTATGGCGGATGAGCGCGCCATGCAGTTGATCAGTGCGTCTTGGCCTGAAAAAGTCTTGGATGACCAAGATGCTAACGAAGAGATGGATTGGCTTGTTCAATTGATTTCGACCATTCGCTCTACACGCTCAGAACTTAATGTACCGGGCAGTGTTAAGCTCAACGTCTTCCTTGAAGGTGCAACGGCAAAAACAGCTGAGCGTCTTGAGCGCAATATGGAATTAGTCTTGCGCATGGCACGCCTTGAAAGTGTTGAGCTGGTTGATCAAGCTGTAGCTCAAGGCTGTGTTCAAGAAGTTGTTGGCGAATCTACTGTCTTTATCAATGTGGTTGATCATATGGATGTGGCTGCAGAAAAAGCCCGTCTTGAAAAAGAAATCGCAAATCTTGATAAGATCATCGGTGGTAAAGAAAAGAAACTTTCAAACGAGAAGTTTGTCAGCAATGCCCCAGCTGAAGTTGTGGCGACTGAGCGCACGAAAGTGACGGAACTGACCGAGAAAAATGATAAATTTAAAGCCGCATTGGAGCGTTTAGTTTCTGCGCTTTAACACATTTTTTGTGAATTATAATTTATGATTGAAGCCTCACCATAATGGTGGGGCTTTTTTCGTCTATAATAAAAGATCAAAATAATGGGCAAACACGAACCAACTCCTGAGGAACGCGCTGAATATATTGTTAAGCGCTTAGAAATGTTCATCCGTGAAAAACGTGAACCTTTTAAAGGGATGAACTTTAATAAGTGGCAACAGCTCGCACGAGCAGAAATCGCCAATGCGATGAAAGACTACCAAAAAACACAATATGATGAGAACCAGGTCACACGCCGTATGCTCTTTATCTTAGGTTCAACCATCGCAACCATTGGTTTTTGGGGTGTGGCTGCGGCCTTTGGTAAAATTGATTATATGCTTGCCGGTATGATTTGCCTTATTGCGGGTATCATTGTGATTGCTCATGCAGGTGAGTGGATGACACGCAAAATGTGGAAAAAAGCCCAAGCCAGAAAGCGCGAACGTGCCTATAACAATGCCATCTCGCTAGATCGTCAAATTAAACAAATGGAAAAAGAGCTTAAGGGTAAAGCCAAAGATCTGGAAAAAACCGTGGCAGCCATGGGGCGTGCTGTTCCCTCACTGCCAAATAAAAAATAATTGAAAAAAATATTTGAAATTACATATTTGCACCCCACTTAAGTAGTCTGCTTGAGTAGATGGAGGCTTATATGGCGTTTGAATCGGAGTTTGGTCCCCAATATGTTGATATGGGGCCAACGAATAGTTTGTTTAATTGGTATCAGGAAGACACGTTAAAAATAAATGGTCTTATGGATATCGTTGATAAATTCGATGTGGTTCTTTTCAGCGTAGAAAACACCTTAATAAAAGAAGGCCTTACACTTCCAGCCGGTGCCGTTCTTGTCCCTCAATTACGCCAAATGGGAAAGAAACTTGCGGTTTTTACAGTTGATGATCGTTACTCTCGCCAAGAGCTTACAGATAAAATGAATTCACACGGGCTTTCATTTGCCCAAGAGCGCATCCTGCAACGGGGGGATTTGGCAAAGCTTGCAGAGCGTTTTCCTTTGGCCTCACAACGCCGAATTTTAATGGTCTGTAGTGATTTGGTCAGTGAAGTCACGCTTGGGCAATCCCATCAACTAACAACCTTGTTGGTTATTTCGGATCGCCAAGACAAAACACAGGCCATGGGAATTGAGCCGGACTTTATTTCATTTAGCGTATAAAACTTTTCAAAAGCCAAACATAAGGTTATGTTAAGCGCCCCGCAAAGAGTTGTGGGGTGTTTTGTTTTAAGACCCAAAAGGATATGACAATGCCTGAATATCGTTCACGGACATCAACAGCTGGTCGTAATATGGCTGGCGCTCGCAGCCTCTGGCGTGCAACCGGTATGAAAGACGGTGATTTTGAGAAACCGATTATTGCTGTCGTGAACTCTTTTACGCAATTTGTTCCAGGCCATGTCCATCTTAAAGATTTGGGCCAAATGGTGGCGCGCGAGATTGAAAAAGCAGGCGGCGTTGCCAAAGAATTTAATACCATTGCTGTCGATGATGGTATTGCCATGGGCCATGACGGTATGCTCTACAGTCTACCATCGCGTGATTTGATCGCCGATAGCGTTGAATATATGGTCAACGCCCATTGTGCAGATGCCATGGTTTGTATTTCCAACTGTGACAAGATCACACCGGGTATGCTCATGGCGTCTATGCGCTTGAATATTCCGACTGTCTTTGTTTCTGGCGGTCCAATGGAAGCTGGTAAAGTGACCATTGATGATGTGGAACATTCCCTTGATCTGGTTGATGCCATGGTTAAGGCGGCTGATCCAAATGTCTCTGATGAAGTGGTTGATGCGATTGAACGCTCTGCTTGCCCAACATGTGGGTCCTGTTCAGGTATGTTTACAGCGAATTCCATGAACTGTTTAACCGAAGCCCTTGGTCTATCATTGCCGGGTAACGGAACTGTTGTTGCGACACATAGCGATCGTAAAGACTTGTTCCTTCGTGCAGGGCGTTTGGCAGTTGATCTTTGTAAGACATATTATGAAGAAGGCGATGAAAGCGTTTTGCCCCGTGGTGTTGCCACGCATAAGGCGTTTGAAAATGCCATGACACTTGATATCGCAATGGGGGGCTCGACAAATACGGTTCTTCACCTCTTGGCGATCGCACAGGAAGCTGGCGTTGATTTCACCATGAAAGATATGGACCAGCTTTCACGCAAAGTGCCTTGTTTGTGTAAAGTCGCGCCTAATATCGCAGATGTTCACATTGAAGACGTTCACCGTGCAGGTGGTATCATCTCTATCCTTGGTCAGCTTGATAAGGGCGGGTTGCTCCATCGTGATGTGCCAACGGTGCATGAAAAAACACTTGGTGAGGCAATCGATAAATGGGATATCAGCCGCACGGATGAAACACACGAGTTTTATAAAGCAGCGCCGGGTGGTGTTCCAACCCAAGAAGCTTTTAGCCAGTCTGCACGCTACAAAGAACTTTGTGTTGATCGCAAAGGCGGGATTATCCGCTCAGTTGAAGATGCTTTTACCAAAGATGGTGGTTTGGCTGTTCTTTACGGTAATATTGCTCAAGATGGTTGCGTTGTTAAAACTGCTGGTGTGGACGAGAGTATCTGGCAGTTTACAGGTAAAGCGAAAATCTGTGAAAGTCAGGATGAGGCGATCTCGCGAATTCTTGGTGGTGAAGTTGAAGCAGGTGATATTGTTATCATCCGTTATGAAGGTCCAAAAGGTGGCCCGGGCATGCAAGAAATGCTCTATCCAACAAGTTATTTGAAGTCCATGGGGCTGGGTAAAGAATGTGCCCTTCTTACCGATGGTCGCTTTTCTGGCGGGACATCAGGTTTGTCAATCGGTCATGCCTCACCTGAGGCAGCAAACGGCGGGGCAATTGGCCTTGTGGAAGAGGGCGATACGGTTGTTATTGATATTGCTAATCGTTCGATCAACCTTGAGGTCAGTGATGCTGATTTGGCAACACGCCGCCAAGCCATGGACGCCAAAAGCAAAGAAGCATGGAAACCTGTTAAGCCACGTGAGCGCCATGTGAGTGCTGCGCTGAAAGCTTATGCTGCCATGGCGACAAGTGCCGATAAAGGTGCGGTTCGTGATGTGAGCAAGCTCGAAAGCTAAGACAAGTTATTTTTTAGTTATGAGAGCCGGGTATTTACTATGTAGATGCCCGGTTTTTTATTTATAAACAGATGGTTTTGTTAGAAAAAATGCATTGATGTTACCATTTAGGAACATGCAAAACTCCAAGTTGGTTTTATCCTGCTTTAAGTATAAGATGACATGCCTTATGATGAGGGCATGGTCTGGGGTAAATGGGGGAAAAGATGCAATTTTCATTTTTTAAAATGTTATTGGTGCTGCTTGTCTTATCAATAGCAACACTACCTGTTAAGGCAGAGGAACCTGTGCTTAAAATTGCAGGATGGGACGTTTATGGTGACCCATATGTGGTCAATAAAACAATCGGCTATAAGAGTTTTGAGCAGAAAACAGGTATTACGATTGAGTTTCTACCTTTAAGCAATCTTGATGATATTATTTCCATTGCTGAGTCTGAGCAGGATTATGACCTGTTCCTCATTTCCAATGAAGGTATTGAGATCTTGCATGATATGGGGCTGGTTGCACCCTTGGATTTACAAAAAATCCCGCAATATCAGAACATGCACCCCAATTTGAAATATTCAGAATGGAGCCAGTTTGATAGCCGTGTCTATGCTGTGCCATGGGCATGGGGGCCAACGGGGCTTTTATATGATACCGATGTGATTTCGTCTCCTGATAGCTGGAACCTGTTATGGGATCCTGCCCATAAAGGTAAAGTTGCCATGTGGGATGATGTTTCGATGATTTGGACAGCGGCATTATCACTTGGCTATACCAATGTCTATAGTCTCACCAAGGCGCAACTTGATAAAGTTGAAAAAAAGCTTCTGGAATTTAATAAGCTGAATGCGATCTATTATGAAGGTGGCACACAGATGATTAACTTGTCCAAAAAGGGCAAGCTGGTCGCTTTTAATAGCTGGTATAACCCATCATTGCGCCTCCAACAGGCAGGTAAAAACTTTCATATGATCATCCCTAAAGAAGGGGCTGTCGGTATGTTTGATAGCTACATGATCAGTAAAAAGAGCACCTCTGTTGATTTGGCATATCAATATATTGACCATCAAATTACGGCGCAAACCCAAAAAGAAATGGTCAATATTACTGGTTTAGCCCCCACAAATATTGAGACTTTAGCCCTTTTAGAACCAAACCAGATCAAGGAAATGCACCTTGATAATCTGGACTTTTTTAATCGGATGTTGTTGTGGGACCATATGCCGCGCAAGCATCTTTATGAAAAGGTTCTAAAAACGGTTCGTGATGATTTGAAAAAACGACGCGAGAGTCTGCAATAAGATGTCTTTAAGAGCTCGCTTGATTTTATATTTCGGCTTGGGTGGCACACTGTTTTTGTTTGCCATTACCTATGTTGTGTTCGCACGCATGGAAGCTGAGATGACAAGCCAGTTAAAACATAATTTTGAAGATAATTTCCGCAATCGAATAGTCGCTTTTGAGCGCGGGATTAATGAGCATAGTTACGATTTTCGTGCATTGGCAAAGCTGCCCATGTTCAGCTCCATGCGCTATCATCAGCTGACCCTGAATAAAGCAGCGACAAAAAATGACATTCGCCATTTGGAACTTTCATTTTTAGAAACCATACAAAACCGTTCTGAAATTAAGAAAATCCAGTTTATCAACTCAAAAGGCCATGAAGTCTTACGTGTCGAAAAATCCGGAATTAAAAAGTCATTATCGGATTATTCAGTTGATGAAAATGTCATGGCGGCTTTACGCTATGACAAAGGTCAATTCCAGATCAAGCAAGCAAAGCTTGGCAGTAAAATCCACACCTTATCTTGGGTCGTTCCGGTTTATGTTTCAACTGGGCAAGCCTTTGGCGTCTTGATTTTTGATGTTGATTTCAATTCCGTAAATTCTGAAATCTCACGATTATTAAGTACTGAGGGTGAAAGTGTTTGCTTGGTTGATCAAGACGACAATGTGATCGTTGCGATAGGCCAAAGAGGTGCTTGTGAAAAAGACCATCGTGCAAATGAAATTCATGGCTATGATTGGCATGTGGATGAAAAACTATCCATTGAGGGCTTAGATTGGGCGATACATTTTTCTGTCGACCCGGCGCCATTTTTAACAGGTGTTGAATCCTTAAAACTCAAGGTCTTTGGCTTTATTTTTCCTGTGATGAGCCTTATTCTCTTGCTTATGGCAATGGTGGTGTCTAATCGCATTGTAAAAGCCATTACATTACTGTTGCATACTGCCAAGGCCATGGGGCGAGGGGAATATACAGCACCCATTTCCCTAGAGAGAACTGATGAGCTTGGGGAATTGGCCTATGAGGTTAATCGTTCTGCCAGTTTGATCATGGAAAACCGTGAAAAACTTGAAAATGACCTAACACGTTTGGTCGAAGCTTCCCATACAGTCATTATTGGGGTGGACCTTGAAGGCCGCGTAAATGATTGGAATCATGGGGCTGAAAAGATCAGCTATATCAATAAGGAAGATGTGGTTGGTAAGCCTTTAGTCGAAATTCTAAGAGGTATAGAACGTGCTGATTTGCACGATATTATTGCGAGCTGTCTCAAAAACAAGGTTATTGAAAACTTTGAAGTTACATTGATTGATAAGTTCGATGAATTGAAAGTTATTCTGTTTAACTGGTCACCGGTTTTTAATGCTGAGGGTGAAATCAGCGGTGTCGCCGGTGTTGGGCAAAACATCACAGAGTTGGCACTTAAAGATGAACAGCTTTCAATGGCCTTGGATCAAATGCCCGGTGCCTTGGTTTTAACCGATAAAAACTTTAAAATTGTTATGCGCAGCCAGCAGTTTGCCGAGCTGTATAATGTTCCATCAGAGCTCTTAGAGCCGGGCAATGATTATCGTGAGTTTATTCGCTATCTTGCGCGCAATGGTTATTATGGTGCTGGTGACCCTGAGAGACTGGCAAATGAGCGTATCGTCTCTATCTCAAAGCCTTCTCCAGTTCGTTTTGAAGACCGTCGCAAAGATGGCATGACATTCTCGGTTAACCGCAGCTACCTTGAAGATGGTCGAACAGTAACCATCGTGACGAATATCACTGATTTGAAAGAAGCTGAGGAAGCTGCGCTTAATTCATCAAAAGTAAAATCTGAATTCCTCGCCTCTATGAGTCATGAAATCCGCACGCCCATTACAGGCATTATTGGTTTTGCGGATATGTTAATTCAGGATGATATTGCTGAGGAAAGCCGTGAAAAGGCCGTTCGTATCAAGAAATCAACTGAAGGTCTTTTGCGAATTCTAAATGATATTTTAGATATCTCGAAACTTGAGGCTGGAAAAGTCGAAATTGAAAATATTGATTTTCAGCTTGTTGAGCTTGTTTCTGAAACCCTGAGCCTTTTTGAAAAATCACGTGCAACCGATAATAAGGTTGCAATTGAGTTTACCTATACGGATGAATTTTCCCAAGAAATTCAGTCTGACCCAACGCGAATTCGCCAGATTTTGGTAAATTTGGTGGGCAATGCTTACAAGTTTACCCATGAGGGGAAAATCATTGTTCATTGTGAAAAAATCACAAATGCAAATGATGAGCCTTATTTCAAATTTTCAGTCAGCGATACAGGGATTGGCATAAGTGAAAAGGTGTTAAACACACTCTTTACTGATTTTGCCCAAGCTGATGCCTCTATCTCGCGCAAATATGAAGGAACAGGCTTAGGCTTATCCATTTCCAAACGCCTTACGGAGCTATTAGGCTGCAATATTGGTGTTTCAAGCGTTGAGGGTGAGGGAAGTACCTTCTGGTTTACTTTCCCTTATCACAAAGCAGATAGGGAAGTTCTGATAAAAGAAAAAGAGTTCGCAGCCAGTAAATATAAGGCGCTACATCCCTTAAAAATTCTGGTGGCGGAAGATAACCGTGTGAACCAGATTATTATTCTTAAGTTCCTAGAAGAATACGGTCATGAGATGACGATTGTTGATGATGGGGCAAAGGCTGTTGAAGAACATAAGAGTGGCGATTATGACATTATTTTAATGGATGTAAGAATGCCCGGAATGGATGGGCCTGAGGCCACGCGTGTCATTCGCAGTCTGGAAGAACCTAAAAAATCCATCCCGATTATTGCCATCACAGCAGATGCAGTAAAAGAAAATATTGATAAATATATTGAAGATGGCATGAACAGCTATGTTTCCAAGCCATTTAATTGGACCAAGTTAATTTTGGCTATTAATGAAGTGATGGAAAAAGAGGTTCATGTTCTTAAAGAGTAGGTTTCTTTAAGATGTAGGATAACAGCATTTCTGACGTTTGCCATTTGTAATGCATTTTTTGCATTTTAAATCTTCATGCATAATATGCTGGTTCCACCAATTATTGATGAAATTATCAAAGTTTGTTGCAAAGCTTTTACTGCCTTGTTCTGCTTGGCTTCATAATTCAGATAATTGAGTTAAGAAACCCCAGTTTCTTGTTTTATGTTCTTCTATAAAACGACAGCCAAGATCACCCAGTAGCTCTTCTTCCTGTGTGAAATATTCTCGTGAGTAATCGAGCAATTCTTCAATAGCCGTTACAATAAATTCTGTATCTTCAAGGAGTGATGGCTTTTCGCTCAGCATATTGATTAAGTCTGCAATATGTTGGTTTTGTAGGTTTAAAGTTTGGTCACCAAAGTCGAATTTGCGATCATTCCATACAATTTTCATCATCGACTTGCTCCTAAAGGCTATTCCTATTTAATGATTTAATTATATCTGGGAGCTGTTGTTTCGCCATATTCCCATTTGGGGATAGTGAGGAGATAAGTATGAAAAAAATTGCAGACTTATTATATCGATGTGCAGTAAGTACAAGCTCTTAAGATAGCTCGTTATAAAGAAACATACCTATCACGATAGTTGAAGAAGGTTTTCAAAAACTCAACTACCCAGATATTTCTTTGGATTGACAGGATTCATACCGCGGCGAATCTCAAAATGAAGTTGTGGCTTAGTTACACCTCCTGAACTGCCCACACTAGCAATGGTTTGGCCTCTTTTTACCTTTTGCCCGCGTTTGACCAAAATCTTCTCATTATGAGCATAGGCCGTAATCCAGCCGCCACTATGTTTGATCAACAACATATTGCCAAAGCCGCGCAATTCATTACCGCTATAGGCCACAACGCCATTTTCCGCTGCCATAACGGCACTGCCACGTTTGGCAGAAATATTAATGCCATCATTTCTAAGCCCATCACGTTTTACGCCAAAGCGTGAAATGACTTTGCCTTGTGTCGGCCAAGAAAAACGGCTGCCTGAGCGTGGCGGGGGCTTGGGGATGGATTTGCGGCTAATGCGTGGTTTGGCTTTTGCCACCGTTGTAGGCTTATAGCTAGGTTGCGCATTTACACGCGGGGAGAGGCCAGATGTTGTTGGCTTTCTTTGTACTGTATAGCTTGTTCGCGCGTTGCGCACCGTTGGCTTTTTCTGCGCACCACCAGGCAGCTTTAAGCGCTGTCCTGCATGTAATGTATAGGGTGATTTAAGCTGGTTGTTTTTTGCCAGCGTATAGACGTCTGTTCTATATTGTCTGGAGACAGAATAGAGCGTATCGCCACGTTGCACCACATGAACAGGCCCTTGGGGCAAGCGCAACCTTTGCCCTTTATTGAGATGAAACGGGGCCTTTAGATTATTTGCATCAATGATAGAGCGAACAGAGACACCATGTTTTCGCGATATGCCATAAACCGTGTCACCTTTTTGCACAAGGACAGTACCGGGTATCTGGCGTTGGTTAGAACGGTTTTGCGAAACAGTTGAGGAGGACTTATAACGTGACGTACCAGTGCCCTCAGATGGGACTTCAACCCAGCCACAAGACACGAGTATAACCACAGCGCAACATAGCGCAAAATATCTAAACAATCCGTTCATAGCTGCGGATTATGCCTAAGCTCGCGGTGAGTTTCAATTTTATTCTGGAAGGCCGGGGATTAAGGGGACAAAACGAACTTTTTCAAGCTCCTCCACATTAAACCCGCTTTCGGTTCGGGTCACACGAATGAGCCATTGCGCTGAAGTATCTTCCCCAATCGGTGCAACCATAACCCCGCCAATAGCAAGCTGGTCTGCAAGTTCTGGCGGAACATCTGCAGCCGCAGCCGTGATCATGATGCGATCAAACGGGGCTTGTTCAGGCCAACCAAGTGTTCCATCGCCACAGCGACACACGATATTGCTTTGACGAAAATCATGAAAACGTTGCTCTGCCTGTTCAAAAAGCGGCTTGTAGCGCTCAATCGTATAAAGCCTGCGACAGAGTTTGGCTAACACAAGGGCTTGATAGCCCGAGCCCGTCCCAACTTCTAAGACCTTCATACGGT
This sequence comes from Candidatus Terasakiella magnetica, assembly GCF_900093605.1. Taxonomy (NCBI): domain Bacteria; kingdom Pseudomonadati; phylum Pseudomonadota; class Alphaproteobacteria; order Rhodospirillales; family Terasakiellaceae; genus Terasakiella; species Terasakiella magnetica. Next base: position 261,767 of record NZ_FLYE01000001.1, read on the forward strand.
CGCTAAGCTGCAAGGCCTCACTCATCAAGGCAACGATATAAGGCTGGCTTAAGGTTTGGCTATAACCAATCGGCAGGGCAATATTATCATAGGCTTGGTCTTGAAAACTTTCTGAAACAAAATTTTCACGCGGAATAGTTTCAATGGCTGCAAGCACAGAGGTATCGGTGATGCCTTGGCGGCGTAGTTCCATAAGAAGGCGAATTTTTTCAGCATGAATGCTCATTTAAAAGCGCCTTCCATTTTTTTGAGACTGTCATAATCTGTGAAATCAAGCGAGATGGGTGAAATGGAAATAGCCCCATTCATCACCGCATGTAAATCAGTACCAACATCAAAAGTGTCAGCAGATTGAAGGGCACCAATCCAGAAATATTCTTCGCCCCGTGGATCGTGGCCTCTGGCAAGGTCATCCCCGATTTTTCGACGCCCTTGTCGGGTGACTTCAACACCTTTAACAGATTGGGCCACAACATCTGGGAAATTCACATTCATCAAAGTATTTTTCGCCCAACCAAGCTCAGCAAGATGTTTCACAATCTGTGGGCCGTGGGTTTCAGCCGTGGACCATTTAACCCGATTGGCATCGTTAAAATACTGGGAAAGTGCAATGGCAGGTACACCGAGCAGGGTGGATTCCATAGCTGCGGCAATGGTGCCGGAATAGGTCACATCTTCGCCCAAATTACCACCGCGATTAACACCTGTAAGAACCAGATCAGGCGGGCAGTCTTTCATAATCTCATTCATGGCAAGCAACACGCAATCAGTTGGCGTGCCATCAACGCTATAACGTCGATCAGAATGTTTATGAATGCGCAGTGGGCGGCGCAGGGTTAAAGAATGGCCCGTTGCACTTTGTTCAGTTTCAGGTGCAACAACCCAGACTTCTTTGGCAACAGCTTTTGCAATATGTTCCAGCACCTTCAAGCCCGGTGCATGAATGCCATCATCATTAGAGATAAGGATCCGGGCTTGAGAAAGATCAATCATGGTTTATGTCCCTGATTAGGCGTTGGGTTCAATAACTTCCAGACCGCCCATATAGGGTCTTAAAACCTCAGGGACAATAACGCTACCATCAGCCTGTTGATAGTTTTCCAACACAGCCACAAGACAACGACCAACAGCAAGACCAGACCCATTTAAGGTGTGAACAAATTGTGGTTTTTTCTCACCTTCTGCGCGGTAGCGTGCCTTCATGCGGCGGGCTTGGAAATCACCTGTTGTAGAACAAGATGAAATTTCACGATATTGGTCTTGGCCCGGAAGCCAGACTTCAATGTCAAAGGTACGACGCGCAGAAAAGCCCATGTCACCCGTGCAAAGCGTAATCACGCGATAGGGTAGTTTTAGCCCTTGCAAGACGGCCTCTGCACAGCCTGTCATGCGCTCAAGCTCAGCATCAGACTCATCTGGTTTAACAACAGAAACCATCTCAACCTTTGAGAATTGGTGCTGGCGGATCATGCCGCGGGTGTCTTTACCAGCAGAGCCCGCTTCAGAGCGAAAACACCATGTCATGGCGGTGTAGCGTCGTGGCAGGCTGCTTTCTTCAAGGATGTCGCCAGAAACGATGTTTGTGAGCGGCACTTCTGCGGTCGGGATCATCCAGAAACCTTCTTCAGTGCGATAAAGGTCTTCTGTAAATTTCGGTAATTGGCCTGTGCCATAAAGGGCAGCATCTTTAACAAGGGCAGGGGGATTAACCTCTGTATAGCCGTGCTTCATGGTATGAAGATCAAGCATATAAGATGAAAGGGCACGTTCCATACGGGCAAGCGCGCCACTGAGGAGAACAAAACGCGAGCCTGAGATTTTAGCCGCTGTTTCAAAATCCATCTGGCCAAGTTTTTCGCCAATATCAAAATGTTCTTTGGCTTCAAAACCAAGAGAAGGCTTTTCACCCCATGTGCGTACTTCAACGTTATCATCTTCATCTGCACCATCTGGTACATCAGATGCCGGCACGTTGGGCAAAGACATCAGGGCATTTTCTAAAACACCTTCTTTTGTTTTGGCTTCTTCTTCGAGCTCAGCCTGAAGGGATTTAGATTGTGAAACCTTTTCCATAATCTCGCTTGCATCGCGACCTTCGCGTTTTGCAAGTCCGATCTCTTTAGAAAGCTTGTTGCGCTCAGCCTGAACTTCTTGTGCGCGAGACAGAATATCACGACGCTCCCCATCAAGGGCAATCAGACGGTCTGCTTGTGGCTCAAGACCACGACGCGCCATGGCAGCATCAAAATCAGCAGGGTTTTCACGGATCCATTTAATATCAAACATAGCTCTGTAGCCTTAAGTCATATTGAAGTCAGTTTCTTCAAATTCATCTTCGTCGTCATCTTCTTCGATGGTGTCGCGTTTCTTTTCAACAGCACGCACCGAAATGATGGAGATTTCATACAGAACAAGAATAGGAATTGCCAGACCTACTTGAGAAATAATGTCTGGTGGCGTCATAAAGGCAGCAAAAATAAAGGTAACCACCACCGCATATTTACGCTTTGCCGCCAAACCACGCGATGTGGCAAAGCCAATGCGCGCAAGTAAGGTCAGGACAAGTGGAAGCTGGAAGCTAATACCAAAGGCAAAAATAAGCTTCATCACAAGGGAGAGATACTCATTCACCTTGGCTTCAAGTTGAATAGGCAGGCTGCCATCAACACCCATTGTCTCAAAACTGAGAAAGAACTTCCACGCCATAGGCATGATAAAGTAATAAACCAGCGCACCGCCCATAATAAACAGGATCGGAGATAAGACCAGATAGGGCGCTAAAGCTGACTTTTCATTCTTATAAAGCCCGGGTGCGAGGAATTTCCAGAACTGTGTGGCAATAACGGGAAAAGCCAGCAAGAAGGCTGCAAAGAAAGAGACCTTGAGCTGCGTAAAGAAAGCTTCATGCAGGGCCGTATAGATCATACGGCGATTACCGCCAAGCTCAGCCAAAATCTGGGCCAGTGGTGCGACAAGGAAATTATAGATATCCGCAGCAAAATAATAACAGCCCAAGAAAGCAATAAACAAAGCTGCTATTGCAATCGTGAGTCTTGATTTGAGTTCAATCAAATGCTCCATCAAGGGCATTGTAGTTGCTGTTGTCTGAGGGTCGTTCACGGCCGCACTCTTTTATTTAGCAGGTTTTACTGAATTATCTTCAACAGCAGGAGACGCCTGTGTCGCAGCCTCTGTATCTGAAGATGATTCTTTCATGGAATTATTGAAGTCCGCTGCTTCTTTTGAGAAATCAACAGCTTTGGTTAAATCCCCGTCCTTATCGACGGTTTCTTCAATTTTGCGGCTGAAATCTTCAGAGCGTACGGATTGAATTTGTTTTTTAACTTCCTCTAATTCCGTTTCCTTAATCATATCATCGATATTACTTTGGAATTCACGCATCATGCCTTTGACCTTACCTACCATGCGCGCAACTGAGCGCATGGCTTTTGGCAGGTCTTTTGGCCCAATGACCAAAACAGCAATAATGACAATAGAGGCAATCTCGGTCCAACCGATATCAAGCATCGTAATAGTCCAGACTAGAGATTATGATTAAGCGTCTTTTTTATCAGAAGTATTTGTAGTGCTTGCACTAGGTGCTTCGTCGCTTTTGGAGATGGATTCTTGCTGCTCAGATTTTTCTTCTGGCTCGTCATCCTTCATGCCTTTTTTGAAGCTTTTGATACCTTTTGCCAGATCGCCAGCGATCTTCGGGAATTTACCAAGACCGAAAATAACAACAACAATAGCTAAAACGATCAGTAGCTGTGGAAGACTTGGCATCATTGGAAGGGTTCTCCATGTTAGTATTTTATAAATTTGTTGTAGAGCATATAAGCAGAAAGATTACGCTCTCGCAATCCCAATTACGCGACGCAATCATGTATTTTTATTTATGAGTATATTTTCACTCATCTGCCAATGGTTCTAAGAGCTCATTATCATGATCTTGCTGATCGGGATGGTCTAATGGCAGCTCCATTTCACCACGTACGGTATAGGCATTAATAGCAGGGCGTGCATCAAGTAGACCTGCTGATTTAAGCTCTTCAATACCGGGCAAATGATCAGTTTTCTCAAGTCCAAATTGGTCAAGAAAGCCAACTGTTGTCCCCCACGTCATGGGGCGACCCGGTGTGCGCCTGCGCCCGCGCGGCTTAATCCATCCGGCTTCAAATAGCACATCGAGTGTCCCTTTTGACAGTGAAACACCGCGGATTTCTTCAATTTCAGCACGCGTTACAGGCTGGTGATAGGCAACAATTGATAATGTCTCAATGGCTGCTCGTGAAAGGGTTTTCACATTTTCGCGATATTCACTGAGTTGTTCAGCAATATCTTCTGCTGTTCTAAAGGCCCAAGCATTGCCACGTTGCACAAGGTTTACGCCGCGCCCCTCATATTCACCTTGAAGGATGCGAAGCAGTTCCTTAATGGAAACACCTTCTTCAAAATAATTAGAGAGCTTCTTTTCACCCAATGGTTCCTTAGAGGCAAAAAGAACGGCTTCAAGAAGGCGAAGCTGTTGGATCTGTTCCTCTGTACTCATTTCTGAGGCTCCTCTTCAGGGCTTTGTAGATATATGGGACCAAATGTATCGGACTGTCTGATCTTAACCTTGCCATCGCGCGCCATCTCTAAAGCTGCAGCAAAGGTTGAGGCAATGGCAGAGCGGGTATGAAGGTTGTTTTTGAGATCATCAGGCAGGAAATTCACCAGTTTTGTCCATTGTGGTATTTTACCAAGCACACTGCGCAAACGTTCAATCGCCATATCCATGGAATATAAATCCATCGGTTCAATGTGAAGGGTTTGATCCACATGTTTATTCATTTGATCGCCATAGGCTTTCATCAAATCATAAAGTGTTGCGTCGTAGCTCACTTCATCAAGTTTGCCAAAATTTTCTGGTTGCCCGCGTTTATGGACTTTAAGGCCCAAGACATTGCGCTCTAACAAGGCCTCACCCGCATTACGCATTGATTCAAGGCGTTGTAGTTGAAAGGCAAGGGCGGCTGCCATTTCTTCAGCGCTTGGTTCTTCCTGATCATTTTGTTCAGGGATCAAAAGACGGCTTTTTAAATAAGCCAGCCACGCAGCCATAACTAAGTAATCAGCAGCAAGCTCAAGGTTTTTGCGCCGTGCTTGTGATACCCAGATCAAATATTGATCTGCAAGGTGAAGAATAGAGATATGAACAAGGTCAACTTTTTGATCACGCGCCAGCTCAAGAAGGATATCAAGCGGGCCTTCAAAACCTTCAAGGTCAATGATCAGATCACTTTTTTTCTTAGGCCGAAGGTCGTCGTCTTCATGCTGGTCCAGATCAATCAGGTTACCCACGTGACTTACTCCGTTATACCCACAGCATGGATAATGAAATCAGTCAGGAATTCAGCAGGAATACCGACAAGCCACCACAGGATATTCAGGTTCATGCCGAATAATCCACCAAGATAAGGCACAAGAAAAATCATGCCGAGAAGGATCAACATGCCATAGCGCTCAAGACTTGCTAAACGCATGGCAAGCGGGGTAGGTAACAGACCAACTGCAATGCGCCCACCATCAAGTGGCGGTAAAGGTATCAGATTAAAGACGCATAATATGATGTTGATTTTAATGGAGTTTGCAAGGTTGTGCGCTGCCCATACATCCATATCTTCGGGGAGAAGCGGCAGGGCATAAAATAAGCAGGCAGAAAGCACCGCCAAGATGATGTTGGAGCCCGGACCTGCCGCAGCAACCAGGACCATATCGCGCCGGATGTTAGAGAAATTGCGCATATCAATGGGCACTGGCTTGGCATAACCAAACATCATCTTGCCACCAGAAATCAGCAACATCAGACCGGGCATAATCAAGGTGCCAAACGGGTCAACATGTTTGGCTGGATTAAAGGTCACGCGACCCAGCATATAGGCTGTTTTATCGCCAAGTCGCCACGCCACCCAACCATGGGCAGCCTCGTGAATGGTCACGGCAATGATGATGGGAATAATCCACACCGAAATCATAAATCCGATGTTGGCGAAATCCATCTAGCTCACCAGTTCCATCAATGTGTTGAAACGGTTTTCCGCTTGGTCAAAGTCGATTTCTTCAAACCCTTCGCGACACATTTTCCAGCCTTCTTCGAGACGATCATCTGTCTGGTCACTAATAGGGCGAAGACCTTCAGCCACTTTTAGCATTTCTTCTTTTTCACCATTACAGTGAAGTACCAGATCACAGCCTGCATCAAGGGCACTTTCAGCGCGCGCTGTAAAGCTACCTTCAAGGGCGTGCATGGAAAGGTCATCAGAAATTAAAACACCGTTATAACCAATATGGTGGCGCACGATATCTTCAATGAGGCGGGGCGACATGGTTGCAGGGGCATGGGGGTCAATATCGGAATAAACGATATGCGCTGTCATGGCCCATGGCATGTCATTTAGTTCAACGAACGGTCTGAAATCCACACTATCAAGGATATCAAAACTTTCATCCACAACAGGCAATTCTTTATGGCTATCTACAAGCGCGCGACCATGACCGGGGATATGTTTAATCACAGGCAGTACACCGCCTGCCATAAACCCACGACAAGCCGATCGCCCCATCACAGCGGCAAGTTCAGGATGCGGGGCATAAGCACGATCACTGATGATTGGATCAGCCCCCTCAACAGGGATATCCAAAACAGGAGCGCAATCTACGTTAATACCTAGCTCAGTCAATTCTGAGGCAAACAGGCGTGCATTTAAGTGGGCGGCTTCAAGACCCATTTCAAGATTGAAAACCGCGAGCTCGCCAATTTTCGCCGCCGTTGGGGCTTCGCGCCAATGGGGTGGGCGAAGACGGGCAACACGGCCACCTTCTTGGTCAATCAAGATCGGCACATCAGGATGAGACACGCATGTGCGCAAATCATCACACAAGGCACGAACCTGATATGGGTCTTCAATATTGCGGGCAAATAAAATGAAACCAAGGGGATTTAGGTCTGTGAAAAACTCACGTTCCCAATCGCTCAGCTCAAGACCTTCACAGCCGAAAATCGCGGCCTTAGGGTTTGAATTATCGTACGCGGACAATGAAGCACCCCACTTTGCGTTTTTTAAGCTGGTTACACAGGCTTTTAGCCTTATCACCCGTGGCAACAGGGCCAAGGCGTAAGCGGTAATAAATCCCTTTTTGTGCGCCCAGATCAGCTTTTACGATATTTGCCGGAAGACCTTTTACAATATCGCTGTTTTTAGATTTAATCTTGGTCCATGTTGCTTTAACCGCAGCCTGATTTTTAGACGAGAGCAACTGAAGGATATAACCAGATTGAGCCAAGGGCTTCATGGTGCTTGGCTTGGTTGGTTTTACAGTCGGTGGCTTTGGTGACACACGGGCTGTTTCAACCTTTTTCACATCTGGCATTGTTGCTTTTTCAGGCTCGTTTAAAGCGTCAGCAATTTTTGCTGCCAAATCCTCTTTATCCTGCGCGGTTGGTGGTGTTTTAACCTCATCGCGCTTGGTCAGCGCACGCGGGGCGTTTTTATCACCAACTGGGGCAGGGGGCGGGGGCGTAATTGCCTCAGCCATATCCTCTGTTGGGACTTCAGGAAGTTTTGGTGTTTGCATTACTGGTTTTGGTGCAGCAACAGGTTCTGGTGCTTTTTCAACCACCTTAGGCATTTCGAGCTTAGGCAAAGGTTTGCTAACAGCTGGTAGGCCTGTTTCTTTACTAACTGTCTCGCTCAGCTCAGGAATATCCATGCCACGTGCTGGTTTATCCAGTGGTTGTTCTGGACGTGGCAGCAAACGCTCAAGCTTAGGCTCGGTATTTTCACCACTGACACGGTCATAAACCGTTTTGTCGCGGTTGGGCACTGTCATGCCACCGGGATCAGACGGTTTTTCCTTTGTTGGTGCGGTTTCAGCGCGCACAACTGGGATGTTGTCAGATGACTGTTGCGTGCCCCCAACAAAATACCACGCACCACCGGCAAGGCCGGCAATCACAGTAACGGCAAGAAACAGTTTTACAGCCTTACCTTTGCCACCTTCATCACTTTCTACAGGCTTATAATCATAAGCATCAGAAGATGGGTCCATCAAATCGTCGTCAAAATCATCCCTATGCGGCATTAACGCAACTCCTCACGTGGTTCAACACCCAAAACAACAAGGCCAGAAGCAATCACAAGCGACACAGCCTTTAACAAAGCCAAACGCGCATTTGTAAGGTCTTCATTATCGCTATGTAAGAAACGCAACTGTACATCACCCGTTCCCTTATTCCACAGAGAATGAAACTCTGAGGCCAATTCGTAAAGAAAATAAGTAATGCGGTGTGGCTCATGGCTTTCAGCAGCAGCCTCAACAAGGCGCGGCCATTCTGCCATTTGGCGCATTAAAGTGAGCTCTGACTCGTCATTAAGCAGGGAAAGGTCCGCCGTTGCGAGCTTTTCAACAGATAGATCAAGGCCATCAAATTCATCAATAGCTTTGCGAAAGACTGAATAACACCGTGCATGGGCATATTGAACATAAAAGACAGGGTTGTCTTTGGATTGCTCAACAACCTTTGTGAAATCAAATTCCAGCTGGGCATCGGATTTACGTGTCAGCATGATAAAACGCACAACATCTTTGCCGACTTTATCAATCACATCGCGCAAGGTCACAAACGTTCCTGCACGTTTTGACATTTTCACAGGCTCGCCATTTTCCATCAGGTTGACCATCTGGGCCAGTTTGATATCCAGCTCGCCTTTACCTTCAGACATGGCTTTGACCGCAGCTTTCATACGTTTAACGTAGCCACCATGATCAGCGCCAAAGATATCAATCATTTGGTCTGCGCCACGGCTGAACTTATCAAAGTGATAGGCGATATCATTGGCAAAATAGGTGTTTGACCCATCAGATTTTTTCAAAGGGCGATCTACATCATCGCCAAAGTCTGTGGCTTTAAACAGCAATTGCGGGCGTGGTTCCCAATCATCAGGCTTTTTGCCTTTTGGGGGCTCAAGTACACCTGTGTAAACCAGATCACGGTCTTCAAGATATTTAATGGCTTTGCCGACCATGTCATTTTCAACTAGCTCGCGCTCAGATGAAAAGACATTATGTTCAACACCAAGGGCTGCCAGATCATTGCGGATTAAATCCATCATGGCATCAATGGAGAATGCTCTGATTTCAGCTAACCATTCGCTTTCATCCGCATTTAGCCATTTATCGCCAAATTTTTCTTTAAGCTGCTGGCCTGTTCCCACCAGATAATCCCCGGGATAAAGCCCTTCAGGGATTTCAATGGTTTCGCCAAAAGCTTCGCGATAACGCAAGTAAGCAGAACGCGCGAGCACATCAACCTGGGCACCCGCATCATTGATGTAATATTCTTTGGTGACATCATAGCCTGCTTTTGAAAGCAAAAGGGCAAGTGCATCGCCAACAACAGCGCCGCGACCATGGCCTACATGCATGGGGCCTGTTGGGTTGGCAGACACATATTCAACATTGATGTTCTGGCCCTTGCCCATTTCTGAGTCACCCCAGTTTAGGCCCGCAGCCAACACGTCTTTTAGACGGGCATGCCAAAATTCAGTTGCCAGTTTGATGTTGATAAAACCGGGTCCGGCCACATCAACAGAAACCACATGGTCAATATTTTTGATTTCTTCAGCTAAAATCTCAGCCAGATCGCGCGGTTTCATCTTGGCTTGTTTACACAAAACCATTGCCGCGTTTGTAGCCACATCCCCGTGGGAGGCATCGCGTGGTGGCTCACATGTGAGGCGAGACGGGTCCATGCCTTCAGGCAATTTACCATCAGATGATAATTTTTGGACGATTGAAGAAATGTCGTTGTGGAATGATTTGAAAAAATTCATGAGTTTCTGGCCTGTACATCAAATAAACGTGAATGTTCATCCAACGCGTAACGATCTGTAATACCGGCAATATAATCAGCAACGACTCTTGCCGTTAGTTCTGAAGACTTACCGTCCGTGAGTTTATACCATTCAGTCGCAAGACAATTTGGTTCCGCCATAAACAGGGTGAAGAGGTCTTTGACCACCCGGCGGGCTTTTGATGTCATCCGATTGATTTTATAGTGGCGATAGACATTTTCAAACATGAAGGCTTTCAATTCACGGTCACATTCTTGAATGCGCTCTGAAAAGGAAGCCGTCGCTCTGCCCGAATTTCGAATATCAAGGACACTTTTAGGTGCCGCATCTTTAATGCGAAGTTGGGTTTCCTGCAAGAGGTCGTTGACCATATCGCCAATAAGACGCCGCACAGCCTCATAAATCAGCCGGGAATCATCTATATCAGGATATTGTTTGGCAACAGCATGGAAGGTTTCGCCCACAACGGGGATATCTTTTAAATCATCGATTCGTATAAGACGGGCGCGCAACGCATCATCAATATCATGATTATTATAGGCAATATCATCTGAGAGAGCGGCGATTTGCGCCTCAAGAGATGAATAATTTTCCAAGTCCAAATCCATCACATTATCATTATAATCAATGATGGATTGGGGCAGGGGCTTTGCATGGGTGGAATTGGGACCACGCAAGGGCCCGTTATGTTTAACCACACCTTCAATACATTCCCATGTCAGGTTGAGCCCGTCAAAATCTGCATAGCGTTGTTCAAGCTCTGTCACCACGCGCAAAGACTGGGCGTTATGATCAAACCCGCCATAAGGCGCTAGCGCTTCATCCAAAGCCTCTTCACCTGCATGACCAAAAGGGGGATGGCCCAGATCATGGGCAAGGGCTAAGGATTCTGCCAGTTCCTGATTAAGGTTGAGGTAGCGACACACCGTTCGTGCAATTTGCGCAACTTCAAGGCTATGGGTTAAGCGGGTTCTAAAAAAATCACCCTCATGGTTTACAAAAACTTGCGTTTTATATTGTAAACGTCGAAAGGCCGCAGAATGAATAATGCGGTCACGGTCGCGCTGATGACAGCTGCGCGTGGTACTTTCCGGCTCTTTATAATAGCGTCCACGGCTATCTTCAGGCTGGCTTGCATAAGGGGCAAATGTAATTGAATCGTTCATGCCCATGAAACTACTCTTGCGCGCCTTTTGATGCAATGGGTTTGACAAATTGAAAAGTTAGCTTACATAAAGGATGAAATAGAATTATTTTAAGGAACATCAAAATGTCACAAGTTGGTTTAACTGAAAGTGCAGCAAAGCAGGTTGAAAAGCTCATTGCATCAGAAGGCAATCCAAATCTGAAGCTTCGTATTCTGATTTCCAGTGGGGGCTGTTCCGGCTTTTCTTATAACTTCAGCCTTGATGATGAAATCAAAGAAGATGATCAAATCTTTAAATTTGGTAGCATTGAAGTTTTGGTTGATGAAGCCTCCATGCCATTTGTTGAAGGCTCCCAGCTTGATTATGTGACCGACCTGATGGGTTCAAGCTTTCAGATGACAAACCCGAATGCCACATCTGAATGTGGTTGTGGGTCTTCTTTTTCCGTTTAATTTAAAAGATTACCAGTCTTGGCACATAGCCTGCTCACGCCTGTAATTGGCCTTTGTGTCAATGCGGGCGTTTTTGCGACTGATATCGGCTGACATACGTTTAAAAAGCGGGCGTATTTGCGCATCTAGCAGTTTTTGTAGCTTATTGGCAGCTGCATCGGCAGAGCGTAAGTAAACCGGGCCGATACGTGGGGCTTTGCGGCGAATGGCGCGCTCAATCCCACTGGTGTGTTTATAGAGTGTATCCCTGAAAATCTGCACATGGACATTTTCATGGTTTAGGATTGAGTTATGCTCACATGAACCTTGGCGGTATTTATTGCTGATATAAACATCAATTTTTTTAAAGCCGATAAAGAGATTTGCAGATTGTAAAATCGCACAATAGCGCCCACGCCCGAGCTGATAGATTTTAGTCCCCGTTTTAAGGTGATAGTTTTCATCAGCAACGGTTAGGCCCGTCGGCGTCCACATGGGGCCGAGCCTTCTGCCCACATTGCCGCGCATTCTGGCAAGTTGATGATTATTTAAACCTTCATGGTAGCGCAAGTCCCCCATGGAGGTTTCCATATAAATCTCAACATTACGTCCATTTTCAGGGCATTTGGGCCAGCCGTTTTTTGCCCATAGATCACCTGCACCTAAAAAGATGCTGCTTGTAAGGAAAAAAATAAAAAGGAATGATGGAAACTTCATAAGGACAGTATATGTTATCTCCAAACACAGACTCAATGGGGAATTCCATGAAGATTGCAACTTGGAACGTAAATGGCATAAATGCGCGTACTGAACATTTGTTACGCTGGCTTAAAGAATTCAACCCCGATGTGGCTCTTTTACAAGAATTAAAGACGCCGGGCGATGCCGTTCCCACCCTAGAGCTTAAAGAGCTTGGCTATCATGTGGAGTTTGTCGGGCAAAAATCTTTTAATGGTGTTGCGATTTTATCTAAAAATGAAATTGATGTTGTTTTAGATAAGCTTCCCGGTGATGAAGAAGATGTTCAATCACGCTATATCGAGGCCAATACGGGCGGTGTGCGGGTTGCCTCTATCTATTTTCCAAATGGGAATCCGGTTGATACGGAGAAATTCACCTACAAGCTTGGCTTTATGGAGCGTGTGATTGAGCGCACAAAAGAGCTCTTGGCAGAAGAAATTCCTTTCGTGTTAGGTGGTGATTATAACGTCGCCCCTGATAATGGCGATGTGTACGATATCCAAAAAATGGGTAGTGATGCCATTTGTCGCGAAGAAGGTCGCCAGCTTTATCGCAAGCATCTCCATATGGGTCTAACCAATGCCTATAAACTTTATCACCCAGAGCCGGGGCAATTCTCATGGTGGGATTACCGCGGGGGCGGGTGGAATAAAGATCATGGCGTTTTGATCGACCATCTTTTGCTTTCTGCACAAGCGGCTGACCTTTTAGTCGATTCAAATATTGATAAAACCCCACGGGGTTGGGAAAAAGCCTCTGACCACACGCCTGTTTGGTGTGAGCTTAGCCTTTAATTTTAAAGGCTTTAGCGGTTTTTTTATTGATGAGATTAACCGCACGCGGCCTTTGTGGGGGATAGTTTGAAACCGCTTTGCCTTTAAGGATGCCTGTCATCATTTTAGCCGCAATAATGGCGCTGTTTTTAATATCGGGATAGGCAGAGGCAACAGCCCCCATCTCAATCTCAACATCTTTCTGCGCCAGACCAAAGACTGGTTTGTTGGTGAGCTTTACAACAGCTTGGGCAAATTGTGGCAAAATACCCATTTGATCACTTGGGGAGATAAAAAGATCGACTTGGTCTTTAAGCGCAAGAATAGGACGCTCAGCCCGTTTAATCATCTTATATGGTCCATCCTGCTTTGTGATCATCCCCACACGACGATAGATGAAATTCAAATCTTTAAATTCAAGATCATGCTCAAGATTAACAAGCCATTTTTTATAGCTAAGAGATTGCGGCATGGTCGAATAGATGACGCCGATATTTTTTGCATCAGGGAAGGTTTGGCGCATGAAGCGCAAGCGTTCTTTAATATCGATTGAAAAAGAAACACCCGTAAAACGCCCCTTTGGCTTGACGTTAAAACCCTCAATGACTTTTTCACCAACAGGGTCTGTTACAACACCAAAGATAACGGGAAGAGTTGAGGGCAATATCTTTTGATCACGAACAGCGCGCAAAGCAATTGTCCCAACCGCGACAACAGCACAGATATTTGTGTAATCTGTTTTAATAAGAGAACGAACTAAGTGTTTCTCATGATTCTCAAGATTGATGTGGTCGATCTGTAGCTTTTTATGTGTCTTTTTAACTTCATGTATAAAGGGAGTTGAAAAGCCTTCGTAGGGTAGACCCAATTGGGAATGAACCATCAAGATGCTTTTATGTTCAGCTGTGCATGCAAGCGCAGGTACTGCTTCAAATAGAAACAGCGTGCAAAAAAGGACACATCTAAAGACAAACGCACTCATTGATACATATTTAAAGTTGATTAAAAAGACTTAGAGGCGGGCTTATATACCCACTAATACGTAGGATGCAAGTGTGATAAAGTATTAGGTGAGTTTCTGCCCGAGCCTGCCTGCAATATCCTGAATATATTGCCATGCAACGCGTCCTGAGCGCCCGCCGCGCGTTACGGTCCATTCTATGGCTTCGGCTTTCCAGATTTCTTCTGTAATATTTAGATTGTATTTAGATATGTAACCTGCAATTGCGGCGAAATATGTATCTTGATCCATATTATGGAAGCCAAGCCAGAGACCAAAACGATCAGAAAGAGAGACTTTTTCCTCAACTGCTTCTGAGGCATGAATGGCTGTTGAGCGTTCATTTTCAATCATATCGCGTGGCATGAGGTGCCTTCTGTTGGATGTGGCATAGAAAATAACGTTATCTGGACGTCCTTCAATGCCGCCTTCAAGGACAGCTTTTAAGGATTTATACGAAGTGTCGTTATCATCAAATGACAGGTCATCACAAAACAGTATGCAGCGTTTTTCCGTATGGCTGAGTGTTTTGAGCAAATCAGGCATGCTTGAAAGGTCTTCACGGTGGATTTCTATGAGAATAAGTGAATTAGGCTTTTCCTCATTGACCTGGGCATGAACAGCCTTAACGATGGAGCTTTTACCTGTACCACGCGCCCCCCACAGCAAGGCATTGTTTGCGGAGAAGCCATTGGCAAATTGCTGTGTGTTCTTCAATAGAATTTCTTTTTGCAAATCAATGCCTTCTAGCATACCAAGCGGGATGTGATTGACCTTATGAACGGCTTGCAAACCATGTGTTTCTGACTGCCAGACATAGGCATTTGCATGGGAGAGATCGTTTTCAACAACCAGTTTTGGAGACTGTCTTTCAAGGGCATCTGCGATGCGTAAAAGGACGGATAAAATTTGTGGATCGCTCATGACAGCCTCATTCATGTAAAAAAGTCATTTAAAGCTACGGATTCATATAGAAAATGTAAACATCACAATGTATAGTCCCGCGCAAGTTTGGGGTTCACCCATCTCTAGTTTCTATCTAACTTATGGAGTTTTCAATGCTCATTTCTCCGGCTTATGCACAAGCTGCTGGTGGTGCTGGTGGCGGTATCGAAGCCTTTTTGCCGCTTATCCTTATCTTTGTTGTTTTCTACTTCCTTATGATTCGCCCGCAGCAAAAGCGCGCTAAAGAACATAAAGCGATGTTAGGTGCACTGCGTCGTGGTGACAATGTTGTTACCAGCGGTGGCATCATGGGTAAAGTGACTAAAGTCGACAGCGACACAGAAGTATCTGTAGAAATCGCTAAAGACACTGTTGTTAAAGTTCGTCGTGAGATGATCGCTCAGGTAACGAGTAAAACAGAACCAGCATCAGACGAAGAAGGCTCTAGCGAAGCAGCCAATGACTCTGGTGAAAAAACTGAAGAACCGGGTGGTTTGAAAAAACTGTTCGGCGGCAAAAAAGACTAATCACGAATATAAAGGAAGGGACCTGAACCATGGTCTACTTCGCCAAATGGAAAATTGCCCTCGTGGTTTCGGTTTGCTTATTGGGCGTGGCATTTGCTGCGCCCAACATGCTTGACCGTAAGACGACGGACAATCTGCCGGGATGGCTTCCCAACCAACAAATCAGTCTCGGGCTTGATCTTCAAGGGGGCTCACACCTTCTTTTAGAAGTTGAAGCCCAAACCGTTATCAACGAACGTCTCGTCTCAATTGTAGATGCTGTTCGCTCCTCTTTGCGTAGTGAGCGTATTCGCTACACTGGGCTTGGGGTTAAAGATGATGCGGTTCATGTTCAGATCAAAAAGCCTGAACAGATTGATCAAGCATATGACCTCGTGCGCAAAATCGATACAGGTGCTGAAACAGTTACACAGGGGAGTAAAATCTCCATTACACTGACTGAAGATGCCATCTTAAAGGCTAAGCGTTCAGCTGTTGAACAATCAATTGAGATTGTTCGTCGTCGTATTGATGAGACAGGCACGAAAGAGCCAAATATCCAGCGTCAAGGTGATGAGCGTATTCTCATCCAGCTTCCCGGTATTGATAATCCGGAAGATGTGAAGCGTTTGCTTGGTAAAACAGCCAAAATGACATTCCATTTGGTTAATCATAATGTCTCTGCTGAAGACTTGATGGCGGGTCGCATCCCACCGGGGACTTTGTCCCTGCCAGATGCGGAAAACGAAAGCAGAAATTATGCTGTTCGCCGCAAAGTTGAAGTCTCTGGCGATATGTTAATTGATAGTCAGCCGACCTTTCAAGATAGCCGCCCTGTAGTGTCCTTTACCTTTAATGCCTTGGGCGGTAAGAAGTTCGGTCAAGTCACTGCCAAAAATGTTAATCGCAGCCTTGCCATTGTTTTAGATGGTAAAGTGATCAGCGCACCTAATATTCAAGGCCCAATCCTTGGCGGCAGTGGTGTGATTACAGGTCAGTTTAGCGTACAAGAAGCAAACGACCTTTCTTTGCTGTTGCGTGCGGGTGCTTTGCCGGCACCACTGGTTATTCTTGAAGAACGCACCGTTGGCCCAGGTCTTGGTGCTGATTCAATTGCGGCTGGTAAAATCGCCTCCATCGTTGGTTTGATCGCTGTAATTGGCTTTATGATCGTGACTTACGGGCGCTTTGGAATTTATGCTGATGTTGCCTTGATGTTTAACATCATTTTAATCACGGCGGCGCTGTCCTTATTACAAGCAACACTCACATTACCGGGTATTGCCGGGATCGTTTTGACCATCGGTATGGCGGTTGATGCCAACGTGTTGATCTTTGAGCGTATCCGCGAAGAATTACGCAATGGCCTTGGTCCGATTGCAGCGGTGGATTCTGGTTACAAACGCGCGATTAAAACCATTATCGATGCCAACGTGACCACCTTGATCGCAGCGGTCTTGCTATTTGAATTTGGCTCAGGCCCAGTTCGCGGTTTTGCTGTGACATTGGCGATTGGTATTCTCACATCCATGTTTACCGCCATTATGGTGACGCGTTTACAAGTTGTTCTTTGGTTGCGTAAAAACAAACCAAAGAAACTGGCACTTTAAAGGAGGAGCTGAATATGAAACATTTGCATTTGGTTCCTGCTGGAACAAAATTTGACTTCGTTGGCAAGAAACTCATGTTTTTTGCCTTCTCTGTTGCCTTAATCCTTGCTTCACTTGGATTGTTTGGCACAAAGGGCCTTAATTACGGTATCGACTTTAAAGGCGGTATCATGATGGAAATTCGCTCCAAAAGCGGGCCTGCTGATATTGGTGCCTTGCGTGACCAACTGGGCGGCTTAGGTCTTGGTGAAGTTGCCATTCAAGAGTTTGGTGAGCCCGAAGAAGTGCTTATCCGCATTCAACGCCAAGATGGCGATGAAAAAGCCCAGCAAACTGCTGTGGAAGCGGTAAAAGACGTCTTAAAAGATAGTGTTGAATATCGCCGTACCGAGTTTGTTGGACCAAAAGTGTCTGAAGAACTCTTTATGGATGGTGTGATGGCGGTGACTTTCGCCATTGGTGCGATCTTGATTTACATCTGGTTTCGCTTTGAATGGCAGTTTGGTATGGGCGCTGTGATTGCCCTAATCCATGACGTTATTTCAACGATTGGTATCTTTGCCCTGTTGGGGATGGAGTTCAACCTTTCAACAGTTGCGGCGATCCTGACAATTGCGGGTTATTCCATCAACGATACGGTGGTTGTTTATGACCGTGTGCGTGAGAATTTGCGCAAGTATAAGAAAATGGATTTGGCTGAATTACTCAATAAATCAGTCAATGAAACATTGTCTCGTACAGTCATGACATCTGTTACCACCTTGCTTGCCTTGCTTGCGCTTTACATCTTGGGTGGTGAAGTCATCCGTGGATTTAGCTTTGCCATGATCTGGGGTATCTTGATCGGGACTTATTCTTCAATCTGTTTGGCTGTTCCAATCCTGACCTATTTCAGCATTCGTCGCAGCGATGATGAAGATGAAGAAAATTCTGAGATTGAAAAAGTCGAAGGCGAGGGTGCTGTTTAATGTCCTTAGACATCACCCCTGTCATTACTGACAATCGCTTGATGATTAAATCATATGGTGATGGGACTTTTACAGTTAATGGTCACAAAGTCACGGGCTCTGTCCTTCTCTATGATGGGAAGGTTGAGCCTTGGCCAGTGAGTGAAGCATCTGAAATTGATCTAACAGCCCTTGAAAAGCTATTAGATACGGATGAAGATTACGACATTCTTGTTGTGGGCTGTGGCGAGCTTTCAAAAATGCCGCCCAAAGAGCTCAAAGAGAAGGTCAAAGAAAAAGGCCTGATCTTGGAGTGGATGAACTCAGGCGCTGCAGCGCGCACCTTTAATGTGCTGCAGACGGAGGATCGAAGGGTCGTAGCTGCAATCATTGCCGTATAAGAAAAAAGAAAACCCGCGAAAAGTTTTAAAGCATTTTCGCGGGTTTTTTTATTGTCTGGATTTTAGCGCTTAAAGTTGTGAGGCAACAAAATCCCAGTTCACCAGCTCATTTAAGAACGTCTCTACGTATTTTGGGCGCAGGTTCTGATAATCAAGATAATAGGCATGCTCCCACACATCACAGGTAAGCAACGCTTTTTGTCCATGTGCAAGTGGTGTATCAGCACCGATTGTCTTCGTGATTTTTAGCTCACCATTTTCAAGAACAAGCCAGCCCCAACCAGAGCCAAAGGCCGTGATACAGGCTTGAGAGAACTCATCTTTAAATTTGTCATAAGACCCAAAAGCTTCATTGATCTTAGCGGCAAGTTCACCCGTTGGCTCACCGCCACCATTGGGCTTCATGGAGTTCCAGTAAAATGTATGGTTCCAGATTTGGGCTGCGTTATTAAAAATACCTGCTTTTGCGGGATCGCCCGCGGCATCTCGAATCACAGATTCTAAATCATCCTGTGTTGAGCCTGCATCATCACCAAGCAGGTTATTTAAGTTCACAACATAGGTGTTATGGTGCTTGCCATAGTGGAAACTCAGTGTATTGGCGGAGATATGGGGCTCAAGTGCATCTTGTGCATAAGGCAAGGCGGGAAGTTCAAATGCCATAGGGGGACCTCTTTGGGTTTTCGTTATGTTTTATCGTCTTAGACAGAAATAGGGTCGCTATGGTCAAAAAAGAACCCTTTGGTGTAAAAAAATTACGATAAACTATTTTTATGGGCCAAATGAGCTGCCTTTTTCCCAGACCTTATGGCACTTTCTATGGTGCAGGGAAGGCCCGTTTCCACCCAATCACCTGCAAGAAAGACATTTTTATAGACTGTGCGTTGTTGCGCCCTGTTCTTTGAAAATATTTTATTTTGAAGCGGTGTTGCGTGTTTTTCACAAATGGTTTTGGCTTTTGGCTGTGTCTCATCAGGTAAGAAAGGTGAAATTTCCTGCCAGACCGTCTCTTCATCAATATGATCAATTTCATGACTGATTGTCACACAAGCATGATTATCTTTCACATATAACCAATGAGCCTGTGTACCAATAAGCCCGATGAACTGTTCTTTATGACTGCTTGAAAGCTCATAGTGAATATTAACAATGGAACTATTTGTAAACTCGGGCGTTTTAATATCTGACACTATGTTTTTATAAGCTTGAGCAGGAAGGGCCAGGATAACTTGATCGTTTTTCTTCAAAGATACTGTTTTTGAGCGAAAAATGAGTTCTTTTTTATTTAGCCCCCTAAGCCTTTGACCAAATTCAATATCAAGTTGATCTTTAACGGGAGTGAAAAACGTTTCTTCTAAGGTCGTAATTGGGAAATAAGGCCTTAAGGCATCTGGACCTTGCTTTATCAACTCAACTGCTGTTTGAGCTATTAGCTTGGGGGAGGTCTGTGACACTGGTGTGTTAAACACAGCTAGAAAAAACGGGTCCCATAAGCGTTTCTGTGCAACCTTACCAAAGATGTTAAACAGGCTGATCTCAGGAATAACCTTCTTCGCAATCTGTGCAAAAAGGTGACGTGCGGGTAGGGACCAAGATAGGCCTGTTTCAGGCTCGTGAAATTGAAAGTTTGCACTCTCATAAGGCGTTAAGTGATCACGTGCATTGATGAGATCAAGATATTCAAAGCTATCTCTATAACCCTCAATAATCAGATGCGTGCCATTATCATGGTGTTCGACCCTGCGTATGCGCCCACCAGCAATTGGCGTGGCTTCGTAAAGTTTGACCTTCAGCCCCATATTTTTTGCATGAACAGCTGCACTTAATCCGGCAAGGCCTGCCCCAATAATATGAACGGTACCCGTCATACTTTGGTGAGCATTCTCATGACCATGAATGCTTTCTCGGTTTTACTTAGGCGAATCCTTGGGGAAAGTATATGCCAGCCGCGTTTTTGCATCTTTTCAAAAATCTTGTAATAGCCTGCCTTCATCATTTGGGCGGGCAACAGATTTTGGCTGCCAATTTTCTTTAATAAGATTTCTGTTCTATCATAATGATTTTGCGCAAGCTGCGCGATTTCTTTTAAAACCTTTGATAATTCAGATGACTGCAAGCTTTCCACGTGATGTTTTTCTAGCAGGTCTGAAGGGAGGTAAATCCGCCCGATGCTTTCATCTTCAGGGATATCGCGCAAAATATTTGTCAGTTGCAAGGCATAGCCAAGTTCAATGGCAAACTCTTTTGCTCCTTCATCCGTTCTGCCAAAAACAGGCAGGGAAAGTAATCCAACACTCACGGCCACATTGCGACAATATTGGTACAGTTCTTCTAAGGTCGGCTTATTGATCGGGCCATTGGCATCGGCTTCCATGCCATCAATCAGGTTGTAGAGCTCTTGGGTGGGTAAATCATATATCTTAATACCATCAGCCAAGATACGTGTAATGGCGCAATCGGGCTTGCCTTTAAGGGTCTCATCAATCTTGGTGCGCCAGTTTTTAAGCTCAGCTAACTTGTTCTCGCGCAAATCATCTTCATCGGCAATATCATCAAGCACGCGGCAATAAGCATAGATCGCATAAAGATAACCGCGGCGCTCAACAGGCAGGACTTTCATGCCTGCGGCAAAGGAGCTTTTAGACTCTTTGACAATGGTCTCGACAAAATCAAAATCTTTAGGCGACGCATGGGTCATAGAGGATAAAAACCTTTATAGGCAAGAAGGAGTTTGTCCAGCTTACTGAGTTCCACACGATTAGCCAATGGGTCATTTCTACGAAGTTTTCCAGCCAAGGCCAATCCACATAAAACAGTGACTTTGGCCTGATAACGCAGCCGTTTATTTTTGATCAATTTTGGTAACTTTATGGCTTCAAGCAAAAGGGCTTGGGTTCTTTCAAGACAAAGATCGAAAATCTCGCGAAAGCGTGGCTCCATTGCAGGCAGGCTTAGAAAATGCTCGTAACTTTCACCGTCTTTGAGGAATTCTTCGGGTAAATAGATGCGATCAATCGCTTTATAATCTTTTTGGCAATCCTGTAGATGATTGAGGATTTGTAAAGCGCTACATAAGGCATCACTGGCTTTTTGCCCTTCAGGACTTTCACCATGAACATGTAATAAAAAACGCCCCACAGGGTTTGCGGAATATTGGCAATAATCCAGCAACTCATCCCATGTTTTATATCGGTTTTGATCTACATCTTGGCGAAAAGCGACCAGTAAATCCTTTAAAAAAGGACTTTCGGTCTTCATATCCAACTGTTGGTGTTTTTCATCGGCACTTAGGTGTGCAGAGTCGGCAATATCATCAACTTTGCGCGCAAAACTGTAAAATTCCATGACCTCACTGCGCACAGAGGGCGCAAGCAAGAGACTGGCAACGGGGAAATTTTCTGTATTTGCGTTCTTTGACACTTTGCCTTTTCCTTTTAAAGGACTTATATGACACAGGTCCTTATCCAAATCAAAAGCGAATGTGATGACTGAAGCCTTAAGTTTATGTGCACAAGAAGTTCGAAAGAACGATCATGACCAGTTTCTCTGCGGTCTTTTTAGCCCTGCTGACAAGCAAGAGGCGTTTTTTGCCATGCAGGTTTTCCATATGGAAACGGCGCGCATTCGCGATGTGGTTAATGAAGCTCATATGGGATTGATCCGCCTGCAATGGTGGCGTGATCTGGTGGGGGATATCTATGCAGATAAAGCGCCCAATGTTGAACATGGCATGCATAAAGAAATCATCCAAGCCTTAAAGGATAAAGGTGTAGAGCAGGATTTGTTTGAGCGTTATTTCAATGCACGAACCTTTGATATGGAAGACCAAGCCCATGACGACCTCCCCGCTTTACTGCGCTATCTTGAAGCCACAGGCGGTGTAGCAGCGCAAATTAAGGAAGGGGCGATTGGATTAGAGATCAGTGACGCCGCAAAGCTGATTGGGGCAGCAAGCAGCCTGTGCCAGATGATTAAAACCATGGCGTTTCAGGCGCGCTCTGGGCGTTGTAAAATTCCACGCTCTCTTGCTCAGAGCCATAATCTGGATTTGAAATCTTTCTTTGAACTGAAATGTGATGAGGGCTTAAAAGCCTGCACGCGTGAGCTTGTGGGGGAAATTAAAAAGATGATTGCAACAGCGCGCGAAACGAAAAGCTCAACAAATGCGGTTTTGTTAAATACAGTAGCGATTGAAGATTATCTGGCACGTTTGGAAAAAGTAGATTTTGACCCGTTTAATCCGAACTTAGGCTCCGGTCGCCTTGTAAAACAGCTCAAGCTCGGCTTTAAAGCGTGGCGCAATAAATATTAATCAGGCCTCAGAATCGCTGATGATACGACAGTGATACCCACTGTCTTTAAAATGTGCCACCAACAGACCGACATGTTCGGTATCTAATGTTTCAACCACCACATCGACCTCTGTCATTTTAACAGGTAGGTCATAGAACATGCGATGGTGATAAATCTCAACGATATTGGCGCTTTGGTAGCTCATCATTTTGGCAATAGTGGCAAGGCTGCCGGGTTGATCGGGCAGGGTGATGCGCAGTTTCACCATACGTCCATCACGCGCAAGGCCGCGCATTAACACAGAGGAGAGAATACGCGAGTCTATATTTCCGCCAGAAAGGATCAGGCATACACGCTTGCCACGAAACTTTTCTTTGTGATCCATCAAGGCTGCCAGACCAACAGCGCCAGCTCCTTCAACGATAAGGCGCTGTTTTTCCATGAGGGAAAGAACGGCTTGTTCAATCGCGTTTTCTTTTACAACCATGATCTCATGGGCGGTGTGTTGAATGATGGGCGCTGTGAGTTGACCGGGCGATTTTACCGCAATGCCTTCTGCAATGGTTTGACCACCCCGAGTATTATCATACCCGTAATAGATATCATGCATGGAGGGATAGGCATCACATTGCACGCCAATGAGTTTTGTTTCAGGACATTGTGCCTGAAAAGCTGAAGCCACCCCAGCCATCAACCCGCCACCACCAATGGGCACGAACAGAAAATCAAAAGCGGTTTCTGCCTGATCTATAATTTCAAGGCCCACAACACCTTGACCTGCAATGATATCTTCATCATCAAACGGGCTGATATAGGTAAGGCCTTGTTCCTCAACCAGCTTAAGGGCCGCATCGCGCGCCTGATTAAAAGCATCACCTGTCACAATAACTTTGGCGCCAAGCCCTTCCGTTTTGGAAATTTTGTTAAAGGGTGTGCCAACGGGCATGACGATTGTGGCGGGAATGCCCAAACGTTTGGCATGATAGGCCACGCCTTGGGCATGGTTTCCCGCAGAAGCCGCAACAACGCCTTTTGCCGCCTCTTCCTTGCTTAAATGGGCAAGTTTAATCAACGCGCCGCGCGATTTAAATGATCCGGTGGTTTGCAGGTTTTCTAGTTTTAGAAAAACCTCTGCCCCTGTTAGGTCTGATAAGGATTGAGAATAAACCAAGGGCGTACATAGCAAATGATCTGCCATGGTTTTTTGCGCCTGTTCTATTGCCTCAATCGATATCATTTATACCCGGTCCGTTTTTTCCAGCCATTCATCCAAGGCTTTGAGCGCGCGCGCTGTAACCGCAGCTTTTTTCTCTTTACCTTTAACTCGTTTACCCCGTTCATTTCGCACGTCCATTGGCGGGAGTAAACCAAAGTTGATGTTCATGGGCTGGAATGTCAAGGCATCCGCGCCACCAGTGATGTGATTTAAGATACCACCAAGGGCGCTGACTTGTGGGGGCGTGCTGATTTCTTGATCACTTAATTCAGCCGTAGCAAAACGCCCTGCCATCAAACCAACAGCCGTACTTTCAACATAGCCTTCACAGCCAGTGACTTGACCTGCAAAACGAATATTGTTTCGGCCTTTAAGTTTGAGCGTGTCATTTAACAGGCGAGGGGAATTGATAAATGTATTTCGGTGGATACCGCCAAGGCGGGCAAAATTTGCATTTTCCAAGCCCGGAATGGTTTTGAAAATACGCACCTGTTCGCCATGTTTTAACTTGGTTTGAAAACCCACCATATTATAGAGCGTCCCAAGCTTGTTATCTTGGCGAAGCTGTACAACAGCGGCAAGTTTTGTATCTGGATCATTGGGGTTGGTTAGCCCAACGGGCTTCATGGGGCCAAAGGCAAGGGTTTCACGACCACGTTCTGCCATAACTTCAATGGGCAAGCAGGCTTCAAAGTAGGGGGTGTTTTTCTCCCACTCTTTAAATTCCATCTTATCCCCAGCAATCAAGTCATCAATAAACTGGTCATATTGCTCCCGCGTCATACCCAGGTTGATGTAATCAGAACCATCGCCTTTATCATAGCGGGACTGAAACCACGCTTTTGAAAAATCGATACTTTCTTTATCAATAATCGGGGCGATGGCATCAAAGAAATGAAGTGAATCTTCATCCGTTAGCGCTTTAATCGCATTGGCGAGGGGCTCAGACGTTAACGGCCCTGTGGCGATGATCACCTGATCCCATTCTTCACCGGGAATGTCGGTAATTTCTTCACGGACAATTTCAACATTTTCATGGGCTTCAAGGGCTGATTGTACCGCAGTGGCAAAACCATCACGATCCACAGCCAAAGCACCACCAGCTGGAACAGCATGTTCATCAGCTGAGCGCATGATGAGGGAGCCACAACGGCGCATCTCTTCATGCATGAGCCCAACAGCATTATGTTGTGCATCATCAGAGCGCAGGGAATTGGAACAAACAAGCTCTGCTAATGTGCCTGTATGGTGGGCGTCAGTTGGGCGCACGGGGCGCATCTCATGCAGGACAACCTTGATCCCGCGTTGGGCCGCTTGCCAAGCAGCTTCGCTACCAGCCAAACCACCACCAATAATGTGAAGTGTTTTTGTCATATTCACGACATATAGATTGTTTAAACAATTAGCAAGAGCCTTGCGTATCTTTATAAAAATAGATACAAAATGGTTAACTAATGTAACAGGAAAAATCTTATGGATTCACCACTCTTTACATCCATCGTTGTTATCGCCATTGCCTTTATTTCATTGCGCATGTTGCCGCGTCTTCTCGCTGGTGTGCCTTTTGTGGATGCACAGGCCGTTTTTAAACGCATGGAAGATGATGAAAATGCAGTGATGATTGATGTGCGCACCCCTGAAGAATTTGAATCAGGCCATGCTTTAAACAGCATTAATGTGCAACCCCATGAGATTGGCGAAAATATTGAGGAAAAGCGCAAATATCTTGACCATAAGGTCTATGTAATGTGCCTGTCCTCACAACGTGCTGCAATGGCGGCAAAAAGCATGAAAAACCTTGGTTTTACCAATGTGTCTGTTGTTAAAGGCGGCATGAAGGCATGGCAGAAATACAAACTTCCGCTCGGATAAACAAAGACAGCTATTGTCGTTACATTTAACTCTCTGTAAAGTACTGAAAAATTGTACGAACAATTGCCTAATTGTTTGACGATACAAGGGTTATAGATGTTTAAGATTGACGGTTTTGAAGTCAAATTAGTGAAAAGCAAACTACCAATCATGATTGGTGGTCTTTTCCTGCTTTTGCTTGCCGTGCCTTTTATCTTACCGTCAGTTATTTATCAGTCGATCCTTGAAAGCCGCCTAGAAAGCTCAACAGGGCTTGAATTTAATTTTGACGGTGGTTTCGACGTTAGCCTGTTTCCTGAAATAAATATTGTTGCCAATGATATTGGCTTTTATGGCCAGACAGATACAAAAATAGAGATTGTTGGCTCTGTCAAAAAACTGAACTTAAGGCTCAAGTTTTTTCAGTTTTTAACAGGCACAATCAGCATTGATGAATTTGACCTTGTATCACCAAAAATGACAATCAATGGTGATTTCACACCGTATTTACCAGATTTTTTAAGAAACCAACTGGGGACAGCGCGCAAAGAAGACGTGCGCTATTTAGAAGTTATTCAGTATTTCATTGAGAGATCTGTCATTGAAAATGCCAAGATTTCTGAAGGTATTGTTCGCTGGAATAAGAAAAAAAATCACACGATCAAGGCTGAGAAAATCAATATTGATATTGTAAAACCAGCTGAAGTGCGTGATTTTACGCTTTATAGCAATGCTTATGTCAATGAACGCAGCGTTGATTTAAGAATTAGATTACAACGCCCCGATGATTTTCTGAGAGGGTTTCGCAGCAAGTTAACCCTAAAGCTCGACTCATCTCCCTTACGCCTTGAGTTCCTTGGCAGTGCGGCAAAACGCTCGACCTTTGTTGCCCAAGGGGATTTGCGTCTTGATATTCCATCGCTTAATGAGTATTGCAGGTGGCTTTCAGCCTCAACACAGTGTGACGAGTATCAGGGTAATTTACTGGTAAAAACGGATTTGCGCCTGCGTGATCAGCGTTTGCAAATTGAAAATGCCAGCTATACACAAAATCCTTTTACTTTTCTGGCAACAGGGGCGGTTGATTTTAAAACATCCATTCCTGAAGTCACCGGGACGATCACCATACCGATCAGGCCGATAGAGAGTTTTTATACCTCCCTAAGAGATGTTCAAAAATTTAGTTTTAGAAATCTGTTCTTGGATACGTTTGATGCGAATGTCGATGTAAAATATCAAGGCGTTCGTTTCCCCTCAGGTCTTATCATCCAGCCGAACGTAAAACTGTTACTTAGTGATGGTCGCCTGTCGCTCACCAGTGATCAATTTGCTGCATTTGATGGGCTGTCAAATATACGTTTTCGCTGGTATGAAGGCCTAGAGAATGGCTATATGGATTTGCGCATCGATACAAACAGTATTGATTTAAAAAAGCTCCAAAAAGATCTTGGGTTTGATATTTCAATGACGGGCGCGTTAAAAGCCGGGATTGAAATTCAGTCTGAAGGTGGGTCTATTTTGTCATTAATAGAAACAGCGCGCATTCATGGTGATTATTCTGTGATTGATGGTTCCATCCTTAATAAGGATATTGCTTTATCTTTGACAGGGCATAACACGAAAGCTTTTGAGTTTACGGAACTTAAAGGACGTGTTGAAGGCAATCGAGGGCAGATTTATAGTGAGATGATTGAATTCATTGCCCCATCTGTTGATGTCACAGGCAGTGCGCGTGTTGATCTTATTGAAAAAGAAGTTGATATCAATTTTGACAGCTTAATCAGTCATCTAAATAAAAAAGGCTTTGTTAAAATAACAGGCCCGTTGCAAGACATGTCCTTGATGACATCCTCTAATGGAAAAAAAGCCCCACAGTTACGTGATGGTTTGCATTCAGGTTTAATTCCATTAGAAGAAAAGGAAGATGACACCGCAATGGATCATGAAGAATTACAAATTGAAGAAACTGATCTTCTGGATTGATAGGAAATTAAACTCGTGCCCGTTTTTAAAATTTATAAAGCCCTAGCGGCATTCGCTTTATTGTTTTTAGTGCAGGCATGTACACCCACTCCCTTTATAGAGGATTGGAAGCGTGAGCGTATTTCGTCTATCCCTGACGGTGAGATTACTGTTTCTGTTTGTTTTGAACAAACCTCACATAGTCGTGAACTTGTTAGTGAGCTTGCTAAAGAAGAATGCACAGCACGCATTAGTGAAGTTCAAAACCTTGTTCAAACAGGTAAGCTGCAAAATGTACGTTACCTGCGTGAAGCAGAAGGCGCAAGCTTTGCAGGCCCTATTGAACGTCAACGTCGTATCGAAGCAATGATTGCTTCTTTAAAGCTGGTTTACGTTGAAAATGACAAGTGGGATTGCCCGTTGGTGACGCCAAACCGCATTACTTTTGAATGTCGCTATAACGTCAATGCAAAAGATTCGCTGTCAAGAAAATCAGTAAATGTAACACCTGCACCAAGCGCTGATCTTCCGCCAGAATTGCCAGAAGACCTAAAACCGCAGTAATTCAAACACTTATGTAGTTATGTGCGCCGTGGGACCCGTAAATTCCCCTATAAAACTTGCTATTTATCTAATGCTCGCGTAAATTAGATAGTACGTACGTGTATTTTATGAATGGACCACACATCCGTTCATATGTTTCGAAACATTGAAAGACCTGTTATGTCGAGCGTTACTAAGCCAGTTGCAGCTAGTACCTCCCCGGTGGCATCGAGCCGTTCGGGTAACAGTGCTCGTCAGGTCGCTTCTCAATCAGGGCTTGTCTCTGAACTTTTTGCCCAAACAGGGGTCAAAGGAGAAGAGGAAAACAAGGGTTTTGATAACTTTAATCAAGGCCAGCAGCATCGTAATAATTCTCATGAACAGCCTCATACGCTTAAATTGCATGGTACATCGCGCACCTTTGCAATGCTTTTTGAAGAATCTCAACATGAAGCAAATGCACTAAGTGAGGAAGGTTATTATGATGAAGAAAACTCTGCAACATCCGGAAAGCCTGCTTTCCAAGCCTATATGGCTCGTGCGACCTCTACATATGAGACCAGCACACGCGCAATTAGTGGTGAACTTAAGGTAAGGGGCGGCTCACTTAATATCGCGATGTAATCATTCACACATTTGTCTTTAAGTATTTTCACATGCGTTAAGTAGGTGGAAACATTTTGCTGTGTATATTAAAATTACAAAAGTGAGTATTTAAGAGGGTACAATGGCTGCTGCCGTAGAAACCATGTATGACGTTGCCGCTTGGTTCATGGACCATGCACTAAATGATAATGAATATCTTCAACCTATGAAGATGCATCGTTTACTGTTTCTATCCCAAAGTTATTTTGCACTGGCCTATCATGGCAAAAAACTCGCCCCTTGTACGTTTGTTGCCGATGATATGGGACCGATTGAGCCCCATGTGTTTCGTGCGTTTGAGCAAGGGCGCCCGAGTTTTTATCTCAATACAACAATGCCGCCTTATGTCGATGAATTCCTTGATGGGATTTGGCGTCGCTTTGGCTCATTTTCAGCAGATAAATTAAACGACATTACAACACGCACGCCTGCCTTTAAAAAGGCCATTAAGAAAGGCAAGCGCACTGAAATACCGTTCAAAGAAATGGTGTTAAGTTTCAACAAATCAAAAACGGCACCCGGTGTGGATAAAGTACTTAAGCCCAAAGTCGTCCGCACCCATCAGGGTAGGGCAGTTGAAGCCAAGTCATGGGCACCGGGTCTTCGAAAAGTCGCACAGGCCACCCCGCTGGCCTCAAAACAGGCAAAGAAAAAGGCTCCGAGATAAAGGAGCCTTTTTACTTTTTGAACGA
Organism: Candidatus Terasakiella magnetica; assembly: GCF_900093605.1. Lineage (NCBI taxonomy): Bacteria > Pseudomonadati > Pseudomonadota > Alphaproteobacteria > Rhodospirillales > Terasakiellaceae > Terasakiella > Terasakiella magnetica. The sequence goes on from NZ_FLYE01000001.1 coordinate 291,370, forward strand.
TCAACACTTTGACTACATGTAATAGACCAGTAGATAGAGACCTAAAAGGATCGCAACCCAAAGGACCATGCTGCCTGTTGGCCATGTGCGTGCCAAAATACCATGGGGTCCATGATGGCGTGTCACATGCTTTACTAACGCATCAAGGCGGCTTAATGAGCCTTTCTTAAAGGCAACAAAAGCTGCTCCACCGTGACGAACGAAAAACTCTTCGTGCAGTAGGTTAAAGAATTTTCGATAAAACCAGTCAAAGTCGAGCGTGATGGTCAATGTACGTTTCATCATCTTCAATAAAACGAAGAAAGCAAAACCAGAGAACAACAGCAACTCAAGCATATGGACAACATGCGTACCTGTGTAAGGCACATAATCAACCGCATATGGCAGCAATGCATAAAGTGGTTCTGGATAAACACCTAAACCAATACAGAAACCAGCCATAATCAACATGGCAAGACGCATGTTAAAGGGTGGGTCTTTTGGTTTGGCATTGAAATGTTTTTCAACATAACCCGGCGCGCGTTGGAAGAAGACAAACCACGGGAATTTAATCCCCGCATGCAGGAATACACCCGCAGAAGCTGCTTCTAACAAGAACCACGCATAACCGATATGTTCACTGGCCGCAGCCGAAGCAATCATGGTCTTGGTCGTAAAACCAGAGGTTAGCGGAAAGCCAGAGATCGCCAAGGCACCGATCGTGCCGCAAATCATGGTCAGTGGCATGGCCTTATAAAGCCCGCCAAGGTCCGTACATTTGCGTTTGTTGATCTCATACATCACCGCACCAGCCGACATCAACAGCAAGGCTTTATAGATGATATGAGCAAAGGCGTGAGCGGAGGCACCATTAAGTGACAGTTCCGTCCCAATTCCGATACCCACAACCATGAAACCAACCTGGTTGATGATCGAATAGGCCAAAATGCGGCGCATGTCGTTTTCTAACAAGGCATAGATAATGCCGTAGAAAACCATATAGAGCCCAACAAAGATGAGAACATTTTCACCGGGGAAACTACGGATCAAAACATAAACAGCTGTCTTGGTTGTAAAGGCAGATAAGAAAACACTACCCGACCAAGATGCGCTTGGATAGGCATCGGGCAACCATGCGGAAAAGGGAGGCGCACCTGCGTTAATCAGGAAGCCTGCCAGTAACATCCATGTCCACCAGCTATCGGCTTGCATGGCACTAAATTCAACAGAACCTGAATGATAGATTTGACCGATAATGCCAATCATCAACACAACGCCACCAAAAAGGTGAACGATGATATAGCGCATGGACGCGCCATAAGATTCTTTAGTGCGCGCAGACCAAATCACCAAGGTTGAGGCAACTGCCATAAATTCCCAAAAGACAAAGACTGTAACCAAATCACCAGCCAAGGCCACACCGACTGCACCACCTGCATAGGCGTAGGCAGACATAAGCTCAATCTGGCTTTTCTGGTTTAAGGCAAAGATACCACCCACAAAGGCCATCAAGGTAAAGATGGTGGCAAAGAGGCGTGAAAGCTTATCGCCCTGTAATGGTTCCAGCGTATAATCAAGGAACTGCACCGTCATCTGCACGCCATCGGGAACACCCCAGATGAAATACATGGTGATAACAGGTAATAACAGCATGGCTGTTTTGCGCGCATTACCAACCAGTGCAGGTAAGAATAAAGCGCCTAGGATCAAAATAAGCCCAGGGGGAAGAGCACTGTTAATCATCATAATAGGTGTCCTTCCGTTTTAAGAAAATACCCAGCAGTTTGGCAAATAAAACCATGGCTGCACAGGCACCAAAACCAAACCAAGCATTAAAGCCAAACCAACCGTCAACCTCAAAATAAGGGTGTGGGTGGATGGTGAATTCCAAAGCCACTGTAATGACCAAAATGACAATGCCGATGACCCATAATTTTTTTATGGTCTCAGGGCGGCAGAGCCAGTGAACGTCTTGTTGTTCACTCATTGTGCACCCCCAATCATTTGTTGTGCCAACTCAAGGGCAACGTCTGGGAATAGGAACATCAAAATTGTCAGCAATGCCGTTGAGGTGATTGCAATAACAATCGGCAGCGGCGCTTCACCATGATCATCATGATGGCCGCCACTATCCGTTCCGTGAGAAGCGGGTTTCTTGAAGAACGCTTTATAAATAATCGGCAGGAAGTAACCCGCGTTTAAGAGCGTACTCAAGATAATAACGCTCAAGGCAGCAAAGTTCTCAGAACTCATGGCACCTTGAATAATATACCATTTAGATATAAAGCCCGCCGTGGGTGGCAAGCCAATCATAGACAGCGCGCCAATGGCAAAGGCTGTCATGGTAATTGGCATTTTCCAACCAATCCCATCAAGCTGGCTGACTTCTGTTTTATGTGCCGCTGTGTAAATAGACCCCGCTGCAAAGAAGAGCGTGATCTTACCAAAGGCGTGAGCCGCAATATGAAGGGCGGCCCCCACTGCAGAAATCGGTGTTAAAATGGCTGCTGCCAAAACAACATAAGACAATTGCGAGATGGTCGAATAAGCAAGTCTGCGTTTCAAGTTATCTTGGCGAAGCGCAACCATGGAGGCGGCGATAATCGTAAAGCCTGACACATAGACAAGCCAATCGGCTGAACCAGAATCGACAAGGTTATCAATACCAAAGGTATAAACGACCACTTTCACGACCGAGAACACACCGGATTTCACAACCGCCACAGCGTGCAGCAATGCAGATACAGGTGTTGGTGCGACCATGGCTGCAGGTAACCAGCGGTGAACAGGCATAACAGCGGCCTTACCGATACCGTAAATAAACAGCATCAAGAGCAAGCCCATCATAGGGCCTTCTACTTTACCACCCAAGATACCGCCTGAGACGAAATCAAGTGTACCTGATGCATAGTATGTCCATGCAATGGCAAAGAAGAGGAAGGCAACAGAAGTCGTTACCAAAATACCAAGATACGTGCGTGCACCCTTAACCGCATTCTCATCACCTTTATGCGAAACAAGCGGGTAAGTGCTGAATGTCAATACTTCATAGAAGATAAACAATGTCAGCAGGTTAGCTGAATAAGCCAGACCCAAAGTCGCAGAAATCGCAACAGCAAAGCAGATATAGAAACGGGTTTGATGTTTCTCTGAATTACCCCGCATATAGCCGATGGAATAAATGGAATTTAATATCCACAGACCAGAGGCAATGAGGGAGAACATCATGCCCAAAGGCTCAACCTTAAAGGCGATTGAAAGCCCCGGGAACATTTCAAGTAACGTAACCTCAGGACGTTCCCCATCAAGAACAGGGCCCAAAAGGAACAACACGTTCAAGAACAGGGCAACAGCCGTAAGCATGGTGACAGATTCACGCAAGTTCGGGCTTTTACCTGTAAGGGCAATCAGGACAGCACCTACAGCCGGAATGACCATAGAGAGGATAATTGCAAGTTCCATACTCATGGCGCACCTCCAACCAGCATCTCGGCAGCCAATTGTGCAACACCAAGTGTCATATCCGTATCAACTCCGAAGTAGATAGAAGCAAGCGCCATAATCCAAAGCGGAATAAGCATGGAAAGCGGGGCTTCTTTTACTGTTAAATCACCATTGGCTGGTGTTTTAAAGTAAGCCACCTCAATGATGCGCCAGACATAAACAACCGCAAGAAGCGAGCTTAACAAGATCAAGAAGGCGATCGGCATCATCTCAGCTTGCATGGCGGCCATAATCAATTGCCATTTGGAAACAAAGCCAACCGTTAGGGGTACACCAATCAGGCTCATGCCACCAATAACAAAGGCTGCCATTGTCCATGGCATTTTCTTACCAATGCCGTGCAGGTCTTCTAAACGAACAGAGCCCATACGATACATGATACAACCCATGGCAAGGAAACAAGCTGATTTCATCACCGCATGGTTAAGCAAGTGAACAATACCAGCCGATACACCTGTCACATTGAGGAAACTAATCCCCAACATGATATAGCCAATTTGCGCAACAGATGAATATGCCAGCAAGCGCTTCAGGTTATTTTGGAAGATTGCAACTGTTGAGGCTACAAACATACCGATAATAGCCAAAGTCATAAGCACAGGGGCAAGACCTGTTTCTTCGAAAATATCCACACCAAAGATGGTGAAGAAAACACGAAGCATGACGTAGACCGCAACTTTTGTTGCTGTTGCTGCCAAAAAGGCCGTTACCGTACTTGGCGCGTATGTATAGGCATTAGGCAGCCACAGATGCAGCGGGAATAAAGCCAACTTCAGGCTCAAACCAACGGTAAGGAAGGCAAGGGCGGCTTGGAGCGTGCGAATGCTCCCATCCATAGCCATGAGTTTTTCATGCAGATCAACAATGTTTAGCGTTCCGGTCATCATATAAAGAAGACCAAGACCGATTACATAGAAGGTTGCACCTAACGTTCCCATAATGAGGTATTGGTAAGAGGCCGTTAAACCGCGGCGATCTTTACCAAGGGAAATCAGTGCATATGTTGAAAGTGATGAAATCTCAAGGAAAACAAACAGGTTAAAGGCATCACCTGTTGCCGTCATTCCCAGCAGACCCGTCAAACACAGTAAAAAGGCCGTGTAGAAAAGGGTGATTTGTTCACGCGGGATTTCTTTATTCACGCTATGACGTGCATAAAGGGCAACAATGGCAGCGATGGCAGAAACGATCAGCAGAATATAGGCGTTAACCACATCAATTCTGAATTCGATCCCCCAAGGGGCAGGCCAATCGCCCATGAAATAGGATATGACACCTTGGGTCAGGACTTGGTCTAAAATCATCAACGAGATGACAAAGCTTACCAAGCTGACCAGCAAAGCAATTCCCCATGCGATATCGCGGTGGCGCAGCACAATACAAAGCGGTGCAGCCATCAAAGGAATGATGATTTGCAAAATAGGAAGATGGGCAGTCATTAAAAGTCTTCCTCCTGAGCATGAATGTCTTCTTCTTCGATCGTGCCATAGGCTTCACGAATGCGAACCACCAAGGCGAGGCCAAGGGCGGTTGTCGCAATACCTACAACGATCGCTGTCAGGATCAAAACGTGTGGCAGGGGGTTGGAAAAGACCGTAAGACCCTCACCAAAAATTGGTGCAGTACCGCCAGTTACTTTACCCATACTGATATAAAGAATAAAAACGGAGGTTTGAAAAATGTTCAATCCAACCAGTTTTTTAACCAGATTACCCCGTGCAATAACAATATAAAAACCGACCATCATCAAAAAGATAACGATCCAGTAGTTATAAAGGCCGGGGTTGAAAATTTCGTTATATTCCATAACTTAACGCCCCCGTCCTGCAAAAATATAAAAGATCAGCGTCATGGACGAGAAGACCGTCATACCAACGCCAAGCTCAACCAGCAAAATACCGTAATGCTGACCATGCAGTGGATCATGGGCGAGAGAATTATAATTAAGGAAATTATCCCCCATGAAAAAGCTGACAACCCCAACACCTGCATAAAGCAAGACACCCAGTGCAGACATAATCTCAAGCACAGTTGCGGGCAGGACCAGTTTACAATCGTGCAAACCAAAGATCAGTGCGTACAAAATGAAGCTCGACCCAAAAATTACACCAGCTTGAAAACCACCCCCGGGACCGAAATCACCGTGGAATTGCACATAAAGGGCATAAATCAGAATAAAGGGCATAAAGACCTTTGAAGTGACCCGTAGAATAGGCTTTCGTCTCATCATGCCTCATCCTCCCGTTCTTCAAGTTCTTCCAATGTTGGGGCATCGTCTTCTTTGCGACGTCGACCCGCCAATAAGATGAGCACACCCACAAGGGCAGTAAACACCACGGTTGTTTCCCCAAGCGTATCAAAACCACGATAGCTCGCCAAAACAGAGGTCACGATGTTGGGCATACCCACTTCGGTTTCAGAATCTGTTAAGTAACGAGGTGCGACATGGTTATGAACAGGTGCATTTGGGTCGCCATAGGCTGGCATATCCAATGTACCATAGATAAGGGCAACACCTGTTGCGACAACAACGATTAAAGGAAGCCAGATTGTATGGGCTGGTTTCTTTTCCTGTTTTTCTTCACGCGAGGTAAGCGCAAGCGTACCCAGCATCAAAACGGTGGAAATCCCCGCACCAACAGCAGCTTCTGTAAAGGCCACATCAACCGCATCCAGATTTACGAACATCAAGGCTGACAGCAAACTATAAATACCGCCGAGCATGACAACCCCAAACAGGTTCTTCATGCGCAAAATACCAATAGCAGCAACAGCCATGAAGAGCAGCAGGATTATATTGAGAATCTCTAGGATGGCTTATCTCCTTCGTCTTTATGGGCGCCTTTTAACTCGACGCCTTCTTTAAGAAGAGGTTTCGCACCGTCTGCCATGGCAGCACGCACCAAGGCATGGCTGGAAACCGGACTTGTAAAGAAGAGGAAGAAACCAATCATTACAAGTTTCACCAAAACAAGGTTGAACCCGCCAGCTTGGAACATAAGACCAAGTACAATCATGCCTGTGCCAAAGGTATCAACCATTCCAGCAGCATGAGAGCGGGTGAAGACTTCTGGTAGGCGGATAACACCAATTGCCCCAATGAGGACAAAGGCACTGCCAAGTAAAATAAAGAACCAGCTTAATAAATCGAGGATCATATCCATTTACATATCCTCCTTGGCTTCACCATGATCAGCACCAGAATGTCCCAAATCCTTAAAGCGGAAATATTTAAGAATGGCAATGGTACCGATGAAGTTGATCAAGGCATAAACTAAAGCGATATCCAGAAATTCTGGACGACCTGCTAAAAAGCCATGAACAGCAATCAAGATAACGGTGAGCGTGCCAATCATATTACCAGCAAGAATACGGTCATAAATTGTCGGTCCGACAAGAGCTCGTACTAAACCAAGTAAAATGGCAACAATAAGGGCGGCAGCCGCAGCAACAAACATTATGATTTGCCCTCCATCTCGCCTTTGCACCAACAGACTTTGCGGTCCATTTCACCAGTTAAAACACCTTCGGCCCCTTCTTTCGTAAGGGCATGAATTTCCAAAACGCCATCTTCAAGGCCAACGGCAACCGTGCCAGGTGTCAGTGTGATCGAGTTTGCATAGATCACTTGGCCCAGTTCACGTTTTTGACTGGCTTTCGTTTTAAACATAACCGGACTGATCGGCATTTTTGGGGAAAGAATGACTTTAGCAACATCAATGTTTGCTTTCACGATTTCCCAGCAAAGCCAAATCCAGTACGGAAGGATTTTAAAAGATATATGAGAAGGGTGTCCCTCATGGTCGATCACATCCATACGATGGGCAATGTAAACGACGAGCGTGCAGGATATTGCGCCAAAACCAAGCAAGAGCGGCTCGGTATGACCGGAAAGCAAAAACCAAAACACATATAGAAAGACCCAAAGGCTTATAGAGCTTGCCACAGGATTTCCCCTGACTGTTTATTATTAAATGCATCACCTGAAAGAGATTCAGACTCTGCTCATTACTTAAAAGATAACAATTCATTAACGGATAGCAACATCAAATCGTCTCGCTATGCCCGCAATTGGCATTACAAGGCGAAATTTGGCTTATTTGAGAAGAAATTAAGGTAATTATACGTATTTCAGGCTATGATTTATTCAAATCAAACCTGTGGTATCGACAATTCATAGGTTATCCACGCTTAAAGCGACATAGTATCATGACCGGATTCGGAGGGCTGCCTTGTTTATCAATAAGCTATCAAGATTATCTTTAGTTTTTATAATCTCACTTTTTGCTCTTACATCACCAGCTATGAGTGCAGGCAAGGGCTATATCACGATTGTCACAAAAGAAGGCCCGGTAAAGGTGCTTGTTGAATATGCGGTCACACCGGCTGAAAAAGCAAAAGGATTGATGTTTCGAAAGAGACTCCCAAAAAAAGAAGGCATGCTTTTTATCTATCAAAAACCGCGTGCGGTTGCGATGTGGATGAAGAATACACCTCTTTCGCTTGATATGATCTTTATCAACAGAAAAGGCCGCATTCGTCAGATTGAAGAGAAAACTGAACCTAACTCAACACGCAAGATACATTCAGGAGGGCAGGTTTCTGCCGTTTTAGAAATGATTGGCGGCAGTGCAGAAGACTTTGGAATTGGGATTGGAGACAGCGTAATTATCCAGAATTAATTTTTTTCAAAAAAGTGAAAAAAAGTGCTTGCCAAAGGGCCTCTGTCTCAATATGTTTCGGGCCGTCGGGGAGTGGCGCAGCCTGGTAGCGCACTTGTTTTGGGTACAAGGGGTCGCAGGTTCAATTCCTGTCTCCCCGACCAGTTTAAAAGCTTCGAAAACCTTTTTTGGTTTTTCGAAGCTTTTTACGTTTCAGGGACTTGTTTCAATTTTTTGATTGTTTCTTCTAATAGCAACCAATCAACAGGTTTTGATAAAAAGGCATTAATCCCTGCCTTTTGATAGCGTTCATTCTTTTCGGCTTTTACATCTGCGGTGAGGGCAATGATTGGGATGTTGGCAACCGCGCCATCAAGCTTGCGGATTTCCTCTGTTGCCTGACACCCATCCATTTTTGGCATCTGCATGTCCATGAGAATCAGATCAAAAGAATCAGCTTTGGCTTTTTCAAAAGCCTCAAGGCCGTTTTGAGCCAAATCAACCTCATACCCCATCTTTTTAAGAACCGTCATGATGATTTTGCTGTTAATGGGATTATCTTCTGCCAGCAAAAGCTTGAGCGGATGGGCAGGTTGGCCATGGTCTAATGCACCTAAGGAATTGAGTTTGGTATCTAAACCACTCAGTTCAGCCTGTTGGGCTTTTGGGAAATTACATTCAAACCAGAATGTACTGCCAACACCGGCTTCACTTTCAAAACCAATGTCACCGCCCATTGTGTCGATAAGCTGTTTACAGATGGCAAGGCCAAGCCCGGTGCCGCCATATTTACGCGTTGTTGAACTATCGCCCTGACTAAAGGGTTTAAAGAGCTTGCTCTTATATTCCTCAGGTATGCCGATGCCTGTATCATCGACTTCAATACGTAATTTAAGGGTTTCTGCCGTTTCATCATTTAGCATGACCCTGATCACCACAGCCCCGAAATGGGTGAATTTAATGGCGTTTGTTGCATAGTTTAAAATGACTTGGCGCAAGCGTGTTTTATCAGCCTTAATAACAAGCGGTGAGATATCCGATCTAACCTCTTTTAAAATTTTTAGAAGTTTTTCATCAGCCGCGGGCTTTAACGTTGTCACAATATTTTTAAGGAGCTGTTCAAAATCAAACACAACAGGCTCAAGACTTACCTGTTCAGCTTCAAACTTTGAATAATCTAAAATATCATTAAGTAGTAAAAGAAGGTTGTTTGAAGAAGACTTTAGCCCCTCGATATACTTGCGATGTTGTGCAGGCAGTTCAGAAGAAAGCAACAGGTCCGTGATGCCCATAATCCCGGTTAGGGGCGTGCGCAATTCATGACTGATAATAGCAGAAAATTCACTTTTCGCTTTTGAGGCTGCTTCTGCTCTTTCTTTTTCTTCAAGATATTCTTGTGCAAGGTTTTGAAGCTCAACGGCTTGTTCTTCAAGAAGCTTTCGTTGTTCAATCAGGTTATATTCAGCATTTTTTAAGTCTGTAATATCGGTGCGGATTCCAACGATAAGGTCATGTTTTGTTTTTCGCTCATCAATTTTTAACCAGCGGCCCTCATCAGTTTGTTGAATAACCACCTTATCGGGGTTTCTGTGGCGTCTTAAACGTTCAACAAGCCATTCTTCTTGTTCTTCTTTAGTTTGGCCCGCCTGTGGATATTGGCCACGCTCTATCCCATAGCGAATAATCTTTTCAAAAGTAACGCCTTTCTTCATGGCCTCAGCAGAGGTTTTGTAGATATCAAGATAAGCAGAGTTACAGGTGAGTAACTTGTCATCTTGATCATAAATAACAAAGCCATCAGGGATCGTTTCAATGGCTTCATGCAGCATTTCTTCAGCTTGAAGGCGGCGCTCTCGTTCATTAAAGCGTGAGGTAATATCAAGACAAAGAAGAACCGCAATTCGGTTTCTCTCATCTGGATAGTTGATAAAGGATAAGTTTACCCCGAGTTTCAGCTTATTTGAATTTTTTGTTTGGCTATTGATTGCTCGCTTATTGAAACGTTTTACTCTCTTGCTATCTGCAATATTTTGAATGCTCAGAAGGGATTTTAGTTCTGCATAACTTTCTGGGATCAGGAGTTTTGCGCTTTTACCTTTAAGGTGACCCTTGGAATAGCCAAAGAGCTTATTTGCTAAGGGATTTACATCAAGGATTTTAGCATCCTTATCAAGGTAAAGCGCCGCTTCAGAAAAATCAAAAACGCTAGATAGGTTGATATTCTTGTTTTTTCTAGCTGCCATGAATAAACCTTCTCCCATAAGAAGATTATCATGAATTAACCTGACGGTTTTCGCAATCTTAAAGAAAATTGATTATTAGTTTGCTGTTTTTTCAATGAGTTTTGAAAAATTCATTTGACGCCACGCACAGATTGGGGCATTCACGCAGGATGCTGTTATAAATCTTGATAGGTGTTTGACAATGGACGTTCGTATTTACCAACCTGCAAAGAATGCTATGCAATCTGGTCACGCCAAAACCAACACTTGGATTTTAGAATTTAATCCAATTGCTGCAGAGCGTGCTGACGAATTGATGGGCTGGTCTGGTGGTGGGGATACCCGCAAGCAACTTCAAATGAAATTTAGCAGCAAAGAAAATGCGATTACTTTTGCTGAAAAGAAAAACCTTTCTTATGAAGTAAAAGAACCTAAAGCACGCAAGCTTCAGATCAAAAACTATGCGGATAACTTCGCACTTGATCGCATTATCTAATTTTCAGGTTTCTTAAAACAAAGAACCTGTTCATGGGTGCCCATAGCTCAGCTGGATAGAGCATCCGCCTTCTAAGCGGACGGTCGAGGGTTCGAATCCTTCTGGGCACGCCATTTCTTTTTAGCATAAAGTTTATATTGCTCTTAGATGTCTTTCTAAGGGCTTTTTTTTTAAGCCTGAGGCTTACTAATCACCGATATATTTGAACCGCGGGACCGTTTGTCCCTCTATCGTGACATTTTCAAGAAACATATCCATAGGCCTCACCCAAAGAGCTTTTTCACCATACTGGGGTTGATATACGACCAATTTCTCTGCTGTTTCTGAATGTTGAGCAACGCCGATAACAATATATTCATTCCCTTTGTAGTGAATGTAACGCCCAGTTTTAACTTGTGACATTATACCTAGCTTTCTTGTTTCATCTTTATCACCTAAACAGGGGATGAATTTTCAATTGAATTAAATTAACCTAATATGCATTAAGAGTAAAACACCTAAACAAGGTAGTTAAATGCTTGATGATCATGACCCTGAAGAGCTCAAAAAAATTGCTGAGTCATATTTGCGTGTCATCAAAGAAGATATTTGCACCCCTTGCGTTGAACATAGGGGTAATCTAAGAGCTGTAAACCTTGATGACCCACTTCAATGTAAGTGTTCTTGCAAAAAGGTTGAACAAACTCTCCAAGCGGCCAGAGATTACCTAAAACTATCAAAACCCAAATGATTGAGTAGTACGGTTCATTAGGGCGTAAGCTTAGTCTTTTTTCTTCAAAAAAGGCTTATATTTCATATCTTCATTCTGGATATGTGAGAGCCACCATTGTGCAAGGTAATCAATAATATGTTCCACGTCTTTTTGTTCATATTTCTCATCGTCACTAACAAGCGAGAGAAGTTTGATGAAGTGCGCTTTGTGGATTTTATGGTGGGCTTCAGAATCAGGGTAATCGTGCGTTTTCATAAGCTGTTCTTCACACATCATGTGTTCTTTTGACAGCTCAATAAAACCAAGTAGCCTTGCATGTACCTGACTTTCGCAATAATCAATATTTAGATGCGTTGCAAAATCGATAATTACATCACGCAATTTTTTATGTTGAGAATCTAAGTCTGGATGGCCAACACTAAAGGTTTGGTCATCCCATTCTAAACGTATCATTTGCGTCCCTCGGCATTCATTTTTTATAGAACCTTTTATAACTAACAAGTTGAAGTTTGTGAAGTATATTTCACCTCAAAAGCTGCATCCGTAAGCTTACTTAGGTAATAGCAATATTTAACATGAACGTGATAGTGCTGTAGATTGCCGCCAACAACATAAGGTAATGTAAGAATTATGTCTGACGGCGTTAAAATTTTACTCATCGAAGATGATGTTTGTATTTCAGAAGCAACAAGTATGTTTCTTGAAATTGCAGGCTATGAAATCGTGCCGGCTTTTTCATGTCATGAAGCAGTAGAGAAAATCTCAGCCCATAATTTCGATGTAATTATCAGTGATATGTTCTTACCGGATGGTGATTGTTTTTCAATTATGAATAAACTGCTTGAAAAGGGTGATCCGGTTAAGAAGATTCTAGTTTCAGGTGGCACCGATCGTATTAGCGCCAATGACGCGGTTAATATGGGAGAAGCCTTTTTTGATGCATCTTTGTTAAAACCGGTCAAAGCTGTTGAGTTGAAAAAAACGATTGAAAACGTTCTTGCCGCTTAATCAGATTTATTGCGCCCGCCCATTCTTAGCAAAGCAAGAATGGCCCAGATCGGAATAACAATTGTTGCGCCCAGCAAGATATAAGGCACCATCCAGCGGATCCAGCCTGTCATTGTAGAATAGGCTTTTGCAACCGTTTCGCCAAAGTTTTCCATAATGGACTGTGGCGTAATATCAAACCAAGACATAACAAGCCCGACAAGTAAGGACACCAAGGCCAGTTTTAAAACTGTTTTGCCAATGGTCTGTGCCTTTGTATCACCGTTATATTTTGTAACTTCGCCCATAACTTCATTTCCGATCTGTTTAGATACATTCTTATAAGGGCTGATTACGCCTTATTCAACCGCTCAAAACCTTTCTCAAGGTCATTAATCAAATCATCGATATTTTCTTGGCCAGCATGGAAACGAAGACATGGTCCTTTTTCAGACCAGACAGAAGCATCTCTGGCACCTGTTGGATCAAACGGAATAACCAAGCTTTCATATCCACCCCAGCTATAGCCCATGGGGAAAAGCTCAAGATTATCCAACATAGCAGCAACTGCTGTGGGGGTGAATTTTCTATCCAAAACAACTGAGAAAAGCCCGCAGGCACCTGTGAAATCACGCTTCCAAATCTCATGACCGGGGCAATCTTCAAAAGCAGGGTGAAGTACTTTTGTAACTTCCTCACGTTCTTTTAACCACCCCGCCAATTTCAAGCCATTTTCCTGATGCACATTCAGGCGAGCGGGCAGGGTGCGAATGCCGCGTTGGGCCAAATAACAATCATCTGGTGCCGCGCAGTAACCAAGGCCATAAACAAATGTTTTCACTTTTTTATACAGGTCTTGGCCCAAAGCGATTGTGCCCAACATGACATCGGAATGACCGCCAATATATTTTGTGGCGGCCTGAATGGAAATATCACAGCCATGTTCAAACGCATTAAAGTAATAACCTGCTGCCCATGTATTATCGATCATGGTGATAATGCCGTGATCTTTGGCAACCTTGGTGATTGCCGGAATATCTTGCACTTCAAAGGTGAGGGAGCCCGGTGATTCTGTGAAAATGACTTTGGTATTATCTTTAATCAGCTTTTCAATATTCCCGCCAATGCTCGGGTCAAAATAGGTCGTTTCCACGCCATAATTCTTCAACACCGTATTGCAGAATTTTTTAGTGGGGAAATAAGCCGAATCAGTCACCAAGATATGATCACCATGTTTCACAAAGGCCAGTATTGCCCCGGTAATAGCCGCTAGGCCCGATTGCACCGCAATGGCTTTATCACTGCCTTCAAGGGCTGCAACAGATTGTTCAAAAGCTTGCGATGTTGGGGTTGCCATACGCCCATAATAAATACCTTCTGTGGGGTTTTGACCCGCTTTATTCATGGCATCAACGCTTGGAAATGTCACGGTTGAGGCATGATAAACAGGCGGATTTACAATGCCGAAATTCTCAGAAGCATTGCGTCCAGCGTGAAGGATATGGGTTTCTTTTTTCATTTATGTATGGCCTTGGTTAAATCAGCGTGTCTTAAAAGAACTTATACATAAAAAACCCCGCTCACAACAGCGGGGCTTTTCTCAAAATCATTTTAGTGTTTATTCAACAGGTGTATCTTCACTGGAACCCCATTCGGCCCAAGACCCATCATAAACTGCCGCATCTTTATTGCCTAAAAGGTAAGCCGCAAAGGTGAGGACAGAGGCGGTTACACCAGAGCCACAGCTTGCGACCATGGGTTTGCGTGGATCAATGCCCGCTTGGTCAAACAGCTCTGTGATTTCTTCAGCCGTTTTAAAGATGCCGCCTTTATTTTTATCAATCAGACTATCCCATGGCACATTGTGCGAATTCGGGATTTTACCAACTTTGGTTACCTTCCATGGCTCAGCCCCTTCACCGCGGTAACGCTCAGCTGAGCGCGCATCCACAATCTGTTCACGCTTGCGCTCAATATTTTTAAGCATCTGGGCTTTATCACGAATAATGAAGTTGTTAAGCCGTGGCGTGAAGTGGCGTTCTTGTACGGGTTCAACGGGGCCTTCTTCAACAGGGCGGCCTTCATCAATCCATTTGGTTAAACCACCATCAAGAACGGCAATATCTTCATGACCAAAGACACGGAAGGTCCACCACACACGTGCAGCTGCACAGCCGCCATGGCGAGAATCATAAACCACAATGCGAACCCCATCACCAAGGCCAAGTTTTCTCACCCGTGAGGAAAATTTTTCAGCACTTGGCAGCATATGGGGCAGGGGGTTTTTAGTATCTGCAATTTCGTCTACATCAAAAAACTGCGCACCGGGAATGCGCGCTTCCATATAGGCGTCTTTTGCACTTTTTCCTTCAACAGGTAAAAAGTATGTGGCATCCACGATATGAACATCAGGTGCGTCCATATGTTGTGCCAACCATTCCGTAGTCACAAGACCTTGCGGGTTTTTAAAGCTCATTTTTGCCCCCATATCGTTGCATTGGTTTTGACATATTGGGCACGTTAAAAGGCCATAAGGCAAGGAAAAATTACAGTTTTCCCCATAAAAAAAGGAGGGATGGCCCCTCCTTTAATTCACTTTGAAATAATCACATCCAATCTGGCACTGGAAGGTTATTTTCTTTTAAAAATTCCGGATTATAAAGTTTGCTCTGATAACGTGTTCCACTATCACACAGCACTGTAACAATCGTTTTGCCCGGCCCAAGGTCTTTTGCCAAACGAATGGCACCTGCCACATTCACCCCAGATGAGCCACCAACACATAGACCTTCACTTTTCAACAGGTCAAAGGCAATCAGTACGGCTTCTTCATCATGGATTTGATAGGCTTTATCAATCACAGCATCTTCAAGGTTTGCTGTAATGCGCCCCTGACCAATCCCTTCCGTGATGGAGGAACCTTCAGCCTTTAACTCACCATTTTTGTAGTAGTTATAAAGCGCGGCCCCCATAGGGTCTGCAATGGCGATTTGAATGTCTTCATTATGTTTTTTAAGCCCCATGGAAACACCCGCAAGTGTGCCACCCGTGCCAACGGCACAAACAAAACCATCAACTTTACCATCGGTTTGCTGCCAGATTTCTTGGGCTGTTGTGTCCATATGGCCTTGACGGTTTGCCACATTATCAAATTGATTAGCCCAGATGGCCCCATTTGGTTCTGTCTTTGCCAGTTCTTCGGCAAGGCGACGCGAATAATGCACATAGTTATCTGGGTTTTTATAAGGTACAGCCGGAACAAGGCGAAGGTCCGCCCCACATAGGCGTAGCATGTCCTTTTTTTCCTGACTTTGTGTTTCCGGCATCACAATTACACTGCGATAACCCAACGCACGCCCCACAAGCGCAATACCAATACCCGTATTGCCTGCTGTGCCTTCAATGATCACACCACCGGGCTTTAACAATCCCTTGGCTTCGGCATCTCTAATAATAGCCAGTGCTGCGCGATCTTTAATGGAGCCACCGGGGTTTAAAAACTCTGCTTTTGCCAGAATTTCACAGCCCGTTTCTTCAGAGGCATTTTTAAGACGAATAAGAGGCGTGTTACCAACAGTGCCCACAAAACCGTTACGAATATCCATAAGTTTTCTCTTCAACATGAAAATCAGTTGAAGTGAAAATAGTTCTTAATTTGGAATAATTCAATATTTAATCTAATGTAAATGTGATTTATTTTTATTTACACCATTTATCGCGTATATCTTTATGGTTCATTTTAAGCCATTGCAGGGCAATAATTCCTGTTGAATTATGCATGTAACCATTTTCAAGCATGTCAAAGGCCTCAGCCACAGGGACTTTTAAAACACGAATATGTTCACCTTCATGCTCAAGCCCTGCAAATTCAAGAGCCTCAGTACTATCGACTTCTACACAATATAAATGCAGGCTTTCTGTTGAACCACCGGGGGAAACGAGATAATCCGCAATCAGCTCAAGACGCTTGGCTGTGCAGCCTGTTTCTTCGTGTGTTTCACGAATGGCAACATCTTCTGGGGTTTGGCCTTCTTCAATGATCCCGGCAGGGACTTCCAAAAGCCATGGGTTATAACCCGCTGCAAATGAGCCGGGGCGAAATTGTTCAACGAGGATAATCACATCTGCCACAGGATCATAAGGCAACATGCCAGAGGCGTGACCGCGCTCAAAAATTTCACGGTTTATGGGTTGAGACCAGCCACCTTCGTGTTTTTTATGGCGCAGTGTATATTCATCAACCTGAAAATACTTTTTAAAAGGAGTCGTCTTATCAATGACTTCAACGTCATCTTTATTAAACTCAGCATAATCAGAATTTGATTTCGCCATTATTTGCCCCAGATTTCTTTTGCCAAGGCTTTGATCTCTGTGGTTGCCGTGCTGCGTTTTTCTGATTCAACAACGCCAAGACCATCGATCATGCTAGAGGCAAAAGCAACACGGTTGCCTAAGGTTGATTTCAACATAGGGCGCTCGTCTTCTTCAAGCATATTGCGGATTTTATCTAAAAGCTTGCCACGTGGCGGGATGCGGTTAAGCAAAACAATCGCATCGGTTTTTTCTTTTTTGGCTTGCTTAAATGTGGGTGCTGTTGCCCAAACATCCATGGGGCTTGGCTGGACCGGAATGACAAGCAAATCTGCATAACGAATGGCAATGCTGGCTTCGGTTTGAGCGTGCGGTGGGGCATCCACAAGGATCACGTCAAAATCTTGCTTCAGACGGTCTAGCTCATTTTTAAGACGCCAGCCGCCCACACTTGAAAGCACAAGGCGGTTATCTTCACCAAGGGAACGTTTGCGCTCTGCAAACCATGAGGTCAGGCTGGCCTGTGGGTCGATATCAACCAATGCCACGTTTTTCTTTTGTGCAGCATATGCAGTTGCCAGTTGTGCAACCACAGTTGTTTTACCTGCACCACCTTTTTGTTGGGCGATGGTTAGAATCTTGGCAGCCATTAAAGCCTCCCCATAAATATATCATCAAATTGACGCCGCGAATGTTACCTTATCGAAACCGATTAGCAAGCCATTGGTGCAACGCCTCAATCAGAAACGCTGAAGACCAAGGCCAGAAAGACTTATTTTCGGTGATTTTTGGCTAATAATGTCTGATAAAATTTGTGCGCAGCCACATGACATTGTCCAGCCTAAGGTGCCATGTCCGGTGTTTAAATATAAAGAATCGATGGATGTTTGACCAAGCAGCGGCACACTATCTGGTGTTTTTGGTCTTAAGCCTGCCCAAAATTCAACATCATCTGGATTTGCACAACCGGGGAAAAGTTCCATGGTTTTATTTAAAATAAATTGCGCACGAAGTTCATTCACCGCCGTGCTATATCCACCAAGTTCAGCCGTGCCTGCAACACGAAGACGATTTCCAAAACGGCTAAAAACCAGTTTAAACTCATCATCCGTCAAGCTCACTTGAGGGGCTTTTTCAGGATGAGAAAGGGGCAGGGTGATTGAATAGCCTTTTGCTGGATAAATCGGCAAATTCAGACCGTTTTTTGCCAGTAAGTGTTTGCTAAAACTACCCAGGCAGACAACCACCTGATCAGCAAAGAAATCACCTTGATCTGTTTTTACGCCCACGGCCTTGTTGTTTTTAAGTATGAGCTCAATGATCTGGTGATCAAAGTGAAACTCAACACCATCATCCACAGCTTTTTGCGCAATGGCTTTTGTAAAGCGATGGGCATCGCCACTTTCATCATCTTTTGAATAAATCCCACCCACAAGACGGTTTTTTACATGACCAAGCGCATTTTCTGTTTCCACACATTGGTCTGGGGAAAGAACCTGACGGTTTAAACCATATTTCTTCATGGTCTCAGCCGCATGTACCGCTAGATCAAATTCTTTTTCGTCGCGGTAAAAATGAATAATGCCTTCTTCGCGATGATCATAATCTAGATCAATCTCTTTCCTAAGTTCTTTAAGGCATTGCCGACTGTGAAGCGCCACACGTAACGTGCGCTCCGTATTAATATCGGTTTTCTTTGCGGTGCAGTTTGTCAGAAATTTTAAGCACCAGCCCCATAAGGCCGGATCAAAACGAAATAAATGAAAGAGAAGGGGGGCTTCTTTTTTACCAAGCCATTTTAAGGCTTTAAACGGGGTTGCCGGACTTGCCCATGGATCAGCGTGAGCCGCAGCAATCTGCCCACCATTGGCATAGCTGGTCTCCATGGCGGGTTCAAGTTGACGATCAAGCACAACAACATCATGTCCGGCCTTTTTTAAATAAAAAGCCGTTGTTGTGCCAACCACCCCTGCGCCTAGGACCAATACTCTCACGACAAGATACACCGTTTCTTGTTATAGTAACGAACTGGTATTTAAAAGCAGTTGGGGCTAAAGGCAAGGAAGCTATGGGGAAAAATACAAAAAACCGTCTTTTATCTGTTTCTGAGATGTATGAGGCTGACCGCCTTACGATAGAAAGCGGCTTAGCTGGCATTGACTTGATGGAGGCCGCGGGCCTTTCCATTACCCGCGAAATCACCAAACGATGGAGCCCGAAAAAAACGGTTATTCTCTGTGGCCCGGGTAATAATGGTGGCGATGGTTTTGTTGTTGCGCGCCTTCTTGAAGAAAGAGGATTAAAAGCCCAAGTCCTCTTATTGGGCGAGAGGGATAAGCTTAGAGGCGATGCCAAGATCAATTCAGATCGTTGGGCCCATGATGTTTTACCTTTATCGCCAGATCATCTTCATGGCGCGGATTTAATCGTTGATGCGATCTTTGGTGCAGGGCTTGCCCGTGAGGTTGATGGCATTGTTGCCCAAACGCTTGAAGCTGCAAAAAAGTTACAGGTTCCTGTTGTTGCGGTTGATACTCCAAGTGGCATTCATGGCGGGACGGGGCAGGTTCTGGGTACCACATTACCTGCCAACCTCACCATTACCTTTTGTCGTCCAAAAACAGGCCATTATCTCTATCCTGCCAAAAAACTATGCGGGGAATTGATTGTCACTGATATTGGAATTCCCGATCATGTGATTGAAACCATTAATCCGCAAACAGAGGTCAACCAACCGCAAGACTATTTCCCTTGGCCTGATGAAGAAACACATAAATATAAAAAAGGTCACGGCGTTATTATCGGGGGGCAACAAATGACGGGGGCGACACGGCTTGGTGCCATTTGTGCGCGTCGTGTTGGGGCAGGGCTTATTACAATAAGTGCCCATGGTGCGGCTTATATGATCTATCGACAGGGTGAAGCGGGAAACATTGTTTCTAATGATGATTTGGATACTCACCTTAATGATCCACGCAAAAATGCTTTCCTTATTGGCCCCGGTCTTGGCATTGGTGAAAAAAGACAATTGGTTGTAGAGCAGCTCTTGGAAAGTTCAAAAGCGCTGATCCTTGATGCTGATGCTTTAACCATGCTGAAAGACTGGCAATGGAAAGAACGCAATGCTGAGACCATACTCACCCCTCATGAAGGTGAATTTTCACGGCTCTTTCCAGAAATCACAGGCTCAAAACTTGAAAAAGCCAAAGCTGCGGCAAAACAATCTAATTGTACTGTTCTTTTAAAGGGGCCCGATACGGTCATTGCCGCCCCAGATGGGCGAGCGGTTATTAATGATTCTGGCACACCCTGGCTCGCCACAGCAGGCAGTGGTGATTCTCTAAGTGGAATCTGTTTGGGGCTTTTTGCACAAGGTTTGGATGGATTTAAAGCGGCATCTCTTGCAAGTTGGCTTCATGGGCGATGTGCTGAGGCCTTTCAAGAAGGGCTGATTGCTGAGGATATTGGCGATATTTTGCCTAGCGTAATAAAAACATTAAAAAATATGCATTCTTCTTATTGACTTGCCGCAGGGAATGTATAGAGTGTGCGCCGAATTGGATTCGAGGCGTTCGGCGCTATTGAAGACGGTTTTTTGAAATGCGGGTGTGGTGAAATTGGTAGACACGCCAGATTTAGGTTCTGGTGGCGCAAGCCGTGGGGGTTCAAGTCCCTCCACCCGCACCAAAAAATCTCTTACATTTTTTGGCAGCCACACCGAATTCATCTCAACGAATTCGTATAACTCATCTTTATAGAGATCCCAAACATGCAGGTTACTGAAACCAAGGCCGAAGGCCTAAACCGTGAATACACTGTTGTCGTTGCGGCGACTGACATTGAAACAAAAGTTACAACTCGTCTCGGCGAAATTTCTAAAACAGTAAAAATTCCTGGTTTCCGTCCGGGTAAGGTTCCTGCGAAGGTTCTGCGCCAGAAATACGGCCAGTCCATCATGGGCGAAGTTTTGGAAGGTGCTGTAAACGAAGCGTCTGCAAAAACAATTGCTGATAATGAACTGCGTCCAGCAGCTCAGCCTAAAATCGAAATCACAAAATTCGAAGAAGGTACTGATCTTGAATTCACAATGGCTGTTGAGCTGTTCCCCGAGTTTGATCTGATGGACTTCAAAAAAGTTTCACTTGAGCGTCTGGTTGTTCCTGTTAAGGACGAAGAAATTCAAGAAACACTGGAACGTATCGCTGATTCTAACAAATCTTCTGAGCCAGCTAAGTCTAAAGCCAAGAAGGTTGCTAAAGGCAACATCGCGGTTATCGACTTTGTCGGTTCTGTTGATGGCGAAGAGTTCGAAGGTGGTAAAGGCGAAAACTACAACCTCGAAGTTGGTTCCAACACATTCATCCCAGGCTTTGAAGACCAGTTGATCGGCCTTAAAGCGGGTGAAGAAAAAGACGTTGAAGTTAAGTTCCCTGAAGAATACGGCGCTGAAAACCTTGCAGGTAAAGACGCCCTGTTCAAATGTAAAGTAAACGAAATCCGCACAGTTGTACCAGCTGAGTTGGATGACGAACTTGCCAAGAAAGTCGGCATGGAAACTTTGGACGCTCTGAAAGATGCGATTCGTGAAGAACGCTCTAAAGAGTTTGAACAAATGACACGCCAGCACGTTAAAAAGCACCTGTTGGACGCTTTGGACGAAGCACATTCTTTCGAGCTACCTGAAACATTGGTTCAAGGCGAAATCGATCAAATCTGGAGCCAATACGAAGAAACGCGTAAAAACAACCCAGATCAAATCGACGAAGCTGACAAAGGCAAATCTGATGATGAGCTGAAAGAAGAATATGCGAAGATCGCTGATCGTCGTGTACGTCTTGGTTTGGTCCTTGCTGAAGTCGGCCGTGTAAACGAGCTGGAACTTTCACAAGAAGACCTCAACGAAGCGGTTATGAACGAAGCGCGTCGTTACCCTGGTCAAGAACAGGCTGTGTTTGAATATTTCAAAAACAACCCACAGGCTATCGAATCACTTCGTGCACCGTTGTTTGAAGAAAAAGTTGTAGACTTCATCCTTGAGCTTGCTGACGTTTCTGACAAAGAAGTAACAGCTGAAGACCTGATGAATTCTTTGAACGAAGAAGAAGAAGCTAAGCCTAAGAAAAAAGCCGCTGCAAAGAAAAAAGCACCAGCTAAGAAAAAGGCTCCAGCTAAGAAAAAAGCAGAAGCTAAAGACGAAGAGTAATCTTTTTCGAACTTTTCATCATCTTCCCCTTGCGGGAATTGAAAAGGCTTCGTAGTTTAAACCCACCTTGCATTCGTGAGGTGGGTTTTTTAATGCAATTTATGGAACGAAAATATAATGCACGATCCTTTGAGCGTAATGAGCAACTTGGTCCCGATGGTCGTAGAAACCACCAACCGTGGGGAACGCGCCTATGATATTTATTCTCGTCTGTTAAAAGAACGTATTATCTTTGTGACAGGCCAAGTGGAAGATCATATGGCCAGCCTGATTTGTGCACAGCTTTTGTTCTTGGAATCTGAAAACCCAGATAAAGACATTGCTATGTACATCAACTCCCCCGGCGGCGTTGTGACATCTGGTCTCTCCATCTATGACACCATGCAATATATCCGCCCGGATGTATCAACCGTTTGTCTTGGTCAGGCCTGTTCTATGGGGTCCTTGCTGTTGGCTGCTGGTACAGCTGGTAAACGCTATGCACTGCCAAATTCTCGTATCATGGTTCACCAGCCAAGTGGTGGGGCCCAAGGCCAAGCAACCGACATTGAAATTCAGGCTCGTGAGATTCTTGCCCTGAAACGTCGTTTGAATGAGATTTACGTTGATCACACTGGTAAAAAGCTCGAACAAATCGAAGATGCCTTGGAGCGTGACCGCTTCATGCAGCCAGAAGAAGCCAAGGAATTTGGCTTGATCGATGAGGTCGTCAGTACCCGACCAACCTCAGAAGATGATGAAACATAATTAGAATATTGCAAAACGCCCGCTCACCCAGCGGGCGTTTTCATTTCCAATGCACACAAGTTGTTTCATCCATACGTATATTTTATGACATTTTCCTGTCTAAAAGTTCATTTTAGGCATTGTAGTCTGAACTAAAGTCGGGCTAATCTGTATGTAGATTAAAAAATCAAACAGGTGTCAAACACCGCATAACGGAGAAAACATGACTAAGTCTTCCGGTGACGACTCAAAAAACACACTTTACTGCTCCTTCTGTGGCAAAAGCCAACATGAAGTCCGCAAACTGATCGCCGGGCCTACCGTCTTTATTTGTGATGAGTGCGTTGAACTTTGCATGGATATTATCCGTGAAGAAAATAAAACGAGCCTGAGCAAATCCGAAGAGGGCGTTCCTTCCCCGCGAGAAATTTTTGACGTTCTTGAAGATTACGTCATCGGCCAGCGTCACGCAAAACGCGTACTTTCTGTGGCCGTACATAACCATTACAAACGCCTAAACCACCTTGGTAAAACAGGTGAAGTTGAACTGGCGAAATCAAATATCCTGCTTGTGGGTCCAACGGGTTGCGGTAAAACGCTTTTGGCCCAAACACTGGCACGTATTCTTGATGTTCCGTTCACAATGGCAGATGCCACCACATTGACCGAAGCCGGTTATGTGGGTGAAGATGTTGAAAATATCATTCTCAAACTGTTGCAATCAGCAGATTACAATGTGGAACGCGCACAACGCGGTATCGTTTACATTGACGAGGTTGATAAAATCTCTCGTAAATCCGATAACCCGTCCATCACACGTGACGTATCGGGCGAGGGGGTTCAACAAGCTCTCTTGAAAATTATGGAAGGCACTGTTGCTTCTGTTCCCCCACAAGGTGGGCGCAAACATCCGCAGCAGGAATTTCTCCAAGTTGATACCACGAACATCCTGTTTATTTGTGGCGGTGCTTTTGCTGGTATTGATAAGATCATCTCTCAGCGTGGTCGTGATACATCCATCGGCTTTGGCGCAGATGTGCGCAGCGAAGATGATCGCGGCGTTGGTGATATCCTTCATGGGATGGAGCCGGAAGATCTGTTGAAATTTGGTCTCATTCCTGAATTTGTTGGTCGCTTGCCTGTGCTTGCAACCCTTGAAGATTTGGATAATGAGGCGTTGGTCCGCATTCTGACAGAACCGAAAAATGCATTGGTTAAACAATATCAACGTCTCTTTGAAATGGAAGATTCTGATCTGACCTTTACAGAAGGCGCTTTGGTTTCAATCGCGGACAGGGCGATTGAGCGTAAAACAGGTGCACGTGGGCTTCGTTCCATCATGGAAGGAATCCTACTTGATACGATGTTTGACCTGCCAGGGCAGGACAATGTTGATGAAGTTGTCGTCAACACAGAAGCTGTTGATAGCGACGCCAGCCCGCTTTTAATCTATGCAGATAAGCCTGAAGAAGCTGATTCAAGCGCTTAAAGGCTTTTTTCATAGTTTTTTATTACTTTTTTAGCTCCCTTGAAGTTTTCTTCTTGGGAGCTAAATTCTTTTTAGTCTAAGATAACTTAAATCAACGATCGCCTGTGATAGGGGTCGTAATTACTGAACAGACAGTTTTGAAAAAGGGTCTTATGTTCGAAAATAATTCTGACGGTTCTTATCCCGTCCTGCCACTTCGTGACATTGTCGTTTTCCCGCACATGATCGTGCCGCTTTTCGTCGGGCGTGAAAAATCCGTGCGTGCGCTAGAAGATGTTATGAAGGAAGATAAACAAATCCTCCTCGTCGCTCAGAAAAACGCAACGGATGATGATCCAAAAGCCGAAGATATTTATGAAGTGGGTACGGTTTCGACTGTTCTGCAACTTCTCAAGCTTCCAGACGGGACTGTAAAAGTTCTCGTTGAAGGTGGTCGTCGTGCCCGTATTGACGAATATACGCAAACTGAAGATTTCTTTCAGGCTAGCGTAAGTGAAATTCCTGAAGAAGAAGGTGAAGACGAAGAAGTTGAAGCTTTGGGCCGTTCTGTGGTGACGCAGTTTGAGCAATATGTAAATCTCAACAAAAAAGTCCCGCCTGAAGTGATGGTTTCCATTAACCAGATCGAAGGGTCCGGTAAACTTTCAGATACGGTTGCCTCTCATCTTGCGCTCAAGATTTCTGAGAAGCAGGAACTACTTGAAATGCCGGCTGTGATTGACCGTCTTGAGCGTGTGTTCTCCTTTATGGAAACTGAAATTGGCGTTCTTCAAGTTGAGAAGAAAATCCGTAACCGCGTTAAGCGTCAGATGGAAAAATCACAACGTGAATACTATCTGAACGAACAGCTCAAAGCCATTCAGAACGAACTGGGCGAGGGTGAAGACGGTAAAGATGAAAATAGCGAATTTGAAGATAAGATCAAAAAGACCAAGCTTTCAAAGGAAGCCCGTGAGAAATCACTGGGTGAATTGAAAAAGCTTAAGTCCATGAGCCCCATGTCTGCAGAAGCCACGGTTGTGCGCAACTATCTGGACTGGATGCTGACAATTCCTTGGAAAAAACGCTCTAAGGTGAAGAAAGATTTGGCACTGGCTGAAAAGATTCTCAATGAGGATCATTATGGTCTGGAAAAAGTCAAAGAACGTATCCTTGAATATTTGGCTGTTCAACAACGTACTAAAAAGATGAAAGGCCCGATCCTGTGTCTGGTTGGCCCTCCTGGTGTGGGTAAAACCTCATTGGGTAAATCCATTGCCCGTGCAACAGGACGTAAATATGTCCGTATGGCGCTTGGCGGTGTGCGCGATGAGTCTGAAATTCGTGGTCACCGTCGTACCTACATTGGTTCTATGCCGGGTAAAATCATTCAAGGTATGAAAAAGGCCAAGGCATCAAACCCGCTTTTCCTTCTTGATGAGATTGAAAAAATGGGCAGTGATTTCCGTGGCGACCCAGCATCAGCATTGCTTGAAGTTCTTGATCCAGAACAAAACGATAAGTTCCAAGATCACTATATGGAAGTGGATTACGATCTTTCAGATGTGATGTTTGTAACAACGGCAAACTCTTTGAATATGCCGCAACCACTTCTGGATCGTATGGAAATCTTGCGTCTATCTGGTTATACAGAAGATGAAAAAGTCGAAATTGCCAAACGTCACCTGATTTCCAAGCAGAAAAAAGCTGCTGGACTTAAAGAAGGTGAATGGTCAATTTCAGAAGGTGCTATTCGTGATCTGATCCGTTATTACACGCGTGAAGCCGGTGTACGTAACCTTGAGCGCGAAATCGCCATGTTATGTCGCAAAGCAACCCGTGATATTCTGCTTAAGAAGTCAGAGAAAGTGAACATTACGTCGCGTAATCTTGAAAAATACGCAGGTGTTAAGAAGTTCCGTTACGGTGAAGTTGAAGAAGAAGATCTGGTTGGTGTTGTCACAGGTCTTGCTTGGACAGAAGTTGGCGGTGAAATTCTATCAATTGAAGCTGTTGTGACACCGGGTAAAGGTGTCGCCCAATTTACGGGTAAGCTGGGTGATGTGATGAAAGAATCTATTCAAGCTGCAACAACTTATGTCCAGTCACGAAGTGTTTCTTTTGGGATCAAACCAACTGTCTTTAGCAAAAAAGACATTCACGTCCATGTTCCTGAAGGTGCTACGCCAAAAGATGGCCCAAGTGCGGGTGTTGGCATGGTGACTTCAATCGTTTCTGCCCTGACAGGTATTCCTATTCGAAAAGATGTTGCGATGACAGGGGAGGTGACCTTGCGTGGTCGCGTTCTTCCAATTGGTGGGTTGAAAGAAAAGCTTCTTGCTGCCCATCGCGCAGGCATCAAGACAGTCCTCATTCCCCATGACAATGAAAAGGATTTGAAAGAAATCCCGGATAATGTCAAACGCGGTTTGAAAATCATGCCCGTTCAATATGTTGATGAGGTACTTGAAACGGCCTTAACAGCACCTCTTGTTCCTATTGAATGGGACGAAGAAGAAGAGAATCAGGCTGAGATTTCATCCACATCTGGAGATGAAGAATCTAACGGTGTTATGACACATTAGATTTTTCAACGAGAATCATTGAAAACACCACCTGTCAAAAGGTGGTGTTTTTGTTTGTGCAAACCTCAAACCACACTATCCAGAGTTAATTTTTTAGAACATCTATAACTTGATCTATAGATGTGAGCGTTAACAGGCTGAAAAAAGCGAAAAAACAACGTTTTTCTGCGTATCTTCGATTGACGCAGGCAGATCGCGAAAGTAAACTTTGCCAGTCTTCGACAATTGGTTGGAAACAATCAAAAGTCTTCGCTTTTTAAATAATAACCACTTTATAGGGGGCCCAGGTGAACAAGAACGATCTTGTGGCTGCAGTTGCTTCTGGCACCGGTCTTTCCAAGGCTGATGCTTCAAAAGCAGTTGACGGCGTTTTCGGCGCTATCACTGACGCACTAAAATCTGGCGACGAAGTTCGCCTTGTAGGTTTCGGCACTTTCTCTGTAGCACAACGTGCTGCTTCTGAAGGTCGTAACCCACGTACCGGCGAAAAAATTCAAATTCCGGCTTCTAAACAGCCGAAATTTAAAGCTGGTAAAGGCTTAAAGGACGCCGTGAACTAAGTTTACACTGTTCATGTATCCTGTGGAACCGGTTGCCGAAAGGTAGCCGGTTTTACTTTTTTTAGTGCATGTGATTTTTTCTTAAAATAACTGTTGCATCGCTAAAAAATTAGATTATAAACACCTCAACTTCTTGGGGGCGTCTAGCTCAGTTGGTTAGAGCACCTCGTTTACACCGAGGGGGTCGGGAGTTCGAATCTCTCGACGCCCACCATTCAAATTTGAATGTTCAAGAAGTTGTTAAGATGAAGGGCGTCTAGCTCAGTTGGTTAGAGCACCTCGTTTACACCGAGGGGGTCGGGAGTTCGAATCTCTCGACGCCCACCATCTTCAAAAAGCTGTCTTTTAAGACGGCTTTTTTGTTTTTTGGATGATGAGTTCTTCATACCAAAGACTCGAAAATATTGAAAAAATCCAAAAGCCTCTATTTTCTCTATTTATGCACCCGCATAATCAAAAAAAATATTTACTAAAATATTCATATTAAACAGTAATAGACATTAGAGATACCTGTTATACACGCTGTATCAAAGCTTTTCATAGGCTTCATAAAATCAATACAAAAAAGATTGCGCATTGCAGCAAAAACCTACGTTTTCCATTTACTTGACAGTAGTTACGCGGTGATCTAAAAACCAAAACCTACCTAAGTGGGGGTGTAGCTCAGTTGGTTAGAGCGTCGGCCTGTCACGCCGAAGGCCGCGAGTTCGAGTCTCGTCACTCTCGCCATTCTATTGCCGGATGGCCCATAACGATATAAATGGGTTAACGGCGCAACGCAGGTGTAATTACAAAGCACCTAACGATCAAAGGGGAGATCGCTTTTAAAAAGAAAATGTTGCGACGTTAAATCACCGGAATTCTCTTTAGAAATTTTTTTGTTTTATGAAGAGCCTTCGTTCGGATTGCTCCATTAGCCTTTCATTTTTAGATAGGTCTATCGGGTTTAATTCGCAAGGCATTAAAGGAACGCTACAATGGAAGCACTCCTGCAAGAATATCTACCGATCATTATTTTCCTTGGCATTGCTATCGCGATCGCCGGGATTATGATCGTTGCACCGTTTATCGTGTCGCCACAGCGCCCCGATACGGAAAAGAACTCCGCATTTGAATGCGGCTTTGCAGCCTTTGAAGATGCACGTACAAAATTTGATGTACGTTTCTACTTGGTTGCCATCCTTTTCATCATCTTCGACCTTGAAGTCGCTTTCTTGTTCCCGTGGGCTATCTCACTGGGCAATATTGGTGTGTTTGGTTTTTGGTCAATGATGGTGTTCCTTGGTGTTCTCACCATCGGTTTCGTTTATGAATGGAAGAAAGGAGCTCTGGAATGGGAGTAGATTCCAAGCCCGGCTCTCAAGCACTGATCCCTGCGGGGACGGAACAAGACGAACTATTAAAAGCTGTTACCGACGAAATCCAAGATCGTGGTTTCGTCGTTGCGCAGTTAGATAAGGTTGTGAACTGGGCACGTACCGGTTCACTTTGGCCTTTGACCTTCGGTTTGGCTTGTTGTGCGGTAGAGATGATGCACGCCTATATGGCGCGTTACGACCTTGACCGTTTTGGCGTGGTTCCACGTCCATCACCGCGTCAATCAGATGTGATCATCGTTGCGGGTACTTTAACCAACAAGATGGCTCCTGCTTTTCGTCGTGTGTATGACCAAATGGCAGAACCCCGCTATGTGATCTCTATGGGGTCCTGTGCGAACGGTGGTGGGTATTATCATTATTCATATTCCGTTGTACGTGGTTGTGACCGTGTCGTTCCCGTTGACATTTATGTCCCGGGTTGCCCTCCAACTGCAGAAGCGCTCCTGTACGGCATTCTTCAATTACAGAAGAAAATCCGCCGCACAGGTACGTTGTTCCGCTAAGGGAAGGGGTCTTTACATATGACTGAAGCTTTAAACGAACTTTGTGATGTCCTTGCTGTAAAGCTTGCACAAGACGTGACTTCAACAGAAATTCTCAACGGGGAGCTGATTGTTCATGCTCGCCGTGATTCTGTTTGTAAGGTTCTGACATTCCTGCGCGATGATGCGAACTGCCTGTTCAAATTCATGATGGACCTTTGTGGTGTTGATTATCCAGAGCGTGAAGAACGTTTCGACGTTGTTTACAATCTGTTGAGCACAAGCCACAACCTGCGTGTGCGCGTTAAAATCACCACTGACGAAGATACACCTGTGCCAAGTGTGACAGGGGTGTTTAGTGCAGCTGGCTGGTTTGAACGTGAAGCATGGGACCTCTATGGCATCTATTTCGATGGCCATCCTGACCTGCGTCGTATTATGACGGATTACGGTTTTGAGGGACACCCACTGCGCAAAGACTTCCCGCTAACGGGCTATGTTGAACTGCGTTATGATGATGAGCAAAAACGCGTTGTCTATGAACCAGTAAAACTTACTCAGGACTTCCGTAACTTTGACTTCCTGTCCCCATGGGAAGGTCTGCAAGGCGTTCTGCCGGGCGATGAGAAAGCGGAGGGCAATGCCTAATGTCTGATAATCAAATTAAAACCTACAATCTTAACTTCGGTCCCCAGCACCCCGCAGCACACGGTGTGCTTCGTCTGGTTCTGGAGCTTGATGGTGAGATTGTAGATCGTGCTGACCCCCATATCGGTCTTTTACACCGTGGGACGGAAAAGCTGCTGGAAAACAAAATCTATAGCCAAGGTACGCCGTATTTTGACCGTTTAGATTATGTTGCTCCACAAAATCAGGAACATGCCTTCTGTCTGGCTATTGAAAAGTTGACAGGGATGGAAGTTCCAAAACGTGGCCAGTATATCCGTGTTCTTTTCTCTGAACTTGGTCGTATTCAAAACCACTTGATGAACGTTTGTTCCTACGCCATGGATGTTGGTGCGATGACACCGTTCCTTTGGGGTTTTGAAGAGCGTGAAGTGCTTTATGAGTTCTGCGAACGTGCCTGTGGCGCACGTATGCACATGAACTACTATCGCCCGGGCGGTGTTGCACAAGACATCCCTGCGGGTTTAACCGATGATGTTCGTGCATGGGCAGAGCGTTTTCCAAAAGTTGTTCAAGATATTGAAACACTTTTGACTGATAACCGCATCTTCCGTCAGCGCACAGTTGATATTGGTGAAATCAGCCTTGAAGACGCACAGGATTGGGGCTTCTCTGGTCCAAACTTGCGTGGTTCTGGTGTGCCTTGGGATTTGCGCAAAAGCCAACCTTACGATTCATATGAAGAGTTTGATTTCGACATTCCGGTCGGTAAAGGCAAAAACGATTGTTTTGCCCGTTACTACCTGCGTGTTCTTGAAATGTATGAAACGTGCAAAATCATCCTTCAAGCATGTGACAAGCTGGATGCCTGTGTGGGTGAGCCGGTTAAATGTACGGATAATAAGTTTTCACCACCTATGCGTGGTGAGATGAAAACTTCCATGGAAGCGTTGATCCATCACTTCAAACTTTTCACAGAAGGTTTCAAGGTCCCTGCGGGCGAAACTTACTGTGCGGTTGAAGCGCCAAAAGGCGAGTTTGCGGTCTATCTGGTTTCAGATGGCTCAAACAAACCTTATCGCTGTCACATCCGCGCACCGGGCTTTGCTCACTTACAAGCCATGGACTTCCTGTCGAGAGGGCACATGCTGGCCGATATCACAGCAAACATCGGTTCCCTTGATATTGTTTTCGGTGAGATTGATCGATGAGTAATATGAATTTTCAACAACCGGATAGCTTTGAGTTTTCACCAGAAAATCTGGAACTTGCCAAAAAACACATTGCCAAGTACCCAGAAGGTAAACAACAAAGCGCATGTATGCCGCTGCTGGATTTGGCGCAACGCCAATACGGCTGGTTGCCAACAATTGCCATGGATGTCGTTGCCGACATGCTTGGTATGGCACCTGTACGCGTTTATGAAGTGGCTACTTTTTACACCATGTTCAACAAAGAACCTGTGGGTAAACACCACGTACAGGTTTGCACCAACATTTCCTGCTGGCTGCGCGGTTCTGACGATATCGTCACAGCTGTTCAGCAAGCGGCTGAAATTAACACAGGTGAGACATCTGCTGATGGCTTGATCACCCTGTGGGAAGTGGAATGTCTGGGCGCTTGTTCGAACGCACCGATGATGCAAATCAACGACGATTATTTTGAAGACCTGACAGGGGAAGACGCCACGCGGATCATCAACGATCTGCGCTCTGGTAAAGAACCTGCAACAGGGCCACAAAACGGTCGCACCGGGGCTGCACCGCTTGGTGAATTGACCAGCTTGACGGGAGATGCTTAATGCTTAGTGATAAGGATCGCATTTTCACGAATATCTATGGTCTTAAGGATAAAAGCCTTAAGGGCGCGCAATCGCGTGGTTGCTGGGATGGCACCAAGGGTATTCTTGAAAAAGGTAAAGACTGGATCATCGAAGAAATGAAGGCTTCCGGTCTTCGTGGTCGCGGTGGTGCGGGTTTCTCTACCGGTATCAAATGGAGCTTCATGCCTAAAGAAGTGGGCGATCGTCCACATTATTTGGTCATCAACGCTGATGAAGGCGAGCCCGGCACCTGTAAAGACCGTGAGATCATGCGCAATGATCCCCACACACTGATCGAAGGTGCGTTAATCGCCTCTTTCGCCATGCAGGCTCATGCTTGTTACATCTACATTCGCGGTGAATTTGTACGTGAAGCTGAAGCTTTACAAGCCGCCATTGATGAATGTTATGCAAACAAGATGATTGGTCAAAACAACGTCCATGGTTGGGACTTTGATTTTTACGTTCACCGCGGTGCGGGGGCGTATGTTTGTGGTGAAGAAACAGCTCTGATCGAAAGCCTTGAAGGTAAGAAAGGTCAGCCTCGTCTGAAGCCTCCTTTCCCGGCAGGCTCCGGTCTTTATGGTTGTCCAACGACTGTAAATAATGTTGAATCAATTGCTGTTGCGCCAGAAATTCTGCGTCGCGGGGGTTCTTGGTTTGCGGGTATCGGTCGTGAAAACAACACAGGGACAAAATTATACGGGATCTCAGGTCACGTTAATAACCCCTGTGTTGTTGAAGATGCCATGGGCATCACCATGAAAGAGCTTTTGGAAAAACACTGCGGTGGCGTGATCGGCGGTTGGGACAACCTGATGGCTGTGATCCCTGGTGGGTCTTCCGTTCCGGTGATGACCAAAGAGATGTGTGACAACGCGATCATGGATTTTGATGGTCTGCGTGAACATGGTTCTGGTTTGGGAACGGCGGCTGTTATCGTGATGAAAAAAGATACGGATATTATTAAGGCGATCACACGTCTTTCTGATTTCTATCATCATGAAAGCTGTGGTCAATGTACACCGTGTCGCGAGGGGACTGGCTGGATGCAGCGTATGATGCATCGCATGGTCGTTGGTAACGCTACTGTGGAAGAGATTGATTTACTTGAAGCTGTCACACGACAGGTTGAAGGTAACACAATCTGTGCCCTTGGCGATGCCGCGGCGTGGCCGATCCAAGGTCTCATCAAACATTTCCGTCCGGAAATGGAAGCTCGTATCGCAGCATATAACGCTGCGAAGAACGCAGCAGCTTAGGAGATAGATTGAATGCCCAAGCTGACAATTGACGGTAGCGAAATCGAAGTCGAAAACGGTTTATCCGTGCTGCAAGCATGTGAACAAGCCGGGATCGAAGTTCCGCGTTTCTGCTACCACGAGCGTCTCTCCATCGCAGGTAACTGTCGTATGTGCCTTGTTGAAATGGAAAGAGCGCCGAAACTTATCGCCTCCTGTGCCATGCCTGTTGGTGAAGGAATGGTCATCCATACGGACAATGAAAAAGTCCGTACCGCGCGTGAAAATGTGATGGAGCTTCTGCTCATCAACCACCCGCTGGATTGTCCAATCTGTGACCAAGGTGGGGAATGTGACCTTCAAGACCAAGCCATGGCTTATGGCGGGGACAAAGGTCGCTATGCTGAAGAAAAGCGTGCTGTAAAGGACAAGGACTTCGGTCCGATCATTCGTCCGTTCATGACACGCTGTATTCATTGTACCCGTTGTGTACGTTTCACTGAAGAAGTTGCGGGTACTGCCGATATGTGCGGCACATACCGTGGTGATTTTACTGAAATTGGCACTTATGTTGAAAAAGCCATTGAAACCGAGCTGGCAGGCAACCTTGTTGATCTTTGCCCGGTTGGCGCTTTGACTTCAAAGCCTTACAGCTACACAGCACGCCCATGGGAACTCAAAAAAACGGAAAGTGTGGACGTGTTTGACGCGGTTGGCACAAACATCCGTGTTGATACCCGTGGCAATGAAGTTCTTCGTGTTCTTCCTCGCCTAAATGAGGATGTAAACGAAGAATGGTTGGCTGATAAAGGTCGCTATGCCATTGATGGTTTGAAAGCACAACGTCTGGATCGCCCTTATGTACGCAAAGACGGCAAACTTCAGCCCGCAACATGGGATGAAGCTTTTGCAGTAATCGCTGAAAAACTTAACGGGCTGGATGGCTCTAAGTTTGCTGCTCTGGCAGGTGACATGGTGGATGCAGAAGCCATGTTTGCGCTGAAGTCTTTGGCTGACGCCCTTGGTTCTAAAAACATCGATTGTCGCCAAGATGGGGCGGCATTGGATGCGTCCAAACGTGCATCTTACCTGTTCAACACGACAATCGCTGGTATTGATGAGGCTGATGCCTGCTTGATCATTGGTTCTAACCCACGTTGGGAAGCACCGATTATCAATGCACGCCTTCGCAAACGTTACATCAATCACGGTTTTGTACCTGCTGTTGTGGGTGAGAACCTGAACCTGACATATAAAACAGAACATCTTGGTGAAACGGCTGATGTACTTCAGTCTATCCTTGATGGCTCTAACGCTTATGCAGAAGTTCTCAAAAATGCTTCCAAGCCGATGTTGATCATTGGTCAAGGCGCTTTGGTTCGTGAAGACGGTGCTGCCATCATGGCCGCAGCCAAAGAAATTGCTGACAAATATGGTTTTGTTGTTGAAGGCTGGAACGGGTTTAACGTTCTGCACACAGCAGCAGCCCGCGTTGGCGGCCTTGAAATGGGCTTTGTGCCTTCTGAAGATGGGATGGATACAGCAGCAATCGCCAATGGCGGTGCTGAAGTAATCTATCTTTTGGGTGCAGACGAAATTGATACATCAAAACTTTCCAACTCTTTTGTGATCTACCAAGGTCACAACGGTGATGCGGGTGCACAATGTGCAGACGTGATCCTGCCGGGTGCGGCTTATACGGAAAAAGACGGTTCTTACGTCAATACCGAAGGTCGTATGCAATATGGCTATCAAGCTACATTTGCACCGGGTGAAGCAAAAGAAGACTGGACAATCATCCGTGCACTTTCTGAAGTCATCGGCAAAACACTGCCATTTGACAACCTTATTCAGTTGCGTGCGAAATTGGCAGAGGTCAGTGCGACATTTGCTAATCCGGAAGAAATTCAGGCTGCTGCTTGGGAAGACTTTGGTTCTAAAGGTGATATCGCGGCAACACCGCTTTGCTCACCGATCGCAAACTATTACATGACGGACCCGGTCAGCCGCGTTTCTAAAACGATGGCACAATGTACCGAGGCCCTGATTAACCCGCAACAAAGGACTGGTACAAATGGCTGAGCTCTGGGACGGTTATATTTGGCCGACGCTCTGGATTGTCATTAAGATCGTCGCCATTGTTGGGCCGGTTATGGGTGCTGTTGCATACCTGACACTGGCTGAACGTAAAGTCATCGGCTCCATGCACATGCGTCGCGGCCCTAACGTTGTTGGGCTTTGGGGTTTACTGCAGCCTTTAGCTGATGGTTTGAAACTTTTCCTCAAGGAAATCGTGATCCCGACAGGGGCAAGCCGTGGTGTATTTTTAATCGCACCTATGCTGACCCTCATCCTTGCCTTGATTGCTTGGGCGGTTATTCCGTTTGATAAAGACATGGTACTTTCTGACATTAATGTCGGTGTTTTGTACTTATTTGCAGTCTCTGGTCTGGGTGTTTACGGTATTTTGATGGCCGGTTGGGCGTCAAACTCAAAGTATGCATTTCTTGGGTCGCTTCGTTCTGCTGCGCAGATGGTTTCTTATGAAGTTTCTATGGGCTTCATCATCATCACGGTGCTGGTCTTTACAGGTTCACTTAACCTAAATGACATTGTTGAAGCGCAATCTGATGTCTGGTTCATGTTCACGCCTCTCTTCCCATTTGCAGTGATGTTCTTCATCTCTTGTGTGGCAGAGACAAACCGTCATCCGTTTGACCTTCCTGAAGCGGAAGCCGAGCTGGTTGGTGGTTACAACGTTGAATATGGCGGCATGGCGTTTGCCCTGTTCTTCCTTGGTGAATATGCCAACATGATCATGATGGCTGCCTTTACAGCGATTTTGTTCATGGGTGGTTGGTTGCCTCCGTTTGACTTCTTGTCATTCATTCCGGGCCCAATCTGGTTGATCTTAAAGATTTGCTCTTTGCTCTTCATCTTCATTTGGTTGCGTGCGGCTTACCCACGTTACCGTTATGACCAGTTGATGCGTCTGGGTTGGAAAGTCTTCCTGCCATTGTCGCTTGCTGGTGTGATCATCACTTCTGCGGTTGCCGTTTACGGTGGCTTTGCACCTGGCATTCAATAAGGAGAACTGAATAATGAGTTTAATGTCTCGTACAGCTCGCGCGTTCTTCTTAAAAGAACTGCTGCAAGGTTTGTGGATTACGTTCCGTTATATGTTTAAACAGAAAGTAACCTTGAACTATCCGTTCGAAAAAGGCCCGCTGTCACCGCGTTTTCGTGGTGAACATGCGCTGCGTCGTTACCCGAACGGTGAAGAGCGTTGCATCGCCTGTAAATTGTGTGAAGCAATTTGTCCGGCACAAGCCATCACCATCGAAGTTGAACCGCGCAATGACGGCTCTCGTCGCACAACGCGTTACGACATCGACATGACAAAATGTATCTACTGTGGTTTCTGTCAGGAAGCCTGTCCAGTAGATGCCATTGTTGAAGGTCCGAACTTCGAATTCGCCACTGAAACTCGTGAAGAACTTATGTATGACAAAGATAAGCTTCTTGCGAATGGTGAGCGTTGGGAAACCGAACTTGCTGCCCGCATCCGTCTCGATGCGCCGTATCGATAAATGGGGGTAGGGGAAAAAATTATGACTATGTTTATCACATACCTGAATAGCCGGATGTCCGGCCAGGGGGTCGCATGATAGTTCAAGCTCTCGCTTTCTATCTTTTTGCAGCCGTGACTGTGGGAAGTGCCGTGATGGTTATCACGGCGAAAAACCCGGTTCACTCGGTTCTGTTCCTTGTTCTTGCCTTATTCAACGTTGCAGGTCTTTTCGTTCTGCTTGGCGCTGAATTCCTCGCTATGTTGCTGGTTGTTGTCTACGCTGGTGCTGTAACGGTCTTGTTCCTCTTCGTTGTAATGATGCTTGACATCAACTTCGTAGAACTTCGTCAAGGCTTCTTACAGTATATGCCGCTTGGGGCTTCTATCGGCATCATCGTTTTGGCCGAACTCGCTGTTGTTGCGGGGGGCTGGCATTTTGCGCCAGATGTTGCAAAAGTCGCAACCGCACCGACACCGCCTATTGAAACCATGACCAACACACATGCGTTGGGTGCGATTTTGTACACTGATTACATCTATCTGTTCCAAGCAGCGGGTCTTGTCCTGCTGGTCGGGATGATTGGTGCAATTGTACTGACACATCGCAAACGTCCAGGTGTTCGCAAACAGGTTATTGCTGATCAGGTGAACTTGAAGGTCGAAGATGTGGCCGAGTTCAAAAAGGTCGAAATTGGAAAGGGTGTGTAATGTTAGAAATTGGTCTTGCACATTATCTCAGCCTTGCCGCTATTCTTTTCACATTGGGTATCCTTGGTATCTTCCTTAACAAGAAGAATATGATTGTTATACTTATGTCTGTGGAATTGATCTTGCTGGCTGTGAATATCAACTTGGTTTCCTTCTCCTCCTTCCTTGGAGATATGATGGGTCAAGTATTCTCGATTTTCGTTCTCACCGTTGCTGCTGCTGAAGCAGCTATTGGTCTGGCGATCCTTGTGGTCTTCTTCCGTAACCGTGGTTCCATCGCGGTCGAAGATATTAACGCGATGAAAGGGTAGGTTAAGAATGTATACTGCTGCAATTTTCCTCCCTCTCGTTGGCTTTTTGATCGCAGGTGCTCTTGCGCTCTTTACGCCTGAAGACGAGAAAAAGCGAAAGGCAAATGACCGCCTTGCACAGATCGTTACCTGCTCAGGTATGTTGATCTCTGCAGCTTTGGCCATTGCCATCTTCTTCGATGTTGGCTTAAACGGTAATGCAAAGACAGTTCATCTGTTTACATGGATCCAGTCCGGTACATTCGATGTCTCATGGGCGTTGCGTTTTGATACGCTGACCGCTGTGATGATGATCGTTGTAACGGGCGTTTCTTCCATGGTGCATGTTTATTCTTGTGGCTATATGTCACACGATCCAAACATCCCGCGCTTCATGGGGTACCTGTCGCTCTTTACCTTCTGCATGTTGATGCTGATTACAGCAGACAACCTGCTGCAACTGTTCTTTGGTTGGGAAGGTGTAGGTCTGGCATCTTACCTGTTGATTGGTTTTTGGTATCATAAACCATCTGCAAACGCGGCTGCGATTAAAGCCTTCTTGGTCAACCGTGTAGGTGACTTTGGTTTCTCCCTTGGTATTTTTGCAACCTTCTTGTTGTTCGGCACTGCCGATTTCGACACGATCTTTGCTGCTGTACCGGGGCAAGCTGACACAGTGATCACACTGTTTGGCACCGAATGGCACGCTATGACAATCATCTGCCTGTTGCTCTTTGTTGGGGCGATGGGTAAATCAGCTCAGCTTGGTCTTCATACTTGGCTGCCTGATGCGATGGAAGGTCCAACACCTGTATCTGCATTGATCCACGCCGCAACAATGGTAACGGCTGGTGTCTTCATGGTTGCACGTCTTTCGCCAATGTTTGAATATTCAGACGTTGCGTTGAATGTGGTGACCATTGTGGGTGCGGCAACTTGTTTCTTTGCTGCCACAATCGGTTGTGTACAAAACGATATCAAGCGCGTGATCGCTTATTCAACTTGTTCACAGCTTGGTTACATGTTCTTTGCCTGTGGTGTTTCTGCTTATTCAGCGGGTGTCTTCCACCTCATGACACACGGCTTCTTTAAAGCCCTGTTGTTCTTGGGTGCTGGTTCTGTCATCCACGCCATGTCTGATGAACAAGACATGCGCAAGATGGGCGGTATCTGGAAAATGATCCCGATCACCTATGCTTTGATGTGGATTGGTAACCTTGCGCTTGCAGGTATTCCACCATTTGCGGGTTATTTCTCAAAAGATATCGTGCTTGAAGCGGCCTATGCCTCCCACACAGATGTTGGTATTTTTGCCTACTGGATGGGGATTGGCGCAGCCTTCATGACAGCATTCTATTCTTGGCGTTTGTTGTTCATGACGTTCCATGGCAAACCTCGTGCAAACGATACGGTTATGGCCCATGTTCATGAGAGTCCGAAAATCATGATCTTGCCTTTGATCCCATTGGCATTGGGGGCCCTGTTTGCAGGTTACCTCGGTTATGACAATTTCGTTGGCGCGAATGCAACAGCGTTCTGGAACAATGCAATTTTGATCCTGCCATCTCACCCTGGTCTTGAAAATGCACACCATGTGGCGGCTTGGGTTAAGTACCTGCCGTTGGTTGTTGGCATCATCGGTATCAGCTTGGCTTATGTCTTCTATCTTGCAGTACCAAGTATTCCGGGCAAACTGGCAAGCACATTTAATGGCTTGTACAAATTCCTGCTCAACAAATGG
Organism: Candidatus Terasakiella magnetica; assembly: GCF_900093605.1. Taxonomy (NCBI): domain Bacteria; kingdom Pseudomonadati; phylum Pseudomonadota; class Alphaproteobacteria; order Rhodospirillales; family Terasakiellaceae; genus Terasakiella; species Terasakiella magnetica. The sequence goes on from NZ_FLYE01000001.1 coordinate 330,645, forward strand.
TACTGGGACGAGTTGTACGACTTCCTGTTTGTTAAACCTTCTTTCTATCTGGGTCGCGGCCTGTGGAAAGCTGGTGATGAAGAGCTTATCGACGGTGTCGGTCCAAACGGCTTTGCCCGTGCGACCAAAGCACTGGCGGGTAGAGCGTCACGTTTGCAAACGGGATACCTGTATCACTATGCGTTCGTCATGTTGGCAGGTGCTGCCATCCTGATCACCTGGTATCTGTTTACGAAGGGCTGAAAGTAAGATGAGTAATATTCCTCTTCTCAGTGTTATCACTTTTCTGCCTCTCGTAGGTGTTGCTATGATCCTGCTTCTGGTTCGTGGTGACGTAAAAGATGATAGCAAAAGCGCAAAACAAATTGCGCTACTGACATCTGTCGCAACTTTCATCATCTCTTTAGGTGTATGGACGGGCTTTGATTTAACAACGGCTGATTTCCAGTTTGTTGAAAAAGCCGAATGGTTGCCGGGTGTTGGTGTTAATTATCACATGGGTATCGATGGTATCTCCATGCTGTTCGTACTGCTCTCTACATTGCTGACACCGATTTGTATCTTGTCAGCATGGGATGCGGTTACGAAACGCGCCAAAGAATATATGATCTCCTTCCTCATTCTTGAGACAATGATGATCGGTATGTTCTGTGCCTTGGATATGATGCTGTTCTACATCTTCTTTGAAGGTGTTTTGATCCCGATGTTCATCATTATCGGTGTATGGGGCGGTCAAAACCGTATTTATGCGGCGTTTAAGCTGTTCCTTTACACATTGCTTGGTTCTGTACTGATGTTGGTTGCGATGTTGGCTATGTATTGGGATGCGAATTCGTTCGATATTCCAACATTGATGGCACATCAATTCCCGGCACAAATGCAAACATGGATCTGGCTGGCCTTCTTTGCGTCTTTCGCTGTGAAAGTCCCCATGTGGCCCGTCCATACCTGGTTACCTGATGCCCACGTACAGGCACCGACTGCGGGTTCAGTTATTCTTGCCGGTGTGCTTTTGAAAATGGGTGGATACGGTTTCCTTCGTTTCTCCATTCCGATGATGCCGCTTGCAAGTGCAGACTTCACACCGCTAATCTATACGTTGTCCATCATTGCTGTGATCTACACCTCGCTGGTTGCCCTTGTGCAAGATGATATGAAAAAGCTTATTGCTTATTCCTCTATCGCGCATATGGGTTTTGTGACCATCGGTGCATTCACAGGCACGATCCAAGGTATTGAAGGCTCGATCTTCACTATGTTGTCACACGGTGTTGTTTCTGCCGCGCTCTTCTTGATCGTTGGTGTGATCTATGACCGTATTCATACACGTGAAATCGCCGCTTACGGTGGCTTGGTTGATCGCATGCCTAAATATGCGTTGATCTTCATGCTGTTTATGATGGCCTCTGTCGGTCTGCCGGGTACATCTGGTTTCGTTGGTGAAATTCTTGTTCTTGTTGGTGTTTTCCAAGTTGACCAATGGGTTGCTGCTTTGGCTGCAACGGGTGCGATCTTGGGTGCGGCTTACTCGCTGTATCTCTATCGTCGTATCGTCTTTGGTTCATTAACAAAAGAAAACCTCAAATCGATCCTCGATATGAACCGTCGCGAAGTATTGGTTTTCGCACCGCTGATCGTTCTGACACTGTTTGCTGGTGTATACCCGCAGCCGTTTCTTGACGTGATGCATGCCTCTGTCGAAAACCTCGTCAACAACTACCATGCTGCTTTGGACGCCGCCGGCGCCCAAGTAGCTGCACAATAGGAGTAGGCATTCATGAGTGAGCTTCCAAATCTCACCCCGGCATTGCCGGAAATCTTCATGGCCTGCGTTGCTATGGCGCTTTTGATGGTCGGTGTCTTTATGAAGGGCGAAGCTAAAGCGGTTACACGCACAGTTTCTTTGCTTGCAACAGGCTCGATGATCTTGGCTTTGTTGTTGGTGACGGCCTTTTCAACACAAGCAGGTACAACTTTTAACGGCCTGTTTATTACAGGTGCATTCCCAGCCTTTGCCAAAGTCCTGATTTTGGCAGCAAGTGCTGTGACCTTGTTTATGTCGCGCGATTTCTTTGATCGTGTTGGTGTTCATCGTTTTGAATTCCCCGTGCTGGCTGTTTTAGCCACATTGGGGATGATGATGATGGTTTCAGCCAATGATCTCATCGCACTTTATATGGGTCTTGAGCTACAATCGCTTTCTTTGTACGTGATGGCTTCCATCATGCGCAATGACCTGAAATCAACTGAGTCTGGTCTCAAGTATTTTGTTCTGGGCGCGCTTGCATCTGGTATGCTTCTTTATGGCTCAAGCTTGGTTTACGGTTTTGCCGGGACAACGAACTTTGGCGCAATGGCTGACATTTTGGCCCATGAAACAACAGGTGTACATGGTCCAAGCACTGGCTTGATCTTTGGTATCGTCTTTGTCATGGTCGGGCTGGCCTTTAAAGTCTCAGCTGCACCATTTCACATGTGGACACCAGATGTTTACGAAGGTGCCCCAACGCCTGTTACGGCCTTTTTTGCTGCAGCTCCTAAGGTTGCGGCCCTGTCACTCTTCATCTTTGTGATGGTTGGTGCGTTTGGCGATCTGGCAGGCCAATGGCAGCAAGTCGTGAAATTCATCGCGGTTGCTTCTATGGTCATTGGTGCTTTTGCCGCTGTTGCACAAACAAACATCAAACGACTGATGGCTTATTCTTCAATCGGTAACGTCGGTTACATGCTTGTTGGTTTGGCTGTTGGTGGTGCGGTTGCAAGTGGAACTGAAGTCCAGCAAAACGGGATTGAATCCATGTTGGTCTATTTGACCATCTATGTGATCATGACCCTTGGTACATTTGGTTGCATCTTGGCTATGAAACGTAACGGTCAAAGCGTTGAAAACATCAACGACTTGGCAGGCCTTTCTAAATCTAACCCGTTGATGGCGGCTGCACTGGCGATCTTTATGTTCTCCATGGCAGGTATTCCACCACTGGCTGGTTTCTTTGGTAAGCTTTACGTCTTCTTAGCAGCACTTGAAGCAGGCCTTGTTATCTTGGCTGTTATCGGGGTTCTTTCTTCTGTTGTTGGGTGTTTCTATTACATTCGTCTCATCAAAATCATGTATTTTGATGATGCAGAAGAAGCTTTGGATCGCAAAGCAGGTACTGAGATCAATCTGGTTGTGGCGGCTGCTGCAATCGTGATCTTGGCCTTCTTCATCTATCCTTCACTGATTACAGATAGTGCAGCCTCTGCTGCAGCTAGCCTGTTTGCTGGATAAATGAAGCAGTCAAATATATTTGATCTTAAAAAGCCGTCGGCGTTTTCGCTGGCGGCTTTTGAGTCTGTTGATAGCACCAATGACGAGTTACGCCGTCGCGCTGTTGCAGGTTGCCTTCCCAACACTGTTGTTTGCGCGCTTGAGCAAACAAAGGGCAGGGGCAGGCGAGGTCGCACATGGGTAAGTGAACCGGGAAATCTCTTTTGTTCCATCTTACAAAAGCCAAATGTCATACTCGCTGAAGCCTCAAAGGCAAGTTTTGTCAGTGCGCTTGCCATTTACGATGCCATTAGTGAAGCCGTTGAAGGCTTTGATTGTGATGTGACGTGTAAATGGCCTAATGATGTGTTGGTTGATGGCTATAAAGTCAGTGGTATTTTGCTTGAGTCACAGGTAATTCCTCAATCAAATGAACTTGATTGGCTGATTGTTGGAATCGGCATAAATTTGGCGCATGCACCGGCTGAGACACCTTATCCATGTGGGTATATCAATGCCTATCGTGAAAAAGCCATCACACCACCTGAGATGTTGGAAATCCTTCTCAAACACTTCCAACTTTGGTTTGAACGCTGGGAAAGCCTTGGTTTTACTGCCATTCGTAATGCTTGGTTGGATCGTGCCAAAGGGGTTGGTGAAGAAATCACGGTTAATTTAAGTGATGAGCAGTTGCGCGGGACCTTTGAAACCCTTGACGCTGAGGGCGCGCTTGTCCTACGAACCAAGGATGGACAGCGTTTAATAACCGCTGGCGATGTATTCTTCGACTAAGAGCTTAAGGGTAAGTTAGCAATGCTTTTGGCAATTGATTCAGGCAATACAAACACCGTTTTTTCCGTGTTTGATGATGATGGTAAAGTGCGCGGTGAATGGCGCAGTTCCACAAATGCCAACCGCACAGCAGACGAATTTGCCGTCTGGTTATCTCAATTGATGTCTTTTGAGGGCATTAATGCAAAAGATATTGATGCCGCCATCATTGCAACGGTTGTCCCCGCCATGCTCTTTAACCTGCAATCATTATGCAGAAAATATTACAAGATTGAACCCATCGTTGTGGGTGATCCCAATGTGGATCTTGGTATTGAAATTTATCTGGACCGTCCCGAAGAAGTTGGGGCTGACCGCCTTGTTAATGCCATTGCCGCCCATGATGTTTATGACGGCCCGCTCATCGTCATTGATTTTGGTACGGCCACCACATTTGATGTGGTTGATATTGACGGCAATTATTGTGGCGGTGCGATTGCACCGGGGATTAACCTATCTCTTGAAGCTTTGCATATGCATGCGGCTAAACTTCCACGTGTTGCCATTGGTCGACCTGAAAAAGCCATCGGTAAAGGCACGACAACAGCCATGCAATCTGGTATCTTCTGGGGCTATATCGGTATGATTGAAGGGCTGACCCAACGAATGAAAGATGAATTTGGCTCTGAAATGACGGTGATTGCCACAGGCGGGCTTTCCGCACTTTTTGCCAAATCAACCAGCGTCATCCAATATAGCGACCCTGACCTGACACTGCGCGGCCTTCTGACAATTTATAAAAGAAATCAAAACGTATGACCAAAAAAGAACTAATCTTTGTTCCGCTCGGTGGAGCAGGGGAAATCGGCATGAACCTCAACCTCTATGGCTATGGTAAGCCTGAAGAGGAAGATTGGCTGATCGTCGATTACGGTATTACGTTTGGCGATGATACAACACCGGGTATTGATGTTATCCTGCCTGACCCAACCTTTATTGAACAGCGCAAAGACAAAATTAAAGGTATGGTCATCACCCATGCCCATGAAGATCATATCGGAGCCTTGGCCTATATGTGGGACCGTGTGCAATGCCCAGTTTATTGCACACCTTTTACCGCGACACTTGCGCGTGGCAAGTTAAAAGAAGCAGGTTTTGGTCATCTTGATATCGTTCATGAAATTCCTTTAGGTGGCACTTTTAATCTCGATCCATTTGAAGTTGAATTTATCACCTTTACCCATTCTATCTTGGAGCCCAACGCCCTTGCCATTCGCACAGCTGAAGGCACCGTTGTTCATACAGGGGATTGGAAGCTTGATGATGGTCCGGTCATTGGGCGCACAACAGATGTTGATCGCCTCTCCCAAATTGGTAAAGAAGGTGTCCTTGCCCTTATTTGCGATTCAACAAATGTCTTTTCCACAGGAAAAACAGGATCAGAAGAAGACCTTGAAGGCAGCCTTACTGAATTAATAGGCAGCTATAAAACAGGCAAAGTCTGTGTGACTTGTTTTGCCTCAAACCTTGCGCGCCTTCATACTATTGCTGTTGCTGCAAAAGAAAATGGTCGCCAAATCGTTGTCTCTGGGCGGTCATTCTCAAAAATGATGGAAGCTGCGCACGCCAATGGTTACATGATGGACACGCCTGATTTCTTATCCGAAGACGAAGCCCGTCATATTCCGGATGATGAACTGCTTGTCATTTGTACGGGGTCCCAAGGTGAACCGCGTGCAGCACTTGCGCGCATTGCCAGTGGTCAGCATAAAAACATCTCCCTTGGTGATGGCGATGTCGTGATTTTCTCTTCACGCACCATTCCGGGCAATGAGAAATCAATTTACCGCATTCAAAACGAGCTTGCGCGCAAAGGCATTGAGATTGTGACGTCACATGATCATTTCGTTCATGTCTCAGGTCACCCGGCACAAGACGAGCTGCGTGAATTATTCCGCCGCGTACAGCCGCAAATCGCCGTGCCTGTGCATGGTGAGTTTCGCCACCTTCAGGCCCATGCGGCATTGGCTGAAGACTGCGGTGTGAAAAAAGCTTTCGTCATTGAAAATGGTAATGTGGTCAAGCTTGAAAAAGATATGCCCTGCATTATTGATGAAGTGGAAACAGGCCGTCTGGCATGGGAAGGTCGCCGCGCTGTGCCCATGAATTCAGAAGTTGTCCAGACGCGTAAACGCGCACTGTTTAATGGCTCTTGTGTTGTTTCTGTTGCGGTAGATGGCGAGGGTAAAATCCTCTCTGAGCCCATCATCACAACGGAAGGCCTGCTTGACCCAGATGGGGATGATGACCTTTGGGATCAGCTGTTTGATATTATTTATAATACGGTTGACTCTATGCCCAAACGCGATCGAAAAGACGATGCGGTGCTAGAGGAAAACTTACGCTTAAATGCACGCCGCTGGTTTAGAAAAACCTTTGGCAAACGTGCAATAACCCATATCCATTTGTTAAGAGTTTAAACTTAGGAGTTCTATAAAAATGATTGGACGCTTGAACCATATCGCTATTGCTGTTCCTGATCTGGAAGCGGCAACAAAAACATATGCATCCACTTTGGGTGCAAAGGTAAACCCACCACAAGACGAGCCTGATCACGGTGTAACAGTTGTTTTTGTTGAATTACCAAACACGAAGGTTGAGCTGCTCTACCCATTGGGTGAGAACTCTCCAATTGCAGGTTTCCTTGAGAAAAACCCAGCTGGTGGCATTCACCATATTTGTTACGAAGTTGATGACATCATTGAAGCCCGTGATAAGTTAAAAGCTGAAGGCGCACGCGTTCTTGGTAATGGGGAGCCAAAAATCGGCGCCCATGGCAATCCGGTTCTCTTCTTGCACCCAAAAGATTTCAACGGTGCGTTGGTTGAGCTAGAACAAGCTTAATATTTAATGTGAAGTGCCCTCGTTTATGCGGGGGCATTTTCATTTTTAATACTGGATGTTGTCTTATGAATTTTGGTCAAACAGAAGCCATCTTGCTTGTCGCCTTTATTATTTTATGGTGGCTGTTTTACTTTGGCGTAAAAATGCGCGCTGACCAAAAATATATGAGCAGCGACCATAATGAAGACATGCGTCCTTGCCTTGGTTGCATGATCACCCAATCGGCTATGATGGCGGCGGCAACGCTGGTTATTTGTTATGGTGCGTTCCTTATGGAATGGGTGAGTTTTAAGCGATGAACTGGTATTGTGACGTCGCCCCCGGTCATGAATTTCATGGGCCTTATCATGAAAGTGAATATGGCTTTCCTTTAAGTGAGGACCACAAATTATTTGAACGCTTATGTCTTGAGATCATGCAAGCGGGTCTTTCATGGCTGATCATCCTTAAGAAGAAAGACGCCTTTATCAAAGCTTTTGAACAGTTTCATATTGATAAAGTCGCTGCCTACGGTGAGATTGAGCGCGAAAGACTGCTGAGTGATGCCAGCATTATTCGCAATAAGCTCAAGATCAATGCCATCATCCATAATGCAGGCGTGATCCAAAATCTTCAAAAAGAACATGGCAGCTTTGCAAACTGGATTAAAAGCCATCATCCAAAACCCAAAGCTGAATGGGTTAAGCTTTTTAAAAAGACGTTTAAATTTACCGGTGGGGAAATTACGGGTGAATTTTTAATGAGTACTGGATATTTACCCGGCACACACCGTGAAGACTGTCCTATCTATAAAAGGCTTGAGAAAACCAACCCACCTTGGATGCAGGTTGACCAATCAATTTATAAAGAAGGCTAGTCTTTTATTGGCTTTGTGATTTACCATAAATGCGTTTCATAATTTCAGATGAACTTTCTGCATGGGCAATAATTTGTTCCATCAGCCCCAGTATATACATGTTATTGCTCAAAACTTCCTGAATTTCCGGGTGGCTGTCACTATGCATCTCATGACAGCGCTCTAAAATATCACCACGGATCATTCGAAATACATCTTCTAATGTATGACCGTCCGGCATATCCTTTGAAATCAATAATTTTGTCATCTAAACCTCCCAGTTACCAATGCTTTTGCGTTATAGTATACTGGATTTTACGCCCTAATGACATTGCAAGCTAAGGATGCCTTTTATGAGACTGATGCTTTTGCTAACTTTCATGTTTGTTTCTTCTCCCACATGGGCCGATAGCGTTGAAAGTGCTGTCTCCATCACAGAAAAAGAATGTCGCAAACTCATTCGAATTAATTCCTTTAGCAGCGCAGACTATAAAGCCGGTGTCGATATGCGTGGCAATAAGGTTGTCGGTGCCGATTTAAACGGTGGGCATAAAATCAAACTTCCTGATGAAATCACCTTTGATTTTGGAATTGATCTGGCAGAAAAATACAATATGGGTACAGGTTTTTACGGCAAAGCCAATCTTGGAAAGGTCAAAGTGAAGGGGCGTAACGTCTATTGGAACGGTCAAAAACTGGGCCAAGATGAAAATAACGCCATTTTGGATGCCTGCCTTGCACAATATGGGCAAAAATAACAACGATTTCATTGCGTTTTTGCAGGGGTTTATCTAAAGTCAGCTCAACATTATTCTATCTGTTTTGAGGACTAAAATGCGCCTTTCGCAATATTTCCTACCGACCCTAAAAGAAAACCCATCTGAAGCACAAATTGTTTCCCACCGTTTGATGCTGCGCGCGGGCATGATCCGCCAATCATCTGCGGGTATTTATAACTGGCTGCCATTGGGCTTGCGCGTCTTGCGTAAGATCGAACAAATCGTTCGTGAAGAACAGGACTTGGCTGGCTGTCAAGAAGTCTTGATGCCAACAATTCAACCATCAGAGCTGTGGCAGAAAAGTGGTCGTTATGATGATTACGGTAAAGAAATGCTGCGCATCACTGACCGCCACGGTCGTGACATGCTTTATGGCCCAACAAACGAAGAAGCCATCACTGATGTGGTGAAAATGGAATGTCAGTCTTACAAAGACATGCCAAAGATGCTCTATCACATCCAATGGAAATTCCGCGATGAGGTACGCCCGCGTTTTGGTATTATGCGTGGTCGTGAATTCCTCATGAAAGACAGCTACTCTTTTGATATTGATTACGAATCTTCAAAAGCAGCTTATAATAAAATGTTCGTGGCTTACCTGCGCACGTTCAACCGTTTGGGCGTAAAAGCTATTCCTATGCGTGCTGATACAGGGCCTATTGGCGGTGATCTTTCACATGAATTCCTCGTTCTAGCTGATACTGGCGAGTCTGGTGTGTTTGTTCACAAAGACGTTCTAGATTTTGATATCCCGGGCGATGATGTGGATTATAACGAAGACCTTCAGCCTATCGTTGATAAATGGACATCACTTTACGCCGCAACAGATGAGAAACACGAAGAAGGCGTTGAAGCCGAGCTTGGTGATGATCTTTTAGCTGCACGTGGTATTGAAGTTGGTCACATCTTCCATTTCGGCACAAAATATTCAAAACCAATGGGCGCGACAGTTACAGACCAAAATGGTACTGAAATTGACCTGCAAATGGGCTCATACGGTATTGGTGTTTCGCGTCTGATCGGTGCAATCATTGAAGCCAGCCATGATGATGACGGTATCATCTGGCCTGAAAGTGTTGCCCCATTCACCGTGGGTATCATCAACTTGAAAACAGGCGATGAAACATGTGATGAGACCTGTGATAGGCTTTATAAAGAGCTCAACGCAGCAGGTGTTGAAACCTTGATTGATGATACAGCCGAGCGTGCTGGTGGTAAGTTCAAGAATATGGACCTGATCGGTATTCCTTGGCATGTGGTTATTGGTCCACGTGGTCTTAAAAACGGTGTTGCGGAAGTTAAAAACCGCAAGTCTGGTGAAAAACAAGAAATCGCAATCACCGATCTGGTTGCTCATTTCTCAAAATAACCCATACGTCACTTTGGCGATGAAGGGAAAACCATAATGTTCAAAGCGTTTGAATGGATGATGGCGGCGCGCTACCTGCGAGCAAGACGCCGTGAAGGCTTTGTGTCCGTCATTGCATGGTTTTCCCTGCTCGGTATTGCCCTTGGTGTGGCAACCCTGATCATCGTCATGTCAGTGATGAATGGCTTTCGTGAAGAGCTTTTAAGCCGCATTTTGGGGATCAATGGCCATATCAATGTCTATGGTCATAACCGCGTTATCCCCAACTATAATTCATTGTCTGAAGAGCTTGCCAAAATTGACGGGGTGAAAAGCGTTACCCCCATGATTGAAGGCCAAGTCATGGCAACGGGTAAAGGGGCTTCAAGCGGGGCCATGGTGCGGGGGTTAAGCGGTGCTGATTTTAAAAAGCGTGATCTGCTTTTTAACAGTGTGAAAGCAGGCTCCATAAAACTGTTTGAAGCAGGCGAGGGGGTTATTATCGGCTCGCGCCTTGCCTCTAAGCTGGGCTTATGGGTGGGCGATCGTATAACTTTAATTTCACCTAAAGGAAATGTCACAGCCTTTGGCACCGTGCCACGAATGCGCAGTTTTATCATCGCTGCCACGTTTGATATTGGCATGTATGAGTATGATTCAAGCTTTGTCTTCATGCCCCTAAAAGCTGCTCAAACCTATTTTAGAATTCCCGGTGTGAACTACCTTGAAGTCCTCACCCCAAGTGCAAGCCAAGCTGAAAGTGTGTCTTATGACATTCGACTTGAACTTGGTCGAAAGGGTCTAAACCCTGTTGATTGGAAGCGTACTAATTCAAGCTTTTTCAATGCCTTACAGGTCGAACGTAATGTAATGTTTATGATCTTAACCTTGATCATTATTGTGGCTGCTTTCAATATTATCTCTGGCCTGATCATGCTTGTAAAAGACAAGGGAAAAGACATTGCGATCTTGCGCACCATGGGGGCAAGCCGGGGAAGTATCATGCGGATTTTCCTTATTGCCGGGGCAAGTGTTGGGGTGTTTGGCACTGTGCTTGGTTTTATCCTAGGCTTGGCTTTTTCTGAAAATATTGAAACCATACGGCAATGGATTGAAGGTTTAAGCGGCACAGAATTGTTTGCAGCTGAGATTTATTTCCTCTCAAAACTTCCCGCCATTGTTGATTATAGTGAAGTCACGCTGGTTGTCGGCATGGGGCTTGGCTTATCGTTCCTTGCCACATTGTATCCGTCATGGCGTGCAGCCCGTCTAGACCCTGTTGAGGCACTTCGTTATGAGTAAAGCCGTTCTTGAACTGCAAAAGCTTTGTCGTACCTTTAAACAGGGGACGGACACACTTCATATTCTTAAAGAGTCTGATCTAATCATCAATCAAGGTGAGATCGTTGCCTTGGTCGGCCCAAGTGGGGCAGGCAAATCAACTTTGTTACAAACTGCTGGCCTGTTAGAAAAGCCTGATACGGGTACAATTCGTATTGGCGGGACTGATACCAGTAAGCTGAGTGATAAAGAACTCACACGTTTGCGCTGCAATCATCTTGGTTTTGTCTATCAATATCATCATCTTCTGCCTGAATTTTCAGCCAGTGAGAATATTGTCATCCCACAGATGATTAATGGCAAATCAAAAGCAGAGGCCAATGTGCGCGCACAAGAGCTGCTTGAGGCTGTCTCGCTTTCCAAACGGGATGAACACCGCCCGGCTGAGCTTTCCGGTGGTGAGCAGCAACGCATCGCCATTGCACGAGCCCTTGCAAATAAGCCTAAGCTCTTGCTTGCAGATGAGCCCACAGGCAACCTTGATCCGGTCACTTCCGATCATGTGTTTAACCTTCTTTTAGAAGAAGTGCGCAAAGAAGGATTAGCAGCCCTTATTGCCACCCATAACCCCACATTAGCTAAACGAATGGATCGGGTTGTAAAATTAGAAGATGGTCATCTAATTGAACAATAAAAAAAGGCTGTCTCTCAGGGAAGAAACAGCCTTTTTAAATATTTTTTATTCTTTTAGGTTATTCAGAATAACCAAGAACCATATCGCGCAATGTCACGATACCTACAGGGTTGCGATCATGATCAATCACAACTGCGCGTGACAGGCTGAAACGCACGAGCAAGCGCACGGCATATTTGATGTTCATTTCTGCGGGAACCGTCATAACGGGTTTGCGCATCACTTCATAAACACTTGTGCGACCCGCAGGGCGGTCGGTTGCCACAACTTCGCGTGCAATGTCGCGAATGGTCAGCATGCCAAATTCATCGCCCTCGTCATGACGCTCAACGATCAAAGAGCTTACTTTTTCTTCTTTGATCATTTCAATCGCTTCAGCAATTGTAGCTACACGGCCGATTGTTTTCACATTCGGGCTCATAACGTCGCTGACGCGGATAAAGGAGTTCTCAGTCATACTTCACCTGCAATTTCTTCCATGATTTTTGGTAATTGTGTGTTTAGGCCTACAGCATCTTCAATATCGATTTGGAAAGCCACACCTGCACCGGGTTCGTCTTCAAAGTTACCCGCTGTATTGATGGTTTCCAAAATACGACGTGCTTGCGTACCTGCAACCAAGAACAAGATCACATCACGCTGTGCTGTGAGTTCAAGGCCCATAAACCCTTTTTCCGGTGTCATACCTTCACCACGAACCGAGCTGATGGTGGTTGCACCAGTTGCACCGGCTTCACGTGCGGCATCGATCACCACATCTGTTTTTTCGTCAGCTACCATAGCCACGATTAGTTTTAAATTCATACTTCACTCCCTGATGAAGACTCATCCGTACCTTCTGCTTTTTTACCCTTTTTTGCAATCGCTTCAGCGATCAGGGCATATGCCAGTACGGACATAATTGGAAAGACACTTGCAAAGGCAATCAGACCGAAACCGTCCAATAAGGGGCTACGCCCGGGCACGGTTGATGCCAAACCAAGACCAAGGGCTGCCACAACAGGTACTGTTACCGTTGAGGTGGTCACCCCGCCACTGTCATAAGCCAGTGGTATAATAGTTTTAGCTGCAAAAAATGTTTGAATGATGACGATTATGTAACCGACCATAATATAATCGGGAAGGGGCGTGCCTGTTACAATCCGGAAAGTTCCCAAAGACACGCCAACGGCAACACCAATGGCAACAGCGCCGCGCAATCCCCACGCGCTAATATTTCCACCTGAAATTTCTTCTGCTTTAATGGCAACGGCAATCAAGGAAGGCTCAGCAACGGTTGTTGCAAAACCAATAGCTGCTGCGAAAATGTAAACCCAGTAATAATCCTGCCATGTCAGTGAGGATGGGTCCCCATTTGCACCAAGGAATTCAGGGTCTGACAGTTGGGTTGCCATTGATTCCCCAAGGGGGAAGAGGGCTTGTTCTAAGCCAACCAAGAAAAGGGTCAAGCCGATTAAAACATAGAAAAAACCAATCAGGATTTTCTTAAAATTCGGTATTTTCTTGCGGATAACCAAAAACTGGAAACCAAGCAAAATAGCGATGATCGGTGCGATATCACGACAAGTCGAAATCGCTGCTTCTGATATGTTGATGATCCATTCAAGCATTACATCACCATACCAAAGAGAAGGACAAAGATCATCGGCGTCAAGCTGGCAAAGGCGATAAGACCAAAGCCATCAATCATCGGGTTACGTCCACGGATGGTAGAAGATAGGCCCACACCCAATGCGGTCACCAAAGGTACCGTCACGGTTGATGTTGTCACCCCACCACTATCATAAGCAATACCCACAATCTCAGGCGGTGCAAATTTTGTAATGATGATGACGAGGACGTAACCACCAATGATGAAATACTGGATCGGCCAGCCTTTTAAGATACGAAAGACACCTAATACAATGGCGGAGCCCACAGAAAGGGCCACCACGATGCGCAACTGGTTGGCATAGGTGGATTGGGCTTCTGCATTTAGCGGGATCTGCCCGCCTTTGGCTGCAATTTCAGCTGCTTCTGCGGCAACCGCAATCAAGGCAGGTTCGGCAATGGTTGTGCCAAAGCCCAAGGCAAAGGCAAAAGCCAAAATCGCAATCACGCTACCTTTTCTGGCAAAGGCATTTGCCATGCTTTCGCCAAGGGGAAACAGCCCCATCTCCAGACCTTGAATAAAGAAGGCCAATCCCATCACGACCAAAAACAGGCCGGGGATGACTTTATCCAAATTGGGGAAGGGTTGTTGCAGAACAATAATCTGGAAAAAGGCGATCACAAGGATGATCGGTGCCAGATCACGCAGGGCTCCAACAAACAGGCCAATAAATCTTTTAATACCGGGATTCATCTAACGAAAAGCGCCTTAATTTATATATTCATTTATTTTTTCATAATATAACAAGAGGATAAGTACAAGTTACGTTTTTGGAACATAAAGCCTCACAGGTGCAGTTAAGCCTCGAACCTCAGTCGTACCAACGGTTTCCAGCGATATTGTTTTTATCTGTTTTGCCGTATTTCCTGAGATTAGAATGTCCGTTTTGAAGTGTTTATTCAAATTTTCAATTCTCGAGGCTAGATTCACCGCATCGCCATGTACGGTATAATTAAGCCGTCCTTCAGCCCCGACTGCCCCTGCAACCACATTGCCCGTATTTAAACCAATGCGGCTTTTTATGGTGATGCCATCAAACTTTTCACCTAACAGCATCTGTTTAATTTCTAAGGCCGCCTTTAAGGCATTTTCTGCGTGATCATCAGATTTAATAGGAACGTTAAATGTTGCCAAAACCGCATCGCCTTGAAATTGTGTGACCACACCGCCGTGACGCTCCAACACATTCACAACCGCATTGAAATACTGGTTTAAGATCGCAACGATTTTATCGGGGCCAACTTTTTCCGTTAGTTGGGTAAACCCTTCAATATCGGAAAATAAAATAGTGGCCTCTGTGGCAATGGGCTGCAACTCCCCATCTTCTTCCATAAGGGATGATGCGATTGATTCAGGGACATATCGACCAAAGACTTCGCGGATCATGTCGCGTTCCTGAATGCCTTGAACCATTTCGTTAAAGGCAAGGGCGGCTTGGTCAAGTTCACGCAAGCGGCTTCGTGGTAAAAGCGGGACGTTATCTAATTCACCTTTGCGAACGGTTTTTGCTGATTCTGCAAGGCGCACAATCGGGCGGGCTAGTTTTTTACCGACTTTCATGGAGAGAATGACAGAAATCACCAAAACTATCAGGCCAGCACCTGCCATTTCAAAAAGCTGCAAAGCCGCTGTGCTATCAGACTTTCCCGCATTAATATAAACACCCAACACCCATGGTGTTTGACCAAAGCGAACAATTTCTTTTGTGGCGACAATATACATATCACCATCAACGCGCGCGCGATTGACCTGCACATTATCAATAGGCGTAATTAAGCCCGCCTTTGTGACTGAGCCATGAACAAGGCTTGCCAACTTCACATCTTGAAAATCATCAACAGAAGGCAAGGGGATATCACCTTTGCCTGTAATCCAATCAGCGCGTGCCCCTAACTCATCAGAGACAGTCCGCCCGCTGGTTAAAAGGGGATGGGCAAGAATATGGTTGCGACCATATAAGATAAAGGGGGTTAGAAAACGGTCTGACGAGGTGCTTAAAATTGTTTTGGACAGATCGGCAACTGTTACACCAATAAATAAAATAGCTTTTAACTCACCATCTTGATAAATCGGTGTGCGTACATCCACAATGGTTTGTTCTTCTTTGTCATCCCAAATCAGCTTGCTCCAGACATTCGTTTTTGCCATGGACATCAAACTAAACAATCTTGTGTTTTCTGCTGTGCTAATTCGTTTTTTTTCAATCCACTGGTTATCTTTGCGCAACATATAACGTGTAATGCCATCTTTATATTGCAAGCCCAAGCCGCTGACATTTGGTGTTCCAGCGAGAACACCACGTAGAAATGTCTTTATCTGTTTGTGATCATGAAGGTTAATTTTCCCCTCTTTAAACTGATCACTGATCCAAAGTGTCTGGCTTTCAACCGGAAGCAACAGCCCTTCGACCTCACTTGTTAGCTTATCAAGCGCGGTCTCAATTAATATATGGTGATAATCTTTGGTGAGTTTTGTGGTTGAGCTTAACCCTAAATATAAAACCACAGCCACAGCCAGAAGAATCAGCCCGCCAAAACCATAAAATAAAACATATTGGATCGGCTGGCGTGGAAAAGTGATTTTTTTCCATAAATTCATAAGGTTAGGCCTATTTTATACAAATATATAAATAAACAAAAATGTTTTCAGATTATCCAAAGACAGTTAGGATGGACAATGTGCACTTAACTTATCACTTACTCAAGATTTTATCACACAATGTCCCACGCTGATTTTGTCCATCTTCGCCTTCATACGGCTTATTCTTTGTCTGAAGGTGCGATCCGTATCAAGCAGCTCCCCAAATGGGTAGAAGCTGAAAAGATGCCCGCCATCGCCATGACGGATACGAACAATATGTTTGGTGGTCTTGAGTTTTCCCAAACCATGTCTGGGGCTGGCATTCAACCGATTATCGGCTGTCAAATCGCCATCACAGCCCAGCCCAATGATGATGAGAATGCAGGCTTAAGTGTTAAAAATATTGGCCCCACAGCGCCGCAGCCCATTGTGTTACTTGCCCAAAATGATCCCGGTTATCGCAACCTGATGAAACTTGTGAGTAATGCTTTTCTCACATCACCTGACGGCGAAGACCCTCAAATCTCCATTGAGGATGTGCTTGACCATAATGAAGGTCTTATTTTGCTCACAGGTGGGCACCTTGGGCCTATTGGACAGCTTTTGCTTCAAGGCCATAAGGAAAAAGCTGAGTCTTTACTATCGCGCATTAAAAGTGCCTATCCGGACCGAGTGTATGTGGAGCTCCAACGCCATAACCTGCCAGAACAAGATCAAATCGAAGATGACTTCGTTGATCTGGCCTATGGGTTAAATATTCCCCTTGTGGCGACAAATGAAGCTTTCTATCCAAACAAAGACATGTATTCTGCCCATGATGCTCTTGTTTGTATCGCGGCTGGGTCTTACGTTGACCAAACTGATCGGCGCAAACTCACACCCGAACATTATTTAAAAACAGCCGCTGAAATGCGCGAGCTGTTTAAAGATATACCTGAGGCTTGTGACAATACACTAACCATTGCAAAACGTTGCGCTATCAAGGTTGAAAACATCCCGCCAATTTTGCCGCCCTTTGATTGTGGGGAAGGGCGAAATGAGGAAGATGAACTGCGCAAAATGTCTGAAGACGGGCTTAAGCAACGTCTTATCGATGGTGTTTATACAGAAGGCATGACACCAGAAGAACGCGACGAAGTCTCTAAACCTTATTGGGAACGTTTAGAATATGAGCTTGGCATCATCAACCAGATGGGGTTCCCGGGCTACTTCCTCATTGTTGCTGATTTCATCCAATGGGGCAAAGAACAAGATATCCCCGTGGGGCCGGGCCGTGGTTCTGGTGCGGGTTCCCTCGTGGCCTATGCCTTAACCATTACTGATCTTGACCCTCTTCGCTACGCACTGCTGTTTGAACGTTTTCTTAATCCCGAACGTGTGTCCATGCCTGATTTCGATATCGATTTCTGCCAAGACCGCCGTGAAGAGGTGATTAAATACGTTCAAGATAAATACGGCTATGACCATGTGGCCCAGATCATCACCTTTGGTAAGCTTCAAGCCCGTGCGGTTTTGCGCGATACCGGACGTGTGTTGCAAATGCCCTTTGGTCAGGTTGACCGCCTGTGTAAATATGTCCCTAATGATCCGGGTAAAGCCCTAAGCGTTGAAGAAGCCCTTGAGCAAATTCCTGAATTTAAACAGGAAGTTCGCGATGATGAAACGGTTGAGCGCATGGTGGGGATTGCCAAGCAGCTTGAAGGGCTTTATCGCCATGCTTCCACCCACGCAGCCGGTGTGGTAATTGGTGATCGCCCCCTTGATAAGCTCGTCCCGCTTTATCGCGACCCCAAATCAGACATGCCTGTGACTCAATTCAACATGAAGTTCGTTGAGCAAGCTGGTTTGGTCAAGTTTGACTTTTTGGGCCTAAAAACCCTAACGGTAATTTCAACGGCCCTGAAATTTATTAATAAGGGGCGTGAAACACCGCTGGATATTACAAAAATCCCGCTTGATGATAAGCGCACCTATGAAATGCTCGGTCGCGGTGAGGGTGGGGGCGTCTTTCAGTTGGAATCTGAAGGCATGCGTGGTGTCTTGCGCTCCATGAAGCCCAACAGACTTGAAGATTTGATCGCGGTTGTGGCGCTTTATCGCCCGGGTCCAATGGATAATATCCCAAGCTACATTGAACGCAAACATGGACGAGAAGAACCGGATTATCTCTATCCGACCATTGAGCCGATCCTGAAAGAAACCTACGGAATTATGATCTATCAGGAACAGGTCATGCAGATTGCGCAGGTCATGGCAGGCTATAGTCTTGGCGGTGCGGATTTGCTACGCCGTGCCATGGGTAAGAAAATCGCTGAAGAGATGGAAAAACAGCGTGCCATGTTTGTGGAAGGCTCCGTTGAACGCGGTGTGCCCAAACAAAAAGCCAGTGATATTTTTGATATTATGGCCAAGTTCGCCTCATATGGTTTCAACAAATCACACGCGGCGGCATATGCCTATGTGGCCTATCAAACAGCCTATCTAAAGGCCAATTACCCGGCAGAATTTATGGCGGGTATCATGTCTTTGGATTTGAACAATACCGATAAGCTTAATATGTTTCGCCAAGAACTGGATAAATTGAAAATCCCGTTACTTCAACCTGATATCAATAAATCAAACGTGATTTTCGGTGTCGAAGAAATCCCCAATCCCAATGAAGAAGTCGGCGGTACCATTAAGGCCGTGCGTTATGCGCTATCTGCCATTCGCAATGTGGGTGATGCGGCGATGGAATCAGTTGTTGCAGAACGTGTTGTCAATGGCCCTTTTAAGGACCCGTTTGATTTTGCCAATCGGGTTGACAGCAAGGGTGTAAACAAACGTATCCTTGAAAACCTTGTTCGCTCAGGTGCTTTTGATGGGATTAATTCAAATCGCCGTCAGGTCTTTGATGGTATTGAAACACTGATCAAACATTCCAACCTCGCTGCTGAAGAAAGAAGTTCTGATCAGATCGGCATGTTTGGGGCTGATGACAGCGCCATGAAAAAGGCAGCCCAGCTTCCCAACGTGCCAGACTGGCCTTTAATGGACCGTTTGCGCGAAGAAGCTTCAGCAATTGGTTTTTACCTGTCTGCTCACCCGCTTGATGCTTACAAGACGACCCTAAAACGTTTGGGGGTGAAATCCCATGTTGAAGTCTTGCAAAATGGTATATCTGGCCCTGTTAAAATTGCAGGGACGGTTATTAGCAAGCGCGAAATGATCTCCAAGAAAAATGGCAGTCGTTTTGGCTTTATCCAACTTTCCGATTCTTCTGCTGCCTTTGAAGTTGCGGTTTGGGCAGAGACATATTCGGTCTCCAGAGACATCTGGGAAACAGGCCAATCCGTTTTCATGATGGCAGCGGCCCAATTTGAAGAAGATAACGTTAAATATTCGGTAAATGCGGTTGAATTGCTCGACATCAAGGCAGCAAAATCCACAGCCGGGTTAAAACTTTATATAGAAGACCAAAGCGCTGTGGGCTTGGTTAAAGAGCTGTTGGACCGTGAAGGCAAGGGCAGGGGCAATGTCACCATCATGGCTCGAATAGATGCGACAACAGAAGCTGAAATTCAGCTCAAAGATCGTTATAATATCACACCGGGCCTCCTTCAAGCGGTGAAGGCCGTTCCCGGGATTGCCGATGTACAGGAGATTTGATCATGAATAATAATGCATCATATCCCAGATTTATAGATTTTGAAGCCAGCGGTTTTGGCGAAGACTCATATCCCATTGAAGTTGCGTGGAACAATGCGGATGGCAGCGTTGAGTCCATGCTTTTACATGTGAGTTCTATTGCAAGCTGGACACATTGGGATGACACAGCTGAAAAAGATGCCCATCAGATTAGCCGTGAAGAGCTAGACCATCTTGGAGAGCCCATCAAACTTGTCGCACAGAAAATGAACATCGCCCTTAAAGGGGGCGTTATATATAGTGATGCCCCGCAATTTGACGGTTTCTGGCTGGCAAGGCTGTTTGAAGCGGCAAATGAGAGACCCGCTTTTAGAATGGCCTCTGCCGTTGAGCTGTTTGATCTCCATGTTGCAGATGATGATCGCGAAAACGATGACGGCTCAACAGTCCATAAGATGGCGCGCTTTGATCGTATTATGGATACCTTTGGACTGCAGGCTTGGGCAAATTTAAACCTGCGCCCCCATCGCGCCTCTCATGACGTGCGTCATCTCATGGAAACATATCGTTTGCTTTTATCAACTGAAGGTAAAATACCGGCTGAATAAAATAAACCTTGCGCTCAGCCTAAAAAGGGCGTATTTAGCGCGCCTTACTTCACACGTGGGAATTCACGGAAGTATGGGGAGACATCCCATACATTCGATCCGGTGTTCGAATAGAACTCAACTTTCCCGCGGAGGATCAACCGGAAAAGGATATTGAAATGGCACTGCCAACCTTTACTATGCGCCAGCTCCTTGAAGCTGGTGTTCACTTTGGACACAACACACGTCGCTGGAACCCTAAGATGGATCAATTCCTCTTTGGTGTTCGCAACGGTATTCACATCATCGATCTTGGTCAGACTGTTCCTTTGCTTCATCAAGCAATGGTACAAGTTCGTGACAAAACTGCTGGTGGCGGTCGCGTACTTTTCGTTGGTACAAAGCGTCAAGCCTCTGAAGTTGTTGCTGAAGCGGCACAAAAATGTGGCCAGTACTACGTAAACCACCGTTGGCTCGGCGGTATGCTGACTAACTGGAAAACTGTTTCTGGTTCAATCAAACGCCTGAAGTCTCTTGAAGCACTTCTTTCTGGCGACATGGCTGGCCTGACGAAAAAAGAACAACTCAACCTGACACGCGAATGTGAAAAACTTGAGCGTACTTTGGGTGGTATTAAAGAGATGGGCGGCCTGCCGGACATCATGGTTGTTTTTGATACACAAAAAGAAGCTATTGCAATTAACGAAGCCAAAAACCTTGGTATTCCTGTTGTTGCGATCCTCGACTCCAACAGCTCTCCGCTGAACATCACACACCCAGTTCCTGGTAACGATGACTCTATTCGTGCTTTGAAACTGTACTGTGACCTGCTTGCTGGTTCCGTTCTTGACGGCATCCAAAGCCAAATGTCTGCTGCTGGCATCGACGTTGGCGCACAAGAGCAAGCTCCAGTAGAGAACTTGCCACAAGCTGAAGAAGCTGCTGCTGCTCCTGCTGAAGCATAAGTATTTAGACAGTGGGGAAGTTACTTCTCCACTGTCATCGCTTTCACATTGAAACATATGTAAAAGCATTTGATTTTTTACTTTATCGAATTAAGAGGACAATCCTATGGCTCAGATTACTGCTGCGCTCGTAAAGGAACTGCGCGAACTCTCTGGCGCAGGCATGATGGACTGCAAAAAAGCACTCAACGAAAATGATGGCGACATTCAGACTGCACAAGACTGGCTTCGTCAAAAAGGTTTGGCAAAAGCGGCTAAAAAATCAGGTCGCGTTGCTGCTGAAGGCCTCGTTGCATTCGCTTCCGGCGACGCTACTGCTGCGGTTATCGAAGTTAACTCTGAAACTGACTTTGTTGCGAAAAACGAACAGTTCCAAGCTTATGTTAAAGATGCTGCCGGTGTTGCACTGGGTGTAAACAGCTTTGACGAACTTAAAGCTGCTGCTTACCCAGGTTCTGAAAAGAACTGTGAAGAAACACTCACAGCTCTTGTTGGCACAATTGGTGAAAACATGAACCTGCGCCGTATGGAAAAGCTAACTGTTTCTAACGGTGTTGTTGCAACTTACATGCACAATGCTGCGGCTGAAGGCCTTGGTAAAATTGCTGTTTTGATTGGTTTGGAATCAGAAGGCGACAAAGACCAGCTCAATGCACTGGGTAAACAGATTGCAATGCACGTTGCTGCGACAAACCCACTGGCACTTGACCGTGACGGCGT
The DNA here is from genome assembly GCF_900093605.1 of Candidatus Terasakiella magnetica. Classification (NCBI taxonomy): domain Bacteria; kingdom Pseudomonadati; phylum Pseudomonadota; class Alphaproteobacteria; order Rhodospirillales; family Terasakiellaceae; genus Terasakiella; species Terasakiella magnetica. The sequence continues at coordinate 352,637 of NZ_FLYE01000001.1, forward strand.
TGATGCAACTGATATCGAGCGTGAGCGTACAGTTCTCATCGAACAAGCTAAAGAAGCAGGTAAGCCTGAAGAAATCGCCATCAAGATGGTTGAAGGCCGTATGCGCAAATTCTACCAAGAAAACTGCCTGATCGAACAAGCTTTTGTTATCGATCCTGACAATTCAGTTGGTAAAGCTATTGAAAACCTCGCTAAAGAGCTGGGTTCTGACATCAAATTGACTGGCTATGTTCGTTACGAACTGGGTGCTGGTATCGAAAAGAAAGAAGAAGACTTTGCTGCTGAAGTAGCTGCTGCTGCAGGTTCATAAGCATTAAGCTTTTTTGATCTTTGAAGATTATTTAGACGGCGGTGAGGGCTAAATCCTCGCCGCCGTTTATTTTTTCTTAAAGAAGACGTTAAACAGCCGTTGATTAATGGGGCTGGGCAGGGTAAATGTAGCTCTCCATTCACATATGGTTAGAGCGGCAATATTATTATGTCAGATACTCCGGTATTTAAACGCGTTCTCCTTAAGCTTTCTGGTGAAGGTCTTATGGGGAAAAAACAATTTGGTCTTGATACAGAATATGTCGACCAGATTGCCAGTGAAGTTATCAAAGTTCATAAACTCGGTACAGAAATCTGCCTTGTTATCGGTGGCGGAAATATTTTCCGCGGTATTTCCGATGCAGCAGCAGGTATTGATCGAACCAGTGCAGACCATATGGGCATGATGGCAACCGTCATGAACGCCCTTGCCATGCAAAGCTCATTAGAGCGATTGGGTGTTCAAACCCGCGTTCAATCAGCAATTCCGATGCAAAGCGTTTGTGAACCTTACATCCGTCGTCGCGCCATTCGCCATATGGAAAAAGGACGTATTGTTATTTTTGCCGCTGGCACTGGTAACCCGTTCTTCACCACTGACACAGCTGCTGCCTTGCGCGCTGTTGAAATGAGCTGTGATGCGATCTTAAAAGGGACGCAGGTTGATGGTGTTTATAGCGCAGATCCAAAGAAGGATCCTGAAGCGAAACGTTATGATACACTGACCTATAAAGACGTTCTGACTAACGATTTAAAAGTTATGGATGCAGCGGCCATTACACTGGCACGTGAAAACGACCTGCCAATCGTTGTATTCTCAATGCATAAACCGGACTCTTTTGCCGATGTTGTTAATCAACAAGGCCTGTTTACGGTTATCAAAGATTAATTAAGGGGAAAACTCGTGTCTGATTTTAATTCTCTCAAAAAAGAACTTCACAGCAAAATGGATAAAGCTGTTGATGTTCTGCATAACGAATTTGCAGGCTTGCGCACAGGCCGTGCCTCAACAAGCCTTCTTGACCCGATCATGGTTGATGTCTATGGCTCTAAAATGCCCATCAATCAGGTTGGTACAGTAAGCGTTCCAGAAGCGCGTATGCTTTCTGTTCAGGTTTGGGATAAGTCCAACGTGAAAATGGTTGAAAAAGCCATTCGTGAAGCTGGTCTAGGTCTTAACCCACAAGCTGATGGCACGTTAGTTCGTATTCCTATTCCGCCACTGAACGAAGAGCGCCGCAAAGAGCTTGTAAAAGTTGCTGGTAAATATGCTGAAGACACACGCATTGCCATTCGTAACGTGCGCCGTCATGGTAATGACGAGCTAAAGAAAATGGAAAAAGACGGTGCGATCTCTGAAGACGAGCACAGAGATTACGCAAAAGAAATTCAAAGTGAAACTGATGCAGCCATCAAAAAAGTTGACGAGACTTTGGCTCATAAAGAAGAAGAGATCATGCAAGTTTAACTCGCATGGGTCAGAATTCTTTGAAAACTTCAACAGACATAGAGCCCTTACACGTTGCCATCATTATGGATGGCAACGGACGTTGGGCGAAAAAACGCTTTTTACCGCGCACAGCAGGCCATAAAAAAGGGGCCGATGCTGTGCGTCGTTGTATCGAAGCGGCTGTTGAGTTGGGTGTGACCCACTTAACGCTCTTTGGCTTTTCTTCAGAAAACTGGAAAAGACCAGAAGAAGAAGTCAGCACCCTTATGGGGCTTCTTCGTCATTATCTTGCCAATGAGGTCAAACGACTTCATTCAGAAGGTGTCTGTATTCGTTTTATCGGTGATCGCACACGACTTTCAAATGATATTGTTGAAGCCATTGAAGAAAGTGAAAAGCTGACAGAGAAGAACACGACCCTTTATCTCACCATTGCGCTAAGCTACGGTGGTCGTGCTGAGTTACTGCATGCAACAAAAGAAATTGCCAAGAAGGTAAAGGACGGTCAGCTTGACCCTGAGGCCATCAGTGAAGAGACAATTTCACAATCGCTTTATACAGTTGATACACCTGACCCAGACCTGCTTATTCGCACCAGTGGCGAGCAACGTGTAAGTAATTTCCTCTTATGGCAACTGGCTTATACCGAGTTTGTCTTTATGGATGTTCTCTGGCCTGATTTTAACAAATCACACCTTGAGGAAGCTTTAGGCGAGCTTTCTGGTCGTGACAGAAGATATGGAATGATCAGTGGGTAAAACTCTTCCGAGTAATTTTGGTTTGCGAGTGATCTCTGCCATCGTCATTGCAGGCCCTGCATTGGCAGCCATTGAATTTGGCACTCCTTTTTTTAATATTTTCATTTCTTTGCTCGGTGTTTTAATGGCGTGGGAATGGTCCAAGCTGTGCCTTGATGAATTTAAGCTGTCAGGCTTTATCTTGGCTGCTTTTGTTGGCTTTATTCCTTGGCTTCCTATTATCGGACTTGAATTATTAGAAGCGATCCTTATTGCCCCCGTGTTTCTTGCGCTTCTTTTTGCCCTGAACCTCTCCAAAGAAGGTCGAAACTTTTTTGCCATTGGCAGTCTGTACCTTAGTCTCCCCATAGCCTCCTTCATTTTCCTTCGAAATACGGAAGAAATTGGTGTGCAGCTTGTCTATTGGTTAGCCCTGAGCGTTGTGGCAACCGATACAGGCGGCTACGGATTTGGCTTGACCATTGGCGGGCCGAAACTTGCCCCACGTATCAGCCCAAAGAAAACATGGGCAGGGCTTTTAGGCGGTATGTTTTCTGCTTTTCTGGTTGGTCTTTTACTGGCGAACCTATTTGATTGGCAAGCCCCCTTTATTGTTGGTTTAATCAGCAGCTGCCTTGCCTTTATTGCCCAAGTCGGTGATCTTTTTGAATCACATGCCAAAAGACGCTTTGATGTGAAGGATTCAAGCAATATTATTCCCGGTCATGGTGGTGTGCTTGACCGCATGGATGGGATGATTGCCGCAGGTATCGCTTTTGCAGGCTTAATCCTTGCAACTAATGGGCAGATCCTCACATGGTTTTAAAAAAATCCATTAGTATCTTGGGTTCAACCGGTTCAATCGGCACAAGCACCATTGATCTGATTTCTAAAAACCCAGATCAGTTTAATGTGGTTTCCCTTACAGGAAATTCAAATATTGAGCTTTTGGCCAAACAAGCTAAAGACCTTAAGGCCGATTTTGTATGTAGTGCCAATGGCGATAACTATCAAGTCCTTAAAGAAGCTTTAAGCGGAACAGATATTGAAGTCGGGGCAGGGGAGAGCGCTGTTTTAGAAGCAGCTCAACGTGATGCACAATGGGTCATGGCCTCAATTGTGGGCGCTGCGGGCTTGGCCCCCACTTTTGAAGCGATTAAACGTGGGGCCACAATCGGCCTTGCCAATAAAGAAAGCCTCGTGTGTGCGGGTGATCTCATGATGCAGGCTGTGAAGGATCATGGCGCCACATTGCTTCCTGTTGATTCTGAACATAATGCTATTTTTCAGGTGCTTGATTTTGATCGCCCTGAAGGGATTGATAAGATCATTCTTACCGCCTCGGGTGGGCCTTTTAGAACCTCTTCGCTTGATAAGATGTCTAAGGTTACCCCAAAAGAGGCCGTTGCCCATCCGAACTGGTCCATGGGGGCAAAAATCTCTGTTGATTCTGCCAGTATGATGAACAAAGGTCTTGAGTTAATCGAAGCCTTCCACCTTTTCCCAGTTGAAGAAAAAAATATTGACGTTTTGGTTCACCCTCAATCGGTCATCCATTCTATGGTTTCTTATATTGATGGCTCTGTGCTTGCTCAATTGGGCTCACCTGATATGAGAACCCCTATTGCCTATGCCTTGGCATGGCCACAAAGAATGAAAGCGCCATCGGCTAAACTTAATTTAGCTGAAATTGCACAGCTTAATTTCGAGGAGCCCGACCTTGAACGTTTCCCTGCCTTAAGGCTTGCGCGCGAAGCCTTGCAAACTGGTAAATCTGCCCCATGTGTTCTTAATGGTGTAAATGAAATAGCCGTGAGCGCCTTTCTAAATAACCAGATTGGTTTTCTAGATATCCCCTCTACGGTTGAAGCAATTTTAAGCAAATATGAACATCACGAGCTTGAAACAATCGAGCAGGTAATAGAGGCTGATAAAAAAGCCCGACAATTAGCCCTTCAAGCCATTGAAAAAATAAGTAAATAGGCTTATTTTACGCACTCATTCAAATAATTCGGTTTTTTAAATGTACGATATCCTTTTCGCCAACCCCATTGTGGCTTTTATCTTTGCCCTCAGTGTCTTGGTTTTCTTCCACGAACTCGGTCATTACTGGGTTGCGCGACGCAATGGTGTAAAGGTGGAAATCTTTTCCATCGGTTTTGGCCCAGAACTTTTTGGCTGGAATGATAAGTCTGATACACGCTGGAAAGTCTGTCTCATGCCGTTTGGTGGATATGTCAAAATGTTTGGCGACACCGATGCTGCCAGTAGCGGTTCAACCGAAAGTGAAGAACGCCCCTTTAGTGATGAAGAAATGAAAGTTTCTTTTTATTATAAATCACTAGGTGCCCGTGCTGCTATTGTTGCCGCGGGCCCTATTGCAAACTTCATTCTTGCAGCTGTTCTTTTTGCTTTGCTTTATATGGCAGTTGGCGTTCCGGAGAAATTCCATGCTGGTGTTGGCGAAGTTGTGGCTGAAAGTGCTGCTGCTGAAGCAGGGCTTGAAAAAGGCGACCTTATTCTAAGCCTAGGCGGACAAAAGCTAGATACATTTGATGATTTACGTGAAATCGTTATGGCAAGCCCAAATAAAGCGCTTGATGCTATTGTTTTGCGAAATGGCTCAGAGCTGGCAATTAAAGTCACACCAAAAGCGCGCGAAGCGGGTGATAAGATGGTAGGTCAGCTTGGTATTCGCCCGGATGCGGAACAGGCTGAATATGTGCGTTATAATCCTGTTGTTGCCGTTTGGATGGGGATTGAGCGTACCTATGACCTATCTGCACAAATCCTATCCCACCTTGGCACACTAATCACAGGTGGGGGCAGCATGAAGGACCTTGGCGGGCCATTGCGCATCGCACAGGTTTCAGGGGATGCTGCCAAATCCGGCTTTGATAGTTTAATTTATTTGATGGCGGTACTTTCTGTTAACCTTGGTCTGATAAACTTGTTTCCAATTCCGATGCTGGATGGTGGACATCTGGTATTCTATGCTGCAGAAGCCATACGAGGTAAGCCTTTAAGTGAAAGGGCGCAAGAATATGGTTTCCGTTTTGGCCTAACTCTGGTATTGGGTTTAATGGTCTTTGCAACATGGAATGACCTTGTGCAGTTGAAAGTATTCGATTTTATCACACAGCTCTTCACCTGAGCGATAACTCGATAATGGGGGACTAAGGTGAAAAAACGCAATCGTATTACATCAATCAGTGCTGGCGTAGCATTTGGACTAACCGCTGCTTTGACAAGCGCGAGTGCCATGGCAAACAGTTTGATTGAAGAGATCACAATCGTTGGTGCACAACGTGTTGAGCCCGAAACTGTACGCACGTACCTGACTTTTCAAGAAGGTGATAACTACAGCTCACGCCAGCTTAACCGTTCCTTGAAAAAGCTCTTTGCAACAGGTTTATTTGCAGATGTGACCTTCAAGCGTGAAGGTACTAATCTGGTTATTAACGTCATTGAAAACCCTGTTATTAACCGCATTGCCTTTGAAGGTAACCGTAAACTTGATGATCCGACTCTTGATTCTGAAGTGACATTGCGCCCACGTGTGATCTACACACGCACGCGCGTTCAACAAGATGTTGAGCGTATTTTAACGCTTTATCGTCGCAGCGGTCGTTTTGCAGCAACAATTGAACCTAAAGTCATTCAGCTAGATCAAAACCGTGTTGATTTGGTTTTTGAAATTGAAGAAGGTGATCCAACGGGCGTTGAGAAAATACGGGTTGTTGGTAACAAAGAATATAGTGACAGCAAGCTCCTTGATGTTGTGCGCACACGTGAGTCGCGTTGGTATAATTTCCTGACAGCTGATGATAACTACGACCCTGATCGTATTAACTATGATAAAGAGTTGTTGCGTCGTTTCTATTTATCACGTGGTTTTGCTGACTTTAAAGTAACATCTGCTGTTGCAGAGCTCAGCCCGTCACGTGAAGAATTCTTCATCACATATACAATTGATGAAGGACCACGTTACGAGATTAGAAGCGTGAACATTGAAAACTCATTGGAAGGCCTGCAGGACGAAAGCCTTGAAGGTGTTTCTGATATTGAAGTCGGTGATTGGTATAATGCAGATGAAGTTGATGATTCTGTTGAAGATTTGATTGATAATGTGGGTTTTCAAGGGTTCCCTTTTGTTAAAGTCAGCCCTCAAGTTGATAAAGATACAGAAAACAAACAAATTGACTTAACATTTAACATCAATGAAGGACCTCGTGTTTTTGTTGAACGTATCAACATCAATGGCAACTTCCGCACCCTTGATAAAGTTGTGCGACGTGAATTCCAATTGGTTGAAGGCGATGCACTAAATGCTGCAAAACTAAAACGTTCAAAAAAACGTATTAACAACCTTAACTTCTTTGAAAATGTACAGGTCGCCCAGTCTCCAGGCAGTGCGCCTGATCAAAAAATTATTGACGTGACTGTTGAAGAGAAGTCAACGGGATCTCTTTCCGTTGGTGCTGGTTTTTCCACAGAAGACGGCCCCATGGTCGAATTTGGTATTTCAGAGGCAAACCTGCTCGGTAAAGGTCAAAACCTGAGCCTTTCAGCAAATATCGCCGCAGAAAAAACAAGTTATAACCTCGCCTTTACTGAACCATACTTCCTTGATCGCGAACTTGCTGCAGGTTTTGATCTATACAAGACAACACAAGAAAAGCAAGATTCTAGTTCCTATGATGTAAGTAGCCTTGGTTTTGCTTTAAGAGCAAGCTATCCATTTTCGGATCATATGACTCAGGCATGGAGTTATAAGCTTGATGAAACAACCATTGAAAATGTTGCTTCAGATGCCTCTTCCCTGATTAAGTCACAAGAAGGCGAGGAAATGACATCCTCAATTTCACATGCACTTACCTATGATAATCGTGACAGTCGCGTAGCCCCCACAGAAGGTTATCGTTTGCGCGTCAGTAATACAGTCGCGGGCTTAGGCGGTACAGTTTATTATCTTCGTAACCAAGTGACAGCTTCATATTATTATCCACTAGAAGATCAATGGATTTTGAGCACTAAAGGACGTATAGGTCATATCGTGGGCCTTGGTGAAGATGTAAAAGTCCAAAACCGCTACTTCTTAGGTGGGAGCACTTTACGTGGTTTTGAAGACAGTGGTGTAGGTCCTCGTGATAGCTCCACAAGTGATTCACTGGGTGGTGAATATATCGTTAACGGTTCTACTGAACTTCGCTTCCCTCTTGGTTTACCAAATGAATATCAAATTTCAGGCGTGGCGTTTTCTGATTACGGTACATTAACGGAATTAAACCCAACTGATAGTAAAACAATTGATAACTCGGCACTACGTGCCTCAGTTGGCCTTGGGTTATCATGGGTATCCCCCATGGGGCCAATCGGCATTGATTGGGCTTTCCCTGTTTTAGAAGAAGATCATGATAAAACTGAAAACTTCCGTTTCACTTTCGGAACACGTTTCTAGGAATATATAAATGAAGATTAGCCAGAAACTCATCGCTCTTGCCGTATTCGCTCTCTTGGGTTTGCACTTTGCAAGTCCTGCTCATGCTCAGCAGGTTCCTATAAAGATTGCCGTTGTTGATATGGAGCAAGTCCTTATTAAGTCAACTGCACCGAAAAGTATTCGTGAACAGGTTAATAAAATCAGATCACAATATCGTAGTGAAGTGAAAAAAGAAGAAACAGCTTTACACCAAGCAAACCAATCACTCGCACAGAAAAAAACTTTGTTAAGCCAAGAAGCTTTTAAGGAAGAGCGACGTAAATTTGAGCAAAAGGTTCTTGGTGTTCAAAAGAAAGTTCAACAAAAGAACCTTTCACTTCAAAAAGCACAAAATGCAGCACAAGCAAAAGTCAAACAGGCGCTTAGCAAAGTGGTGATTGCTCTTGCACAACAACAAGGTTTTACACTTGTTCTTCGTCGCGCACAGACAATTGTCGTTGCAGAACAATTTGATATTACAAATCAAGTTATCACAGAACTAAATAAAACCCTTCCTAAAGTCGTTGTAACAACAAAGTAGACACATGGCAGACAGTCGATTTTTTAAATGTAATGGCCCTTTTAAAGCCCATGAGCTTGCAGATATTGCTTCTGCAGAGCTTGTCGGTGATAAAGATGCTTTAATTACTGATGTTGCAAGTATTGACCAAGCAACAAGTGAACAGGTTTCATTTCTGGACAACCGCAAATACGTCAAGGCTTTTACCAAAAGCAAAGCAGGCTTATGCCTTGTCCACCCTGAAGTCGCAGATAAAGCCCCTGAAGGCATGTCATTATTGGTAACGGCAGAGCCTTATATGGGCTATGCAAAGATTGCATCGACATTTTATCCGGTTACCTTTCCAAAAGCTAAAATTTCTGAAAGAGCAAATATTTCAGAAACAGCGACAATTGCTGATGGTGTGATCATTGAAGCTGGTGCCTATGTTGGTGAGAATGTCATCATTGGCAAGGGTACATGGATCAAGTCAAATGCTGTGCTTGGTGATGGTGTGACAGTTGGTGAAAACTGCATTATCCACCCCAATGTTACCCTGAGCCACACAATCATTTCCAATGGCGTTACAATCCATCCTGGTTGTCAAATTGGTCAAGATGGCTTTGGCTTTGCCAGTGGTGCGCAAGGCCATGTTCGCATCCCCCAATTGGGCAGGGTCCTTATCGGTGATCATGTCAATATCGGGGCTGCGACAACAATTGATCGAGGTGCTGGGCCCGATACTGTCATTGGGGCAGGGACCCAAATTGATAACATCGTTCAAATCGGCCATAACGTGCAAATTGGCATGGGGTGCGTCATTGTCTCCCATGTAGGTATCTCAGGCAGTACGAAACTCGGCAACTTTGTTGTTGTGGGTGGTCAAGCCGGTGTTGCAGGCCATCTTGAAATTGGCGATAGCGTTGTTATTGCGGCAAAAGCTGGTGTTATGAGAAATGTTGAAGCAGGACAGACCGTTGGCGGTTTCCCTGCTATTCCACAATGGAAATGGTTACGTCAAGTCGGCATGATTGAAAAGCTGACACGCGGAAAAAAATAAAGAGGACGACAATCAATGTCAGAAAATGAAGTCACATCAGTAGATATTATGCGCATTATGGAAATGATCCCGCATCGTTATCCATTCTTGCTGGTTGATCGCGTTGAAGACCTTGTTGCTGGTGAAAGCGCAACGGGTATCAAAAACGTTACAATTAACGAACCTTTCTTCCCCGGCCACTTCCCAACAAAACCGGTTATGCCAGGTGTTTTGATCGTCGAAGCTATGGCACAGACCGCTGCTGTTCTTGTTGTTCATACGGAAGGTTCTGAGATTGAAGGCAAGCTTGTCTACTTCATGTCCATTGATGGTTGTCGTTTTAGAAAACCCGTTGGTCCCGGCGATACGCTTCACATCAAAGTGAAGAAAGAACGTCAACGCGGCAACATCTGGAAGTTCAAAGGTGAAGCCTATTCAAATGATACCCTAATGGCTGAAGCCGTTATTACAGCAATGATTGTGAACGAATAATGGCTAATATCCATCCAAGCGCTGTTGTTGATTCAAAAGCGCAAGTTGCTGAGAGTGCAAAGATTGGCCCATTTTGTATGGTGGGTCCTGATGCTGTAATTGGCGAGAATGTTGAACTGCTCTCTCACGTGGTTGTTGAAGGCCGCACGACGATTGGCAACAACAATAAAATTTTCCCATTTGCTTCAATCGGTCACTGTCCACAAGACCTGAAATATAATGGCGAACCTTCACGCCTTGAAATTGGTGAAAACAACACCATTCGTGAACATGTCACCATTAACCCTGGTACAGAGGGTGGGGGAATGCTTACCAAAATGGGCAGTAACTGTCTGGTGATGGTTGGCGCTCATATCGGTCATGATTGCCAAGTTGGTGATAATGTTATTCTTGTTAATAACGCAACGCTTGCAGGCCATGTGACTATTGAAGACTGGGCAATTATTGGTGGGCTTTCTGCTGTTCACCAATTCTGCCGTATTGGTCGCCACGCCATGATCGGTGGTATGTCTGGCATCGAAAATGATGTAATCCCATACGGTTCTGTCACAGGCAACCGTGCTCGTCTGGCTGGGCTGAACATTGTTGGACTTAAGCGTCGCAATTTTGATCGTGAAGCCATTCATTCTATGCGCACAGCCTACCGTCTGTTATTTGCCCAAGAAGGTACAATGGCAGAACGCGTTGAAGATGTTGCAAATATGTTTAAAGACGTTGAGCCAGTGATGGAGATTGTTAAATTCATCAGACAGGATTCATCGCGGGGCGTCTGTACGCCGAAATAACATGGCGGATAAACTCGGACTATTAGCTGGTAAAGGCGACCTTCCCAAACGCATTGTTCAAAAATGTGTGAGCGAGGGTCGCCCTTTTCATATCATCGCCTTTAAAGGCCAAACTGAGCCAGAACTGGTTGCAGGTCATCCCCACACGTGGGTTAGGTTAGGGGCTGCAGGTAAGACACTTTCCATTCTCAAAGAAGAAAATGTCAAAAGCTTATTAATGGCGGGACCTATTAAACGGCCCTCTCTTGTTGCCATTCGCCCCGATGCATGGGGATTAAAGTTTCTCGCTAAAACAGGTGCTGCGGCTTTTGGTGATGATGGTCTTCTTACACGCATCATCCATGCCTTAGAAGGTGAAGGCTTTAAAGTTATTGGTGCTCATGACGTTTTAGAAGACCTTCTTGCCCCAAAAGGGATCCTTGGCAAAACAAAACCGGACGAACAAGCAGAAAAAGATATCCAAAAAGCATTTCAAATTGCCCACGCCATGGGGGAACTTGATATCGGTCAGGCTTGTGTTGTTCAAGATGGTCTTGTTCTTGCCGTAGAAGCCATTGAAGGCACTGATAAAATGCTTGAACGCTGTCTAGATGTAAAACGTGATGGCTTCGGCGGTGTTCTGGTAAAAGCAAAAAAACCTAATCAGGAAAAACGAGCCGATTTACCTACAATCGGTGTTGCAACACTTATCAATGCCCATAAAGCAGGCCTAAGAGGTGTTGCGGTTGAAGCTAATGGTTCTATTATTGTTGATCAGGACAAAGTTATTTCAAAGGCTGATGAGCTCGGTCTCTTCCTTATGGGAATTGAATAATGAAAACCCCACTTATTTATCTTATTGCAGGTGAGCCATCAGGTGATCTTCTTGGTGCGCGCCTGATGAAGGCGTTAAAAGCCAAGACAAACGGTCAAGTCCGTTTCTGCGGCATTGGTGGTCCTCATATGTGTGAAGAAGGATTAGAAAGCCTTTTTGACATGTCAGAACTTACCGTAATGGGATTGGCTGAAGTATTACCTCATATCCCTAAAATTCTACGTCGCATTAAACAGACAGCACAAGATGTAGAAAGCCAAAAACCGGACTGCCTCATTACCATTGATGCACCGGGTTTTACCTTTCGGGTTGCAAAAAAACTTAAAGGTAAAAACATCCCTCTGATCCATTATGTGGCCCCCACTGTCTGGGCATGGAAACCGGGCAGGGCAAAGAAGATTGCACAGTTTCTAGACCATCTCATGGTGATCTTACCGTTTGAGCCGCCCTATTTTGAAAAAGAGGGTCTTAAAACCACATTTGTTGGTCATAGTGTTATTGAAAGCGGCATTGATGACATATCAGCAGCAGCCTTTAAAGAGCGCCACGGTATTCCTGCTGATGTCCCTTTACTTTGTATGTTACCGGGCAGCCGTCAGACTGAAACATCACAGCTTCTGCCAATTTTTAAAGATGCCGTGACAAGCCTCAAAGCAAAATATCCTAATTTGCGCATTGTCTTACCCACGGTCTCGACCGTGTCACAATATGTCAAAGAAATGACTATGGAGTGGGGCATTCCCATTCTTATCGTGGAAGGGGATGATGAGAAGTTTGGTGCGTTTAAAGCTGCTGATGTTGCCCTTGCAGCCTCTGGCACAGTGAGCTTAGAGCTTGCATTGGCAAAAACCCCGAGTGTCATCACCTATCGTATGAAAAAGATGACACACTTTTTGGCAAAACGCCTCGTAAAAGTCAAATACGCCAGCATCGTCAATCTGTTGCACGATAGATACGTTATTCCAGAACTCATTCAAGATGACTGCACACCAGAGAATATCGTTACTGAGGTTTCAAAAATCCTTGACGATGCAAAACATCGCCATACACAGGATGCAGAGATTGAAACAGCGATGAAAAAACTTGGGCTTGGCGATGGGCAAAAACCAAGTGAGCGCGCCGCTGATTGTGTCTTATCCCTACTTCAAAAGGACGTTTCATAAATGTCAGAATTTCGTTTTCTCCACACCATGATCCGCGTGTTTGATCTTGATAAATCGATTTCATTTTACACAGATATTCTTGGTATGAAGCTTTTAAGAAAGTCTGATTATCCAGATGGCAAATTCACCCTTGCCTTTGTAGGCTACGGTGGGGAAGAGGATCACACAGTTATTGAGCTTACCCATAACTGGGATCAAAGCGAGCCTTATGAAATAGGCAATGGCTTTGGCCATCTCGCCCTTGGCGTGCCTGATATTTATAAAACATGTGAAAGCTTACGCATATCTGGTGCAAAAATCGTGCGTGAACCCGGCCCGATGAAACATGGTAAAACCGTCATCGCTTTTATTGAAGACCCTGACGGTTATAAAATAGAACTCATTGAAAAAAAGTAATTATTCTTTAAAAGTACCAAGTTCCATTGCCGCAATTGCCTGTGTGACGCTCACAACAGATTTCAGCATTGTACTATCGATATTATGGTAATGCAGATAAAGGGGACGCAGCATCTCTTTATCGCAAATCTTGATCAGTTCACTATTTTCAAGATAGGGCTTCACCTGATTTTCAGGCACAAGAGCGTAGGCCATGCCTGTACGGCACACATTAACAAATCCTTCTGAGGATGGCACAACATGCGTTGGAAACTCACCCGCTGCAATGCGGAAATGTTTCTTTAAAAACTTCTGATGTATTTCATCATCACGCCCAAAAATTACGGCTGGCGCTTTTCTTAATGCGCTTGGCGTCACCCCTTCAGGGAAATAGCGTTGAATAAAATCAAGGCGGGCAACAGGTACATAACGCATGGCGCCAAGTGTCTGGACTTTACAGCCTTGAATACGCTTATCTTGCGTACTGATTGAGGCCATGACAGTGCCTTGCTTTAGCAAATCCAATGTATTTGTCTCATCCGCCACGGATAAGTCTACAAGTAGATTGTAATCAAGGAATAAGACTTCAGCCACGCGAATAAACCAAGTAGCAAGACTATCGGCATTAACAGCCAGTGCAACGCCTTTGAAATTACTATTAGTGCCATCTTCAGGAATATCAGAAAGAATTTCTTGTTCTAACATATTTACATGCTGGAAATGACGATAAAGACGCTGGCCTGCATCTGTTGCCTTAATGGGTTTTGAGCGCACCACAAGAGGCTGGGCTATGCGTTCTTCCAACAGCTTGATACGTTGGGAAACAGCTGATTGAGTCATCCCCAATTCCTGAGCTGCCTTTTCAAAGGAACCCAGTCTGATAACTGCCGAAACGGCCTCAACCAATTTGTAATCTAACATTTCATAAGCTCGTCTAATCGCCATTAAGGACTATTCATTTCTCTTTATAGAGATAATTAGTTAAGAATGTGTCACTTTGTCAATCAAAAGCGAGTAGAAACAATGATAAGTGCCGTTCTTACCGGCTTTGGCGTTGGTGGTGGCTTGATCATCGCCATCGGTGCGCAAAACGCCTTTCTCTTAGGCCAAGGCCTGCGCCGCCAACACCATATTATGGTAGCACTTATCTGTGCCTTCAGTGACGCCTTGCTTATTAGTATTGGTGTTGCAGGTCTGGGCGGCTTAATTTCTTCTAATCCATTTTGGACAGAATTAATGGCATGGGGTGGGGCGGCTTTTTTGGGCTGGTATGGTCTGAAAAGTTTCAAATCTCTATTCTCTAACCACCACCTTGAAAAAGAAAAATCCCACGGCAAAAGCCGCAAAGAAATACTCCTCTACACACTTGCCGTCACCTTTTTAAACCCGCATGTCTATATTGATACGATTGTGCTTGTGGGTGGAATTGCAGCTCAGTATGAGTTTGAGCCAAGGCTCTATTTTGCCCTTGGGGCCATCAGTGCCAGTTTATGCTGGTTTTCTTTCCTTGCCTTTGCAGCCTCTTGGGCATCGCCTTATCTTTCGCGTCCTATAACATGGAAAGTCATTGATGGACTAACAGGGAGTGTCATGTGGTTAATTGCATTTAGTTTAATTAAAGAACAGTTGTAAACACCAATTTCCTGTATTCAAACCAAAGACATTGGCAGCAATACAGGAAATGTAAAACCATAAGGCAAAATTATATTTTAATAATGACTTGTTACGTAAACTGTTCTTTTAAATCACCAATTACATCTAGCCCAAACTTTCGGCTAGAAGGAAAATCAAAACTATGTTTTGAGCCGGGCTTATCTTCCGGTGTGGAAAGACTCCATAAAAGCAACTTTGACTTTAACTCGACCTCTAGATAGTTAAACTGATGATTAGCATCCTTGCCGATCCAGAAAAGACCGTTTTCACCAACATTTTGGGCTAATACAGGCGCATAATCTGATGACTCATTATTCAAAGTTGTTGTGTGCTTATTAGATGCTGCAACAATTCCTCTACTCGCTGTAATCTTCGCTTTATCTAAGTAAAGAAGATTTAGGCTATTGTTGTCATCAATACCTGTCCAGCCAATTAAAATGCCTGAGCCATCACTCGTTTTACAAATCGTTGGCGTTTGGTCTGTAAGATAAGCTTGATCACTTCCTGGATTAGGAAAAACCAATCCACCAGATACAGTGTTCATTGCTACATTATAAACAATTAATGCGATATTTGATTTTTTTAAATTATCGCCTGTTCCCGTCAGCGCAATAACGACACAGATTTGGTCATCTGATAGACATGCACTCATGCCTGTATTTTTATGCAGTGTTGCTGTTATTCCCTTAATTGCATTATTAATATCTAATGGGAATGGGTTATCAAAAATCGTCCAACTTGGCCGAAGGGGAACTGAATAAGGAGTCAATTTAGACTCTACTTGTCTTGGAAAGAAAATTTTTCTTGCCCCAGCAGATGGACAAACAGCGGCAATTTTTCCAATCGGGCTGTTGGCTTGTATATTCTCCCAGATTGTACCTAAAGTAGCAGCCACTCTATTTAAATTAGAATATCGACAACAAAGTTTGCCTTCCATATCAAAATAAACCAATGCCCAACGGGCTATATTTCCCTCAAACCCTTGGCATTGGATTAGCTTTGGTGTTGCAGAGGTTTTAATCCCCGTTTCTATTGTGTCTTCAAAACTATTAGACCTATGATGATAACTTGAAATTTTTATTTCATTATCACCACCAACCCAAGCAACATAGTACCAATTAACTGTATACCCCACAGCAAAACTCCTTTTAAGTTTATTAAGTCATAATTTTAATCTTTAAATTGTAGCTGTGCGAACATATAATCTTCTATTTTGTTAAAAAATCAAAAACAAAAAAACCGTGAGAAGTTTCCCTCTCACGGTTTTTTGTAGATACGGAAGGCTGTCCGTAGTTCTTAGCGCTGATGTAGCGGAACGAACTTACGATCAACATCACCTGTATAAAGCTGACGTGGACGACCGATACGCTGAGATGGATCTTCGATCATCTCTTGCCACTGTGCAATCCAACCCGTTGTACGAGCCAGAGCGAACAGAACCGTAAACATAGACGTTGGGATACCCATGGCTTTCAAGATGATACCAGAGTAGAAGTCAACGTTTGGATAGAGTTTCTTCTCGATGAAGTAGTCGTCTTCCAAAGCGATTTTCTCAAGCTGCATAGCAATATCAAGAAGTGGCTCATCTTTAATGCCAAGTTCGCCAAGAACTTCGTGACAAGTTTTCGCCATGATCTTCGCACGTGGATCGAAGTTTTTGTAAACACGGTGACCAAAGCCCATAAGACGGAACGGATCGTTCTTATCTTTAGCTTTTGCAACGAATTCACCAACACGATCAGCAGTGCCGATTTCTTGCAGCATGTTCAATACAGCTTCGTTCGCACCACCGTGGGCAGGGCCCCACAGACAAGCGATACCAGCAGCGATACAAGCAAATGGGTTTGCACCAGAAGAACCCGCAAGACGAACTGTAGAAGTCGAAGCGTTTTGTTCGTGGTCAGCGTGCAAAATAAGGATACGGTCCATCGCTTTTGCAAGTACTGGGTTTACTTTGTACTCTTCACATGGTGTTGCGAACATCATGTGCAGGAAGTCTTCAGCATAACGCAGGTCATTGCGTGGGTACATGAACGGCTGACCAACTGAATATTTATAAGCCCAAGCCGCAATTGTTGGCATCTTAGCGATCAAACGATAAGAAGAAACCATACGGTGGTGTGGGTCATTGATGTCCAATGAGTCGTGGTAGAATGCAGACAATGCACCAACAACACCAACCATGATCGCCATTGGGTGAGCATCACGACGGAAACCGTCGAAGAACTTGTGCAGTTGCTCATGAACCATCGTGTGCATAGTGATGTCATTTTCGAACTTGGATTTTTCTTCCATGTTCGGCAATTCACCCTTCAACAGAAGGTATGCAACTTCCATGAAGTCACAGTTTTCAGCCAAATCTTCGATTGAATAACCGCGGTGTTGCAAAATACCCTTATCACCATCGATGAAAGAGATTTTGGATTCACAAGAACCTGTAGACGTAAAGCCTGGGTCATATGTGAAATGATCTGTATCTGCATAAAATTTGCGTACATCAACAACATCTGGGCCAACAGCTGATTCCATTACTGGCAATTCGAAAGATTTACCAGACTGGTTATCCGTAAGCGTGAAGGACTTCTTATCACTCATAGAGACATCCCCTTAATTAAATTGGTTGAACTTGATTGCTCAACACAAGTGAACTGACTTAACATTTATAATTATTAGTGCAGACAATACTGCGTATAAGTCAAAAAAACAATTACTCTCCTTGATTTTCAGGCTCGCTTGTTAAGCGACGCACTGTTTCGTCATGGCCTAACACAGCCATAACTTCAAAGACAGACGGCGAAACGGTTGAACCTGTCAATGCAACGCGGATGGGTTGGGCGATTTTACCCAAACCAACTTCTTGCTTTTCAGCCAAGGACTTAGCTGCATTTTCAAGGTTTTCCTGTGTCCAGTCAGACACAGTATCAAGGCTTGCCACAAACTGCGCTAACAATTCCTTGGCATTGCCTTTATTCATAAGTTTCAAAGCTTTGTCATTATAGGTAAAGGGCAGGGCGCGCATATAAAAGCTTGCGCTTTCTGCCAGTTCCAACAAAGTTTTGGCACGTTCTTTTAGTCCGGGCATACCAGCTACAAGCCAGCTTTCACCCTCACTATTAAATTTCTCGCCCAATTCAGCTTTCATCAGCGGCAAAACAAGCTCGGCAAGTCGCGCATCGTCTGATTGGCGGATATAATCAAAATTCAAAGCCGTCAGTTTGGCCGTATCAAAGCGTGCTGGCGCTTTGCCGATACCATCAAGATCAAACCATTCAATGGCTTTATCGCGTGGAATAAATTCTTCATCCCCACGGCCCCAACCAAGGCGCAACAGATAGTTACACATGGCTTCCGGCAAAAAGCCTTCATCGCGGTAACTCGATGCTGCCAAAGCACCATGGCGTTTAGACAGTTTTTTACCATCTGATCCATGAATAAGTGGAATATGGGCAAACTGCGGTGTTTCCCAGCCCATGGCATCATAAATTACTTTTTGGCGAAAGGCGTTGGTAAGATGGTCATCCCCACGAATAGCATGGGTGACACCCATATCATGGTCATCAACAACCACAGCCAACATATAAGTCGGTGTGCCATCGCCGCGCAGCAAAATCATATCATCGATTTTGTCGTTGGAAACTTTCACGTCACCCTGAACAGAATCTTCAATGACTGTCTCACCCTCAAGCGGTGCTTTTAGACGTACAACAGGTTTTACACCTTCAGGCGGTGTCGCATCACTATCGCGCCAGCGGCGATCATAAGCAACAGTGCGACCTTGTGCACGGGCCTTTTCGCGCATTTCAGTGAGTTCTTCAGGGGTGCAATAGCAATAATAGGCTTTGCCTTCATCCAGCAATTGCTGGGCAACTTCAGCATGGCGCTCACGGCGGTCAAATTGTGAAACGGCGTCACCGTCCCAATCAAGACCCAGCCAGTTTAAGCCTTCATAGATTTTTTCTACCGCATCGTCGGTTGAACGCTCACGGTCGGTATCTTCAATTCTAAGAAGGAATTTACCATTATGACGACGGGCATAAAGCCAGTTAAAAAGGGCAGTGCGCGCCCCTCCAATGTGGAGGTAGCCAGTAGGCGATGGTGCAAATCGTGTAACGACACTCATGTAGACAAAATCTTTGTTGTTTCTTTAGTTGTGGCGTTGTGTACCATATAAAAAAGAGATGTGCATTAGTTGGTTTGTAAAAAATGTGGTTAAAAAAACGGCAAAAAACGATAAGTCGTTATTTTTCAATGCTTATTAGAACTTTCAAATCCCAAGAAAAAGATAATTTTTTCCTGTGGATTCCAGTTCTACTTGGTACTGGGATCGCATTTTATTTTGGTATGACCACAGAAATACCTGTTTGGACAGGTTTAACTTGCGTAATTATAAGTGGTGTGACCACGTATTATTTGCGCGATTATTACATTGCCTACTTAAGTACTATAGCATTGACTATAGTATTCGTCGGTTTTTCTTCAGCACAATTGCGCAGCTATTATGTGGATACAAATATCCTCCCTTATAGCTTTGGTCCCGCAGTAATTCAGGGCCGAATCGCTCAGGCCACACCCACAGAGAAGGGAGTGAAAATTGTCCTCGATAACTTGCAAATCGCCCGATTGCGCGCAGATCACGTGCCAAGCACCCTGCGATTACATGTAAATTCAACTAAAAACCAAGTGAGAACAGGTCAATGGGTCAAAGCCCGCGCCATGTTAAAACCACCACCGCAACCTTCAAGCCCAGATGGTTTTGATTATCAACGCCATGCCTACTTTCAAAAAATAGGCGCCATTGGGTTTAGTTATGGGGCTGTTACAATCCTAAAAGAAACACCAGGTGGTTTTCTCAGCCTGTTTGATGATTTGCGCCTTTCTATTCAAGAGCGCATTAGCCAGACCTTTCATGAAGATGATGACAAAGATATCAAAGCCCTTGCCATTGCTTTTCTTACAGGCAACAAAAATGTCATTGATGAAGCCACCCACGAAACCGTGCGTATATCCGGCCTTGCCCATCTCTTGGCGATTTCAGGCCTTCATATTGGCTTGGTCAGCTCCATTGCCTTTTTTAGTATTCGCTTGATTTTAGCCTATATCCCCAACATGGCCTTGCGCTATCCCATTAAAAAATGGGCCGCCGTTGGGGCCATACTCGCAGCCCTTTTCTTTACATTACTCACCGGGGCGAGCGTGCCAACGGTGCGCGCCTTTATCATGTGCGCAGTTGTCTTTAGCGGCATCTTGCTTGATCGCAAAGCCATCTCTCTTCGCACTGTGGCCTTAGCCGCCATTGTTATTTTACTGACTTACCCAGAAAGCCTGCTTGGGGCCAGCTTCCAGCTTTCTTTCGCTGCCGTAACAGCCCTTGTGGCATTTTATGAAAATCGCAAAACCGATTTCAATTCCTTTGCGCCTGTGCGTTATGTGAAAGAGATTTTTAATTCCAGCCTCATTGCCTCAGGCGCGACCATGCCTTTTGCGGCCTATCATTTTCACCGCATCGCCCTTTGGGGGATTGGCGCAAATCTTCTGGCTATTCCCATCACGGTATTCTGGGTCATGCCCTTTGGCTTACTCTCACTCGCTTTGATGCCAATAGGGTTTGAATATTTCCCCTTAATGGTCATGGGGTGGGGGATTGAAAGCCTGCTTTGGGTCGCTCAACAGACCGCTGAGCTTCCTTTTGCACAACTTTCTATTGAGGCCATCTCAACTGGCTCCCTCATCCTCATCACATTAGGCGGGATAATCGTTTGCTTTATGACAGGGCCTTTGCGTCATACTGGCATCGCTGTTCTTATGATTGGTTTAAGCTTTAACCTTTTTAACCAGACACCCGATATTTTGATTAATGGGGATGGAAAACTCAGTGCTATTCATCAGGAAAACGGGCACGTGCTTATGTCTCAAATGCGCAACAGCAGCTATACCCGAAACAACTGGCTAAAACGCTGGGGAGAGATGGATACAGCGGCACAAACATATGATCAACTTTTAGACTGTGATCAACAAGGGTGCCGTTATCTGCATAAATCAACCCAGCAAGTAATTTTTAACCGGCAATCCCTTGCCTTAAGAGAAGACTGTCAAAATGCAGACTTGCTGATTACCCCGTTAAATAGCCCGCTCAATTGCCCAAAACCGCACCATATTATTGATGCGCACGACCTAAAGACAAAAGGGGCTCATGCCATCTATTTTAACGAGGGTGACATTCATATCGTTTCCGTAAAAGACAAGCGCGGGCAACGCCCTTGGACGGTTTACGGGGATTAAAGCGTGCAGACACAAAGCCCTTAATATTTACGGATCAACCCAACAAGACGACCCTGAATTCTCACTCGTTCTGGCTGAAAGGTGCGGGTTTGATAAGCTGCGTTTGCAGGCTCCAGCGCAACAGCGCCGCCTTTGCGACGCAATGTCTTTAAAGTTGCTTCTTCCTGATCCACAAGTGCCACAACAATGGCACCATTTTCTGCTGTGGTACATTTCTGGATCACAACCGTATCACCATCATTGATACCTGCTTCGATCATGGAATCACCTTCAACTTCCAACGCATAGTGATTACCAAGCCCCAACAGGCTTGCCGGCACATCCACATGGTTAGAATTATCCTGTAAGGCCTCAATGGGCGTACCCGCTGCAATCTTGCCAACCATGGGCAGCTCGACCGCTTCAGAATCAGGTAGAACATCTGTATTGGTGCCAATGGCCGCTTCAACACCACCCACCTGATTTTTCATTTCATTGAAATCAGTGATTTTGGAACTGTCTGAGCGCAGTGGCGCATTAAGCTGATCTTGGTTTTCAGGCACGCGCAACACTTCAACCGCACGGGCACGATGGGGCAGGCGGCGAATAAAGCCACGTTCTTCCAACCCTGTGATCAAGCGGTGAATGCCGGACTTTGATTTTAAATCCAGCGCTTCTTTCATTTCATCATAAGAGGGCGACACACCTGTATCTTTTAAACGCTTTTCCAGAAACAAAAGCAGGTCATATTGTTTTTTCGTCAGCATGGGTCGCATCCTTCAAAATAAAAAAGGAACAAAAGTAAAACACATATAATGTTCTACTTTAGTTCCCTCTTATCGTCAAGAACAAAAGAAGTACTTTTCTTAGACCGAAAGCAAACTGTCATTCACATAAATCACGTCTGTCTCATCACCTGCCTTTAAAGCTTCGCCATGAACCGCGCGAATGATAAACCCTTCACAATGGGCAAGGTTTGCCAGCATAGAGCTATCTTGCTTATCATACGGTGTTGCAACTAAACGACCCGCATCATCGCGTGAAAAGACAGCACGCATATATTCTTGGCGAATACCGTTCTTTGGCACATCTGCACCAAGGATCGCCCGGATCGGTTTATCCTGCTCAAATGGCAAGCCTTGCATTTTGCGCAATGCGGCACGTAAGAAAATAAAGGCTGTTACATAGGAAGACACCGGGTTACCCGGCAAGCCCATGGCAGGCGTATCACCGATTTTGCCAAACATAAATGGCTTACCCGGCTTAATGGCAATGCGCCAAAAATCAATATCCAAGCCTTCTTCACCCAGTACGTTGCGCACAAGGTCATATTCCCCAACTGATACACCGCCAGAGGTCACAAGGATATCTGCCCCATCAAGGCCGGCCAATGTGGCGCGCAAGGACTCTTCTGTATCGCCTGCAATACCCAAATTAATTGCTTCCCCGCCCATGGCTGTAACCATAGCAGCGACCATCAAACTGTTAGAGCTGATAATCTGGCTTTGACGTACCGCTTCACCGGGCATGACCAGCTCATCACCTGTGGCAAGAATGGCAACGCGTGGCTTGCGATAGACCTTAACCCATGGGACATTCATGGCACATAAAAGGCCGATGTCACGCGCACTGAGCAATTGCCCCGTTTTGACCAGAACATCACCTTCACTAAAATCCAAGCCCGCACGGCGCACAAACTTACCTTCAAAGGCCACTTCTTTAAAAGTGATCTGATCGCCCTCTACATCGCTATCTTCCTGCATGATCACCGCATCCGCACCAGCGGGTAGGGGAGCACCTGTAAAGATGCGCACACATTGACCTGACACAAGCGTGTCTTCAAAGGGGCCACCCGCTTGTGATTCACCCACGCGGGTCAAGCTCACAGGCTGGTTTTGAATATCAGAGGATAAAACCGCATATCCATCCATGGAGGAGACAGCAGATGGCGGCTGGGTTAAGCGCGCTGCTACATCTTCTGCCAACACACGGCCTACGGCTTGTGCCACACTGATTTGTTCTGAGGCAAGGGTATGGATACCGGCCTCTACCTTGGCAAAGGCTTCATCAAGGGGCAGCAAACTCATGAGGCTATAAACTTTCCTGAATTACCGCCGTCCTTATAGGTCAAGCGCACATCCGTAATCGTCATGCCCTTATCGATGGCTTTACACATGTCATAAACCGTCAAACAAGCAATGGAGACCGCACTTAAAGCTTCCATTTCGACCCCGGTACGGCCCTTAAGCTTACAGGTGCCTTCCACATCAACAGCGTTGCGCTCAGGATCGCAGGTGAGCTCCACCTTTACAGAGGTCAATGCCAATGGGTGACATAGCGGAATAAGATCAGGCGTCTTTTTCGCCCCCATAATACCAGCAAGCTGCGCAACGGGCAGAACGTCACCTTTCTTCATGGTGCCATCCATTATGCGCGCCAATGTTTCTGGCTGCATAATGATACTGCCTTTAGCCGTGGCAACACGCTCGGTAATGTCTTTTTCAGAGACATCCACCATTACGGCATTACCATCTTGATCGATATGCGTAAAATTCTCGCCCATAATCTTCTTAGTCCTTTTTTGCCAGAAGCGTTCTTGTTGCTTCTTCTACATCGTCTTGACGCATTAATGATTCACCAACCAAGAAACAGTTCGCATTGACTTTGGACATGCGTGATAAATCTTCGGGGCTAAAGATCCCGCTTTCACACACAAGCATACGGTCTTGCGGCACCATGGTTGAAAGGCGCTCTGTGGTTGTCAGGCTGATTTCCATGGTCTTGAGGTTACGGTTATTCACCCCAATCAATTTGGATTTAAGCTTTAGTGCGCGTTCCATCTCTTCTTCGTCATGGACCTCAATAAGACAATCCATCCCATAAGACATGGCAAGTTCTTCTAACTGGCCAGCTTCTTCATCATTAAGGGCTGCCATGATGATCAAGATACAATCTGCACCAAGTGCGCGCGCTTCAACCACCTGATAAGGATCAACCATAAAGTCCTTGCGCAAGACCGGAAGGTTTACGGCTTGGCGCGCCACTACCAGATATTCATCCGCACCTTGAAAGTACGGCACATCGGTAAGCACAGACATACATGCCGCCCCACCTGCCTCATATGATTTGGCAATGGTGATCGGGTCAAAATCTGCGCGGATCAACCCTTTAGATGGAGAGGCTTTTTTAATCTCGGCAATCAGGCCATATTGCTTGGCACGAACGCGCGAGCGCAACGCACTGATAAAACCACGTGGTGCTGAGGCCTGTTGGGCGGCGACTTCCAATATGCTGATATCTTTTCGGGATTTACAGCCTGCAACATACTCACGCTTGTCATCACAGATTTTTGCAAGAATATCACTCACTGGCTTAACCCTCATTCGTGATGGTAACAAGTTTTTGCAAAACGTCCTTTGCCTTGCCACTATCAATGGATTGCGCAGCAAGTTCCATACCCGCCTCAATGCTCTCCACCTTATCAGCCACCATTAAGGACGCTGCGGCATTAAGCAATACCACATCGCGGTACGCCCCTTTTTCCCCATCAAGTAAGCGATGAATAGCAGCAGCGTTATATTCACCATCGCCACCTTTTAAATCATCTTCTTGAGCAAGGGTGATGCCGTAATCTGCCGGATTTATTTCAAACTCACGCACAGTGCCGTTAGCATATTCTGCCACAAAGGACGAACCTGTTGTTGTGAGCTCATCCATCCCGTCAGAACCATGAACGACCCAGACTTTTTCACTACCTAAACGGCCCAGAACTTCTGCAAGCGGGCGTACCCACTCTTTGGCAAACACACCTGTCATCTGGCGCTTCACACCAGCAGGGTTGGAAATAGGCCCAAGCAGGTTAAAAACCGTGCGCGTGCCCATTTCAACGCGTGGTCCACCGACAAAGCGCATGGCGCTATGATAAAGCGGTGCCATCATGAAACCGATCCCAGCCTGTGCAATAGCTTTTTCTACCACCGGGATTTCAGCCTGCATATTCACCCCAAGGCAAGATAGAACATCTGCGGCGCCAGATTTTGACGACAAAGCTTTATTGCCGTGCTTTGCCACAAAAAGACCGCAGCCTGCCACCACAAGGGCAGTGGCTGTTGAGATATTCAATGTCCCCTTGGCGTCCCCGCCTGTCCCCACAATATCAATGGCATCAGCAGGGGCGGAAACCTTATTCATCTGCTCGCGCATGGTTGTGGCTGCGGCTGTGATTTCATCAACCGTTTCACCGCGCACCCGCAAAGCCATCAAAAACGCACCGATCTGGGCTTGGGTGGCTTCACCCGTCATAATCAGATCAAAGGCGGCTTTGGCTTCATCTTGGCTTAAAGCCTGACCATCTGCGACCTTGGCGATGGTTGGTTTCATTGCGTCACTCATTTGCTTATCCCTGTTCTTTGGCAAGTGTGAGGAAGTTTTCCAAAATTTTATGTCCATACTCAGAAGCAATGCTTTCTGGATGGAACTGCACCCCATGGATTGGATATTCTTTATGCTGAACCCCCATGATGACACCATCTTGGGTTTCTGCTGTAACTTCAAGACAATCAGGTACGCTCATTGGATCAATCGTTAAAGAATGATAACGCGTCACATCCAGCGGGGAGGGGATATCAACAAACACCCCTTTGTTGGTGTGTACGATGGGGCTGACCTTGCCATGCATGGGCTGCGGGGCGCGCACAACGCTGCCACCAAATGCCTGACCGATTGATTGATGACCAAGACACACACCAAAGATCGGCAACTTACCAGCTGCTTTTTCAATCAACTCAAGGCAGATACCAGCCTGATCAGGATCACATGGACCGGGCGATAAAATAATTCCATCCGGTGCCATTTCCATGGCTTCATCAGCCGTTAACACATCGTTACGACGTACTTCTATATCTGCACCCAGTTCACCAAAATAATGAACGAGGTTGTATGTAAAGCTATCGTAGTTATCAATTAATAAAAACATTTCAATATCTTATTTACTATACTTAAAGCACCACACTAAGCACTAAAAGCGACTCAAAACCGTCATGAAGGGGCAGAATGCAAGGTGACCGACGCGAGGTCAAGACGCAATTTTTATCACTTGACCTTGCCCTTACTGGAAGGAGCATATAACATTACAGTAAGATGGAAAGTTAAAACAATGGCAACCTATAAACTACAAATCACGGGCATGAGCTGTGCAGCCTGTTCAGCACGTATCGAAAAAGTCCTCAACCGCATGGATGATGTGGAAGAAGCAAGTGTCAATTTGGCTATTGAACAGGCCAATGTCCTTGTTCGCAATGAGACTTTAAGCCAAGACGATATCATTACCAAAATCGAAAAAGCTGGTTTTGGCGCAACCCCTGTGGAAGATGCCCCAAAACAGGAGGAGGAAAAGCCAAATTCAAACGAGCTTTACCTGCTAATTGGTTGCCTCGCCCTAACCACACCGCTTGTTGCCCCTATGATTGCCATGCCTTTTGGCAAAGACCTCCATCTTGATGGGCTTATTCAGCTGTTTTTAGCCTTACCTGTACAGATTGTCGCGACTTATCGCTTTTATCCCTCTGCTTGGGGGGCTTTAAAGGGGCTTACAGGCAATATGGACCTTTTGGTTGCCATTGGCACCACAGCTGCCTTTGGACTTAGTCTCTATATGCTTTTTGGTACAACAGACACACATCCCGCCCTTTACTTTGAAGCCTCCGCAGCCGTGACAAGCCTTGTACTGCTGGGCAAGTGGCTGGAGAACCGCGCCAAGCATGGGGTTACACAAGCCATTCGCGCCCTTATCAAGCTGCGCCCTGAAACGGCACGCAAGTTTGAAAACAACCGTGAAACCAATGTTCCCATCAATGAAATCATCGTTGGTGATAAAATCCTCATTAAGCCGGGGGAGCATATTCCTGTTGATGGCACAGTACTGAGCGGGGAAAGCGAAGTTGATGAGTCCATGCTCACAGGGGAAAGCCTCCCCGTTGCCAAGGCATTTGGGGCAAAGGTTACTGGCGGGTCCGTAAATGGCTCAGGCCTTTTGATTGTCAAAACCACGTCAGTGGGTAAAGAAACCGTCCTATCCAAAATCATTGAAATGATCCAGGGCGCACAAGCCAGCAAAGCCCCTGTGCAAAAACTGGCTGATAAAATTGCCGCTGTTTTTGTCCCCATTGTCTGTTTGATTGCGCTTGTGACCTTGATCGGCTGGACCCTTTATGGCGCTACCCTTGATCAAGCCATCATTAATGCGGTCACCGTGCTTGTTATTGCGTGTCCTTGCGCCCTTGGCCTTGCAACACCCACAGCCATTATGGCAGGCACCGGTGTTGGGGCCAAATATGGGATTTTAATAAAGGATGCCCAATCCCTTGAAATCGCCAACCAAATCGATACGGTTATCTTTGATAAAACGGGCACGCTCACAGAAGGTAAGCCGCAGATCGCCTCTGAACGTGGCAAATATTTCAACATTGCCGCCAGCCTACAACATGGCAGCGAACATCCCCTTGCCAAGGCCTTTCCAACCGATAGCCCCATCACAGTGGAAAATTTCAAAGCCACAACAGGCCACGGCATTGAAGGCAGCCTTGAAGGAACCCACTATCGCCTTGGTAACCGCAAGCATATGAAAGCAGATACATCTGCTTTCCAAGAGCAGGCTGAGACGTTTGAAAATGACGGATTTAGCGTAATCTGGCTTGAAAACGAGGCGCAAATTCTCTCTATTTTCGCGGTTGGCGATACTTCAAAGGAAACTTCAACTCAGGCCGTTAATATATTGAAATCAAAAAATATTAACCCCATCCTGATTAGCGGCGATACTCAAAGGACAGCCGAAAAACTGGCTTCTCAAGTCGGTATCGAAACGACCTTTGCAGAAGTGCTTCCCCAAGATAAAGCAAGCCATGTTTCTAAACTCCAAAAACAAGGCGCTGTCGTTGCCATGGTTGGTGACGGAGTCAATGATGCTCCGGCCTTAGCCACGGCTGATGTAAGCTTTGCTATGGGGACAGGTTCAGACGTTGCCATTCATAGCGCGGGTATTACCTTGATGCGCTCAGACCCGATCCTTGTGCCGCAAGCCATTGAAATTTCAAAAGAAACCTATAAAAAGATCAAACAGAACCTTTTTTGGGCCTTTTTCTATAATGTGATCGCACTTCCCGCCGCTGCTTTTGGTCTTTTAAATCCGGTAATTGCCGGTGGTGCAATGGCGCTCAGTAGTGTAAGTGTTGTCACCAACTCGTTATTGTTAAAACGGTGGAAGCCATGAATATCAGCAAGGTTTCAAAACTCACAGGCGTAACCTCAAAGACCATTCGCTATTATGAGAGCATTGGCTTGATGCCGGAGCCTGCGCGGGCAGAAAATGGCTATCGCGATTATTGCGACCAAGATGTTGAAATTCTGCGTTTTATTCAAAGTGCGCGCAAAATGGGCTTTCCGCTAAAAGACGTCGGTAACCTTCTGGCGCTATGGAACGATAAAAACCGTGCCTCGCGTGATGTGCGCGAACTTGCCAAGCGTCATATCGATGAAATTGAATCTCGCATTCAGGAACTTGAAGATATTCGTAATACATTGAAAAACCTTGTTGATTGCTGCCAAGGTGACGATCGCCCCGATTGTCCGATCCTCAATAGCTTTGCAAAGGAAAGTGATTGTGGCTGCACCGAATAAAAAGCGAAAAAACAGCAAAAAGAAAAAGGGCCGCAGCAAGGCGAAGAAAAAAGGCCTGAACTATCCGGTGATGTTTGGTGTCTTGCTGGTGGGCGCACTTGTTTATGGCGGGGTCTATTTTAAAGACCGTATTTTGCCCAAGGAAGAAGTCGTTACGCCTAAAAAAGTCACCATGGCTTGGTATAAAAACCATACCGAACCTGTTGGTATGATCCGTATGCCCGATGCACCGCTGATCTTAAGCGATACGGAAGCAGAAATTGATACAACGATTGTTGAAATCAAACCCAAAAAGCCTGTTACTCTTGAGTTTAAGCAAAAACAGGCCCCACGGGTTGCACATGTGGAGCTAGCAGCCAAACCCAAGCCGCCTGCACCAACAATCTATGAGGAGGCGCTACCCCAAGACGTCTATACGCCTAAGGTCATTGTTCCCGTAAAGCCAAAAACAGTACAAAAGCCTGAACCTGTTCTTGCACCAACCCAAGCCCCTCGCACGACACAGCCGCGCTGGATGAAATATGCCTTAAAAGTCAAGCCAACACCACATAAGCCGATGATTGCACTGGTGATTGATGACCTTGGGCTTGATCGCAAACGCACGGCACGCACAGTGGCCTTGCCCGGCCCCATGACCATGGCCTTTATTCCTTATTCAAAGAATTTGCGCAAACAAACGAGTACGGCACGAAGGGCAGGCCACGAACTGCTTGTTCACTTACCGATGGAGCCCATTAATCAAAAGGTTGATGCAGGTCCCAACCATCTTCACACCGGCTTGGCTGATGAAGATTTAAAAGAACGCATTCATTGGAACCTTGAGCGTTTTGAAGGTTATGTCGGGGTCAACAACCATATGGGCAGCTTGGCAACCGCCAATAAAAAAGTCATGACAGCCCTCATGGAAGAGCTGCGCACACGTGAAATGTTGTTTTTAGACTCCCGTACCAATGCCAGTTCTGTGGGGGCGAAGATTGCCCTGCAAGAAGGCGTGCCTTTTGCTGAGCGCAACGTCTTTCTTGATAATGTGAATGAAAAAGATGCTGTGCTCAAACAATTAAGTTTATTGGAAAAAGTTTCTTTAAAAACAGGTTACGCTGTTGGTATTGGTCACCCCCGTGATGGCACAATTGCCGCTCTTAAAGAATGGCTTCCTCTCATTGAATCAAAGGGTTTTACCCTTGTTCCCATTTCCCAAATCGTCTTGAAAAACCAAGGCCTCAGTTAAGGAGTTTAAAATGTCTAATAGCTATATCGTAGAGGGGATGACCTGTGGTCACTGCGCCCAAGCTGTAACCAATGCGCTTAAGTCTATTAAGGACTCTGCAGAGATTGAAATTGAACTAGACAGCAAAAAAGTCACCATCAATGGCCTTGATGATGAAGCTGCCATTAAAGAAGCCGTTGAAGATGCGGGCTTTGATTTTATGGGTAAGGCATAAGGTAAAACTGTCATGCTGGCAAAAGCCAGCCATCCAGTATCAGGCCAAAGGTGGACACTGGCTTTTGCCAGTGTCACACATTATTTATCGCTTAATTTGATGAGCTTTCATCAGAGGCAAATTTATAAGCTTCTTCTGCTGCGCGCACTAAGGCACGGGCCTTGTTGATGCTTTCTTGATATTCACCCTCAGGGCTACTATCAGCAACCACACCACCGCCAGCTTGCACATACATCTTGCCATCTTTTAACAAGGCTGTGCGCAGGGCAATGGCTGTATCCATATCGCCATTGGCCCCGAAATAGCCGATACATCCGGCATAAAAGCTTCGGCGCTCAGGCTCCAGCTCATCAATGATTTCCATAGCGCGCACTTTTGGCGCACCGGAAACCGTACCAGCGGGGAAACCGCCCACAAGCGCATCCATATTATCAAAACGCTCGCTATCCAGCTCACCCACAACGTTTGAAACAATATGCATCACGTGGGAATAAAGCTCGACAATCATTTGATCGGTTACTTTGACCGTGCCGATTTTTGCCACACGCCCCACATCATTGCGCCCCAAATCCAGCAGCATTAAATGTTCTGCCAACTCTTTTGGGTCTGAAAGCAGGTCTTCTTTCAAAGCTTGATCTTCTGCTGCATCAGCACCGCGAACACGCGTCCCTGCAATTGGGCGTATTGTCACTTCACCATCGCGTTGACGTACCAAAATTTCTGGGCTTGAACCCACAAGGGTAAATTCACCAAAATTCAGGAAGAACAAAAACGGCGACGGGTTAAGGCGACGAAGGGAGCGATAAAGGGAAAAATGCGGTAATTCAAAGGGCAGGGTGAAACGTTGCGATAAAACCGCCTGAAAGATATCACCAGCTAGAATATATTCCTGTGCCTTATGAACCATGTCATGAAACTGTTCACGCGACATGTTTGATACAGGTTGGGGCAAATCCCCGATGTCATCATTAAAGTTTCTATTCACCCGCAGGCTTTGTTGCATATCTTCAACGATTTCCTGAAGGCGATCAAGCGCGCCATCATAGGCATTTTTCGCATCCACACCTTGTTCTACACGAACAGGGGTAACAATGGTCACCACATCTTCAATATTATCAAATGCGGCAATGATGGTGGGGCGCATAAACAAACCATCGGGAACGCCAATTGGGTCTGGATTACTATCTGGCAGCTTTTCCATCAAGCGTACCGTATCATAGCCCATATAACCCACAAGACCCGCTGCCATAGGGGGCAGATGGTCTGGTAGATCAATGGAGCTTTCATCAATAAGGGCACGCAGGCTGTTTAAAGACTCTTTATCACAAGGCTCAAACGCATCGCGATCAATGCCAGCCTTGCGGTTAATTTCGGCTTTTTGACCAAAACAGCGCCATGTGAGGTCCGGCTTTAAGCCAAGGAAGGAATAACGACCACGTTTTGCCCCACCTTCAACGGATTCAAGCAAAAAGCTATCAGGCTTGCCATCAGCCAGTTTCATCATGGCAGAAACAGGCGTTTCTAAATCCGCAACCTGCTTTGTCCAGACGACTTGAGCCTCGCCTTTATTATAGCTCGCCTCAAAATCTTTAAATGCCGGATATGTCTTCATGTTACTGCTGCTCTTGTACGAAGAGACGGTTCATTGTGCCACGGTCAACTTTAACCTGATAACGCGTACGTAGCGCATTTACAAACTGACCTTGCAAGTCTGTTGATACACCATTTGCCATAGAGCGGCGCAATTCATTGATCTGGTTTTGATCTTGCGTACCTTCCATAGATTTAATGTCGCGCAAAACCGCGATAACATGACCTTCTTGTGTTTCACCACTTGCTGTTTCACCAACCTTGGCTGCAAACAAGGCCTTAACCACATCTTGTGGCAAAGGCGCGTTAAAGCGTGTAAAGCCTGCTTCTGATTTCACTTCAAAGCTCGCTTCTTTCGCTGCAACCATCAAAGACGTGCCGCCTTTAACTTTTTTCAGCAATTCTTCAGCCTTTGTTTTGGCTGCATTGCTTTTCTGGTTATCGGCAACGATTGTCTTAGCCACCTCTTTTACCGTTTCAAACGAACGTGCTTTGCTCTGCGTTACACCATCAACGCGCACCATGAAATATCCGCCATTGCCATCATCCTTCATGGCTGGCTCAGCATTCATATCGAGCTTGAAGGCTTCTTCAAGGATTGTCGCCTGATTAAAGAGCGCTTTAATCGGCGTGCCTTCTGTGTTTGAGCCTGACTTATCAGCCGCTTCAATCACCATGAGGTCAAAGCCTGCTGTCTTGGCGGCTTCTTCAATGGTTGCACCGCCACCCATGGCATCTTCTACATCGTTTGAGATACCAAACAATTCTTCACCCGCCATTTCAGTGGCAAGTGCATTACGAAGCTGGTCACGGACTTCCTCAAAAGAAGGGTTCACCGCTTGCGTAACAGCAGAGACACGAACAATGTGCCAGCCCAGTAAAGATTTGATCGGCGCACTGGCAGAACCCGCAGATAGGGCAAAAGTCGCCTCGCGCAATTCTTCAGGGAGTTCTTCTTTGGTTACATCACCAAGGGAGAGAACATCACTTGAGAGTGCTGAAAATTCTTTACCCGCGGCTAATTTAGCAGCGGCGGCTTTTGCCTCGTCTTCAGTTGAAAAGACAATTTGGTCAACCGTGCGACGCGCGGGCTTTTTGAAATCACCTTGGCGCTCAGCAAATGCATCTTCGATATTTTCTAATGGCACATCGATATTTTCAGCCACATCACCCGGTGTAATATGTAGCAAAGTTAATTTGCGATATTCCGGTGCCATGAAGTTTTTGATGTTCTCATCATAATATTTACGCACATCCGCATCAGATGGGGCAGGGAGTTCACCAACGTCCGTTTTCTTGATCAAGACCACATCGGCAGAACGTTTTTCCTGACGATGCTTATAAAGGTCTTTGGCGACCTGCTCAGGCATTGTTGCGCCACTCACCAAGACGCTAATGATTTGTTCGCGCGATAGATCATCACGCACCAGCTCAATATATTGTGCTTCATTTAACTGGTTGGAAAACATGACCTGTTCAAAACGTGGGCGGCTGAATTTGCCATTATCTTGAAACATTTCAGTTTCGTGAATAGACTTGCGCACCAGCTCGTCACTAATGGCAACATCCATGTCATTAGCACTTACGGCTAAAAGCGTGCGGTTTACAGCACGATCAACAACACTGCCGCCAATCGCCATGGAAAGGTTATCGTTCACAGCCTGATCACCGGTGAGCTGACGCATACGTGCCATTTCGCGCTGAAAGTCGCGATAAACTTCCTGTGCTGAGATTTCCACACCCCCAACAGTCGCAACACTGCTTCCTGTTGTAGCAGGGCGCAACATATCGCCAATTCCCCAAGCTGCAAAACTTGCAATCAAAAGGAAGAGAAGAGTCTTTACGACAATTGAATTTGAATTTTTGCGAAAACCTTCGAGCATGATGAAGTCTATCCGATAGAAATAAGTTATAAATTGTTGCGCATCATAAGAAAGGAAACACAACCCCGCAATGGTTAAACACGTTAATTTTGCCAAGATTGTGACAAAGTGAATAAATCAATGGAACTCAGCATAAGAATTGTGTAAAAACAGCATCAAATATCACTGTAGATATAGAGGACATATTATAATGACTGAGCGTCGCCCCCTGATCGCTGGTAACTGGAAAATGAACGGCCTTCGCGCAGATGCACGTCGCCTTGCTGTTGAGATTGGCACGTTGCGCCAATTCAAGCCTGATGCCGCCTTTGATTTGCTGGTCTGCCCACCTTTTACTGTTCTTGAAGCTGTCAGTCAGATGATTGAAAACACAGGTGTCTATCTGGGGGCTCAAACCTGCCATGTTGCAGAAAAAGGCGCTCATACGGGTGATATCAGTGCCGCCATGGTGGCAGATTCAGGTTGCTCCCATGTGATTTTAGGTCATTCTGAGCGCCGCACAAATCATGCAGAAACCAATGATCAAGTTAACGCTCAAGCCAAAGCAGCCCATGAACAAAGCCTGATTGCGATTATCTGTGTTGGTGAAACCGAAGCAGAACGCGAAAGCGGCAAAGCCCTAGAAGTTGTTGCAGAACAGGTTAAAGCCTCCGTTCCTGATGATTCTTCTTATGGCAATACGGTCATTGCCTATGAGCCCGTTTGGGCCATTGGCACAGGAAAAGTTGCGACTCCAGATGATGTTCAGGAAGTTCACGCCAACATTCGCAAAGTCTTGGCAGAGAAACTTGGCCAAGAAGAAGCCGACGGCATTCGTATTTTATATGGTGGTTCCATGAAACCGGAAAATGCCAAGGAATTGCTGGCTTTAGGCGATGTTGATGGCGGGCTTATTGGTGGTGCATCATTAAAAGCAGAAGATTTTTGGGCAATTGCACAAAGTTGTCCTAGCATTTAACAAAACTTCGCGCTAAAAGAAGCGCCAAGATTTATACCACGGGCGTGAAAATGATTTTTCCCGCTCGTTTGACTTGTTTGATTTAAAGGATGGAAGAGAAGCGATGACAAACGTACTTCTCGTTATTCACTTGGTCTTGTGCCTCGGCCTGATCATTTTGGTTTTGATCCAACGCTCTGAAGGTGGCGCACTTAGCGGCCTTGGTGGCGGTGGCGCTAGTGGCGGTGGCATGGGTGGCCTGATGACAGGTCGTTCAGCATCCAGCCTACTTACACGCGCAACAGGCCTTCTGGCTGGTGGTTTTATGCTGACAAGCTTGATCCTGTCATTGCTTGCCAATGCAGATCGCAACAACACCTCCATCTTGGATACAGAAACAACAGCACCTGCTGCTCAGGAACAACCGGCTGCACCAAAAGCTGACAAGCCGACTGAGCCGGGCGCGCCTCTGGCAAAATAATTTTTCGCTTTATTTTTTTAAAAGTGAACTTGAAATTAGATGAAAGAGGCGGTCAAATGGCTGCCTCTTCTTCTTTGAATGAAATTTATCGACGTTTAGGTTTTTGACATGGCAGCACGTTATATCTTTATTACTGGCGGTGTGGTTTCCTCATTAGGAAAAGGCTTGGGTTCTGCGGCTTTAGGCGCTTGTTTGCAATCCCGTGGATTTAAGGTTCGCTTGCGCAAACTCGACCCCTATCTAAACGTTGACCCGGGTACAATGAGCCCGTACCAACATGGTGAAGTCTTTGTGACTGATGATGGGGCCGAAACCGATCTTGACCTTGGTCACTATGAGCGTTTCACCTCTGTAAGCGCCATGCAAAGTGATAACGTCACATCGGGTCGAATCTACTCCAGCGTCATTCAAAAAGAACGTGCTGGTGAATATCTTGGTGCCACAGTACAAGTTATTCCCCATGTGACCGAAGCCATAAAAAACTTCACCAAAGACAATGTGACCGATGAAGACTTCATTCTTGTTGAAGTTGGCGGTACGGTTGGTGATATCGAATCTCTGCCATTCTTGGAAGCCATTCGCCAAATGGGCAATGAGCTGGGCCGTGGTCGTGCCATGTATTTGCACACCACACTGGTTCCCTACATTCCGGCTGCAGGTGAGCTGAAGACAAAACCGACACAACACTCTGTAAAAGAATTACTTGGTCTGGGTATCAGCCCGGATGCATTACTATGTCGTTGTGATCGTGAAATTCCAGCAGGTGAGCGCCGCAAAATCGCGCTTTTCTGTAACGTGGCTGAAGATGCGGTTATTCCGGCATTGGATGTAGACACCATTTATCGTGTGCCACTTTCTTATCATGCAGAAGGACTTGATACGGTTGTTCTGAAACACTTCGGCATGGCCGCACCTGAGCCTGACCTTTCCAAATGGGAAGAGATCGTTCACCGTGTGCTTGAGCCAGAAGGTGAAGTCAATGTTGCCATCGTTGGTAAATATACTGAACTTCTAGAAGCTTATAAATCACTGGCTGAAGCCCTTACCCATGGCGGTATTGCCAATACGGTCAAGGTAAACCAGCATTGGATCGATGCCGAAACACTTCTTGAAGAAGATGGTTTAAAGCAACTTGAAGATAAAGATGCAATCCTCGTTCCCGGTGGTTTTGGTGAACGTGGTGCAGAAGGTAAAATTACGGCTATTAACTATGCCCGTACCAACAAGGTCCCATATTTTGGGATTTGTTTGGGTATGCAGATGGCAGTTGTGGAAATGGCGCGCAATATGGCCGGCATTGACGGGGCAGGGTCATCTGAATTTGGTGGCTGTAAAACACCAATCGTTGGCCTGATGACCGAATGGGAAAAAGACGGTTCCAAAGAAACCCGTGACCAAGATGGTGATCTGGGCGGGACCATGCGCTTGGGCGCTTACCCTTGTAAGATGGTGCCTGATACATTGGCATGGAAAATCTATCATGAAGCCGATGAAATTTCTGAGCGTCACCGTCACCGTTATGAAGTAAACGTTGAGTTTAAAGATCAGCTTGAAAAAGCTGGCATGAAATTCTCTGGTCTTTCTCCTGATGGGGTTCTGCCAGAAATCGTTGAACTTCCAGACCATCCTTTCTTTGTTGCCGTGCAGTTCCACCCTGAACTGAAATCACGCCCAACAGACCCACATCCGATCTTTACAGCATTCATTGAAGCTGCAATCCAGCAGAGCCGCTTGGTTTAAAGAAAATAAGGAATTAAAAGCATGGTTGCACCAAAACACGTTCAGGTCGGCAATGTCACATTTGGCAATGATCTTCCGTTTTGTTTGATTGCGGGCCCCTGTTCAATGGAAGGGCGCACCCATGCTTTGGAAATGGCCCATGCGCTGACAGAAATGTGCAGTGAACTGGGCATCGGGCTGATTTACAAATCCTCATTTGATAAAGCCAACCGTACCTCGGTTGAAGGTAACCGCGGGATTGGCATTATGCCGGCCATGTCCATCTTTCAAGAAGTTAAAGAAGTTTTTGGCTGCCCTGTAATTACAGATGTCCATACCGAAGACCAATGCGCGGTTGTGGGCGAAGTCTGTGACATGATGCAAATCCCAGCTTTTCTATGTCGCCAAACAGACCTGTTGTTAGCCGCAGGACAAACCGGCAAAGCGGTTAATGTTAAAAAAGGTCAGTTCCTGGCACCTGGCGATATGCCCAATGTCGTCAAAAAAGTCGCCTCAACAGGTAATGAAAATATCCTGATTACCG
The DNA here is from genome assembly GCF_900093605.1 of Candidatus Terasakiella magnetica. Lineage (NCBI taxonomy): Bacteria > Pseudomonadati > Pseudomonadota > Alphaproteobacteria > Rhodospirillales > Terasakiellaceae > Terasakiella > Terasakiella magnetica. The sequence continues at coordinate 389,963 of NZ_FLYE01000001.1, forward strand.
AGCGGGGCTCAAGCTTTGGCTATAACACGCTTGTGACTGACATGCGCGGCCTGCCGCAAATGGCCCTTGATACAGGCTATCCGGTGATTATTGATTGTACCCATTCGGTTCAACAGCCGGGCGGACATGGCACAAGTTCTGGTGGACGTCGTGAACTCGCCCCTGTTATTGCACGCTCAGCATTGGCCTTGGGTATTGCTGGTGTCTTTGCCGAAACACATGAAGACCCGGATAAAGCCATTTCAGATGGGCCGAACATGATCCCGGTTCAAAAACTCAAAGGCGTGTTGCAAACACTCAAAGCCATTGATGAAGTGGCAAAAGCAAACCCTGTCGATCTTATTGGTATGGCAACTTATTGAGTATTTACATGAACAAACATCTTCTTTAGATTGTTCTGATGAATAAAAACTTCATAGTTTTGCATATTATAGTCGTATTGACCTTGCTCATTTGCAGCAATGGTTCGCGTGCTGACTCAGAGTATTATGCTGATTTATCAATTCCTCTCGTTGAAGAGATCAGCTTAAATCTTGATAAAAAATTTGATGGCTATCATGGTAAAATCGTCAAACAAATCCTTGACCAATATCCTGATAAAATCAGTTTTAACCTGACCTCACCTAAACATGCCTATGAAGCCTTTTATAAGGGCAGATATTCCTGTGTGACGCCAGACAGTAAATCCTATTACGACCTGCCAAACGACTTTGTAGATTCCACTGCGCTCAGTTCTGTTGATTGGGTCATCGTGCAACGTAAAGGCACAAAGCCGATCTTGTCCAAAAAAGACCTTATTGGTTTAAGCGTTGGAAGTTTCTATGCACCTGAAGAAATTGCCTCAATCGTGCCACAAGAAGGCGTTGTCTATGATGTCATTCCAAACCACAGCACCATTTTGCGCAAAGTTGCAGCAAGACGAAATGACATTGCCATTCTTCCCCAAGTCGGTCTGACAAAACTCATTGCAAAAAGAGAAGAGCTGAAGGATCTAACCTTTGAAATCTCTCCTAAAATTGCAACGGTTGCCGAAGCTATCATGTGTCATGATACAAAACGTGGACGAGAGATTATTAAGCTCGTCAATCAAGGCTTAAAAGCAATCAACAAAAAACAGCCCTAAATTTCTTGCATTTTGGGCCTCAAAGAAGTATCTAGGGCGCATTAATTTACATTTCTGTTTTCCCAGATCAAAGAGGGCTTTTTAATGAGCGCCATTATCGATATTCACGGTCGCGAAATTCTCGACAGCCGTGGTAACCCTACTGTTGAAGTTGACGTTTTGTTGGAATCCGGTGCGTTTGGTCGCGCTGCTGTTCCATCTGGTGCATCTACGGGTGTACACGAAGCTGTTGAACTGCGTGATGGCGATAAAGGCCGTTACCTCGGTAAAGGTGTTGAAAATGCTGTTGAAGCTGTAAATGGCGAAATCTTTGATGCCCTTTGCGGTATGGAAGCTGACGACCAGCTTGCAGTTGATCGCACCATGATCGATCTGGATGGTACAGAAAATAAAGGCCGCCTTGGTGCCAACGCAATGTTGGGTGTTTCCATGGCTGTTGCACGCGCAGCTGCTGATGAAGCTGGCCTGCCGCTTTATAAATACCTCGGCGGTGTATTTGCCCGTGAATTGCCAGTGCCATTGATGAACATCATCAACGGTGGCGCACATGCTGATAACCCAGTTGATATTCAAGAATTCATGATCATGCCAGTTGGCGCAGCTTCAATTCGCGAAGCCATCCGTATGGGCGCTGAAGTCTTCCATGCACTCAAAGCTGCTTTGAAAGCTGCCGGTCACAACACCAACGTGGGTGACGAAGGTGGTTTTGCACCGGGTGTTGCCTCCTCTGAAGAAGCCCTTTCTTTCATCATGACAGCCATTGAAAATGCTGGCTACAAAGCGGGTGATGATATCGTTCTTGCCCTTGATGTTGCTTCTTCTGAATTTTATAAAGATGGCAAGTATGAGCTGGCGGGCGAGGGCAAATCCCTTTCTTCTGCAGAAATGGCTGATTACTTGGCTGATCTGGTTGAGAAATTCCCAATCGTTTCTATCGAAGACGGTATGGACGAAGATGACTGGGACGGCTGGAAAATCCTTACAGACAAAATTGGCGACAAATGCCAACTTGTTGGGGACGACCTGTTTGTGACAAACCCAATTCGCTTGGCTAAAGGTATTGAGAACAACACAGCAAACTCCATCCTCGTGAAAGTAAACCAGATCGGTACACTTTCTGAGACATTGGAAGCTGTAGAAATGGCTCAAAAATCAAAATACACAGCTGTGATCTCTCACCGTTCTGGTGAGACAGAAGATTCAACAATCTCTGACATCGCTGTTGCAACAAATGCTGGTCAAATCAAAACAGGCTCACTGAGCCGTTCTGATCGTGTTGCGAAATACAACCAACTGATCCGCATTGAAGAAGAACTCGGCTCAACAGCAATCTACGCTGGTCGTAAAGTTCTACGCTAAAGAATCTACAGGTCTTAACCTGTCAGACTTATCATGAGAAAGGCTGTCTCTGTATTGAGGCAGCCTTTTTTTATTTTTTCCCCAAGAGTCTTAATTCAGGTTAGGATTTGTTTACCATTTAGAGTCATAAAGAATGTCTATTGATACATCTTTTGGATAGTCGGATTAAATGAAGGCACTGCGCAACATTCTTACCAAGTTTCAGCCGGGGGTATTCCTGCCGGTGCTTGGTGTGTTCGTAGTTCTGTATTTTGCTTATTACTTTGTTCAAGGTGATGGGGGTATTCGTGCGCTTTTGGATTATGAAGCCCGCGTTGAAAAAACCAAAGTACAGCTTGCCAAGGTCAAAGCCAAACGTGAACGCCTAGAACATCGCGTTTCTCTGTTGCGCTCAGACAGTCTTGATCCCGACCTGCTTGAAGAACGCGCCCGCGCCGTTTTAAACTTCGCTCATCCAAATGAAATTGCCATTATTATTAAATGAGGCATCTGCCATGACTGCTCAATCTTTACCCAACCCACCTTATTATGCAGTCATTTTCGTTAATCAACGAACCGAACAAGATAGCGATGGCTATTCCCACACCGCTGATAAAATGGTTGAGCTGGCAGAACAGCAAAACGGTTTTCTTGGCCTTGAAAGCGTGCGCGATGAAAAAGGCAAGGGGATCACCGTTTCTTATTGGAAAGATACCACGGCAATCGAAAACTGGAAAAACGATGTTGAACATTGTGAAGCCAGACAAAAGGGTAAAGATAAATGGTATGAAGATTACCAACTTCAAATTGCCAAAGTCGAACATGGTTATCGCTGGATCCGTAATTAAACGAATCGCACAAGCCAATTGGTACTGACATACCGTTTTTCATTTTCAGTACCATTTCCGCACTGCAAAATAGCTATATTTCAGTTAAATGACGTTTTTGTTTACTGACTGAACAACTTTAACAACAGTTTTATTAACTGCATTATAGTTAAAACCCTTATTTTCCAAGGGGTTTAAAATTTAGCCTTTTTGCATATTCACACAGGGCGTACGCACAAACCCTGACAAGTAAGTTAATCATAATCGAGTTAATCATTCATTTTGCATTGCAAAACAATACCTTCGCCTGTGCGAAAAACTTGCCATAAAGCTCCATATGCGTTTCAAAGGAACATCAAATTTGCTTCGCACAAATGCCTTTCACGGTCAGCCAAGGGGAGCCCTTATGGCAACACAAACTAAACGCACAACTCGGGGAAAGAAAAAAGCACCCGAGGCGACACCAGAAGAACTTATCCAGTATTATAAGGAAATGTTGTTGATCCGCCGCTTTGAAGAAAAAGCAGGTCAATTATACGGCATGGGTCTTATCGGTGGGTTCTGTCACCTTTACATCGGACAAGAAGCCGTCGTTGTCGGCATTCAGTCCATTGCAAACCCGCAAGACACCTTAATCACATCTTATCGTGATCACGGTCATATGCTCGCCTGTGGTATGGACCCAGACGGTGTTATGGCTGAATTGACAGGCCGTGAGGGCGGTTTGTCAAAAGGTAAAGGTGGGTCCATGCATATGTTCTCAAAAGAGAGCGGTTTTTATGGCGGCCACGGTATCGTTGGCGCCCAAATCCCGTTGGGAACAGGTCTTGCTTTTGGTCACAAATACAATGAAGACGGCGGCGTGAACTTTGCCTATATGGGTGATGGCGCTGTTAACCAAGGCCAAGTCTATGAAGCCTTTAACATGGCAGCCCTTTGGAAATTGCCTGTTGTTTATGTAATTGAAAACAACCAATACGGCATGGGTACATCAATTGAACGTGCCTCAAGCAACACAAACCTTTCTGAGCGCGGTGCGGCACACGGTATCCCCGGCATTCAGGTTAACGGTATGAGTGTTCTTGAAGTTCGCGAAGCTGCAAAAGAAGCTGCTGAAAAATGTCGCCGTGGCGAAGGACCTGTCATTCTTGAAATGAAGACCTATCGTTATCGCGGTCACTCTATGTCTGATCCTGCGAAATATCGCGCTAAAGAAGAAGTTCAAAAAGTTCGCTCAGAAAGTGATCCGATTGATTTCGTACGCGCGCTTCTTATTGATGGCGGTCATATGGATGAAGCCGGTCTTAAAGAGATCGACAAATCGATTAAAGCCGTTGTGACAAAATCCGCAGAATTTGCCCAAACCAGCCCGGAACCAGCCGAAAGTGAGCTGTGGACCGACGTGTTGGTCGAAGCGTAAAGCTAGATAAGAGGAAATAATATGCCTATTGAAATTCTTATGCCTGCGCTTTCTCCAACAATGGAAGAAGGCAATCTTGCAAAATGGTGCAAGGCAGAAGGTGATACCGTTGAAAGCGGTGATGTGATTGCCGAGATCGAAACTGATAAAGCCACAATGGAAGTTGAAGCCGTTGACGAAGGTGTTATGGGGAAAATTCTTGTTACAGAAGGCACTCAAAACGTAAAAGTAAACGAACTGATTGCCTTGTTGCTTGATGAAGGTGAAGACGCCTCTGCTGTTGAAAATTACGCAGCGGGCGGTGCAGCCCCTGCACCCACAACAGACGCTGCCCCTGCCGCAGCAGAAGCAACATCAGCCCCAACAGCATCAGCAGCTCCTGTCGCTGTTGTTGAAGATGCCTATGATGGCCCAACAGAAGCCATTACAGTACGCCAAGCTTTAAACAGCACTTTGTTTGAAGAAATGCGCAAAGATGAAAAAGTCTTCATCATGGGTGAAGAAGTTGCTGAATACCAAGGTGCCTATAAAATTTCCCAAGGTTTATTGGATGAATTTGGTGCCAAACGCGTTGTTGATACACCGATCACCGAAATCGGTTTCACAGGTGTTGCTGTTGGTGCAGCCTGGTCTGATTTAAAGCCTGTTGTTGAATTCATGACATTCAACTTCTCCATGCAAGCCATTGATCACATTATCAACTCTGCAGCCAAGACACTTTATATGTCTGGTGGCGAGATTTCTTGTCCGATCGTCTTTCGTGGATGTAATGGTGCAGCCTCACGTGTTGCTGCCCAGCACTCACAATGTTATGCCTCTTGGTATGCACATTGCCCAGGCTTGAAAGTTGTCGCACCTTATTCTGCTGAAGATGCCAAAGGCCTGTTGAAAGCAGCCATTCGCGATCCAAACCCTGTTATCGTTTTGGAAAACGAACTTCTTTATGGGCGTACGTTTGATTGCCCAACGGATGAAGATTTTGTCATTCCATTTGGTAAAGCCAAAATTGAACGCAGCGGCACTGATGTAACTTTGGTGGCTTATTCCATCACAGTGGGCTGGGCTTTAGAAGCTGCTGAAAAGCTTGCTGAAGAAGGTATCTCTGCTGAGGTCATTAACCTGCGCTCTATTCGTCCGCTGGATACCCATACAATTGTTGAATCGGTTAAGAAGACAAACCGCTTGGTTACAATTGAAGAGGGGTGGGCTTTTGCCAATATCGGTTCTGAAATTTCATCGCAAGTTATGGAACATGCGTTTGATTACCTTGATGCACCCGTTACGCGCATCACAGGTGCAGACGTTCCTATGCCATATGCTGCAAATCTGGAAAAACTCGCCATGCCAACCATTGATGACATCACAACAGCAGCAAAAGCTGTGTGTTATAAATAGAGGAAATCAGCATTATGCCTATTCAAATTTTAATGCCTGCGCTTTCTCCAACAATGGAAGAAGGTAATCTGGCGAAATGGTGCGTTGCAGAAGGCGACACTGTTGAAAGCGGCGATATTCTGTGTGAAATCGAAACAGACAAAGCCACAATGGAAGTCGAAGCTGTTGATGAAGGGACAATCGGCAAGATTGTCATTCCCGATGGCACCGAAGCTGTCAAAGTAAACGAGCTTATCGCTTGGTTACTTGAAGACGGTGAAGATGCCTCAAGCATCGATAGTGCTGCCTCAAGCGCACCTGCACCAGCTGCAGCAGCGCCTGCTGAAGCCTCAGCTGCACCCGCAGCTGCTTCAAACACACCAGCCCCGGCTGCACCAACAGCTGATAATGGTGATCGTATCTTCTCAAGCCCGCTTGCACGTCGCATTGCAGCTCAAGAAGGTCTGGATCTGACAGCCGTTTCCGGTACTGGCCCACGTGGTCGTGTCGTTAAGCGCGACATTGATGCAGCAATCGCTGCTGGCACAGGTAAAGCACCCGCAAAAGCTGAAGCAGCCCCTGCACCAAAAGCAGCTGGCGCTGAAAGCAATGCGCTTTCTGTTGATGATCCAATCTTCAAGCTTCTGCCTGAATTTGAAGCTGTGCCTAACACAAACATGCGCAAGACAATTGCCAAACGTTTGACTGAATCAGCACGCGACATTCCACACTTTAACCTTCAGGTTGACGTGGAAATTGATAAGCTCATGGCCCTTCGCAAAGAGCTCAACTCCCGCGATGGCGCTGACTATAAGATTTCTGTAAATGATTTCTTGGTCAAAGCAACTTCGCTGGCGCTGTCACGTGTTCCTGATTGTAACGTTGCCTATACCGATGGTGCGATCTTGAAGTTTAAACAGGTTGATATGGCTATCGCGGTTGCTGTTGAGGGTGGCTTGATTACACCAATCATCAAAGATGCAGCTTCTAAAGGCCTTGCAACCTTGGCAAACGAAGCCAAAGATTTAGCTGGACGTGCGCGTGAAGGCAAACTGTCGCCTGAAGAATATCAAGGCGGTACATTCACTATCTCTAACCTCGGCATGTTCGGGATTAAGAGCTTCAACTCCATCATCAACCCACCACAAGGCGGTATTCTGTCTATTGGTGCAGGTGAGCAACGCCCGGTCGTGAAAGACGGTGCCCTTGCCGTTGCAACGGTTGTGACACTTACGCTTGCTGTTGATCACCGTTGTATTGATGGCTCCACGGGTGCAACCTTCATTAAGGAACTCAAAGGCCTTATTGAAGACCCAATCGCGTTGATGCTTTAAGAGATAGGAAATTTAAGATGTCTGATACAAATTTTGACGTCATTGTTGTCGGCGCAGGCCCTGGTGGTTACGTTGGCGCGATCCGTGCGGCACAACTGGGGCTGAAAACAGCCCTCGTTGAAGCCAATCATCTGGGCGGCATTTGCTTGAACTGGGGTTGTATCCCAACAAAAGCACTGCTTCGCTCAGCCGAAATCTACGAACATATGAAACATGCTTCACAATTTGGTCTTGGTGCGAAAGAGGTCTCTTTCGATATCGCCAAAATTGTTGAGCGTTCACGTGGCGTATCAAAGCAGCTGTCCGGCGGTGTCGGTCACTTGCTTAAGAAAAACAAAGTCACCGTCATTGATGGCTATGGCAAACTTTTGGGTGGCGGTAAGCTTTCTGTTGAAAAAGACGGTAAGGTTTTCACAACGCTAACGTCCAAAAACATCATCATGGCCACAGGCGCACGTGCCAAATCCTTCCCCGGCCTTGAGCCAGATGGCAAGCAGGTTTGGACTTATATGGAAGCCTTGGTGCCAACGGAAGTGCCAAAATCCATGTTGGTTATTGGTTCTGGTGCCATCGGCATTGAATTTGCCAATTTCTATCATACCTTTGGTGCAGATGTGACGGTTGTTGAAGCCCTTGACACCATCATGCCTGTCGAAGATGAAGAAATTTCCGGCATGGCGAAAAAATCCATGGAAAAACGCGGCCTTAAGTTCAAAACCGGGACACTGGTGAAGAAACTTGATAAAGCGGCTGATGGCGTTACAGCAACCCTTGAAAAAGGCGGCAAGACTGAAACCATCAAAGTGGATAAAGTCATCACTGCTGTTGGTGTTGTGCCAAACGTTGAAAACATCGGCCTAGATGCTGCGGGTGTAAAACTGGACGAACGTGGCTTTGTTGCCATTGATGGTTACTGCAAAACATCCGCTGAGGGCGTTTATGCCATTGGTGATGTGGCAGGTGCCCCCTGTTTGGCCCATAAAGCGTCTCATGAAGCGATTATCTGTGTTGAGAAAATTGCAGGCCAGAAAGGCGTTCATCCCCTTGATAAATCGCTTATTCCGGGCTGTACTTATTGTCAGCCACAAGTCGCAAGCGTTGGCTTGACAGAAAAAGCTGCTAAAGAAGCAGGTTATAAAGTCAAAGTCGGTCGTTTCCCATTCATGGGTAACGGTAAAGCGATTGCGTTGGGTGAGCCAGAAGGCATGGTCAAAACCGTGTTTGATGAGAAAACTGGCGAACTGCTGGGTGCTCATATGGTCGGTGCAGAAGTAACTGAGCTTATTCAGGGCTTTGGTGTTGCAAAAACACTGGAGACAACTGAAGAAGACCTCATGCATACTGTCTTCCCACACCCAACATTGTCTGAGATGATGCATGAAAGTGTGCTGGATGCCTATGGCAAAGCCATTCACTTCTAGGCTGTCCTAAGCTGTCATACTGGCGAAGGCCAGTATCTCGTCAGCCCCAGACCGTTGCTAGATGCTGGATCAAGTCCAGCATGACGATTGGGAAAAGGTTGACAAAAAAGTGAATTGATTAAGACGGGGAGGGGGCTATAGTTTCCTCCTCGTTCTTTTTTTATTATTGAGGTTCTTTATGTCTGGTTGTTGTGGCCCTAAAACAGATGATGATGTTCGCAAGGACGTCTCAGAAAGTTATGCAAAAATCGCCAATGATGGTGGCAATGCGGGTTGTTGCCTACCTGCAACAAGTGGTCCAGACACACCCTCAGCTGAGGCTTTTGCCAAAAACTTCGGCTATAGCGATGAAGAACTTGCTGCCGTGCCAGACGGGGCAAATATGGGCTTGGGCTGTGGTAACCCATCTGCAATTGCTGCTATGAAAGCAGGCGAGGTGGTGGTTGACCTTGGTTCTGGCGGTGGCTTTGACTGTTTCCTTGCAGCAAAACAAGTCGGTGAAGATGGTTTTGTCATTGGCGTGGATATGACCCACGATATGTTGCGCAAAGCAAAAGACAATGCCGATAAGTTAAAGGCAAGTAATGTCGAATTTCGCCTTGGTGAAATTGAAAACCTGCCCATTGGCGATAACACCGCAGATGTGATTATCTCTAACTGTGTGGTTAATCTAAGCCCGCGCAAACATCGCGTGATTGAAGAAGCCTTTCGTGTCTTGAAACCGGGCGGGCGTGTTGCCATTTCCGATGTCGTTGAAACCCACGATATGCCGGAAGATATCCAAAATGACACAGAACTGCTGTGTGGTTGTGTTTCTGGTGCAGCTGCTGTAAAAGACCTGCAAGAATGGCTAAAAGCCGCAGGTTTTTGCGATATTAAGATTGATATCAAAGAAGAAAGCCGCGACTATATTAAAGACTGGGCACCGGGGCGCGGTATTGAACAATATGTGGCCTCTGCCTCAATCGAAGCGGTTAAGCCAAACACCAAATGCTGTGGGTAGGAACACCTAAAGCATAGAAAAGGATCAAAAGATCATGAGCGAAGCCAACAAGCTACGTCATCCCGAAAAGCAGAAAAACCCGGATAACCCGATTCAGCGCAAACCAGCCTGGATCCGCGTTAAAGCCCCTGTATCCAAGGGCTATAAGGAAACACGCGAACTTATGCGTGATAAAAATCTGCATACGGTCTGTGAAGAAGCTTCCTGCCCCAATATTGGGGAATGTTGGGAGCGCAAACATGCCACCTTTATGATCCTTGGTGAAATTTGCACGCGCGCCTGCACATTCTGCAACGTCATCACAGGTAAGCCCAAGGCAACCGACCCGATGGAACCTGAAAATGTTTCCGTATCCGTTGCCACCATGGGGGCCAAACATGTAGTTATCACATCAGTTGATCGCGATGACCTTGATGATGGCGGGGCCGATCAGTTTGTTCAATGTATTGAGCGCATTCGTGAAAAATCCCCTGAAACCACCATTGAAATCCTGACACCGGATTTTCGTGGTAAAGAAGGCGCGCTTGAACATGTGGTTGCGGCCAAACCAGACGTATTTAACCATAACCTTGAAACCGTGCCGCGCCTGTTTCCATCTGTGCAATTAGGCTCGCGCTATTTTCATTCTTTGCGCGTTCTTCAACAGGTTAAAGAGATTGATCCGCATATCTTTACCAAGTCCGGTATTATGGTTGGCCTTGGCGAAACAAAAGAAGAAGTCATTCAGGTAATGGATGATATGCGTTGCGCAGATGTTGACTTTCTCACCATAGGGCAGTACTTAGCACCTACACCGAAGCACGCAGCTATTGATCGCTTTGTGACGCCGGAAGAGTTTGAAGAGTATACAAAAATCGCCAAACGCAAGGGGTTCTTGCTGGCCTCTTGTACGCCTTTGACTCGCTCGAGCTACCATGCCGATCATGATTTTGCCAAGCTGCGCGCCGCGCGTGAGGAACAGTTAGCTAAGCAAAAGTAAGTAGGCCTGAGCGCATAAATGCCAACCCATGCAGAAATAAAGAAAAGCCCATTTTCGGCGGCGCAGATGTATGCACTCGTCGCCGATATGGCAAAGTATCCTGAGTTTCTACCATGGTGCGTGGCAACGCGTGTGCGCTCGCTTGAAGGTAACCATATGGTTGCCGATATGGTTATCGGCTTTAAAATGATCCGTGAGAAATATACCTCTGAAGTCACCCTTGATCAGGATAAAGAGGTTAAAATCGTCTATAAAAACGGCCCCTTCAAATATCTCCATAGCCATTGGAAATTTGAAGATGAGGCCGATGGCGGCTGCACCATTGATTTTTTCGTGGATTTTGAATTTCGCTCAGCTTTACTGCAAAAACTTATGGGCGCTGTATTTAACGAAGCGGTCCAGCTGATGATCGGCGCTTTTGAAAAGCGCGCGCTTGAGCTTTACGGCACCAAGGCCTGAATTTGAATAAGCTTTAAAGCACGTTCTGCCGTTTGGTGGCGTATTTGCTCACGCTCCCCCTCAAACTTGTGCTTTTCAACGATGGTCTCGCCGTCTTTTTTAGCACATGCGATATACACAAGCCCAACCGGCTTTTCATCACTGCCGCCTGTGGGGCCAGCTATACCTGTGACCGCAACGCAAATATCGGTTCTGGACGCCTCGCGCCCGCCTTCAGCCATTGCCTTTGCAACGGACTTACTCACCGCGCCATGTTTTTCCAGCTTTTTGGCAGGTATATTCAACATGGCTTGCTTGGCAGTATTTGAATAGGTCACAAAACCACATTCCACCACATCAGAAGAACCTGCAACAGATGTAAGGGCTGCACTAATCATACCGCCAGTGCAAGATTCAGCTGTTGAAACCATCAAGCCAGTGCGACGACAAGCAACGAGTGTTTCTTTTGCTAAACTATTCAGTGACATGCCTTTACATCCCCGCCAACTGGATTTGAATAAAATAAATCGCAATTAGACCGTAAATGGCTGCAACCACATCGTCCAGCATAATCCCCAATCCACCGTGAACATTTTTATCAAACCAACAGGCAGGCCAAGGTTTGAAAATATCAACAATGCGAAACAGCACAAAACCAACAATATAGAGTTTCCAATCCAGTGCAGCAGGAATAAGCACCATCCATTGCCCGGCAACTTCATCAATTACAACAGCACCGGGGTCTTTGACGCCCGCTTTTTCTTCAAAAACATGGGCTGCCCACCAGCCAATAAGAAAGACCACGACAGTCGCAATGGTTAAACCAATCCAGCCCGTATAATACTGAATGCCCCATGCAAAGGGCAGGGCAGCAAGCGAACCCCATGTGCCCGGTGCCTTTGGTAAAAGGCCGGAGCCAAACCATGTTGCAAGCATACCTGCAGGTGAAACGAGGAATTCTCTGTTTAATTTTTGGTCGTTACCCACAATGAACCGTCCCATATGGTTGGAAACTTATTATTAACACATCGTGATGTATCATAAGATGAAGTAAAACCAATAGGCAAAGAAATTACATTTTTTTTATTATTGGCATAGCGTTAAAGGGCAAAGCACTGTATAAATGCTTGGGTTTTAGGGAAGAATGGCTGCATAGTAGTTTTCGACCTCTTATAACAAGCTACTTAAACGCTTGAAAAATAAATGTAAATATTCAGGGTCTGTAAAACAGTTTCTAGGGACACATGAGCGACTTTAAAAAACGGTTTGATGAGTTAAAAGACAAAACCATCGAGATTACCGATAAATATTTTCCAGAACGTCAACTCGTTTTGCGTACTGACGCCGATATCAAATATATCCGCGCTTCCAAACGATTGCAGATGTCCGTAGCCGCCAGTGCCTTTGCATTGCTCAGCTGGACAAGTTTTACAAGCATCACGCATTTCATGCATGATTCAGAATTGCTTGCAAAAGACAAAGAAGTCCTCAGTGTGCAAGTTGCGTATCGTAGTCTTTTGACCGAAGTGACTGAATACCAAGCAAAATTTACAAACATCAGTGACGAGTTGGAAGCCAACCATTCCATGATGGTGGCAAGCCTTGGTCAGGATGTACTTAAGAATAAAGATAAGCTCGTCAGTGCTGATGCCGCACGCAAAGAAGCACAAATCGCGCGCATGCATCTTAACACGCAGCTTAATTCTATTGAAGATTCAATGCGTGAATTGGCAAACCGCAACTATTCCCTTAAAGGCGACCTGTCTTTAAAGGAAATGGATTTGCAGACAGCCATAGCGGAACGCAACACAGCACGGCTTCAAAAAGAACGTATTGAAGAACAGCTACGCGAAACAGAAATTCAGGTTGCCCGCCTTAATCATTCTCAAGAAGACTTGATTGCGCGCGTCACAAACCAAGCGAGTGAAGAGATTTCAGATATTGAAGATATCTTGAGCCTTGCTGGCCTTGACCCTGACAAAATGCTGAGCGCTGTTGGCGAAGATACGACGGCCTCTGGCGGCCCGTTTATCGCAGCCCTTAATAAAAACGGTGAAGAAACTCAAGAAGCTGAACAGATACAACTCAACGCAGTTGATCGCCATCTTGCACGTTGGCAGGGCTTGCAAAAAATCAAACAGTCTCTCCCGTTGGCACAGCCACTGGATTATTATTACATCAGTAGCCGTTATGGTAAGCGCCGCGACCCGGTGAACAAACGTTGGGCTGTTCACTATGGTCTTGATATGGCTGCCTCGAAGAAAACGCCCGTTTACGTATCAGCACCTGGCAATGTGAAATTTGTTGGCTGGAAAGGCAACTACGGTCGCTTTATCATCATTGACCATGGTAATGGTATTGAAACACGTTATGGTCACCTTCATAAGACACTTGTGAAAAAAGGTGATACAATCAATTTCAGAACTAAAATTGGACTTGTGGGTAACACAGGCCGTAGCACTGGCGCGCATTTGCACTATGAAGTACGTGTAAATGGTAAAAATGTCGATCCGTTCAAATTTATCAAGGCAGGACGCAATGTTTTCCAAGGCTAATAAAAATAACTCACCAAAAAGCTCCAGCGTTTCAACGCCGAAAAAACGCGTAGCACCTTCTATCATCAGCGAAGACCTTTCTGTTACAGGTAACTTAAGCAGTGAAGGTGAAATCCAGATTGATGGGCGTGTCACTGGTGATATCCAGAGTAAAGATATTCTCGTTGGCGAAACGGCTCACATCAAGGGTGAGATTATTGCTGAATCAATTCGTGTGCATGGCAAAGTAGACGGTCAGATTAAAGCACAAAATGTAAGCTTGGCAAAAAGCTCTCATGTTGTTGGTGATATCCTGCATGACAACCTGTCTATTGAAACAGGTGCATTCCTTGAAGGCCATTGTAAACGTCTGGCTGAAGGTGAATTCAGTCTTGAGAGCGACAAAAAGCCATTGCAAGAAAAGCCGACTTCAACAACGAAGTCACAGGCTTCAAGAAATACACAGAATACAAACAAATCAGCTTCGAATGAGAAAAAAGCAACCGCTTGATTTCATAGAAGAAAATTTTAGAAAGCCCGGTCAATCTGCCGGGCTTTTTTTATTGGATGAAACGCAAGATTTCCGCTTGGGCCATTTCTTCTTCCAAGGTTGGTGCATGACCAACACCGTTGATTTCAATCCCTGAAATATGTTCAAGCCCATCAAGCATCTTATCAAAAGTCACTTTTGTAAAAACATTGGACTCTTCACCGCGAATAACAAGCACACGGCGCTTACCCAAAGCATAAAAATAGGGCCAAAGGTCTTTGCGCTCATCTTTTGATTGATCATTCTTCAGGTTTTCAGCGATTTTTACGTCCCAATTGGGCACATAACGCCCCTCTTTTAGCTTGTAAGTTTTCTTGGCGATATTAAACCAATCCTTATCTGCAAAGCTCTTTTCTTCCTGATAATAACTCTTCAGTTTTTCAACCGCCCCCTCAAGATCACTAACACTGGCATTATCACTTGTATAAGCGATAATCTTCGCTAACCCTTCTTCGTTAAGGTCAGGTCCGACATCATTGAGGATCACACTATGAACAAGCCCCGGTGCCATGGCGCACATTGCCATTGAAAGTAAACCACCAAGAGATGTGCCAAGAAAAACAGCATCATGAACCCCAAGAGCGCTACATACATTAAACACGTCGCCAATATAGGTTGCAGGGTTATAGTTTTCCCAGTTTTCATCAAACTCGGATTGACCACGCCCACGATAATCCATTGTGACTACACGGTGGCCCTGCTCAAACATGGCTGCGCCAATATGATCAAAATCTTGGGAATTGCGCGTTAGTCCAGACAGGCACAAAATTGTGCGTCCCATTGCGCGGGTAGGGCGATAATCGCGGACATAAAGCTTAAGCCCGTCCCCAGCTGAAATTAATCGTTCCTGATACGCCATCGGCTTACAATCCATTATCAATTAACTCAGGCAATTTATGTAATGACTTAATCTCACATTGTGGAATTGCATCTTGACCAAGCTTTTCAGGCTTTTGACCAAAACGGTTAACCCAGACCACTTGGAAACCAAAAACGGTTGCACCTGCGGCATCCCAAGAATTTGCTGATTGAAAAGCGATATTTTCAGCCTTAACCCCCATCTGATCAACCGCCATTTGATACACCCGTGGATCGATTTTGAAAATCCCCACATCATCCACACTCAATACAGCATCAAGGCTATCATAGATGCCAGCCTGACGCACAGCAGAGGTCAGCATGGTGCGCGACCCGTTTGAGAGAATAGCCGTTTTAATCCCGCGATCCTTCAGGTTTTCCAACATTCTCTTTACTTCGGGATAGGCATCAAGTTTCAGATAAAGCTCCATCAACCTTGCACGAAGGGCAGGGTCCTTCATATTGAAAGTATCCATGGTGAAATCGAGGGCTTCACCTGTGACATGCCAAAAATCATGATAGCGCCCCATCATGGAGCGCAACCAGGTATATTCCAGTTGTTTTTTGCGCCAAAGGGCTGAGAAATTTAGCCAATTATCACCAATATCTGCTGCACAGTGGCGCGAAGAGGCTGCGACATCAAACAAAGTGCCATAGGCATCAAAGACACAAGCCTCAATATTTTCAAGCTTTTGAACCATCTTATCTTTTTCTCTTTAAATCAGCTTCAAGGGATGATGCTATTTGGGTTGTTTTCAAGCGATAACGATAGATTTGAACATTCTCCAACACACGCTGCACGTAATTACGCGTCTCGCTGAATGGAATTTGTTCTACCCAA
Organism: Candidatus Terasakiella magnetica; assembly: GCF_900093605.1. Classification (NCBI taxonomy): domain Bacteria; kingdom Pseudomonadati; phylum Pseudomonadota; class Alphaproteobacteria; order Rhodospirillales; family Terasakiellaceae; genus Terasakiella; species Terasakiella magnetica. Next base: position 406,003 of record NZ_FLYE01000001.1, read on the forward strand.
TCAATTACATAATCACGATCATCTGTACGCGGGTCACCAAATTCCCTTATCCATTGGCGCGCACGATGTGGCCCGGCATTATATGAAGCCAGTGACAACACGTACGAGCCTTTAAATTTTTTCAACAAAACATCAAGATACTCACTGCCTAACCAGACGTTCATTTTCGGGCTGGAGGTTAATTTCTTGCGTGAATATCGGTAGTTCTTCTGTTTGGCTAAACGATAGGCTGTACGTGGCATCAATTGCATGAGCCCACGTGCACCAGCCCGGCTTTTCGCCTTTTCATAAAAAGCACTTTCTTGGCGAACAATACCGTGAACAAGGGCGGCTTCAGGGGTTTTACGCATGAGTTTTTCATCCAACACAGGGTAGGCGGCTTCAATCACACCATGGCCCTCGCGCAAGGCTTTTTTGCCCACATAAACAGCCAAATCAGGACGCCCGGCTTTAATGGCAAGCTCTGCGACCAAGGTGCGCCACCCTGCCGTAGTACTCATGGTATTTAGCTGATAGATGAAAGAGCGCATCTCATCGCGCTCCCCAAGGCGTTGTAAGAATGTCACCACATCAACAAGCTCGCTTTGCTCAAATGTAATGCGCTCTTGTCTATTGGGTTGGGCTTTTAAATTAACACTGACTTTTGATTTTTTACCCAAACGCTCACTGGCAAGCTGGCCATAATAGGCTGTTGGATATTGCGCTGCTTTTTCATACCAGGTCTTGGCTTCTTGAGCTTTATTCAAATCATCAAAGCTACGTGCTTTCCAATAAGCTGCACGCGCCTTACTGATGGGAAATTTCACGGCCTTATTGAGCTTTTCAAAATGCTCAAGCGCGAGATTGGGGTCTTTTAAAAAGCGTAACTGTATCCAGCCGGCAATCCATTCTGCATCGGCATAATTGGCACCATAATCCAGCCCGTGGTTCGTTACCATGCGATAGGCTTCACTATAATGGCCTTCACGAATGGCCTGACGCGCCATAATCACACGCTGTTTCCACCACACATGTGCATAGGGCAAATTTTTAGGTGCTTTAAAAAATAGCTCCGTTGCGCCTTCATAACGCCCTTTAATGCGGCGCCAACGCATGCGTTCAAATAAAAGCCCCGGATGGTTGATAAATTTCTTGGGCACCCGAGAAATGGCACCGTCCACACCGCCGCGCATACGTCTTAGGGTCAAACGAGCCTCAGCAAGGCGTTGCCAGTCTTTTTTCACATACGGCAACATACGCCGCGCCGGATAATAGCGACCTTCCCACAACAAACGATCCAAACGATCAATATGATCCTGATAGGTCAGGTATTTCTTATACTTGCGGTAAAACTGTTTTTGCTGATCACGGCCAAAATTGACATTTTTCCAAGATTTGCGCACCTGTTCGCGCATTTCATGGGTGCGGCCCAATTGTTTAAGCGCACCTGCTAATGAAATATGTCCATTGGCACTTCTGGGCTGGCGCCCGTTAAACCATTTCAAAACCGCTTCTGGTGGCAGGCTTTGGCTCATGGCCTCTTCAGCACGGCGCTGTAAGATAGATTGGCGCGGCCAGTCTGAATTATGCGAGATAAAGGCAGCAATTTCCTGAAAAGGCACATCCTTTTTCGGGTCAATAATCTGCATCCAGCGAACCAGCTTTGCCGGGGTCGCGTTTTTAGCTTTTACCGCTTTTTTAGATGCGCGTGACCATTTTTTCTTTTTGGCATCTTGGAAAGCGGATTTAGCAATTTTATAATCCGCATTGGACAAAGCCGCCTGCGCATGTGGCACGGCAACAGAACTACACAGAATAAACAGCCCGCTTAACAGGCCAACTGTGTGTTTCTTATATCGAGACAAACCCAATTGTCATCCATCCCTTGTTATTTTTTGCGACAATTCCTTTAAACGACCATCGCTTGAATGGTTACTCTATGCGCCACACATGCCCACGGCAAGGAAGGATTCAACTTTTTTCACTTTGAAAACTTGCCCATTGCCAAGAGAAGGGCTATGTTCCCCAATCCAAAAAATAGTTTTGTTTTGTGTAAGCTTTATTTTTCTTACACATACCAAGGAGATAATCATGTTTCAGGGTTCTATTCCTGCCCTGATCACGCCATTCAAAAACGGACAGATCGATGAACAAGCGTTCCAAGATCACGTTGAATGGCAGATCGAGCAAGGGTCTGACGCACTCGTCCCAGTCGGCACTACAGGTGAATCACCGACTCTCAGCCACGAAGAACACCACCGTGTGGTCAAACTGTGTCTGGAAGTTGCCAAGGGGCGTGTACCAGTAATTGCTGGTACCGGTTCTAACAATACAGCCGAAGCCGTCAGCCTGCAGAAACATGCAAAAGAAGCCGGTGCCTCTGCTGGTCTTGTTGTGACACCTTATTACAACAAACCAACACAAGAAGGCCTGATCGCCCATTATAAAGCCATTCATGAGGCTGCTGACCTGCCGATTATTATCTATAATATTCCGGGTCGCTCCATCATTGATATGTCCACTGAGACAATGGCTGAGCTGGCAAAATTGCCAAATATCGTTGGTGTTAAAGATGCAACGGGTGATCTGACGCGTCCGCTCAACACATATCTGGCCTGTGGTGAAGACTTCTGCCAACTTTCAGGTGAAGATGCGACTGCCGTTCAGTTCCTATCTGCGGGTGGGTCAGGCTGTATTTCGGTAACCGCAAATATCGCACCAAAACTCTGTTCAGACATGCAACGTGCATGGCGCGAAGGTGATGTGAAAACAGCAATGGACATTCAGTTCAAACTGTTGCCGCTTCACAATGCCATGTTCTGTGAAAGCAGCCCCGGTCCGGTTAAATATGCAGCTGAGCTGATGGGCCGTTGTTCTCGTGAAACCCGTTTGCCACTGGTTGAAATTTCTGATGCCAGCAAAGCCACTGTACGCAAGGCATTGGCTGACCTCGACATGATTTAAGTCGATGGCTGCGAAAAAGAAAAATAACGACGACTTCTCGGCGCGCATTGCGGCACAAAACCGCAAAGCGCGCCATAATTACTTTATTGAAGATACCGTTGAATGCGGGATGGTCCTAACCGGTACCGAAGTCAAATCCCTGCGCAGTGGTCGCGCCAGTATTCAAGAAGCCTACGCCACTGAAAAAGATGGCGAGCTTTACCTGATCAATGCAAATATCCCGATTTATGAAGGCGGTAACCGTTTTAACCATGAACCAAAGCGTCCACGCAAACTCCTTCTGCATAGAAAAGAGTTGGATAAATTGCTTGGGATGACCACTCAAAAAGGCTACACGCTCGTGCCTTTACATATCCACTTTAATGACCGCGGCATTGCCAAAGTCGCCATTGGTGTGGGTAAAGGTAAACAGAGCCACGACAAACGCGATAGTATTAAAGATCGCGATTGGAAACGTGATAAAGCGCGCTTAATGCGTGAGAAATATTAAAACCGATTCTTCTAATGCGAGAAGATTCGCATCTTGAAAAACCATTTCCTTCCTCCTAAAGCCCAAACAGTCAACCTATTGGCGAATTGAATAAAATTTTATTTAATTAAAAATCAATACCTTAGCTAAAAATTTAACAAAAAATTAACACCTCACCTAAATTGATGAGGCAATTTCTAATTCTAAAGTATAGTAAGCGCCATTATTTTGTCGAAGGCTGGGGGGCGAGCTATTCGACTATATCTATTAACGAGGTGTAGTTATGCGCATTACGACGAAGATGGTTGTCTTCTCAACTTTATTATTACTCTTATCATCCCTTGGTATAGGTACGGCATCCATCCTGACACTGAATTCAGAGCTCAAAGGCTCTATTCAAGAATTACAATCCAAATCCCTGCGCACAGCTGCCATGGGGTATCAGATGCTTTTCCCCAGCCTGAAATTTAAAGTTGATGAAAATGGCAATGTGACGGATTTGAAAACAATCCGTTTTCCAAAGTTTAGAAACCATTTCATGATTGACCGCATCACCCAAGCCACGGGCGATACAGCAACAATTTTCCAATGGGATGAAAAAACAAAAGACTTTTGGCGCAAAACCACCAATATCAAAAAGCCAGATGGCACCCGCGCCATTAACACACCACTTGGTAAAAATGGTCGTGTCTATCCCGTCGTAAAACAGGGTAAAACCTATCGCGGGGAAGCGACCATTTTTGGCAAAGAATATTACACCGAATATAATCCGATCTTCAACCTAAGTGGTGAAGTTGTCGGTATCCTTTATGTTGGAATTGAAAAAGAAAAAAGTGCTGCTTTTTTCAATAATATTGCCACCTCGATTATCATTTCCTCCCTCCTTGTTCTCATCCTCTTTATCATCATCACAATTTATCTGGCACGCAAAGGTGTGAAGCCGATTAAAAGACTTGTGGCTGTTACAAACCAACTTGCCGATGGCAACTTAGAAGCTGATGTTTCGTCCATTAATCGTGAAGATGAAATTGGCGATATGGCCAAGGCTATTCAGGTCTTTAAAGAAAGTGCTATTGAGCGCATTCGCCTTGAAAAGCGCGAACATGCAGAACAAGAAAAACAAATCGAGCGTCAAAAAGCTGTTGCTGAACTGACCAAAAACTTTGAAACTAAAATTGGCGATATGCTGGGTGTTGTCTCCCAATCTATTGGGACACTCCATAATGCGGCAGACTCCTTAAACGGCAATGCAGAATCAACCAGTGTAAAAGTAGAAAGCGCTTCCCAAGATACACAGGAAGCCGCGCAAAATGTGGACTCTGTTTCTGTTGCGAGTATTCAGCTCAGTGCCTCTATTCAGCAGATTTCAAGTGATGTGCAACAAACAACAAGCCTGCTGTCTAATTCTGTTGAAAAGGCTGATGTGGCAAATGAAAAGATTGGTCACCTTGCCAATGCTTCTGATCGCATCAGTGAAGTTGTCGGCCTAATCAGTGATATTTCCAACCAAACAAACCTACTGGCCTTGAACGCAACAATCGAAGCTGCACGCGCAGGTGATGCTGGTAAAGGTTTTGCCGTTGTTGCCTCAGAAGTTAAAAACCTCGCCTCACAAACCAGTAATGCAACGGAAGAGATTGCCGCGCAGATCATCAACATCCAAGGGGAGATCAATGGGGCGGTGAGCGCCATTCGCGAAATTTCACACATGATCAACCAGATCAGTGAAATGTCTTCAAGTGTGGCTGCTGCTGTTGAAGAACAAAGCTCCTCAACCGATGAAATCACCCGCAGCGTTCAACAAGCTGCCGACGGTACGCAGCGCGTGGCTGATAATATCGGTAATGTCAGTGATGCAGCCAAAGACACAGGCGTAAAAGCCAAAGAAGTCTCAAGCTCAGCAACCCAGTTGATGACGGTTTCTTCTGATTTGCAAAGCTATGTAGAGAACTTCCTAAACGATGTTCACAAAGCAGACAAAGCAGCTTAAAAACATCATCCTAGACAATCAAAAGGCCACCTCCATTATGTGGGTGGCCTTTTGATTCTCATATTCCTGTAAGGATATTACATCTTTTTCTTTGCTGCGCAGGGGTTCTTCGCAGCGCATGGGTTTTTGGCTGCACACGGGTTCTTCGCAGCACACGGGTTTTTAGCCGCACAGGGATTTTTGGCGGCGCAAGGGTTCTTTGCTTCACAAGGATTATGATGGCCTGCAACTTCAAACGAGCCTTGGGGGGCAGCAAGCGCTGCAGGAATGACAGCAGTACTCATGGCACCAACCATTACGGCACAAGCAACACCGTTGATCACTGTTTTTTTATTAAGGACGGACATGATGGAAACTCCATTTCAAAATAAGAACATATAAAGCGGCTCTGTTTGCTATGGGCCGATCATTATTTGTCTCATATTTTTAAGGAAGGCGGGGATCACGTCGCTTCACAAGACTGTGAGCATCAAACATCAAGGGGCCAACAATTGGGGGCAGCAGAGCCAAAAGCCGCCAACTTGGAGATCAATTCAAAATCAACATCAATACTACACGATACTTTTATAGGGTCTGGTTGATCGAAAATTTTAGAGGAAAAAGTAAACTCAAGCTGTTCAACATCAGAGAGTAAATTGATAAAGCTCTCTTTTGTCAGATAGTTAACACCTTCATCACATTTCTGTTTTGACTGTTTTTTTGCACAACGTAACTTATGGGGGGCAAAATATATTTCACGACTAATGGCATTGCCTGCTTGTATCGGTTCGGGCTTGGCTTCGCTAATAATCTCATCTTCCACCCGGGCTTCTGTACCCTTAAATTTATGAACCGACTGCCATACCTGATTATAAGTTTGTCCGCCAAGCGTAAAAGATACAGTCTCTTTTTGCACCACTGCATTATGCCCTGTGTGCCCGCTATTGGCATAAGCAACCCTTGCACCGATACGAATATATTTCTGAGTGTCCTCTGGATGATATTGATAAAAAATCAACATCACTTGCTCTGGTGCAAAAAGCGTTAGCTGGGCGCCACGAACAAGATGATATCCCTGCATCAAGACACCACCAAAAGCCATTAAAAAAGCGGCTAAGGCGAGGATATCCGTTTTGCGCTCAATCTCTATATAAGGAAATTTGTTCATCGCTTGTCTAGAGCTCAGACAAGCACTGAGGATATCTCAGCTTAAACTTAAACTGCAAAGACTCCTTCAAGCCCGGATAAATCTTTTTAAGCTTTTCACAATCAGCATCACTTAAAGCGGAAAGCGGTCCACTTGCTGGGCCGGGGGCAGGAGCTGAAGGTGGGGGCCCTTTAATAAATGACGGTGCAGGCATTAATGTAGGTGAAGGCGGAATACCTTCTTCATTTGCTTGAACATCATTGCCAAGGACAATGCTTACAAAGAGAATTAAACAACCTACAAATAAACGCATCACACACCTAAAGATTATTATAATTATGAACTAAACTTTAGAGTGCATTAAATCACACAACGAAAACCCACACAAGCTTTGACTTTACTTATCCAACTTATGATCGTCTAAATTGTTTTTATCTTTTGCTTGTTCAAGAGCTTCTTTTTTCTTCTGCTCTTTCGTGCGGCCAAATTTTGCACGATTTTCTTCGGCCTGCTTTTCCTTATCTGAGCGGGCCTTATCTTTGCGTTTCTGTCTGAGGCTAATAATCTCAGCCAAAGCGGGGGCTCGCAGCACGAATGTGATCCATCAGCTCATCATAAGTGAAGGCTGTTTTAAACTGGGGGAATTCCGCAATCACATTATCAGGGGCACTAAACAAAATACCTGTTTCCGCTGCGCCTAACATGGTGGTGTCATTATAGCTGTCACCAGCTGCAATGGTGTGGAAGTTCAGTTTTTTGAACGCTTCAACCGCTTTGCGCTTATGGTCTATCAGACGTAGTTTATAATCCGCCACGCGGTCATTTTCATCAACGATCAAACGGTGACAGAACAGGGTCGGCCAATCAAGCTGGCGCATCATGGGTTCTGCAAACTCATAAAATGTATCAGACAGGATCACCAACTGGAAATCTTCACGCAGTTTTGCCAAAAACTCATTGGCACCTTCAAGGGGGCCAAGGCTGTCGATCACTTCTTGAATATCCTTCATTTTAAGCCCATGTTCATCAAGGATATCAAGGCGATAACGCATTAAAACGTCATAATCGGGCTCATCGCGTGTCGTTCTTTTTAAGGCTTCGATCCCTGTTTTTTCTGCAAAATTGATCCAAATTTCAGGAATTAACACACCTTCAAGATCAAGACATACGATTTCCACGATTTATCCCCTTTATTTTAGTTCTTCGCATACTGAGCGAAAAACATCATGAAACATTTCTTCGGTCAAACGACCCGTGTTGGTGTTGTAGCGTGAACAGTGATAACTGTCGAATAAAATTGGCAAATCATCCGCCATTTCATGTCGCATATTATGACCAAATTTCCATTGGGACTTTTTCAAGCCCAAGGTCTGAATGACAGCGTTATGCCCAACACCCCCAAGCGCCACGATGGCCTTAAGGTTTGTCATGGCCTTCATCTCATCAATCAAAAACGGGCGACAGGCTTTTTCTTCCGCACCCGTTGTTTTATTTTGAGGCGGCACACAGCGCACCGCATTGGTGATACGACAATTTTGCAGCTCAAAACCATCCTCAGCCGTGCCACCATAAGTGCCTGTGGCAAAACCAAATGTTTTAAGGGTGGGATATAGTAAATCCCCGGCATAATCACCGGTAAAAGGACGCCCCGTACAATTGGCCCCCTTTAAACCGGGTGCAAGGCCAACCACCAGTACTTCGGCCTCAATCGGGCCAAAGGAGGGCACGGGGGCATTAAAAAAATCAGGGAATTTCGCTTTATTTTCAAGGCGAAATTCCACCAAACGCGGACATAGATCACAATCAAGCGCAGGAACAGAAGGGGTAGGGCAAGACATGGGCGTTACTCTTCTTCAAAAGAGCTGTCATCATTGTCCAGATATTCATCATCATAATCCGGCTGAGAAGAACGTACCCCCATCGGGCGCGTTACTGTATCTTCCAGATCGCACAGCTCGATGAAGTTATCTGCTTGGCGGCGCAATTCATCTGCCACCATGGGTGGGTTTGAACGCACAGTACTTACAACGGTTACCCGCACGCCTTTGCGCTGCACGGCATCAACAAGGCGGCGAAAATCACCATCGCCTGAGAAGATAACAACATGATCGAGATGTTCCGCCATTTCCATCACATCAATGGCAAGCTCAATATCCATATTACCTTTGATTTTACGACGTCCTTGGGCATCGGTAAATTCCTTGGTCGGCTTGGTTACCATGGTATAACCATTATAATCCAGCCAATCGACAAGGGGGCGAATCGGAGAATATTCCTGATCTTCAACAAGGGCTGTGTAATAAAAAGCCCGGATCAAATGGCCCTTATTGGCAAAAACTTCTAAAAGGCGCTTATAATCAATATCAAAATTCAATGCACGCGCGGCAGCGTAAAGGTTAGAGCCATCAATAAACAGCCCCATACGCTCTTGTGGATAAAACATCATCTTTACTTCCAATAACTAAAATATAAATCATTGCCAAAATATGGCGGCAACTCTATAAAAACGCTTATTATTTTACGCGAAATCTCTTTTTTCGCAAGGATTTATAAGATGATTCTTATCGGACTTGGCGCCAATTTACCTTCGCCAAAATACGGCAGCCCTATTGAAACATTGGACGCGTGCCTCAAACGGCTTAGCGAGACAGGCCTAACGGTGGTTAAGGCTTCACGCTGGTTTAAATCAGCCCCCGTGCCCATGTCTGACCAGCCTTGGTACATCAATGGCGTGGCTGTGATTGAGACAGCGCTTTGCCCCCGTGAGGTACTTGAGCAGCTTTTAAAGGTTGAAAATGAGTTTGGCCGTGTGCGCCTTGAGGCAAACGCACCACGTGTGCTGGACCTTGACCTCATTGCGTATTATGATGAAGTCATTGAAGATGCGGGGAAAATTGAAGATAAGCCATTTTGCATTCCACATCCGCGTATGCATGAGCGTGCCTTTGTCCTGCTGCCGATACAAGATATATCACAAGACTGGACACACCCTAAAAAACAGGTATCTTTACAAGAATTAATCACTCAATTGCCAAAAGATCAAATTATTGAAGCAATTGAGCAAGATTAGGCTTGATTTCATAGGCGGTGGCGCTATATTTTGCGCCCTTCGCATTTTTTATATTTTGGAGTGACGTCTTTATGGCTCGCGTTACCGTTGAAGATTGTATCGTTAAGATCCCAAACCGCTTTGAGCTGGTTATGTCCGCTGCTCAGCGTACCCGTGATATTTCTGCTGGTGCAGAACTAACTGTTGAGCGTGATAACGATAAGAACCCGGTTGTATCTCTTCGTGAGATTGCTGATGAAACAATTGCAATCCCTGAATTGAAAGAGTCCCTCATTCGTGGCTCACAACGCATGGCACCTGCACGCGATGAAGCAGAAGAAGCTGAAACTGAAGAAGTTGCAGCAGACGCTGAAGAAAACGCCGATGCACTTGCTGATGCCTTGAACGTACAAGACGACAGCGCTTCTTTGGATGCAGCTGGCGCTTTGGCTTTCCAAGACGAAGTTGAAATCGACGACGAAGATTAAGAGTAGGTAAAACATGATCCGTCAATACGAACTTGTTGAACGGGTCCGAGCCTATGATTCAAGCGCGGATGAGGAAGCCCTCAACCGCGCTTATGTTTTTGCAATGAAGGCCCATGGCTCGCAAAAACGTGCGTCCGGTGACCCGTATTTCATGCATCCGCTTGAGGTGGCTGGTATTTTGACAGACTATCGTCTGGATACAGATACCATCATTACAGCCCTGTTGCATGACACCATTGAAGACACCGAAGTCACATCAGAAGATATTGAAGAAGCTTTTGGTGAGCGCGTGCAACGCCTTGTAGGCGGTGTCACCAAACTCACCCAGATTGAACTCCAATCCTCCCATACCAAACAGGCGGAAAACCTGCGCAAGCTGGTTATCGCCATGTCTGATGACATTCGTGTGCTGTTGGTTAAGCTGGCTGACCGTTTGCACAATATGCGCACACTTCATTTCATTAAAAAGCCGGAAAAGCGCCGTCGTATCGCTGCCGAAACAATGGAAATCTATGCCCCATTGTCTGAACGTATCGGCATGCATGAGATCAAGGACGAGCTTCAGGACATGTCCTTTGAACAGCTCAATCCTGAAGCGCGCGATTCCATCATCACCCGCCTTGAATTCCTGCGTGAACAGGGTGGGGACCTTGTTGGGCGCATCTTAAAAGAACTGCGCGACACGGTTAAAGAAAACGGTATTAAAGCGGAAATCAGCGGTCGTGAAAAAGCGCCATATTCCATCTGGCGCAAAATGCAGCGCCAAGATGTGGGGTTTGAGCAGCTCTGCGACATTATGGCCTTTCGTGTTATTGTTGATGATATCCAAGATTGTTACCGCATTCTTGGCATCATCCACGGCAAATACCCAACGGTGCCGGGGCGTTTTAAGGATTATCTTTCAACCCCTAAGCCCAATGGCTATCAATCTTTGCACACAGGGGTTTTTGGGCCGGACCATCACCGTATTGAAATTCAAATCCGCACCCGTGAAATGCATGAAATTGCAGAATATGGCGTGGCGGCCCACTGGCATTATAAGGCCAAGGGCGGATCTAACAACCAGATGACAGAAGGGCGCCAATATCGTTGGCTGCGCGAACTTCTTGATATTCTCGATAGTGCGGATGACCCCGAAGAATTTCTGGAACATACCAAGCTTAATATGTTCCAAGACCAAGTCTTCTGTTTCTCACCTAAAGGGGATTTAATCAACCTGCCAAGCGGGGCAACGCCTGTTGATTTTGCCTATGCGGTCCATACAGAAATCGGCAACCGTTGTGTTGGGGCCAAGATCAACCGCCGTATCGTTCCCTTGCGCACCGAATTGCAAAATGGCGATCAAGTCGAAGTCATTACTTCAAAAGTGCCGCAACCCTCACCCACATGGGAACGTTTTGTGGTCACGGGGAAAGCGCGCGCTTGTATTCGCCGCTATATTCGCCTGCAACAACGCGATGAATATCTTGCCCTTGGCAAAATCATGTTGCAACGCGCCTTTAGGCAGGAAGAATATGAATTTGCAGAAAAAGCCTTACAAGGCGTTCTTAAAAAATTCAATTCAAATGATGCTGAAGATTTAATTGCTGAAGTGGGCAGTGGTCATCTGCCAGCCCGTGAAATTGTCGAGGCTGTTTTCCCCGGTATTAAATCAAAGAGAACAACAACTTCCACAAAAATTCCGGTTAGTAAACACAAAGATTCACCCCATCCTGAATCTGTCCCTATTCGCGGGCTTATTCCGGGAATGGCCATGCATTTTGCCGGATGTTGCCATCCGCTTCCCGGTGATCGCATTGTTGGTATTGTCACAACGGGGCGCGGCGTGACCATCCATACCATTGACTGTGATAGCCTCATGCAGTTCCAAAATGAGCCGGAACGCTGGCTTGATGTATCTTGGGATATGACCCAGCAGGAACAAAACACCAAACATGTAGGGCGCATCAAACTAACCGTCATTAACGAACAAGGTGCGCTTGGGTCGCTTTCCATGGTCATTGCCAAAAACAGTGGCAATATCCACAATTTGAAAATCACCCATCGCACGCAAGAATTCTATGAAATGATCATTGATGTGGAAGTTGAAGATGTGCGCCACCTCACCAATATCATTGCAGCACTACGTGCAACCCCTGAAATCAATTCTGTTGAACGTTCACGCAGTTAAGGGGAGCCATGTTTAGAAGACGCCAACAGCCTAAATTCCATCAAAAAGCCATCGGCTTTTTCTGGCCTGCCATGGGATGGAAACGTTCTTCCAAATATGTCGGTCATCGCGTTGCGCGCCTGCCCGGAACCCCTTATAGCATCGCAGCTGGCTTTGCTGCGGGCGCGGCTATTTCCTTCACACCTTTTATGGGTTTGCATATTATTTTAGGTGCGGCAATTGCGTGGCTAACGCGGGGTAATATTCTCGCCTCTGCCATTGGCACCGTAGTGGGTAACCCGTGGACCTTTCCCTTTATCTGGCTTGCCACCTATAAAACCGGGCTTATGCTTGGCGCAGGTAGTGGTGCAGCCGAGGAAGAAAACCTCGAATTTTTCGTCTTTTTTGATAAATTGATCGAAGCGGTAAAAAGTCTTGATTGGACCTATGTTGGTGATGTGGCATGGCCTGTCTTTTGGCCCATGTTTATTGGTGGTTTGCCTGCTTTTGCCTTAAGCTGGGCTCTTTTCTTTTTCCCCATTCGCATCATGGTCAAGCGCTATCATAGTCGCCGTGTAAAACGCCATGCCATCGCAAAGAAATCTACTTTTGCAGGACATCCTCATGATGAATAGAAAATTGCGCCTCGGGGTCAATATTGACCATGTGGCAACCATCCGCAATGCCCGTGGCGGCTCTTTTCCTGATCCTGTGCGCGCTGCTCAACTTGCGGCCCAAGCGGGTGCTGATGGCATTACAGCCCATTTGCGCGAAGATCGCCGCCATATTTCAGATGACGATATCACGCGCTTAACCAATGAAGTGGATTTACCGCTTAACTTTGAAATGGCTGCTACTGAAGAAATGCTCGGTATTGCCTTGCGTCATCGCCCCCATGCAGCCTGTATTGTGCCTGAAAAACGCGAAGAGCGCACAACAGAAGGCGGTCTGGATGCCAAAGGTAACTTTGACCATCTCAAACCTTTTGTAAGCAAGCTGAGTGAAGCAGGCATTCGCGTCTCGCTTTTTATTGAGGCAGACCCCGCACAATTAGAGGCAGCCAAAGCCCTTGGCGCACCCGTGATTGAACTTCACACCGGTGCATATTGTGAAGAAACTGGTGAAGCACGCGATAAAGAGCTTCAACGTATTGTTAAGGCGGCTGCCTACGCTGATGAGCTTGGCTTGGAATGTCACGCCGGTCATGGGCTAACATATAACACCGTTAAGCCCATTGCCGAAATAGACACCATTGTTGAGCTCAATATCGGGCACTTCCTTATTGGGGAAGCCATCTTCTGTGGCCTTGCCCAAGCCATGGATAAAATGCGCAGCCTGATGAATGAAGCCAGAACGGGGGCCTAGATGATCATTGGTGTTGGCACGGACCTGATTGATATTCGCCGCATTGAAAACACCCTTGAAAGGTTCAAGGATCGCTTTATCAATCGCGTCTATTCCATTGAAGAAAAAGAAAAAGTTGAACGTCGCGCCCATGTGGCAAATGGCTATGCCATGCGCTATGCCGCCAAGGAAGCCGCAGCAAAAGCATTGGGCACAGGCTTTCGCGATGGGGTGTTTTGGCGCGATCTGGTCAATGATAATTTGCCTTCAGGCAAGCCTGTTATGACCTTTCGCGGTGGGGCAAAAGAGAGGCTTGAAAAACTCTTGCCTGAAGGGATGGAGGCCCAAATTGATGTGTCTTTAACCGACGAATATCCCATGGCACATGCAATTGTTATAATTTCTGCTGTTCCAAAGGCAGTTGGTGCTTGACATTCAGGCCATAAGAGACGATTCATCACCTCCGTAAATTAACGTAAAATCAAAGCATATCCATGGATACGATTAAAACAGTTTTTTGGGCTATTGTCCTTGCTTTAGGCATCCGCACTATCGCATATGAACCCTTCAATATTCCGTCCGGCTCAATGAAGCCGACTTTGTTGATTGGCGACTATCTTTTCGTATCCAAATTTTCTTATGGATACAGCACCTATTCCTTGCCTTTTGGCGTTAATCTCTTTGATGGGCGCGTGCTGGAAACTCAGCCTGAGCGCGGCGATGTGGCGGTTTTTAAACTGCCTACAGACACATCAAAAGATTACATCAAACGCATTGTCGGCCTGCCGGGCGATAAAATTCAGGTTGTTGAAGGCATTCTCCATATCAATGGTGAAGCGGTCAAACGTGAAGAAGTCGGTGAATTTGTCACACGCAACCAGCACGGCAGCGTGCAACGGGTGACCAAATATATCGAAACATTGCCAAATGGCGTTGTGCATGAAATTGCAGAAGAAAACGACAATTGGCACTGGAGCGACAGCACACCGGTCTATACGGTCCCGCCAGAGCATTATTTTGCCATGGGTGATAACCGTGACCATTCTCAAGACAGCCGCTGGCTGACTGAAGTGGGCTTCATTCCAGCGAAAAACCTTGTCGGGCGTGCAGAATTCCTGTTTTATTCTAAAGATACGCTGGAACCCATCTGGGATTTATCCTCTATTCGTTTCAGCCGCCTTTTCACAGGTATCGAATAACATATGCGCAGCCCAAATCAGCTTGAACAGACAATTGGTTATAAGTTTGAAGACAAAAGCCGTCTTAAACTTGCCCTTGTCCATTCCAGCACCCATCGGCGCAAAAAAGACGGCTCTGCCCATGATAATGAGCGCTTAGAGTTTCTGGGTGATCGTGTTTTGGGCCTTGTCATTGCCGATATCCTACTGAAACGTTTTCCTAAAGACACAGAAGGTGATTTAGCACGCCGTCATACCGCATTGGTGCGCAAAGAAGCCTTGGCGCGTGTTTCTATGAATATCGAGCTTGGTCAATATATTGACATGCTTGAAGCTGAAGCCGCCCTTGGCGGGCGCGAAAACCCCGCTATTTTGGCAAATGCTTGTGAAGCGGTGATTGCCGCGCTGTTTTTAGATGGTGGTCTATCGGTCGCACAGGATTTTATCACAAAGTTCTGGGCTGAGCTGATTTTAGAAGACCCCACACCACCACAAGATAACAAGACCGCCCTACAAGAATGGGCCCAAGGCCAAGGCCTGCCACTTCCGGACTATAAGATCGTGACACAAACCGGGCCAGCACATGCGCCTTTGTTTGAAATTGAAGTGCGCGTCTTAAACCATCCTCCCCAACGCGCCCAAGGCTCCTCAAAACGAAAAGCCGAGCAAGCCGCTGCGGGTGAACTTCTTAAAGTACTTTTGGATCAAAAAAAATGAACGAAGACATGGACATCTCTAAACAACGTGCCGGTTTTGTCGCTTTTGTTGGCGCCCCAAATGCGGGGAAATCAACCGCGATCAACCATATGGTCGGCACCAAAGTTTCCATCGTTTCTCCAAAAGTGCAAACCACACGTACCCGTGTGCTCGGTATTATGATGAAAGAGGAAACTCAGATCATCTTTGTGGATACACCGGGTATCTTTGCGCCTAAACGCCGCCTTGATCGTGCCATGGTGGCAGCAGCGTGGGGTGGGGCCGCGGATGCAGACCATATCGTTGTGCTGGTTGATGCCAAACGCGGCATTTGTAACGAAACCCAAACCATCATCAATACGTTAAAGGAACAAAAACGCAAGGCGATCTTGATCCTTAATAAAATTGATCTGGTGGATAAGGGTACGTTACTTACCCTAACAGAAAAGCTCAATGGGGAAGAAATCTTCACCGATACCTTTATGGTCTCTGCCTTAAAAGGCGATGGTCTTGATTATTTTGTTGATTTTATTGCCCAAAAGCTCCCCCAAGGGCCTTGGCTATTTCCTGAAGATCAAGTTTCTGACATGCCAGAGCGCTTGCTCGCAGCAGAAATCACCCGTGAGCAGCTTTATCTAAAACTGCGCCAAGAACTGCCTTATTCCACCACGGTTGAAACAGAAACCTGGGAAGAAAAGAAAGACGGCAGCATTAAGATTGAACAGATCATTTATGTAGCGCGTGACGGTCAAAAGAAGATTATTCTGGGTAAAGGTGGTCAGCAGATTAAAGCCATTGGCGCTAATGCGCGCAAACAACTGGAAGAGATCATGGAATGCCGTGTCCATCTGTTCTTGTTTGTAAAAGTGCGCGATAAATGGAGCGACGACCCTGAGCGCTATAACTATTGGGGCCTAGATTACAACGCTTAAGGCAAAGGTCTCACCCCATGCTGTTCTTTCGTCTCTCAAGCCTGATTATGGTACTTGTCTGGATTTTAAGCCTAACCATGTGGCTCATGCCCGAGCAGATGCGATGGGACATGGGACTTTTCCATGTCTATACCAGCACGTTTCTTGAACTGCCGTTTCTTGCCGTCCTTATTGGTGTAGTGGGTGTATTTTTGAGAAAAAGATGCACCAGTCCGCGCTTGTTTAAAGCCACCATGTTTTTAAGCTGGGGCTATGTGGGCTTTCCCCTCATAACCTCCGCCTTGTTAATTCTGGTGACTTTTTTGGGTATTACGGGCTATTGAACAATCAAATGCGTTTAACGTGAAGATCGTAATTCTTCGTTAAATTCCAAGACCTTCTTTGCCACGGTCTCAACAAAAACATCCACACCTGTGAATTTGATCATTTCATTGACCGCTTTGATCTTTTTGTCTTTTAAGATTTTACCGGACTTTTCATCGATCTTCACATCAAAGTCCATTTCCAGTTCTTCTGAAAAAATAGCCAACCATGTGCAGTTGGGCTCAAGGTCATGTTCCACACTGACGAACAGTTCAGCATTTTCCTCATCAGTCACCTGAATGCGATGTTCTTCTGTGCATAACAAAGGATCAGGTCCTAATTTTGTGCGCAGTTTTTTAATGACCATATCTACTGGAGTTTGGCGTCCCACAGTCTTATTCCTTTAAGCGTTAAAATTATCAAGTTCTTGACCAAGGCGGGCAAAAACATCGGCCCAATCCCCATGAACGGATTGGCGATAAAGCGTCATGGATGGATACCATTCAGAGGTTACACCTTGACCACCGATGGGCACGCCCCAACGCCAATCACAGGCGTAAGGCAAGACCATCCACACAGGTTTGCCCATGGCCCCTGCAAGATGGGCAACAGCTGTATCACAGGTAATGACAAGGTCTAAGGCCTCAATCAAGGCAGCCGTATCAGCAAAATCAAGCAGATCAATGCCATAATTGCGCACAACCTTTGCCAATTGCGGGTCTGCTAGGACATCACTGCCATCACCAACCTGCATACCAAAGAAATCCAGATCACGCATATAAAATAGGCGAGAAAACGGCCAGATCCCCGGCGAGCGTCGGCTGTCTTTGCGATAAGACTTATCGCCTTGCCAGACAAGCCCCACTTTGCGCGCGGTCGCATCTTTGGCAATACGGTCCTGCCAGAGTTTTACATCTTTTGTAGAGGCACTCATATAAGGGCTAAAGACGGGTACATCAGCAAAAGATTGAATTTTTAGAAGATGAGGTAGGCTATTTAAGCTGGCTTGCACATCATGGCGGGGCAGGGGCGTATCTTGCGGGATGACACCACTCACCCCCTCAACAGCAGCAAACAGACGTG
Organism: Candidatus Terasakiella magnetica; assembly: GCF_900093605.1. NCBI lineage: Bacteria > Pseudomonadati > Pseudomonadota > Alphaproteobacteria > Rhodospirillales > Terasakiellaceae > Terasakiella > Terasakiella magnetica. The sequence continues at coordinate 423,753 of NZ_FLYE01000001.1, forward strand.
CTAAATCCTTCTGACAGGCAATATAAATATCGCTGATACGCTCTTTCACCATGGGGATAAAGCGCATGAACTGAATGGCTTCACTAAAGCCATTTTCCACATAAAGCACAATGCGGCTTTCGGCCATGGGTTTTCCATCCCACTCAGGCGCGCTTAAATCCTGCTTTGATAGTAAGGGCTTATAAGTGGGCAAGCGTTTGCGCGCTTCATAGTTTTTCCACCCCTCAGCCCAATTGCCGCTTTGGAGCTGAATTTGTGCCAAGCGGAATTTTACTTCACTGTCTTTTGGGGCAAGCGCATGGGCTTCGCGAATATGGTGAAGGGCATTATCCAGATCGAGATTATCCTGATAGGCCAAAGCCAGCTCAACACAAGGGCGCATCTGATCAGGTGCATAGCGTACAGCCTTGCCCAAACGATCAATCGCATCAATCAGCTTATCATCTTCGCGCAGTAAAACGCCAAGAGCATTCAACGCCTGCCAGTCAGTTGGGGCAATTTGCACGGCTTTTTGGCAAGAATCATGGGCTTCATTCACATGACCCACCGCCCTTAATGCCAAACCGCGGTTTGCATAGGCCAAGGCATAAGCCGGATCATTTTCAATAGCGCGGTCATAACTTAACACCGCACCGTCATATTCTTTCTTTGCAGATAAACAATCACCCATCAGGCAATAGGCTTGCGCGCTATTGGGTTTAAGCTTGGTTTCACAACGCAAGGCCTGCAAGGCACCATCATAATCATTCAGCTGCATCAACTTGCTAGCAACCTTCATATGATAGTCACTGCGTTTTTGGCTATATTTTGAAGCAGCATAAAAATGTTTGCGTGCCAGCTTCACATCACCATTGCCAAGTGAGAGCAAAGCATAAAGGAAATGGGCTTCGGCATATTCTGGCTTTATTTCCAAGGCCCGCTTGGCATGAACGCGGGCCTCATCGCGCATACCACGGCGCGCTTCAATGGCTGCGCAGCGATAATAGGCCTCATAAGATTCGTCCCAATTATCAAGGATATGGCGATATTGTTTTAAAGCACGCTCAATTTCACCATTGCGCTCTAAAATCTGTGCGCGTCCTAAATGAAAGCGCACATCCTCAGGCGCCAGCTCAGCAGCTTTGCCATAGGCATCATCTGCACGCTCCACATATCCCATAAGGGTGAGGATTTCACCAAGCTTGCCATAATAAGACGCGTTTGTTGGCTCCGTCTCAATGGCTTTTTCGATCATGGCGATGGCATCTTCCCTAAGGCCGCGCTCAAAAGCAGCGACACCCAAAAGGTAATTGGCGTCCGCATGATCGGGATATTTCCTTAAAATGCCGCTATAGATTTGCACGGCCTTTTCCATCTTACCTTTTTTATGGGCGCGAATGGCAGCGGCCAAAGACAAGGAGACACTAATGGGCGCAGGCTTTTGCGCGCCATCTTTATCTTTAGAATCAACACCTTCTTCAGAAGGTTCATTTTCTTGCGCTTGATCGTTCAAGCTTGAAAATGCAGACACGTTTCAGGTCCCCGTTACACCATAGTGATAATTTTGGCTTCCATCATATGAAATCATGGGCCATGTTCCCATAGTGTTTTTGCTTTTTTTCAATTTTTTTACAGAAACTTATGATCTGGACTGACCACGCCATCGTCTTATCGACCCGAAAACATGGGGAAAGCAGCGTTATTATATCTGTTCTAACCCGCAAACACGGTCGCCATTTGGGCCTTGTGCGCGGTGGTGCCAGCAAAAAACTCGCAGCCCTCCTGCAACCGGGGAATCTTTTATCCGTGGAATGGAAAGGTCGATTAGAAGAACATCTTGGTGTTTTTCAGGTTGAAATGGAAACCGCCCATGGGGCAAAGGCCCTAAGCAGCCGTGAAAAGCTCACCAACCTCAACACCGTTTGCGCCATGTGCGAGGCCTGCTTGGCGGAGCGTCAAGAAGCTGAAGGGATATTTGGGGCCACCCTCATCTTATTGGATATGTTGGACGAAACCCGCCTGTGGCCGGAGCTTTATCAACGATGGGAATTAGGTCTTTTAAATGAGCTTGGCTTTGGATTGGACCTATCTTGTTGTGCAGCGAGCAGACAAACGGGGGATTTGATCTACATCTCGCCCAAAACCGGACGCGCGGTTAGCCGAAATGCCGGGGAGCCCTTTAAAGACAAGCTTTTCCCGCTGCCGTACTATCTACTTGTAGATGAGGTAAAACCAACGAAAAAAGACCTTTTATCCGTCTTTATAGTCACCGCTCATTTTATTGAGCGTTGTGTACTTGCGCCTATGAACAAGAAGATTCCCTCTGCACGTACGCGTTTTATTGACCGATTGAAATAGATGGTTAAACTAGGCTCAAATTTTTTGATCAAAACACTTCCTTATCTGGGGACCAATGTCTGAAACTGTAAATACTGGTGAGATCCGCGAAACCCGATTGGCTGATGCATTGGGTGATCGTTATCTGGCTTATGCCATGTCGACCATTATGTCACGCTCATTGCCTGATGTGCGCGATGGGCTAAAGCCTGTTCACCGTCGTCTTTTGTTTGCCATGCGCCAACTTAAATTAGACCCGGCAAAAGGGTTTAAGAAATGTGCGCGTGTTGTGGGGGATGTGATTGGTAAATATCACCCCCATGGTGACAGCTCAGTCTATGAAGCCATGGTGCGTCTCGCCCAAGAATTTGCCGTGCGCTATCCTTTGGTGGATGGGCAAGGAAACTTCGGTAACATCGATGGTGATAATGCCGCGGCCATGCGTTACACCGAGGCGCGCTTAACAGACGTCGCCATGGCGCTGTTGCGCAACATTGATGAAAACGCCGTTGATTTTCGCCAGACATACGATGGGGAAGAAGAAGAGCCTGTGGTTTTGCCATCTGCCTTCCCAAACCTGCTGGCAAACGGCTCAAGCGGTATTGCCGTGGGTATGGCAACCAACATTCCGCCCCACAATGCGGGTGAGCTGTGTGATGGTTTGCTTCATTTGATCAAATTCCCCAATGCGGGCATTGAAAAGCTGGTGGACCTGATCCCTGGTCCTGATTTTCCAACAGGTGGTGTCATCGTTGATGATCGCGCCACAATCATTCAGACCTATACCAAGGGCAAAGGATCATTTCGCATTCGGGCAAAATGGGAAAAAGATGAACTTTCCCATGGTATGTATCAGATTGTTGTCACTGATATTCCCTATCAGGTTCAGAAATCCAAGCTGATTGAAAAAGTTGCTGAGCTTCTCATTGCGAAAAAACTGCCTCTGCTGGCTGATATCCGCGATGAATCAACCGAAGAAGTACGCATTGTGCTGGAACCACGCAACAGATCGGTTGAACCTGAAGTTTTGATGGAACAGCTCTTTAAGCTGACAGATTTAGAGGTCCGTTTCGGCCTCAATATGAATGTGCTGGATGCGGACCAAACCCCGCGTGTGATGAATTTGCGTGAAGTTCTGCAAGCTTTCCTTGATCACCGCCGTGTGGTCTTGCAGCGCCGCTCGAAATATCGTCTGGAAAAAATTGATCGCCGCTTGGAAATTCTCGAAGGCTATATCATTGCCTTTTTGAACCTTGATGAAGTCATCCGCATCATCCGTGAAGAAGATCATCCCCGTAATGATTTGATGAAGGCCTTTAAGCTGACAGAAGTTCAAGCAGAAGCCATCTTGAACATGCGCTTGCGCTCGTTACGTAAACTCGAAGAGATGGAGCTCAAGAGCGAACATAAAGAGCTGAGTGACGAAAAAGCTGGCCTTGAAGCGCTTTTGGCTGATGAGACCAAACAATGGTCAACCATTTCAGATGAAATTCGCGACACCAAAAAGCAATTTGGACAAAAAACCGAACTGGGCAAACGCCGAAGTGAATTTGGCGATGCCCCAAGTGCCGATGTGGTGAATTTTGAAGCCTTTATTGAGCGCGAACCTGTGACAGTCGTTTGTTCCCACATGGGCTGGATTCGGGCTTTCAAAGGCCATAACAACGATGAAAGCGCCATTAAATATAAAGACGGTGATAAAGCCCGCTTTGTCATTAAAGGCTATACAACAGATAAACTCTTGGCCTTTAGCTCTAACGGGCGTTTCTTCACCATTGGCTGTGATAAGCTGCCACCAGGCCGGGGCCATGGTGAGCCCGTGCGCCTGATGGTGGATATCGGCAATGAAAATGAAATTATCGACATGTTCGTTCATGAACCCGAGCGCAAACTGCTGGTCGCTTCAAGTGCCGGGCGTGGTTTTGCCATTGAGGAAAAAGGCGTTGTTGCCCAAACCAAAAACGGTAAACAAGTACTCAACCTACAAGAAGGTGAAAAAGCAAGAACCTGCCTTCCTTTAACAGGTAATGCTGTTGCGGTTGTCGGTGATAACCGTAAAATCCTCGTCTTTAAAATTGAAGAACTGCCAGAGATGAACCGCGGGCGTGGTGTGATCTTACAAAAATATCGCGATGGCGGTATGTCTGATGTCATCACCTTTACCCTTGAAGACGGTTTAAGCTGGCAAATGGGCGGCGGTAGCGATCGCACCCGAACTGTAACCGACCTTTTACCATGGATTGGTAAACGTGCTGGGGCAGGGCGTATGGCGCCAAACGGCTTCCCGCGTAACAACAAGTTTACTTAAACAAAAACACTGTGCCCCTGCAACAGCAGGGGCCTCTACTTGTAGATATCAAACAGCTTTGGCACCTGAATACCGCCTCATTAGGTATGATAGATTGCGACAGATGATTTGATGAAGCCATTGCGCATTTGCCCCAATAGGCTTAAGTCATTGTTTTATATACTAACAATAAATTAATCGGTATTCGAGTGCCGATTTATCTTGAAATCAAGCTTGCACTCACGTATTTATGTGCCTAAATAACGTGGTACGCCACTCAGGTATTATGGAAAGAAACAATGACCCCCACAATTTCTGCGACACCTCGCAACGACTGGACAACTGAAGAAGTTGAAGCACTTTTTGCACTTTCGTTCAATGACTTGCTGTTTCATGCACAATCTGTTCACCGCCAGAACTTTGACCCAAACCGTGTGCAACTGAGCACATTGTTAAACATCAAAACAGGTGGCTGTGCAGAAGATTGTAACTATTGTTCACAATCTGCCCATAACGACAGCGAGCTTAAAGCAGAAAAAATGGTTCCAACCGAGGAAGTCATTAAAGCCGCACAAGCTGCTAAAGAAGGCGGGGCAACTCGTTTTTGTATGGGCGCTGCTTGGAGCTCACCTAAAGACCGCGACATGCCGGAAATCCTAAATATGGTGAAGTCCGTTAAAGGCCTTGGCATGGATACTTGCATGACCTTGGGCATGTTGTCTGATGACCAGACAGAACAGCTAAAAGAAGCGGGTCTGGATTATTATAACCACAATATCGATACTTCGCGTGAGTATTACGACAAAGTCGTTTCTACGCGTACATTTGATGACCGCCTCGCCACGTTAGATCGTTGCCGCGATAACGGGATCAAGCTTTGTACAGGTGGCATCATCGGTATGGGCGAGACCCAAAAAGACCGTGCTTCCATGATGGTGACCTTGGCAAACCTGCCAAAACACCCAGAAAGTATTCCCATTAATATGCTCATCCCCATTGAGGGCACGCCTTTTGAAGCAAAAGCGAAAATCGATCATTTCGATTTCGTAAAAACCATTGCTGTGGCTCGCATTGTGATGCCAGCCTCTTACGTTCGCCTAAGTGCTGGTCGTGAAGAAATGAGCGAAGAATTACAGTCGCTTTGCTTCTTTGCCGGGGCCAATTCCATGTTTTATGGGGATAAGTTGCTCACAACAGGCAACCAAGGTGTCGCAGCTGACCAAGATATGTTCACCCGCCTTGGCATTGAGCCGGAAGAACACCGCGAAGGTAAGCCGATGTTAGAAGCAGGCGAGTAAGGTTCAAACCCGTCACTCTGGCGAAAGCCAGAGACTATGGTTTCTGGATTTTTCGCCAGTATGAATAATAAAAAAAGGCCGCTTAAGGGAATTCCTTGAAGCGGCCTTTTTTATTGTATGTATCTTTTACTTATCCAAAGATCACACTTGGTAACCATGTTGCAAGGCCCGGGAAGAAGGACAGTAACAACAGGCCGATGACCTGAATGATAATGAACGGGACAACACCTTTATAAATCTGCATGGTAGAGACCTCTTTGGGGGCCACACCGCGCAAGTAGAAAAGCGCAAAACCAAAAGGTGGTGTCAAAAACGATGTTTGCAAGTTCATCGCCATCATCACACCCAACCACACAGGGTTTAGATCCATCATCAAAAGAACAGGTGCAACGATCGGCACCACGACAAAGGTGATTTCGATAAAGTCCAAGAAGAAACCAAGGACAAACATTACTGCCATCACCACCAGCATAGCCCCGACAACACCGCCGGGTAGATCGCTGAGCAATTCATGAACCATATCGTCCCCGCCAAGCCCACGAAAGACGAGGGAGAAGACAGAAGCACCAATCAGGATCACAAACACCATGGAGGTAATATCCATTGTAGAGCGACAGACGGTTTGTAAAATGTTTGCATCCCACACCCGTTTTGCTGCCATAAAAATGCCAAAGGCCAGCACCAGTGAACATACAGAAACAGCAATGATCCCAAACATATTGGCGCCACTGGTTTCATTCATGCCCAAGCGCAGGTCCATTGTGTTGGTCATAAACAACATCACCACAAGAGCAAGACCCGCCCCGTAAAAGGGAATGCCATGGCTTTCATCAAGACGAAGGCCTGCCAATAACAAAGCACCGACAGAACCAACGGCGGCTGCTTCTGTTGGGGTCGCAACACCAGCCAAAATAGAACCAAGCACCGCAACAATCAAAATGATTGGCGGGATCAAGGCATGGGCGATGCGTTTACCCAAACCTTCTACATTGAGTTCTTCTTCTGGGATTGGGGGGGAGGTCTCAGGTTTGAACCAAGCCACCAGTAATTGATAGGTAATATACATACCCACAAGACCAAGGCCCGGAATTAAGGCCCCGGCAAACAAATCCCCAACCGAAACCGGTTCTGGTGAAAAGTTCCCTAGCGAGCGTTGCGCATCTGAATAAGCATTTGAAATCTGATCGCCCAAAAGCACAAGTACGATGGAAGGCGGAATGATTTGCCCCAATGTTCCCGCCGCACAAATCGACCCACATGCCAGTGAGGGATTATAGCCACGTTTCAACATGGTCGGTAAAGACAGCAAACCCATGGTGACAACCGTTGCGCCCACAATCCCGGTTGAAGCCGCCAATAAAGCCCCAACAATTGAGACTGAAACGCCCAAACCACCGCGCAGGGAACCAAACAACATGCCCATACTATCAAGCAGTTCTTCTGCCACCTTGGATCGCTCTAACATCACCCCCATGAAAATGAAGAGGGGGACGGCGATCAAAACCTCATTGGTCATGGCATTGCCAAAAATACGTGATGGCAGCGCGCCAAAGAGGGACCAGCTAAAGACGTCCGTTGCAACCCCCATGGCGGCAAAGAAAATACTTGTGCCTGCTAGGGTAAAGGCCACCGGGAAGCCAAGCATTAAAAAGCCACAAGTGACCACAAACATGGCGAGACATAAAATTTCTGCAATTTCCATGATCAAGGCACCTCGTGAACTTCATGGTCTTCTTCTGGCACCAGCGCCCCTTTAAGAATAAGGAACGAGCGCAGAGCCATAGCAATGCCTTGCAAGGCCAAAAGAACACAGAAAACCAGAATAATCGATTTTAAAATAAATAAAGCATGGATACCGCTGGTTTCTTTAGAGCCTTCAAAAATAGCCCAAGAATCAATCACGTAATCCCATGATGACGTAAAAATCAAAAGACAGACAGGAAGCAACAAAAAGACAACGCCAAAAAGATCGATGATGGCTTTATTCCTGATACTGGCTTCGCGATAAAAAACATCGACCCGAACATGACCATTATGGAGCAACGTATATCCAGCGCCGACCATAAAAAGGAACGAATGCATATAAACAACTGATTCCTGCATCATAATGGAACCGATGCCGAAAACGTAGCGCATGACAACGACGGAGAATTGTGTAACCACCATGATTACAGCCAACCACGCAACCGTTTTACCGACTGTCTGGTTAAGCCCGTCAATGGCGCGCATCAAAGCCGCAAGAGACCCCAAGGATTTTCTCCTAAGTTTATAACTGCCAGCCTCGTTTACCTGATAAGCTAGCCCCTGATTGACTTGCTATTATCATAGAAGTGATGACTGAAATTGATACAATAAGGGCGATTTCGCCGAAGCAAAACCGCCCTATTTTGTAGATATTATTCGTACTTGAATGGAAGCTGACGTGCTTCCCAGAAAGCGCGATCAGACAAGTCTGACCAACCCATTGCTTTCTTACGGAAGGCTGCAAAATTCTCAAAGATTTTGCCTGTCACTTCATCACCTGCTGCAACTTCGCGCATAACTTCACCAGCAGCATTGCCGATTTCAGTCATGATATCATCGTTGAATTTGCGCAGCTGAACACCATGTTGAGACAACAAGACATCAAGGCTGTCACCATTACGGGCGTTAAATTCAGCCATCATGAAGTTGTTTTCAGCCATTGTTGCGTTGCGTACAATCTCTTGATGGGCAGAGCTCAAAGAGTTCCAGACATCAAGGTTCACACCGCAAGACAATGTAGAGCCTGGCTCGTGGAAACCTGGGTAGTAATAGTATTTGGTCACTTTATAGAAACCAAAGGCCAGATCGTTCCATGGGCCAACCCATTCTGTTGCATCGATTGCACCAGATTGCAGAGATGGGAAAATCTCACCACCGGGCAGGGATACCGCAGCAGCACCCAAACGGCGAAGCACTTCACCACCCAGACCCGGCATACGGATTTTAAGACCTTTAAGGTCTTCTACAGTGTTGATTTCTTTGTTGAACCAACCGCCCATTTGCACACCTGTGTTACCACAAGCAAAGGGCTTGATGTTAAATTTGGCAGAAAGATCATCCCAAAGTTCCTGACCACCACCATGGTGAATCCATGCATCCATCTCACCAGCTGTCAGACCGTAAGGAACCGCTGTAAAGAAGTTGAATGCCTTATGCTTACCTTGCCAGTAATATTCAGCAGCATGGTACATATCTGCTGTACCACTAGATACCGCATCAAATGATTCAAATGGGGGGACAAGTTCACCCGCTGCAAACAGTTTAACGGTTAGCTCACCATCAGACATGTCTGTAATTCGTTTTGCTGCACGTGCTGCACCAGTACCAAGGCCGGGGAAATTCTTCGGCCAAGTGGTTACCATTTTCAGTTCACGTTTTTTCTTCATCACTGCAGGTGCTGCAGGCTTAGCTTCTTTCTTATCCTCGCCACATGCTGATAGTGCAATTGCTCCTGCACCCAATGCTACACCGCTGGCAGCTCCGGATAGAAAATCACGACGCTTCATGTGAAAACCTCCCTAATCACATTAAAATTCTTTCCTGAAAATTATCTTCAGGCTTTGGTCTTACATAACCAATAAGTATTCAGCTTACGCTTGCTGAGAATGACATGCAATTAAAAGAGTGTACCTATTAATGCGTACTGCATTGCAATATTTAGGTTTTTTGTAAGTATTAGTCGGTATCCAGCGCAACCCATTGGCCATCGACACAGCCTTCAAGGGGGGCATAACGCTCTTTATAGGACATTTTGCGACAATCCTTAATCAGATAGCCGAGATACACATAAGGGAGATTTTGCGCAACAGTTTCACCAATGGCCCACAGCACCATATAATTACCCATACCACTATATTTCTTATCTTCATCAAAGAAGCTGTAAACAGCAGATAGACCGTCATCCAGATGATCTAATAATAAAGTGGCAACAAGCTTACCTTCATCGCGAAACTCAATGATAGAGGTTTCAACAGGTGTTTCTTCCACCATGGAACGATAATCAAAGAAATCCATAGAGGCCATGTCACCATCGCCGTGGCGTTTTCTCTGATATTTTTCAAAAAGGATAAATTGTTCTTGTGTGGCAAGGGGCGCGCAGAACTCAACACTTAGTTTGGAGAATTTTTTCTCAACTCTGCGCCAGCGCCCAGAAAAATCAAAATGTGCCGCATCAACACGCACAGGAATGCAGGCTGAACAATTTGGGCATACAGGCGCATAGGCCATATAGTGACTGCGACGAAAACCACCTTTAGATAGGGCATTGTGAAGTGTATTGGCATCCTTACCGCTTAGCTCTGTCACAATACGGCGCTCAACCTGACCTTCCAGATACGGACAGGTGAGGGGAGATGTCGTATAGAAAAAGACCTTTGACTGGGCACGATCCGGGCGCATGTCTCACTCAAATAAATTTATTAATCCCGCTCAGGGATATTAAGCACTAACGTCCCTGCAAGTATATCATGAAGACAGCGTCTGCGAATATTAAACAAACAGACAAGCAGAATAAAAAAGCTTGTTGGCGGTACAGTTAGGAAAAAGAGAGCCGATTGTATAAAGGCCTGCGTCATCTCTGGGCGTTGCCCATCCGTGCGATAAACCCGAATGCCAACAAAACGCATACCAAAGGTCGCGCTTTTGGAAGACCCGATCAAAACGGTATGATAGACAATGGGGATGAGGGCAAACAAAGCCATCATAGGGGCAAACAACAGGCCAAAACTCATTACGCCAACAATTGCTGCAATCACCACACCAACAGCGCCCAAAGCAAAACAAACGATAAAATCAATCACATAGGCAATGATTCTCTTTTGTGAAATCCCGTCATAATATTCCGGTTGATCAACAGGATCAGGTCCAACAGCTTGTTTGTTATCCCCTGAATATGCACCAGATTGCGAACCAAACATTATTTCCCCTCAAAACGACCTTGATGATTACTTATATAAAATATAGCGGATAAGAATGATTAAACAAGTTATTGACGGTTGTTCTTTCTATCTCTATTGAATCATTCAAGATAACGTTCGAGGTAAGAAGATGAGTTTTGACCAAAGAGAGTTTCGTGATGCGCTTGGTAAATTTGCCACGGGGATCACTGTCGTCACCACAAAAACGGCTGATGATCAAAACATCGGTGTCACGATCAACTCGTTTGCTTCTGTCTCGCTAGAGCCGCCTTTGGTTCTATTCTCCCTTAAGACAGAGAGTAACCTCACGGATGTTTTTCTAAACCAGCCTAATTTTAATATTTGCATCCTTTCAGAGACCCAAGAAAATGTCTCCAACCTGTTTGCAGGCCCAGAAGAAGACAAGTTTTCAAAGGTTGACTGGACAGAAGGTGAAAACGGCAGCCCCGTCCTTAAGGGGACACTTGCCACATTAGAATGTAAACGCGCAGAAACACATAAAGGTGGCGACCACACCATCTTCGTTGGTGAAGTTACAAATATGGACCTGCAAGACAATGGCGGGCCTTTGCTATACTTCCAAGGCGGATATAAAACACTGTAAAAATAGTTTCTGGCCCGCGCCAGAATGACAAAGCGCTTACTTGGCCTTAAAGATCGGCTTCTTCTTTTCCATAAAGGCGCGATAGCCATTTTGGTAATCTTCTGAATCACAGGTCGAGAAAGCTTCATCTAGCTCTTCTTGCGTTAAAGGAGAGGGCTGTTTTAAGCGTGAGACCATCTTTTTATGCAGGCGCGCTGCCAGTGGGGCACCTTTGGCAATACGTTCTGCGCAAAGCTTGGCTTCTTCTTCAACTTCCCAATCTTCTACAATACGGTTGATCATGCCCACACGCAGGGCATAGTCCGCATCAACCACACGGCCTTCCAGCAAAAGCTCTAACATCACAGCCGGGCTGACAAGGCGCAAGATGGCATCCAGTTCAGGATAAGCCAATGTGTGGCCCAAACGGTTGATCGGCACACCAAAACGAGAACTTTCCCCAGCGATGCGCATATCACACGCACATGCAATTTCCAGCCCGCCACCAGTACAAGCCCCTTTGATCATGGCAAGTGTTGGATGGCGACATTCTTCAATAGCCTTTACCGTGCGCGTCACAATCTCGCCATATGCTTTGGCTTGGGCAGCACTTGAGCGTTCTTCAGGAAATTCCCCAATATCAGCACCTGCGGCAAAGGCCTCATCGCCCGCACCGCGCAAGATGATACAGCGCAGATCATTATCGGCTGAAAGTTCTTCCATTACATCGCCAAGCTTTTGCCAAGCGGGCTTGGTCAAGGCATTGCGTTTTTCAGGATTATTGATCGTTACGGTGGCGATTGTGCCATCACGTTGCAGCAAAATAGGCTCGCTCATTCTTATTTTTCTCACTTTTAAAAAATAAACTGTTTGACGAACAAACTACCAACTTTGCAAGATAAGGCAAATTTTTTGAATAAAGGGATGCGCACTCATGCAGCAGAAAAGTTTTCTAAGTCTCGGCCCCCATGGTTTTCATCGTATTGCCTATACCCAATGGGGCTTTCCTGAAAGTGGACGCACAGCCATCTGCGCCCATGGCTTAACCCGCAACGGACGTGATTTTGATGAGCTCGCTCAATCCTTAACCGAGACCCATCAGGTTATTTGCCCAGATATAGCGGGCAGGGGATATAGTGATTGGTTGCTGAACCCAGCTGATTATGGCTTTCCTCTTTATGTGAGTGACATGGCAACCCTGCTGGCAAAGATCGGCGATGAAAAAGTTGATTGGATTGGCACTTCCATGGGCGGCATCATCGGCATGATGCTGGCGATCCAGCCCAATTCGCCCATTCAACGCCTGATTGTGAATGATGTGGGGCCTTTTATTCCCAAAGAATCCTTAGCTCGTATTGGGGATTATCTGGGCATGGACCCTAAATTTCCGAGCCTTGAGGCATTGGAACAACATATCCGCCTTATTCACGCGCCCTTTGGTGAGCTGAGTGATGAGCAATGGAAACATCTGGCGGAACATAGCGCAAAAAAATGTGAAGATGGTCAATATGGCTTTCATTATGACCCCGCGATTGGGGAACCTTTTAAAGAGGCTGAGCCCGTTGATGTGGACCTCTGGCCCATATGGGAAGCCATTCAATGCCCTGTGCTGATTCTACGTGGTGAGGATTCTGACCTTTTAACTGCTGAAACGGCCCAAGAAATGTTAAAACGCGGCCCCGATGCCGAGCTGGTTGAAATCCCCAAGGTTGGACACGCCCCAACGTTGATGGATGAAAGCCAAATCGGGCTTGTAAAACGCTGGCTTGCCGGGTAATTATAAAAATAAGTAGAATAAAACAACAATTTGGCTTAACTCAGAGGTATATTTTGTGTAGATTTGGTGTGAAATCAAATCAGGGGGGATAAACTTATGAGTAAATTCCCAAATGACAAGCCGAAATGCTAATGGCCGGAGTTAAAAAATGAATCAGCTCGTGACAACAAATGACGCGCAATCTACAGACCTCATCAAAGGGGACGGTTTAGAAGATTACGTGACTTTCAAAATCGCTGATCAATTGTTTGGTATTCCCGTTCTGAAAGTTCAGGACATTTTGATGCCGGACCATATTGCCTTCATCCCGCTGGCACCAAAAGAAGTTGCGGGTTCCATCAACCTTCGCGGTCGTATCGTTACCGTAATTGACGTGCGCGTTCGCCTTGGTCTGCCAAAGCGTGACGACGAAGGTCAGAGCATGGGCGTAACCGTTGAACATATCAACGAGCTATACAGCCTGCTTGTAGATACAGTTGGTGAAGTTCTCAGCCTTGATGAAAAGAATTATGAGCGCAACCCATCGACACTCGACCCAATCTGGCGCGAGTTTGCCTCAGGCGTTTACCGCCTTGATGGTCAATTGATGGTTGTTCTGGATGTTGATCGTATGCTCGATATCCAAACAGGCGATCAAAAAGTTGCAAAAGCTGCTGTCTAATCAGTTAAGCCAAGCTATTAAAAAACGCCGTATCATTTGATTGATACGGCGTTTTTTTATTCTCTATGTGACGATGCGTTATTTTGCCAGCAATTTTGCTGCCTCAACCGCGCAATAGGTGAAAATCACATCAGCACCGGCGCGTTTAAAACATAACAGACTTTCAAGAACGGCGTGGTCATTGTCCAGCCAGCCATTTTGAACAGCCGCCTTCAACATGGCATACTCACCACTCACATGATAAACCGATACGGGCATGCCAAAGCTTTCTTTTAAGCGATGTACGATATCAAGGTAGGGCATGCCCGGCTTGACCATCACCATGTCTGAACCTTCTGCAATATCAAGGGCAGTTTCGCGCAAAGCTTCATCACTATTGGCCGGATCCATCTGATAGGTTTTCTTATCACCTTTTCCAAGGGAACCTGCCGAGCCCACAGCATCGCGAAACGGGCCATAAAAAGCAGAGGCATATTTCGCCGCATAAGACATCATCTGCACATTATGAAAACCTGCACCATCCAAGGCATCACGAATAGCGCCCATGCGCCCATCCATCATATCAGAAGGGGCAACCACATCACATCCGGCCTGGGCCTGAACGATGGCTTGCTTACATAAAACTTCCAGCGTTGCATCATTAAGCACACGACCCTCTTTTACCAGACCGTCATGACCATCACTGTTATAAGGGTCAAGCGCAATGTCGGTATAGACACCCATGTCTGGATATTTCTCTTTAATGGCGCGCACGGCACGACAAACAAGATTATCCGGGTTTAGCGCTTCTTTGGCATCAGGTGTCTTTAAGCTTTCATCGGTGTAGGGAAAGATTTCAATGGCAGGAATGCCCAGCTCATAAGCTTCGCCAACCGCACCGACTAAAAGGTCCACTGACAAACGTTCCACACCGGGCATGGAAGCCACAGCTTCGCGGCGGTTTTCGCCTTCAAGCACAAAGATCGGCCAAACGAAATCATCAACAGTTAAGCTGTTTTCACTGACTAAACGGCGCGACCATTCATGTTGGCGATTGCGGCGCATGCGCGTGCGTGGAAAAGCTTCATTTGTTAAAAAATGCGGACGAGACAAGACAGATACCCCCAAGAAACGAAAACGCCGGACCATATATAGCCCGGCGTTTATGCTTAAATTATGGCAAAAGTGCAATAAAGATTACGCTTTACCCAATGCCTGTTCGATATCAGCAATAATATCATCAGCATGTTCAATACCAATAGATAAGCGCACATAACCCGGTGTGACACCCGCTTTGGCCTGTTCTTCTTCACTCATTTGAGAGTGTGTTGTGCTTGCAGGGTGAATGGCAAGAGAGCGCGCATCACCAATGTTCGCCACATGATAAAGTAGTTCAAGTGAATCGATAAAGCTGCGACCTGCATCCAGACCGTCTTTAAGTTCAAAACCCACAAGTGAGCCATAACCGCCATCAAGATAGGCATCTGCACGACGCTTTGCTTCACCGTCTTGAATAGAAGGGTGGATCACGTTGGAGACTTTTGGATGGTTTTGCAGGAATTGAACAACCTTATCGGCATTCTCACAATGTTGGCGCATACGCAGTGGCAAAGTTTCCAAACCTTGAATTGTCTGCCATGCATTAAACGGGCTTTCAGCCGCGCCAATATCACGCAAGAGAGTTACACGTGCACGAATGATATAAGCAATCGGACCAAGGGGCTTAACCGCTTCTGTCCAGACCGCACCGTGATAGCTTGGATCAGGCTGGTTCAGGGTTGGGAAGCGATCACCGCCAGCTTCCCAATCAAAATTACCACCATCAATGATCACACCGCCAATAGACGTACCGTGACCACCGATATATTTGGTTGTGGAATACATCACCACAGCCGCACCATGATCAAATGGACGACAGATCAGCGGTGCTGCCGTGTTATCCACGATTAATGGCACACCCAACTCACGACCGATATCAGCCACTTCTTTAATTGGGAAAACATTCAGTTTAGGATTCGGCAGAGTTTCTGCAAAATAACAACGTGTTTTATCATCTGTTGCTGCACGGAAAGTTTCAGGATCAGCCGGATCAACAAAACGTGCTTCAATGCCCATTTGCTTAAACGTATTTGCAAACAGGTTCCATGTCCCGCCATAAAGGTCAGTGGACGTCACAAAGTTGTCACCTGCTTGGCACAGGTTTAAAATAGCAAATGTTGCCGCAGCCTGACCAGATGCCACACCAAGGGCAGCCACACCACCTTCAAGGGCAGCAAGGCGCTGTTCCAACACATCAGTTGTCGGGTTCATGATACGTGTGTAGATGTTTCCGAACTCTTTGAGCGCAAACAGGTTTGCCGCATGTTCAGCACTATCAAACTGATAAGAAGTCGTTTGATGGATAGGCACAGCAACAGATTTTGCCGTTTCGTCGTTGCGATAACCAGCATGGAGTGCCAGTGTTTCAGGATGAAGTTTCTTATCAGACATGAAAGCTTTCCTAGTTATATAAGAGTTTAAAATTGTTGCTAAGAGACCACCTAAGCACTGTTGCGTCAAGACGGTTTATTCTTCATACGTAAAATAAATGTATATCCCCTGAACTCTTACAACATATTAAAACTGTTATTAAAAGTCTTTGATAACATACTCATGAATCTATTTTTACCTATATATAAAGGGCAGGGTTTCTTGTCTTGCTACAAAGTGCAATGGTTAGCCTTGAAATTATTTACAATTTGACGCTTTACCTTTTAAACCTTTTGCTTTACGTTTACGTAAACGTCATTAATGAATATTAATTGATTTGCATTTTTGGCTTGGCTTTTTGTAACGTCCTCCCATTATTGGGTTAGGGCGTTTTGAAAACAAATAAATCGGCATTTCAATACCGAATTATTTAATCAGCACTTTGGGAGGATCATATGCCAGACGGTAGCACTAAGAAAAAGGCTCATAAACTCAAGAACCCGGTTCGTTTTGTAACGGCCGCTAGTCTTTTTGACGGTCACGACGCATCAATCAACATCATGCGCCGTATTCTTCAATCCAGCGGTGCTGAGGTGATCCACCTTGGTCACAACCGTTCTGTTGATGAGATTGTAACAGCTGCTATTGAAGAAGATGCACAAGGCATTGCCGTAAGCTCTTATCAAGGTGGTCACGTTGAATATTTCAAATATATGATCGACCTGCTCAAAGAACGTGGCGCAGGCCATATTAAAGTCTTTGGCGGCGGTGGCGGTGTAATCGTCACTGACGAGATCCAAGATTTGATGAGCCACGGTGTTGAGAAGATCTATTCTCCTGAAGATGGTCGCAAACTCGGCCTTGAAGGCATGATCTTGGATATGGTTAAACGTGCTGACTATTCTCCTGTTAAAGATATCGCCAGCCCGAAAAGCCTTGCGAAGCTGAAAAAAGGCGACACCAATGATCTCGCGCGTATCTTAACAGCGCTTGAAAATGATCTATTGGACGCCAAGCTGAAAAAGCAAATTGATGAAGGTGGCGAGAAAATCGGCACTAAAATCCCGGTTCTCGGCATCACAGGTACAGGTGGTGCGGGTAAATCATCACTCACAGATGAATTGATCCGTCGCTTTCGCATGTATTCAAACGAGCCACGTATCGCCGTGATCGCCATTGACCCCACACGTCGCAAAACAGGTGGCGCACTTTTGGGTGACCGTATCCGCATGAACGCCAACAATGTAGATAATATCTATGTTCGTTCTGTTGCCACACGTGACAATAAATCAGAAGTCCCGCCAAGCATGACCTCAATGATCAGCGCTTGTAAATTGGCGGGCTTTGATCTTGTGATTGTTGAAACACCGGGCATTGGTCAAGGTGATGCGGGTATCGTTCCTTACGTTGACTTCCCCATGTATGTGATGACACCTGAATTTGGTGCTGCCTCTCAGCTTGAAAAAATCGACATGCTTGATTTTGCTGAATTGGTCGCCATTAACAAGTTTGATCGCAAAGGCGCAAAAGATGCCCTTCGTGATGTTGCCAAACAAGTTATGCGCAACCGTGAAGAATTCCACGCCAAGCCAGAAGATATGCCTGTTATTGGCTCTATTGCCTCTCGCTTTAATGATGAAGGTGTCACAGCGCTTTATTACGAGCTTGTCACCCTTATGGGCAAAAAGAAGCTTGGTTCACTCAAGACTGTTTTAAAAGAGTCTCCCGGCATTCGTCATTCCTCCCCCAAAACGGCAATTGTTCCACCGGATCGTCGTCGTTATTTGGCTGATATTGCCGATACGGTGCGTGGCTATCATAAAGATATTGCCCAACAGTCTAAAATCGCACGTGAGCGTCAACAGCTGCGCGAAACACAGCGCATGCTTGAAGATGCCGGCGAGAAGGGTAAAAAGTCGATCAAGAAACTGATCAAAGACCGTGATCAAAACCTTGATGGTCGTTGCCACAAGCTGTTGGAAATCTGGCCAACGGTTAAAGAAAACTATTCTGGCGATGAATATGTTGTGAAAATTCGCGACAAGGAAATTCGCACAGGTTTGAAGTATGAAACCATGTGTGGACTGAAGGTGCCAAAAGTATCTTTGCCTCAGTTTGAAGACGAAGGTGAAATCCTGAAATGGCTTCTTAAAGAAAACGTGCCGGGCAGCTTCCCTTATACAGCTGGTGTATTTGCCTTTAAACGTGAAGGCGAAGACCCAACACGTATGTTTGCAGGCGAGGGCGATCCTTTCCGTACAAACAAACGCTTTAAGTACCTATCACAACACTCTGATGCAAAAAGACTTTCTACTGCATTTGACTCCGTAACATTATACGGTCAGGACCCGGATCACCGCCCTGACATCTATGGTAAAATCGGTAACTCCGGTGTGTCTGTTGCCTCACTGGATGACATGAAAGTGCTGTATGATGGCTTTGATCTAACCGCACCCTCAACATCTGTTTCCATGACCATTAACGGTCCGGCACCGATGATTTTGGCGATGTTCTTAAACACAGCGATTGATCAGCAAATCGAAAAGTTTGAGAAAGATAATGGTCGCGTGCCTACCGATGAAGAGATCGAAAAGATCAAAGCATGGGCCTTGGCAAATACACGCGGTACCGTTCAAGCCGATATCTTAAAAGAAGATCAAGGTCAAAACACTTGTATTTTCTCCACTGAATTTGCCTTGAAAATGATGGGCGATATCCAACAGTATTTCGTTGATCACGATGTACGCAACTTCTATTCGGTATCCATTTCCGGCTACCATATTGCAGAAGCAGGCGCGAACCCAATCTCACAATTGGCCTTCACACTGTCTAACGGCTTTACCTATGCAGAAAGCTATTTGGCGCGTGGCATGCACATTGATGATTTTGCCCCGAACCTGTCCTACTTCTTCTCAAACGGTATGGACCCTGAATATACGGTTCTGGGCCGTGTGGCACGTCGTATCTGGTCAACAGCTATGCGCTTTAAATACGGTGCAAATGAGCGTTCACAGAAACTGAAATACCACATTCAAACATCTGGTCGTTCACTCCATGCCCAAGAAATGGATTTCAACGATATCCGCACAACGCTTCAAGCTTTGCTGGCAACTTATGACAACTGTAACAGCTTGCATACAAACGCCTATGACGAAGCCTTTACAACACCGACTGAAGAGTCCGTGCGTCGTGCCTTGGCTATTCAGATGATCATCAATCAGGAATTCGGTCTTGCGAAAAACGAGAACCCGAACCAAGGGGCCTTCATCATCGAAGAGCTCACTGACCTTGTTGAAGAAGCCGTTCTAAGAGAGTTTGAACGTATTTCTGAGCGCGGTGGTGTTCTTGGGGCCATGGAAACAGGTTTCCAACGTGGCAAAATCCAAGATGAATCATTGTACTATGAAATGAAAAAGCACGATGGCTCTCTACCGATCATCGGTGTGAACACATTCTTGAACCCGAAAGGCGATGAGCCTGTAACACCTGATCTGGCCCGTTCAACAACGGATGAGAAAGAAAGCCAAATCAGCCGCGTTAAGAACTTCCAAGACAGCAACCGTGCAAAAGGTGAAGAAGCCTTGAACAAGCTCAAAGACACAGCGCGTTCTGGCGGCAATATGTTTGAAGTTCTCATGGAAGCTGTTCGTTATTGCTCTATGGGGCAAATTTCGGACACGCTCTTTGAAGTTGGCGGAAAATATCGTCGTAACATGTAAGTCACTTACAGACCTTAAGACATCTCTTAAAAAGCCCTATCGGTTGCTCCGGTAGGGCTTTTTACTTAGTTCATATAGATAGGTAAATACATACAAAGGTATTGATTTTAAAAAGCTTTTCATCTTTCAAATGCGACAAAAAAAATAAAAATGAAAAACTTTCATTTTAAATCAATGACTTGAAATTTTTTGCAGCCCACCTCACCCAAATGGGTCTATTGAAACATCTCAAAAAGGCACATAATTAATTGAATAAACAGGATAAAAGGCAAAAAGCCAAAATGGGGTAACGTAATTGGGCGGTGAGGGCTAAAATGGGTGTGAACGAATTTAAACGAACAAAGTTCTCTGCAAATACAATCTTATTCAAAGAAGGTGAGCCTGCTGATTTTGCCTATATCATTCAAACAGGCAGTGTGAAGATATATAAAAGAGGGCCCAACGGCACACAAGTACCCCTTGCTTTAGTTGAAGAGGGGGGTGTGGTTGGTGAAATGGCGATTATCAATGATCTACCCCGTTCTGCCAGTGTGGTCGTTCATGAACCTGTTGAAGCCATCATGGTCGATAAAGAGTCCTTTAATGACAGGCTGAAAGACACAGACCCCTTTCTCTATTCATTGATCAAAATGGTCATCACACGCGTGCGCCATACATCAGACCAAACCGCTGGCCTGTTTGAAAAGATCAACTCCAACCAGACAAAAACAGTTAAGCGCTTAAATACGCCCCCTAAAACCACACGACCTTCCTTTGAAATGTAAATTTCCTTCTTGCTGATCCAAACCCGCAAAAACGAAATAGCTTAAGAGGTGGCCTGCAAGGTGTGGGATTTGGTGAAATTTATGATGTGAGCAACATGTATAAGGCTGAGCAGGAGCTACAGCGCAAACATTATGACATTCTTGTGCTTGATGCCTCATTTGGCTTAAATGAGATTTGTGAACTCACACAAAAAATCCGCCATGGCGTGAATTGTAAAAACCCGTTTCTTTCCATTTTGGTCATGACCAATAACAAAAGCCCGCAAGCAAACCGATCTTTTCTTAACGGCGGGTGTGATCTTGTTTTGGAAAAACCAATTTCAGTAGAAAGCATCATCAAGACATTTCGTGACCTTTGCAGAAGTGATCGCCAGTTCGTTGTCACTTATGATTATGCTGGGCCTGATCGTACTCACCTTAAAAAAGATGGCGCTGCACCTGCACCCGCCATTACGGCCCCCAACACCCTTGCAGCAAAAGTACTTAAGCAAGCTGACCAAAAAGAGCTGGAACCTTCAATCTTTGACAGTATTTCAGAGCTGAATTCCATGAAGATGGAACGCCACCTTGTACAGCTTTCATGGCTGTTGGATAAAATGTCACCAAAAACCCAAGCCGAATTTGATTTTAACTACCTGCTTGATTGCATTGATCAGGCCTTAGGGGAAATCTATAACTGTGCCTTGCGCAGCAGCTTTAGTGTCACATGTGATATCTGCAACGAAATGCGCAAACTGGTCTATAACCTGAGACAAGCTCAAGAATGCACCAACGATCTCTATAAACATATGACCTTTTTCTATAGAGAACTCTCAGATAATCTGCCCGTTTCAAAGGGCCAACCCACAGCAGCAGTTCCAATATCTCCACAAACATCTGCGGCTGTAAATTGACTTACGCAAAATAGCTATTACATTAGCAGTAGGAATAATTTTAATTTTAAGACCCTACATCATGTCCCAACAGGTACATTTACGCCAAGTTTTCTATGAAACGCGTTTGTATGGAAAATACATTCGTGTCCATGCGATTGATCCCGACAGCGGTATAGAAGCCATTGCAACGGGGCTTCGCTCTATGGGAGAAGCTTTTGTGAAAAAAAACGCCAAACAAAAGCTCGAATATAAGATCAGAAAAAAACGCGAACAGGCCCAACAAAAAACCAATGGCTGGATTGCGTAAAAGTAATCCCTTAACTCCAATAAGTTTACGTGGCTTTTTCATTGTATCTTCGCCTTTGGCTGTGCTACATAATCGCCAACATTGACCATTGATGAGGATCATCGATTATGGCGTCTCAAAAAATTGCAATCGCCTGTGATCACGGCGGTTTCGGGCTTAAATCAACCCTTATTGAAGACCTTAAAACAAAAGGTTTTGAAGTTCTCGATCTGGGGTGTGAAGGTTCAGATTCCGTTGATTACCCTGATTACGCCTATAAATTGGCTCAAGCCATTAAAGACGGTCAAGCTGATCGCGGAGTTGTTGTTTGTGGTTCTGGCATTGGCATTTCCATTGCGGTTAACCGTTTTAGCGAGGTGCGTTGTGCTTTAATCCATGATGCATTGGGGGCGCGCATGTGTCGCGAACATAACGATGCAAACGTCATTGCTTTTGGGGATCGTATGATCGGTGAAGCCACCGCCCTTGATTGCCTTGATGTTTTCCTCACTACAGAATTTGAAGGCGGTCGTCACGCTCGTCGTGTCGAAAAACTGTCTAATCCACCGCTTTGAAGCATAGCTCTTAAAAGCATTTTCTTTTTTCTCCTCTTAACTGGAAAGGCTCACATAAATGTCTTTTGAAAATTTCTTTACTGCTACTTTGGCAGACTCCGATCCAGAGGTTTATGCTTCTACCCGTGAAGAACTCGGCCGTCAGCAAGACCAGATCGAACTGATCGCTTCTGAAAACATCGTATCGCGCGCTGTGATTGAAGCTCAAGGTACGGTTTTGACCAACAAATACGCCGAAGGCTACCCAAACCGTCGTTACTACGGTGGTTGTGAGTATGTTGATGTTTCTGAACAATTAGCGATCGATCGCGCAAAAGAGCTGTTTGACTGCCAATATATCAACGTTCAGCCACACTCTGGCGCACAAGCCAACGGTGCAGTCTTTATGGCTTTGCTCCAGCCCGGTGACACCATCATGGGCATGACACTGGCTTCTGGTGGTCACCTTACACACGGTGCCCCACCTGCACAGTCTGGTAAATGGTTTAACGCTGTTCAATATGACGTGTCTCGTGAAACCCAAGACATCGATTATGATGAAGTTGAAGCTATGGCTGTTGAAAACAACCCAAAGCTTATCATCGCGGGTGGTTCTGCCATTCCACGTCAAATCGACTTCAAGCGTTTTCGTGAAATTGCTGATAAAGTCGGCGCCCTCTTGATGGTTGATATGGCTCACTTTGCCGGTCTTGTGGCTGGTGGTCAGCACCCAAGCCCACTGCCATATGCGGATGTTGTAACAACAACAACACACAAAACACTGCGCGGTCCACGCGGCGGTATGATCCTGTCCAACAATCTTGATCTGGGCAAAAAGATCAACTCTGCTGTCTTCCCGGGCTTGCAAGGTGGTCCACTCATGCATGTGATTGCGGCAAAAGCTGTTGCATTTGGTGAAGCGCTTCGCCCAGAATTTAAAGACTATGCCGCACAAGTTGTGGCAAATGCCAAAGCATTGGCTGCTGTTTTGGTTGAGCGCGGCTGTGACATTGTGACAGGTGGTACGGACACGCACCTCATGCTGGTTGACCTCCGCCCTAAAGGGGTAACAGGTAAAATGGCAGATGCGGCATTGGAACGTGCAGGCATCACCTGTAACAAAAACGGCATCCCGTTTGACCCTGAAAAACCAATGGTAACATCCGGTGTTCGCCTTGGTACACCCGCTGGCACAACACGTGGCTTTAAGGAAGAAGAATTCAAGTTGATCGGTAATTTGATCTCTGACGTTCTAGACGGCCTTGCTGCCAATGGTGAAGACAATAACGCAGACGTTGAAGCAGAAGTTCGCGCCAAAGTTAGCGAGCTTTGCAAACAATTCCCTGTGTATAAAGACTTCTAAGGTTAGCCTTTAAGGAACGAATGACATGCGCTGTCCTTTTTGTGGAAATCACGATACTCAAGTAAAAGACTCGCGTCCCACCGAGGACAGCGCTGCTATTCGCCGTCGCCGTTATTGTCCGGCCTGTGCGTCACGCTTTACCACGTTTGAACGTGTGCAACTGCGTGATCTCATGGTCGTTAAACGCGATGGTACCAAAACGCCGTTTGATCGTGATAAGCTGTTAAGCTCTATTCGTATCTCACTGCGCAAACGCCCCGTTGAGGAAGATCAGATCGAACGTATTGTCAGTTCTATCCAGCGTCAGCTTGAAACATCCGGTGAAACCGAGATTAATTCCAAAGCCATTGGTGAAAAGGTGATGGACGTTTTGCTGGAATTGGATAAAGTAGCATACGTAAGATTTGCATCCGTTTATAAAGATTTCCGTGAAGCAAAGGACTTCGAGGACTTTGTCGAAAATTTGGGAACAAATAACCAATAAGGCTCCCATCGCTGCAACAAGCGATGAAGCCTATATGAAAACAGCCCTTGGACTTGCCAGACGCGGTCTTGGTAACGTGTGGCCGAACCCGGCTGTGGGCTGTCTTGTTGTTAAAGACGATATTGTACTGGGCCGTGGCTGGACACAGCCCGGTGGACGCCCCCATGCCGAAACCGAAGCTTTGGGTCGGGCAGGGGAAGCTGCGCGCGGGGCAACCGCATATGTAACGCTTGAGCCCTGTTCACATTTTGGTGAAACTCCGCCTTGTGTAGATGCGCTCATTAAAGCAGGTATTTCACGCGTTGTTGTTGCACTTGAAGACCCAGACCCACGGGTTTCTGGGCGTGGCATTAAAAAGCTTAAAGAAGCAGGCATTGACATTGTCTTAAATATCTGTCGCGATGAAGCCTTGGAAGTTAATGAAGGTTTCTTCCTTAAAGTGCTGAAAAACCGTCCCATGTTCACCATGAAGATGGCGACCACACTGGATGGTAAAATTGCTGTTCATACCGGGGAAAGTAAATGGATTACCGAAGCCCCCACACGCCAGCAAGGCCACCTGTTGCGCGCCAATCACGATGCCATCATGGTTGGCATTGGGACAGCAAGCGAAGATAACCCAAAACTCACCTGTCGCTTGGACGGGCTTGAAGGGCATTCTCCTGTGCGCATTGTTGTTGATCGGCGCATGCGCTTGCCCCTAACGGGCCATCTTGTTACCCAAGCCCAAAACATCCCCACATGGATGTTTACCTTGGGTGACCAAGACGATATCCGCGCAGAAGCCTATCAGGCCGCAGGCATCGAGCTTATCACCCCGTCAAAGTCGAACAATGAAAACGGCATCACCCTTGATTGGGTCGCTTATGAGCTTGCCCAACGCGGTCTTACCCGTGTGTTGGTTGAAGGCGGTAGTCACTTGGCTGCGGCCATGTTGCGCCGTAATCTGGTCGATCGCCTGTCTTGGATGCGCGCACCGCGCATGATGGGTCATGACGGTATCCCGGTATCACAGGCCTTTGGTGTGGACCATCTAGAAGACACCCCGTTTTTTGATCGCACAAATCTCTTTAATTCCGGTGATGATCTCGTTGAGCTATACCGCCGACGTGATTTTGACCTCTCTTAAAAGAATAACTGAAAGAATATTACTGTCATGTTTACTGGCATTATTACTGACCTTGGACGTGTAAAAAACATTGAAAAAGCAGGCGACACCCGCTTTGAATTTGAAACCGCTTATGACCTCAACACTGTTGATATCGGTGCTTCAATCGCCTGTAACGGTGCGTGTATGACCGTTGTTGAAAAAGGCCCAAACTGGTTTGCGATTACAGCCTCAGGCGAGTCTCTTTCTAAAACCACCATGGGTTCATGGAAAGTTGATACACAAGTTAACTTTGAGAGAGCGTGCCGCGTTGGTGATGAGCTTGGTGGTCATATTGTTTCTGGTCATGTAGATGGCATTGCTGAAATTGTGTCTCTCACACTTGAAGGTGATTCACACCGCTTTAAATTTAAAGCACCTCAAGAATTAAAGAATTTCATTGCGCCCAAGGGGTCAGTTACGCTAAACGGCGTATCCCTAACGGTAAATGAAGTTGAAGATGACGTCTTCGGTATCAATATCATTCCCCATACAATGGAAGTGACAACGTTTGGTCAATCCAAGGTCGGCGATTTCGTCAACCTTGAAATCGACATGCTGGCGCGTTATGTGGCGCGTTTGCTAGAAAAGGATGAAAAATAAAGTGAGCGAATATAGTCAATATCTGTCTAGCATCGAAGAGATCATCGAAGATGCCAAAAACGGGCGTATGTTCATTCTTGTCGATGATGAAGACCGTGAGAATGAAGGCGATCTGGTGATCCCGGCGCAAACCTGTGACGCCGATGCGGTTAATTTTATGGCCACACATGGTCGTGGTTTGATCTGCCTTGCCATGACGGGCGAGCGCATTGATCACCTTGGCTTGCCCTTGATGACCACCCATAATGCATCGCGCCATGAAACGGCTTTTACAATTTCTATTGAAGCGCGCGAAGGCGTCACAACGGGGATTTCCGCAGGTGATCGTGCCTTAACGATTAAAACTGCCATTGATGTAAACTCCACACGTGCAGACATTGCCACACCGGGCCATGTCTTTCCGTTGCGGGCACGCGATGGCGGCGTTTTGGTCCGTGCTGGTCATACAGAAGCATCCGTTGATGTAGCCCGCCTTGCTGGCCTTGATGCCTCTGGTGTCATCTGTGAGATTATGAATGATGACGGTACAATGGCACGTATGCCGGATTTGGTTGAATACGCCAAACGTCTGGATTTAAAAATTGCCACCATTGCTGATTTGATTGCGTATCGCCGCAAACATGACCGCATTATTGAAAAGAAAACTGAAACCAAGCTCAACAGCATTTATGGTGGTGAGTTTGAGATGCGCGTTTACACCAATAATGTAGAATATGCAGAACATGTTGCCTTGATCAAAGGCGATATCACCACAGATGAGCCTGTGATGGTTCGTATGCATGCTCTCAACGTCCTTGATGATGTGTTGGGTGATCACGATGCAGGTAAAGAAAAAGAGCTGCATAATTCCATGCGCCATATTTCTGAAGTGGGTCGTGGTGTGATTGTCTTGCTGCGTGAGCCGCAACGTTCCAGCCTGTCTGAGCGTGTTGAAGCCCATGCAACGGGTCGCAAACCCTCAGGTCAGCTGCGTGATTATGGTACAGGTGCGCAAATCTTGCTGGATCTTGGCATTAGCGATATGATCCTCTTAAGTAATTCAGAACGTAAGAATATCATCGGCCTTGACGGATACGGCTTGGCCATCGTTGATCAACAAACCATTCCGGCAATGGAGGAGTAAAATGGATAAACCTCGTATTTTTGTGGCAGAGGCCCGTTTCTACGACGATATTGCCGATGACTTATATGCATCGGTTGAAAAGGAATTTGAAGGCAAAGGCTATGAGCTAAAGCGCTATCAGGTTCCCGGTGTGTTTGAATTGGCGCCTGCCTTTTCTTATGCCATTCGTTCCATGGAAATTGGCGCAATGGGCTCACGTTATGTCGGTTTCATCAGCTTGGGCTGTGTGATCCGTGGTGAGACAACCCATTATGATGTGGTAGTTGATGAAACCTCCCGCGCCTTGATGGACCTGAGCGTTAATCACAATCTCGCCCATGGCTTTGGTATGATTACGGCAGAAAACCGTGAACAAGCCTTGGTTCGTGCTGATCGGGAGCAAAAAGACGTGGGCGGTAAAGCCGCACGCGCGTGTTTGCAAATGATTGAGCTTAAAAAAGAACTTCACCTTTTGCCTAGATAGAGACCATGAACGATAAAGTTAAAAAAAGTAAATCCGTAAAAAGAAGCTCAGCCCGCCTTGCAGCTGTTCAGGCTTTATATGAAGTGGAACTTTCTGACAGCAATGTTGATGATGTTCTGATCGAATTTCAAAAAACACGTTGGAATACCCCACAAGAAGAAGGCGATGAAGATCGCGATACAAGCCCGCTGGCAGCGCCGGACAAGCAATTGTTCACCGATTTGCTGCGTGGTGTTTCCAAGCGCCGTGACGAGCTTGAAGGCATCATGGAAGGTGGCCTTTCTCAAGAATGGAGCGTTGATCGCCTAGAAGCCATCGTGCGCATCATCTTGATGAGTGGTATTTACGAGCTTTACATCCGCCAAGACGTGCCTGTGCGCGTTGTCATTACCCAATATGTGGATGTGGCCCATGCCTTCTTTGAAGGCCCAGAGCCGGGCTTTGTAAACGGTGTGTTAGACCGCATTGCCAAAACATTGCGAGCTGACGAACTTACCAAGGCTTAATCGTGCTGGGTGAATTTGAACAAATCGCACAAATTATGGCTCCTTTAGCTCAAAAGGCTAAAGGAGCTTTTGCGTTAAAAAATGACGCTGCTGTTTTTCACCACGGTGCTGGTGAAGAAATTGTTGTCACCACAGATACACTTGTGGCTGGCGTTCATTTCTTTGCCAATGATGCCCCGGTTTTAATCGCCAAAAAACTGCTTGGGGTCAATCTTTCGGACTTGGCTTCCATGGGAGCAAGACCGACCCATTACACGCTCAATGCCTCATACCCCAAAGACATCACCACAGACTGGATCAAATCCTTTGCAAGCGGGCTAGGGGAGATGCAGGATAATTTCGACATTTGCCTTCTTGGTGGCGATACAACCCACACCATAGGGCCTTTAACCCTCTCTCTCACAGCCTTTGGCACCATTTCACAGGGCATGAGCCTGCCAAGGCTTGGCGCGAGAGTGGGGGACCTTGTGTGCGTAAGTGGTACAATTGGCGATGCAGCCCTTGGCCTGCTTGTCGCCCAAGGAAAGCTCGAGGACCAACGGGGGCATCTTCTCAAACGCTATCATGTGCCGATCCCGCGCATTCATCTTGGTCAGGAACTTGTCGGGCTTGCAAAAACCTGCCTTGATATCTCTGATGGGTTGGTCACGGACATGGCGCACATGCAGGTCGGGATAGATATTGAGCTTTCAAAAATCCCGCTTTCAAAGGCAGCTCAACAGGCGCTTGAAAAGGATTCTTCACTGCTAAACAGCATTTTAAATGGCGGGGATGACTATGAACTGCTTTTTACAATTGCCCCTGAAGATAGAGAAAAGCTGCTTGAGAGTGCAAAGAAAACCAATACAGACATCAGCATTATCGGCAGAATTACAGAGCAAAAGGCCCTTCGTCTGATGAAAGAAGACGGGACTTGCTTAAGTAATATTACACCGGGATATCGTCATTTTTAATTTGAGAAACTTGCATTCCCTTAAAAGCCTAACGATAATGGCTTAATTCTTGAGGGCATTGGGCGCAAATAATGAAAAAAGCTATTCTTTTTCTGGTTTTACTACTGGTCGTTGCTGGGGCCGCTGTTGGGGTATTATATTTCCTCAAGCTTGGTCCGTTTGAAGGGCCTCCACCTGAAAAAACAGCTGAAGAGCTCGAGCTTGAAAAAGAAACCACAACCACCACTATTGCCATCAAACCCTTTACCATCCCCATGTTTCAAGGTGAACGCGTTGCTGGCGGTATCAAAGTTCAGTTTGATCTAGAAGTTGCCCTTGGTCAGGAAGAGCTGATCAACGCACAAATGATCCGCCTGGAAGATGCGTACTTGCGCGACCTTTATGTCTTTATGCCACGCCTGTTGCGCAATAAAGAATCCCTAGATATTGCCGCGTTGAAAAAACGCCTTAAGCGCATCACCAAGAAAGTTTTGGGTGAAGATGCCACACATGTGGAAGATATTCTGATCCAGTCGGTCGCGGATACTAAGTAAGACCATTCCTGCACAAGCAGAAAACCAATGGTATATTATTTGTTGAAGCGACCTAGGTTACCAAAGACCTGTTCAAAGAAGGTGATTTCATTACCCGCTGTTGCTGTCACACGTTCAACAAACTGGATTTTGCGGCCCTGTTGATTGTCTTTTTTCTCAACCCACTCAACCATGCCTTCTTTGGTAAATTTAACCTGAATTACTTTGCGGTCCAGAATCTCTGGCTCCATAAAGGCATAATATTCGACGCGTTCACTGATATAATACCAAGATTCGCCGCCAAATGTTGAAAATGTCGATGGCGTACCCAATATCTCTGCAACATCTCGTGCATGAATTTCACCGGGTATAATTTCAGCCATGCGTTCTTCGCTCGGCAGGTTGCCACGTGTTGCAAACTGCGACGTACAGGCACTTAGCATCAAGGCTGCACCCATGAGTAAACCAACACCGAAAACTGTTTTTGAACGAACCATTTTTAACATCGTGACCTATAAACCTAGATTTTCACTTTGATCAGAGCCCCTACAATATCTTATAACACCCGATGATCAAGTTTTATTGGAGACTTTACTGTCGTGTTTCTCACCAAACTGTTTAAAACCAAGCCTGCCTATTCTGAAGAAGTTCAGGCTTTGTATATTGCGATGGTCAATCAATCGCGCCTTCCTGTTTTCTATAGCGACTTTGAAGTCGCCGATACGGTAGAAGGGCGCTTTGATATGATTTTGCTCCATGCCTATGCGCTGTTTAGAAAGCTAAAAGCAGGCGGCGAGGCCACAGAAGAATTCGCCCAATCCCTTTGGGACCTGATGTTTGCCGATATGGACCAGAATTTACGCGAACTGGGCGTTGGCGACATGGGGCTTGCCCGACGTGTCCCTCGTATGGCTGAGGCCTTTTATGGGCGCATTACCGTCTATGAAGAGGGGTTAAATGCCCAAGATGAAGACGCTTTGCTCAAGTCAGCCCTTGATCGAAATCTTTATCTCAAAACACCCGTGAGTGACGAATCGCTCACAAAAATGGCGCAATATCTTCGTGACATCATCACAAATCTGGATAATGCAGACCTTAATGACCTCCAAAAAGGCGAAATCCAGTTTGGTACGCCGCCATCAAAAGAGACATGATCATGAGTGAAAACGAATTCACCCATCCCTTTGCTGTGGATAAACTCGGCCCTAATCCGAAACGCATTCACATTGATGCAACTGAGCAAGAACGCGCTGCCCTTAGTGAGCGTTTTGACCTTGATGAGATGACGATCTTCAAATCTCAGGCCGTTTTACAGCGCCTATCAGGTAAAAAAATTGAATGTCGCTATGAAGGCCATTGTGAAATTATACAACAATGTGTTGTCACCTTTAAACCTGTAAAAACCGGCATTGATCTGGCATTTACACGGGTTTACGACTCATCTTTTAAACATCAAGATGATGAAAAAGAAGTCGAAATCGACATTGATGCTACAGATGAGCTTGATCCCATCATAGATGGTGTGATAGACCTCGCCGATGCTTTGGCAGAAGAGCTGGGATTGGAGATTGACCCTTACCCCCGTGCTGATGGGATCGCTTATACCGAAATTGGTGTGGGCCCTGAAATCACTGAGGAAGAGATTAAATCCAACAATCCATTCTCTGTTTTAGCAGAAATAAAAAATAAAAGTGACTAAAGCGCCATTATTGGCTTGCTCTATATGACACTTTCGTTTAAATAACCGCCTCCCTCGTTTTCGAGTTACAGTAAAGAGTACAGAATAATGGCTGTTCCTAAGAAGAAAGTTTCCACATCTCGTCGCAACATGCGTCGTTCACACGATTCACTTAAAGCATCTGTGTATAACGAATGCCCTAACTGTGGCGAGCTGAAGCGTCCGCACCACGTTTGTTCTGAATGCGGTCACTACGATGGCCGTGAGGTTACCGACGTCGAAGCTGTTTAATCAGTTTCGCTTGAAAGGTTATCTCCTTGTCAAACGATATGACGCTAGCCATTGACGCTATGGGGGGCGATGCCGCCCCTGCTATGGTCGTTGAAGGCTTAAGCATCTGCAAGACAAAGCTCCCTGGTGTTCGTTACCTCCTCGTAGGGGATGAACGTCAGTTGGAGCCTTTGTTGATTCAGTATCCACAGGTCAAAGACATTTGCACCATTGTCCATACCGAAGAGGTTGTGACCAATGATGACAAACCGGCCGTTGCCC
Organism: Candidatus Terasakiella magnetica; assembly: GCF_900093605.1. Lineage (NCBI taxonomy): Bacteria > Pseudomonadati > Pseudomonadota > Alphaproteobacteria > Rhodospirillales > Terasakiellaceae > Terasakiella > Terasakiella magnetica. The sequence continues at coordinate 455,645 of NZ_FLYE01000001.1, forward strand.
TGCGCAACCGTCGCAACTCGTCTATGCGCCTGGCCATCAATGCGGTTAAAAGCGGTGATGCTGACGGTATTGTTTCTGCGGGTAATACAGGTGCCTTAATGGCCATGGCAAAGTTTGCACTGCGCACGCTGCCCGGCATTGATCGCCCTGCAATCGCAACGTACCTTCCACATCGTACAGGCGGCTCAGTCATGCTTGACCTTGGTGCCAATGTGGAATGTGACGCAGATAACCTGACCCAATTTGCCGTTATGGGGGAAGTATACGCCCGTAACGTCCTTGGTCTTGAAAAACCCAAAGTTGGCTTGCTCAACATCGGTGAAGAAGACCTTAAAGGCAATGATTCGGTCAAACAGGCGCACACGATTTTGCGCGATACACCGCTGGATATTGATTTCTACGGCTTTGTTGAAGGCGATGATATTGGTAAAGGCACCGTTGATGTAATCGTCACCGATGGTTTTACAGGTAACATTGCCCTTAAAACGGTTGAAGGCACGGCGCAATTGCTCGTTCACTTCCTAAAAGATGCCCTAACAGGCAGCTTCTTGGGCAAGCTGGGCGCCTTTATTGCCAAGCCCGCCTTGATGACTTTTAAGAAAAAAATGGACCCCCGCCAATATAACGGCGCTATGTTCTTGGGTTTGAACGGAATATGCGTTAAAAGCCATGGTGGAACAGACGCTCTTGGCTTTGCCAATGCGGTCGGTGTGGCACATGATCTTGTTCATCATGGCTTTAACGACCTGATTAAAAAAGATCTTGAGCGTTTGATGGATGCCCATAGCGGCGAAGACTCATAATTTTGGTGGCAGTTTTTTATGGCCTTACGTTCAAGAATCCTCGGATGCGGATCATATCTTCCTGAAAATGTCGTAACTAACGATGATCTGGCTGAAAAAGTCGAAACATCGGATGACTGGATTCAGGCCCGCACAGGCATTAAACAACGCCATATTGCCGAAGAAGGCGAACTGACATCTGACCTTGCACGCAAAGCCGCCCTTAAAGCGATTGAACATGCGGGCATTGATGTACAGGATATCGACCTGATTATCCTTGGCACCACCACACCGGATAATACATTTCCCTCCACCGCAACCAAAGTGCAGGCCCAGCTTGGCTTGACCCATGGTTTTGCCATGGACGTTCAGGCGGTGTGTTCCGGCTTTATGTATGCCTTGGCAACGGCGGATAATTTCCTAAAAGCCGGGCAGGGTAAAACAGCACTGGTTATTGGGGCTGAAACTTTTACACGTCTGCTTGATTGGGAAGACCGCACCACCTGCGTTCTTTTCGGTGACGGGGCGGGTGCCGTGATCTTGCGCGCTGAAGAAGCAAGTGACGACTCCGCCGGTATTTTATCGACCCATTTACATTCTGATGGGCGCCATCAGGGTATTTTGATGGTTGATGGCGGTCCGTCTTTGACCCAAACGACAGGTCATGTGCGCATGGCCGGTAAAGAAGTTTTCCGCCATGCCGTCGTCAACCTGGCAGAAGTTGTTAGAGAAGCTTTGGCAGCCAATGATTTAAGCGCAGATGATGTGGACTGGATTGTTCCTCACCAAGCCAACAAACGTATTTTGGACGGCACTGCAAAAAAACTGAAGGTCAACCCTGAAAAGGTTGTTATCACGGTTGACCAGCATGCCAATACTTCTGCGGCTTCCATCCCACTGGCGCTCGACGCTGCAGTGCGAGATGGTCGCATTAAGCGCGGGGATGTTCTCATCCTTGAGGCCATGGGCGGCGGCCTGACATGGGGTTCTGCACTCGTCCGTTGGTAGGACTTGTTATTAAAAAAACTAATACAATCAAACCTTTGATATTGACGGATTAATCCTGCTCAGGTACCGTTAAAGTCTGTTTTCGACCCTATTTTTGCGAGGATTGCGCCTATGAGTGAAAAAACGATTACCCGCGCCCAACTGACCGAGGCTGTTTATCAGGAAGTTGGTCTCTCTCGTAATGAATCGGCAGACCTTCTTGAATCCGTTTTGGATATGATCGCTGATACATTAGCCAATGATGAGACAGTGAAAATTTCCTCTTTTGGTAGCTTCTCCGTTCGCTCTAAGGGTGAACGTATCGGGCGCAACCCCAAAACAGGGGAAGAAGTTCCGATTTTGCCACGTAAAGTGCTGGTTTTCCGCCCTTCACAGGTTCTAAAAGCCCGCATTAACGAAAATAACTAAGCTGTTTTAGGCAAAGTTTTCACAAATGACCAAATCGGATGATGCATTTCGCACGATCAGTGAAGTGGCCAAAGAACTTGATTTGGCCACTCATGTGCTGCGTTTTTGGGAAAGTAAATTCCCGCAAATCAAACCGCTAAAACGGGCAGGGGGGCGACGTTATTATCGCCCTGACGATGTTGCTTTACTGCGCCGCCTGCAATCACTCCTTCATGATGAAGGCTATACCATCAAAGGGGTGCAAAAGCTTTTGCGCGAAGATGGGGCACGTAAACTCATCAATGAAGCCAGCGAACAAGACAATGAGCCTCAAGTTGAAGCTGAGGTCCAAGCGATACTCGCACCAGAGGCAATTGAACCAGACCTAAATACAGATATTTCAGCACCCGCTCCTGAAACGCCAACAGAGGCTCAATCTGCAACTCCACAAGCCAGCCTCTTTGACATGGCCCCGGTTGAGCCCCAAGAGGATGTGAGCGAGCCGGATATGCCTATCCCTGAGGATATGCCGGAAGCCCCGGTTGTTGAAAAACGCAAACTGACCTTCACACTCAAACCCAATAACACACGGCCTGAAACCGATAGCATCTTACCAGACGCACCAGAGCCAGAACCCGTGCGCGGCCCCGATGAACCAGCCCCAAAAATCATCGTCAAAAAGATGCTCACCCATCAGCAACGTAGAAGCTTGGAAGAAGTTCTTGCTGAGTTGAAGGATATAAAAAAACAGATCGACCAAGTCGCCTAAAAAAGACCGACTTTTTCAAAACTAACCATTGCATCCCCCAACAGCCCTATATATATTCCCGCTCACCAATGTCGGGACATAGCGCAGTCTGGTAGCGCACTACACTGGGGGTGTAGGGGTCGTGGGTTCGAATCCCGCTGTCCCGACCATAGAGACCAAGGACTTAGCTGATTTTTAGCTAGGTCCTTTTTCTTTCTAGATACCACATAGGTAGCTGTAAAATTCCCTACTTCTAATCCATGACTTCAGTATCACTAAGATTTTAGAGCAATCCAGCATGCCCTAAGCCTGTGAAAACCTAAACTGTTCAGATCAAGTTCATCAACATACACATCGACGATGCGTACTGGGTTGTCCGCGCCAACATAATCACCCTAGTGTTCTAGGAATAATGTGCTCTGGCTGCGGTCTTCACCTTCAATAAAACGCTTCATATGGACCTCTTATCAACTGGATAAAAAGATTTTAACACATTTCAAGTTTCACACAGCCTAGACCCAAACCGGACTTATCAATCTCCATTCCTTTATTTAAGAAGTATTGAACATTGGAATTAGTAGTTGGGTCTTTGTTTATCAATCTGCTAGGTTTAATTTTATACATTCGTATATGGGTACTATATTGTTAACGGGAGAGAGTTATGCCAGTTTTTTTTCGCTCACTATTTGTTATTTCGGTTTTCTCTTTGTCGGTATTTTTTAGTAGCGTAGCTCTGGCAGGTTCTGCTCTATCCCTTATGACTGAAGAGTTTGCGCCCTATCAGTTTTATGAAGGAGAAGGGGAGGACAAGAAACTTACAGGCATTTCCATTGAAATTGTCAAAGCCATTCAAAATGAAATCGGCAATAATGACAAAATCAAGGCCATGCCTTGGAATCGAGCTTTGAAGTTAGTTAAGAATAAGAAAAATACCGCACTTTTTTCAACAGCCAGAACACCTGAGCGAGAAGATAAATTCAAATGGGTCGGCCCTCTTGCATCATTAGAAATTGTATTCTTTCGCAAGAAAGGGAGTGACGTAACTTTTTCATCAGTTGAAGAAGCAAAAAAAGTAGGAAAAATAGGCGTCACTAAAAATGTAGCGACACAAGAAATCTTGAGTGATTTGGGTTTTCAAAACCTCGACATCATGAAAAGTGGCGCAGACGAAAAAAACCTGACACGTCTTTTAAAGGGCCGTATTGATGTCTGGCCGACAGCTTATTACGCAGGAACCTACAGTGCAAAAAAAGCTGGTAAACGAGATATGATAGAAGCCGTAAAAGGTGTAAACCTGTTATCAGGCCATCTCTATATTGCCTTCCATAAAGAGACTGATGGCAAGGTTATTAATCAATGGCAGGCGGCATTGGATTTATTAAAAGCACAAGGTGCTATCGACAAAATTATTGCAAAATACGATCGATAAGATTTGGTAAAATAACATGTCACTAAAACGGCTCAAAATATCTGTTGGAACATTGCTTTTCTTCTTATGTATAAGCTTTGCGTATTCCCATACGTTGATAGCTGCTGATACTGTGAAGGAGGGGCAAGAACATGCCAATGCCATAGCTCGTTTTGCTGCCAAAGCAATCTACAATCTTGATGAAGACCAGTTAAGAGCTGTTTTAGACCCTTATTTAGAAGTAGATAAAAACATTAAAGGTCTACGGGTTATTGAGTCGATTGAAAATGAGGTAATCCTTCAATTTTACCGCGATAAAAATAACAAGGTTTTATATGGAGAAACCTTGCCAACTGGGGTCACAGAACTAGAGCGATATGAAGCGCCTTCGACTTTTGAGCAGGAAAATATTGGCAAAGTCATCGTCTATTATGAACCGCCCAATACCTTGGGCCTAACGCCAGAAGAACTGCAGTGGTTGAGCGAAAATAAAAACATTGTTTTCGGTGTTGATGAGACATGGAAACCCTGGATTATTAAAAACCAAGATGGCTCATACAGTGGCTTTGATGGCGATATTATCAAATTAGTTAATGACATGTTGGGAACAAATATGACCTTCGAAGTTGGTCGTTGGTCAGACATGGTTCAGAAATTTAAAAATCGTGAAATCGATGGACTTTCGTCTTCTGCAGTACATGCAGAAAGAAAGAGCTTTGCTGATTTTTCAACTCCCTACACCAGTCATCATAAAATGCTATTTGTGAAAACTGGTGATAAGAGAAGGATATCAACGCCTAAAGATTTAGCAGGTAAAAAAATTGCGTTCCATAAAGGTAATTTATTTATTCAAAAATTACTTGGGACCTACCCAGAGGCTATTCCTGTTGAAATGTCTGATAATTCCGAAATGTTTGATGCCCTTTTATCAAATGAAATTGATGGTTTTGTTGGAAGCGAAGTCACGCACTATGCAATCGTAGAAAAAGGTGTTGGCTTCATTACGCCTGCCTTTACCTTGGGCGAACCACTTGAAATGGTTTTCTCCACCCGTAATGACATGCCCGAATTTGTAAGCATCCTCAATAAAGCACTTGCGAGTATCCCTATAGGGAAAAGGCTGGAGATTAAATCCAAATACGCTATATCATCTGCATCAGATACGGCCCAAAACCTTGCTTTGAACCAAGAAGAGAAACAATGGCTTAAAGCCAATCCAACCATCTCTGTTGGCGTTGAAGAATGGTATCCTTTTATTCGAACTGAAGAAAATGGTTTACCCGGTGGCATTGCAGGCGACTTCATTAATCTGGTCCTGGAAAAAACGGGATTAAAGATAAAAGTCATTAGTGACCAATGGTCAACGTTGCTCTCAAATTTTGAGAAAGGTCAAATTGACCTTCTGCCAGCAACATATTACACGGATGAACGTGCAACATATGGGCTCTATAGCAATCCATATTTTTCGGGCAAAGAATTCCTTTATATTCGAGATGACAACACTGAGATTAAATCCTTTGAAGACCTACGCGGTAAAAAACTCGCGATCCCTGAAGATTTTGGGACTATTCCAAAGGTTAAGGCCAAGTTTCCTGAAATTGAAATAGTAGAAACAAAAAGCCAACTTGATTCTTTATATGCTGTTTTAAATGGTGTTGCCGATGCGACTTTTGAATCTCAAATCGTCATGGAAGATCTTATCCGTAAAGAACTTATGACTGGGATCAGGGCTATTATCCAAACAGAGTTTGAAGCATCAAAGCTTTATTTCTTCTCCCATAAAGAGAAACCAATTCTACAATCCATTTTGAAAAAAGCATTGGATAGTATTAGTGAGGAAGAAAGAAGGTCCATTATTAATAAATGGGTTTCTTCAAATAACATTCAGGATAGCGCAGGACAAAACGAGAGTAATTCTGCAAATGAAAAAGCCCTTTTATCTGCACCCGTGATTGCGGCAATGGGGATAGGTCTTCTTATTATTTTCGCTGTTATCGTCTTTATTCTTAGCAAGTTGAAATCAGATAGAGACCTTTCGACCTTCTTTGGTGCGGCAAGTTTCAGGGTCAGCATTCTAATTGCGTTGAGTGTTCTGGTCGTTGGCGTTGCTCTTATGAACTGGGTTGCTATTAAGGATAGTCATAAACGCACATTAGCGACATTGGAGCAAGAACTCCAACTTGTCTTAAGCAGTTCAATCGAGCGATTAAACAGTTGGGTAGATGAACATAAGAATTTCATTACACAATTGGGCCGTGACCCTGTTTTAGTACAAATCACAAAAGAATTGCTGAATGTTACCCCCTCAAAAGAGGCTTTGGCCCCATCTGAAGCTCTAGAAAATGCTCGACAATATTTTGCGGCCAATAAACAATTTGGCGCTGCAGGCTTTTTTATTATATCGCCTGATAAAGTAAGCATTGGATCAAGACGTGATACAAATATTGGCACAAGGAATTTCATTGCAGATGTCCGTCCTGACCTGATTGAAAGAGCGTTTAAAGGAGAAGCTGTCTTTATTCCGCCTATTCGTTCTGATGTTCAATTAACCAAGGATGAGAAACAAAAGCCTCTTACCATGTTCTTTGCAGCACCAATCACTGACAAAGACGGTGAAGTCCTGGCTGTCATGACAGAACGCATTCGTCCAAGCGGCCCCCTTTCTAGAATTCTTCACCATGGCCGCATTGGGTTATCTGGGGAGACATATGCCTTTAATTTTGAAGGGAGAATGGTAAGTGAAAGCCGTTTTCAAAACCAACTTATTGAAACAGGCTTATTACCCGAAAAAGGCTATGAGAATGTAGAAATTATCCTTAAAGCCCCTAAGGGTCATAATTTAAATAAAAGACAATTCGATAAAGGACAGGATAAATTTACGAAAATAGTGAATAAGTCACTGGAAAAACGTGAAAATAATCAATCTGACTTAATCGTAAATGTTAAAGAAGGTTATCCTGATTACAGAGGTATAAGTGTCGTTGGCGTTGGGAGATGGCTAAAAGAACTAGACCTTGGGCTTGTGACTGAAATGGATTTTGATGAAGCCATGACCAGCCACCATACTTTCCGTTTCAATCTTCTGGTCATCTCAATCATCGCCACCACTATGGCTGTGGGTGCAACGCTATTTACATTGATCGTCGGGCAACGTTCTTATCGCTCTTTAAGTAAAGCCCGCGACGAACTTGAAGACCGTGTGGTTGAACGTACAAAAGAGCTTGAATATAGTGAAAAACGGACCCGCTCGATTATTGATAATGCGGCAGATGGGATCATTGTCATCAATCCGCAAGGTACCGTACAAAGCTTCAGCCCGGCAGCAGAAGATATATTTGGCTATGGCGCAGATGAAGTCGTTGGTCAAAACATCAAAATGCTCATGCCTGAACCGTACCAATCTGAACATGATGGCTATTTATCCAACTATTTTAGAGATGGTGTTAAAAAAGTTATCGGGCAAAACCGTGAGGTTCGCGGCCGAAGAAAAGACGGCAGTGAATTCCCCATGGATTTGGCTGTCGGAAAGACGGTCATTGGTGAGGAGGTGATTTTCACGGGTATTATCCGCGATATCAGTGCCCGTGTGGAAGCTGAACGACTTCAAAAAGAAAATGAAGCCACCTTAACGGCTATTTTGGACAGTATGCCTGCAATTGTTTTCCTGAAAAAACTGAATGGCACTTTCCTCAAGGTCAATAAAGGATATCAGGAGGCCTATGGGGTCGATAGGGAGTGGGTTGTAGGCAAGAAATTATACGATTTTCTTGATCATGATTTGGCTGATAGTTTGACCTCATTTGATCAAGATGTCTTGAGCAAAGGCGGACGCAGTGAACAGGAACATACCGTTGTAAATGAAGATGGTGAAACGACATACCATGGGATTATGTTTCCGGTCCTTGATGAATTGGGTAATATTACCTCGTATGGCGGAGTTGAAATTGACATTACGGCGAGAAAGCAAGCTGAAAAAGAGCTTCAAGATGCCTATAATATCATTTCAAGCAGCATTGAATATGCCAGCAGAATTCAAGAGTCAGCATTGCCGGATCACAGACTGCTAAGCTCCCTTGTCTCTGACTATTTCATCTGGTGGGAACCGCGTGATGTGGTCGGTGGCGACCTGTACTGGCTTGGTGCATGGGGTGACGGTTGCCTTATCATTTTAGGCGATTGTACCGGACATGGCGTTCCCGGTGCCTTCATGACCTTGATTTCGATTGCGGCCATTGAACGGGCTGTCTCTGAAGTGGAAGGTGGTGACCTGGATAAACTGATTTCAAGGACGCACCAGTATATCCAAACCATGCTGGGTCAACATTACGATGGCGGCCAATCTGATGACGGTATCGAGTTGGGAGCATGCTATTTCATTCCTGAAGAACCGCAAATGAAGTTTGTCGGTGCCCGTTTCAATCTTCTGATCGTTGAGGATGAAAACAATACTGTTATCAAGGGCACAAAGGCGGGTATGGGCTATCGCAATGTTCCCTACATTCAGGAATATCAGGAAGAAATCATAGAACTGAAAGAAAACCAACAATTCTATATGACTTCTGACGGTCTAATAGACCAAGTTGGCGGTCATCGCAGAAGAATGATGGGCAAGAAACATTTGTTTAAAGTTCTGCATGAAAACAAGCACCTTGCAATGGAGGAGCAAAAACAGTCTTTACAAGACACATTGAAAACCTATCAAGGTGATGAAAAACGCCGCGATGACATATCGATGATTGGCTTTAAGTTTTAAGTCTGTATTTCCGCTTTAGGGCAAAGAGTTTTTCAACAGCCTCAACCAAAACCAGAATAAAGGATTTGATCAAAGAGAGCTTGATGGACCTTTGTGTCACAAGCGATTATATAAAAGTATCCTGCTAACGAGAGACTACTATTTCAGACAAAATGCTTTCACATATTTCCAGAAACTATAAAATACGGTTCACAGCTGTATTCGTTTTTATTTCCTTGTTTTTATTTTCCGCCTTAGTGGCCGCAGAGGATATTCAACTGACAGCAGAGGAAAGAGACTATCTTCGAAAGCATTCTGTTTTTACGACCAGTAATCAAATCGACTGGCCGCCATATGATTTTTCTCTTCGCTCAAAGCCTGTTGGCTATTCAATCGATTATATGGAAATCGTCGCAGGTAAATTAAGTATAAAGCTAGAACATATCAGTGGGACTTGGGATGAATTGATTGAGAGGTTCTGCAATGGGGAAATACAGATTTTCCATTCCATAGATCGATCAGAAAAAATAAGAAAATGTGCCAATATTTCCACTAGATTTGCCACAGATACGGTTCAATATCTGACCCGAAAAGAATTTCGCAATATTAATAGAGTTGAAGATGTCTATGGCACCACGGTTTCAAGTGTGAAAGGCTGGGAACAAAATGAATCCTACAAAAAACACCCCGGTCAATTTAAACTGCTTGAATACGACACCTTTGATCAAGCTGTAGAAGCCGTAAATCTGGGAGTAGCTGATTTTACGGTCAACTATGGGAACTCACTGCGTTATTTGATCCTGAAAAATGGCTATGTAAATTTAAAAGTTCAGGGTTTCTGGAAACAGGAAGGGGGAGTGCAAACGGATATATTCATTGGAACGCCTAAATCCGACCCTATTCTTGCAGGCATCATTCAAAAGGCTATTAATGCGGTTTCACCTCAAAAAACTCAAAAACTACAAACAAAATGGTTTGGTGGCGCAAGTGCAAATGCTGAAAGCTCTCCACTCAGATTAACACAGTCAGAAAAACAATTTCTCAATGCAAAGCAGAACATTACTTACTGTGTGAGCCCGAATTGGAAACCTATTGAATATCTTGATGATGAAGGCCAGCATGCTGGAATGACACGCGATTATCTTGATTTTTTGCGCACAAATCTAGCTATCGATTTTAAGGTTATAAAAACAGCTTCAAGGGAAGAAAAAACCCAATTCCTGCAAGAGAAACGTTGTGACATGGCTTTTGTGACAACGCCAATGGGGGCAAACAAAACCTCTTTATTACACACAACACCATATACCAGCCTGCCAAGCGTGATGGTTAATAAACTTGGATCTTCCTTTGTTACAAAAGGAATGAGCGAATTTTTGGATAAGAAAATAGCTGTGTTGAAAGGCTCTGCTCTTATTGAAAGCTTTAAAAAGAAATACCCCAACTTTAGCCCCGTTGAAGTTCAAACAATAGACGATGGCCTAAAACGCATTGAGGAGGGTGAACTCTATGGTTTTATTGAATATTTACCCAGACTAAGTCTTTATATGGAAAATATTGCTGATAGAAACCTCAAGATTGCAGGGCGTATTTTTGAGCCCGTTGATATGCGGGTTGCCATTCAAAAAGACCAGAAGACCTTGCATTTGATTTTACAAAAATCTCTTGATGTAATTTCTAGTGATGAGAAAGACCGGGTATTACAGAAATGGAGTGCCATCACGGTTGAATAAAAGACGGATTACGGCCTTGTTCTCTTCATCCTTGGTGTGAGTAGCCTAATCTTCATTGTCTTTTCTATCCTCAATGTAAAAATGAGACGCTTAAACCAACGTCTTAATCAACTGGCGGAAAATGAAAAAAACAAACGCGAAGAAACATCACGCTTTCTTTCCATGCTGGGACATGAGCTAAAAACACCTTTGGCTGTTATACGAGCACTCTTAGCCAATAAAAAAATAACGCCTGCCATGATTGAGATGGCGAATAAATCAATCAGCGAAATTGATGATGTAGTTTCAACAAGCCAAATGGCCGAAAAAGTTGAATCTGATACTGTTCAAGTTAATATTACACAATGTGATCTTAATGACATGCTGGAGAGTTTAACTGAAAAGCATCATCTCCAAGGGAGTGTAAAATTATCTCCCCACACATCACCTACAATTAACTCAGACCTGATACTTTTAAATATTATTTTGTCCAACTTGATCGAAAATGCAGCCAAATATGGGGCAGGGGACAAACCTATCGAAATTGAACTCTCTGATACTGAGGAACGAGATACAGTAATCTTATCAGTGGCAAATGATGTGCGAAATGATAATTGGCCTGACCCTGACAGGTTATTTGATAAGTATCATCGTGACCGCTATGCCCATCGTGTTACAGGCTCCGGTCTTGGATTGTATCTTGTGAAAGGGTTCTCCGGCTTGCTCGGGATTGATATAGAATACCAACCGACAAAGACACAAGCAGTCTTTCGCCTCTATATACCCAAAGAATTCAGTGCGAAATAAAGAGTATTTCGACCACAACATCGCCATAAAAAAGAATATCTACTGTCTGGTGAAACACACTCATGTTTCCTTACTCAGTTTTCGCTCAATCAGCTCAAGGATTGAATAGACGCTCGAGGCTGCGACTAACCCTCCAACCAGAACAAACTGGGCCGTTGGGCTAAGAGCGAAGAACCATTCAGAGAATGCCTCGCCGTACCCTAACAGTGACAAGGCCCAACCAAACAATATGGATATACCATATGCCAACAAGCCCCCGCCTAATACGCCAAAGACGTAGAACTCTAATTTTGGATATTTATTAAACATAGAACTTACCATAGCAAAACGACAGAAATATACAAGCCAGTGGGCAATGGTTTCGACTTACTGATTAAGTCCAGCTTTAAAGCCAATACAAGAAAGGTCATCTCGGCGTTCTTGGCCTGCTTCATAGGTGTGGAAAATTTTATAAATCTGTTCTTGCTGATCGTTCATAGGTAAATCAATGTGATCAAGGATTGCTTGTTTTAAGCGTTTTTTACCAAAGCCGCGTTTGCGCTCACCACCGATTTGATCAATCATACCATCAGAGCTCATGTAGTAAGATTTATCATGGGAAAGCTCAAGTGTGTGCAGCTTGAAGGATTGATCAAATTTCGTTGTGCGATACCCAATGCCAGTCTTATCACCTTTAGTGACCTCCAGCCCATTTTGATCACAAGCCCAAAGCTCAAAACGTGCACCGGCAAACAGCATGACATTCATGCTGGTGTTGATCAAACACATGCCGCATTCAAATCCATCATCTGAATTACCTTGTCCATCCACTTGGCTAAGGACTGTTTTCACCAACTGGTTCATGCGGGTTAACAAAATGGATGGGTCTGCATCAGGCAGCTCAATTAAGGCCTGATCTAATGCACCTGTGACAACCATGGTCATAAAGGCACCGGGCACACCATGGCCGGTACAATCAACCAAGGTTAATAATGTGCCACCTGCACATTCACGCAGCAAACAAATATCGCCGCCCACAATGTCTTTGGGTTCCCAAATGAGGAAATGATCTTCAAACAGTTCATTCAGCTCTTTTGGTGTTGGCAGAACAGAGCGTTGAATGCGACTGGCATAAGAAATACTTTCTTGGATCAGCTTCATCGATTTTTCGATGATGGCTTCGTTCTTTTTGCGCTGGGTAATATTCGTGTAGGTAATAACCAAACGACCATCTGGCGTGCGTACACTATGGGCATCATAAATCTGGTCATCTCCATAAGAGACATCCAGACGGTTTTCTCCGGACCAGAGGAAGTCAACACGCTCCTGTGCCACTACCGTTGGGTCTTTATCATTTTCTCCATACTGCCCACGCACTGCCAAAATAAGTGCAATATCAAAGAGTTTCATGCCGGGGACTAAAAGCTCTTCATCAAGCCCAATGGTGCCCGGGTAATGTTTATTCCAGGCAACAAGCTCTTGGTTTTCATCAAACATAACCACAGCCTGAAGGACGTTTGAGAGAATATCCTGAAGCTGAATTCTGCTGTTGCGGATTTCTTCTTCGGCTTCTTTACGGCTGGAAATATCGCGGATAATCCCGGTGAAAATATGTTCCCCTTCAATAACAGACTCACCAACGGCTAAATCCATTGGAAACTCGCTGCCATCTTTTCTCATACCCACGACTTCGCGGTTGTTGCCCACAACATTTCGGCTGTGCCCATTTAGGTAATCTGAAAGAAAATCATCATGATGGACAGCCGTGTAGGTCGGCATGAGCATTTTGACATTATTGCCCACAACTTCTTCTTCACTATACCCAAAGATCCGCTCCGCAGCCGGACTGAAGCTCTGCATGGTACCTATTGCATTAATCACGACAATGCCATCAACCGCATTGTCGATAATCGCGCGCATACGGCCTTCGCGGTCACGAATTTTCTGTTCCGCTTTTTTACGCTCAGTAATATCCGTGCGAATGGAGATAAAGCGCTCTGGCTTGCCGTCTTCACCCATAAACGGAATGATAGATGCCGCCAGCCAGATGGCGCCGCCGTCTCTATTGCGGTTGCAGAGTTCACCGTGCCAAACCTCACCCGACATAATGTTGTTCCACATATTTTCGTAGAAGCTACGGTCATGGTGACCCGATTTTAAGAAACGGTGGTTTTTACCCATCATCTCTTCACGGCTATAGCCCGTAATCTCACAGAAGAAGTCATTTACATAAGTGATGTTTCCATCCACATCGGTGGCGCTCACAATGGCGTGGCGGTCCAGTGCAAATTTCTGGAAGTTCAGCTCACGGGTGCGATCTTCAACTTCTTTTTCAAGGTTATCGCGTGCTTTGCGCAAAGAACGGTTCGCACTTTGTCCAATCCAAACCGACAGGCCCGTCAGGGTCAAGGCAACGATCACCGTAATACCAAGGATCAAGGCCATGGTGATGCGCAATGTCCAGAAGGTGGACATGGCTTCATCTTCATCAACCTCAGTTGCAAAACCCACATCAAGTTTAGTGTCCCAAAGCCAAGCCCCCAGCACCTGAACACCGCGATAATCACTATAGCCCTGAACATTGACACCTGTATCACCAACAATTGCGCTACGTGCCATTTGGGTTAAGGGGAGCTCTGCAATATTTTCAGGAACGGGTGCGCCTTCTATGAGATTGCCGCCGGGATCACCAAGGCGCAAATTCAAAATAGCATTGGTGCCCGCTTCTAAGAGTCCCAGCTTTTGAAGTTGAAAATCATAGCGACTATCCGTCACCATAATGGCTTTTTTATCAAAGACATATGTTTCGCCACTTACACCGCTTTGTCCCAACTGTGCAATACGGGTGAAATCTTCTACCGGATCATACCTTAAAGTCAGAACCGCAATGACTTTTTGGTTTTCATCAATGATCGGTGCGGCAAGAAACATGGTTGGTTCTTGCGTAAGTTCAAGCCCAGCAGCACCTTTGATACGTACGTCAGAGGCAATCGGCGGGATGAATTGTGTTTCACCCTGAAAAGCCAGCTCCAGCCTGCGGTCACGATATTTGCTGATCAAATTTAGCGTGCCAAGGTTTGTATCGCGTTTGGAGCCAATGCTGAGTTTATCTGGTGAAACAATAAAGAAGCCCTGAACTTCGCGCCCTTTAGAGTGACGGACAAACCAATCTCGAATGGAACTAAGCGGCTCGCTCCTTGAAAGCTTGCTTGCTTTTGGATCGACAAGAAGAAGGGCTTTTACATGTCCAAGCAATTCAGGGTCATTTGCGATACGCTCAATATAGCGGGTTTCAGCATCTAGCCAGGAACGTAATGCTTGATGAGTGGTTTTTAGGACGGTTTGAAGCTGGGCACCCACACTATTGCGCGTTTGTTGCTCCGCCCTTTCAGCCGTAATCCACGCTGCAAGAATAACGACAGCCAACAACACTGCCACACCGACAATGCCCGTTCCCTTAACTTCGCGTGATTCATAAATTTGTGAGACATCACGTTTTGCTGCGCGCGCAATGATAAAGCGAATGATCCAAAGCAACACGATCAGCCCAAAGGCCGTGCTGGTAATGGTCAGTACCAGCGTGAAAGTATCGGTTTTATTCTCTGCATTTGTAATGGCTTGTGGCGCTTTTACAATCCAGCGTGCGCGAATGGGGGCGATTTCTTCTTCCGTGACGTTATCAATTGCTTTTTGTAAAAGCTTATGAAGCATGGGCCAATCATCGCGCACCCCAATGCGTAAATTATTTGAGAAAATGGGATCATTCACACTGGCAACAATTCTCAGGTTGGTGAGAAAGAGCTTTTTGATCAAATTATCCTGAACCGCAAGCCCGCCCAATGTGGCATCAGCACGACCAGAGGAAACAAGCTTTAGGCATTGGCCTTGGTTTTGTGCCAGAAGAAGTGAAATATGGGGATAATCGCGTTCTAAAATTTCTTGATAGAAAAAGCCTTCAGGCACACAAACAAGCCTGCCAGAAAGGTCTTCAAATGATTCAATATTTGCGCCGTCTTGGGTGACGACCATCGGGGGGTTGTCCACATAAGGTTCCGTAAAGCGAATATATTGATCACGCTCAGGCGTTTTTACGATATTGAGCATGACATCCAGTTCTTTATTCTGGATCATCTCTAAAAACTCTGCCCATCTCGGCCCGGAAATATACTCAACATTCAGGCCTAGTTTCTCGGTCAATAAATTCATGTAATCGATTGAGAAACCTTTGGGCTTACCGTCATTGTTAAAATTAAACGGGGCCCAGCCCATTTCATTATGAACTCTTAAAACTGGATTGCGGTTCACCCAATCTTGTTCTTCCTGACTCAGTTTTAAACGCTTTACATTTGAGCGCGCCGAAAGCTCACCAGCCCCCAGCCACTTTTTGCGCAGTTCACGTTTTTTCTGTTCTGGCATGGCGTAAAGGGTCTTATTGAGGATGGAGACCAGTTCAGGCCAGTCTTTTCGCACCCCGATATGTTGCAGGTCATGTTTATAAGGGGTGCGCCCAGACACTTTCATGTTAGACAGACCCAATTGTTCAATTAAGTATGTCCCAACAGCCATGTTGGAGATATAAGCGTCTGCCTCGCCAAAAGAGACCGCTTCCAGTGCTTCTTTAGAGGTCTCAACAACCTTCAATTTGATGCTTGGAAAATCTTGTTCAAGCAGCTTATGGGTAATGAAGTTGCGTTCAACCGCAACCGTCTTGCCGATCAATTCTTCCATAGCGGCAAAAGGTGAATTCTGCCTGGCAAAAACCACCATGGGATAAGAAAAATAGTCTTGCGTAAACAGAACATATTTTTCCCGCTCCCGGCTGTAGCCAATAGTGGGCAGGATATCGACTTTCTGAAGCTTTTGAATATTATCCAGCGCATCATTCCAACTGATGGGGACAAATTCAGGCTCGATACCAATTTGGTCAAACATCCATGTGAGATGATCAAGTGCCATCCCGACAGGCTTGCCATTCTCAATGAAATGGAAAGGGGCCCATGATCCCGCCATGACCCGCATTTTTGGATGCTTGGCTAAAAAGGCGCGTTCTTCCTCTGATAATAAGTTCAGGGTACTGTTTTTAGAGGCATTAGCCTTATCAGACTTATGCGTAACAGCCATCCATTTTTG
This sequence comes from Candidatus Terasakiella magnetica, assembly GCF_900093605.1. NCBI lineage: Bacteria > Pseudomonadati > Pseudomonadota > Alphaproteobacteria > Rhodospirillales > Terasakiellaceae > Terasakiella > Terasakiella magnetica. The sequence continues at coordinate 472,335 of NZ_FLYE01000001.1, forward strand.
GCGAATTTTACGGACTTCTTCCACTGGAATATTCTTCAGTGCTTTTTCCATAATTTCGACCAAAATGCCCCAATCAGAGCGAACCCCAAAACCTAAAGGGGTACTTTTTAACTTCGTTGGACCGGCAATTTTCAAATTCACCAGACTGTTTTCAGCAATTAAATAGCCCACAACCCCCAACGTATCGATGACCGCATCAATCTGTCCTGTAGAGGCCATTCTAAGGCCTTCAAGAGTACTGGGAATTTCCGTGATATTCATATCTGGATATTGTTTGCGGATAATCTCCGTAATGGCATAGCCTTTAACAATGCCGACCCGCTCACCGCTAACATCACCAAGGCCTTGAATGTCACGGTGACCTGATTGGGTGACCACAACCCACTGGGTGCTGATGACGGGTTTGGTATATTTCAGATATTTATTTCTCTCAGGCGTTTCTTGCGACAAAGAGACGATATCAAGTTTTCGCTTATTCGCCTGTTCTTGAACCTCAGACCAGCTTAAATCAGGCACCAGTTCAAATTTTATGTTCAGCCGTTTGGACAGGGCTTCAAGATATTCAGAGGCTAAGCCTTGATGTTGTTGATCTTCTATAAAGTCAAATGGTGGCCAAGCCCTGTCTACACCAAGACGAATAACGGGATGTTCTTTTAACCATGCACGTTCTTTTACAGTTAAAGGCAGGCCGTCTTTAAAATAGATGGTAATATCGCCAATATGTTCACCTTCATAGAGGGACTTGGCGCTAAACTGGGGCAGTAACTTTATATCCTCGGGTATTTCTTCACCATAAACGGGCTTGTTGTCTTGGTAGTAATATTGAATGAGGCTTTCTTTATCGATACTTTCTTCAATCACCAGCCCCTTAATTTTAGGGCTTTCACTTAAAAAGTTTTCCAAAACCGCAAAAAGCTGGTCACGATCCAGATTGTAGATACCGCGTGAAGTGAAAGAGGCAACGCTATCAACAACTTTTTGCCCATCACTTGCGTAAGTAACAGGGGCAAACACCAAGCCTGCAAGAACGATAATAATCGCAGCAAGAGAGTGATTGAACTTTTGGAATTTCATCGGTGTGCCCCTAAAGAACCTGATCAATTACTTATTTTTCATATTTCATTACGATCTGGTCAATAACCCCTTTGGTACGTAAGCTATCCAAAGCGAGCTGCCATTGATGAATAATTTTGTCATCAACAGCTTTATTAAAGGCGATATAAAGATGGCCGGACATGATCTTAACATTCGGAATGGCTTGAATTTTCTCAAGCACACCCATTTTCTTGGCGCTATAGGTGCCTGCGTAATAAACCGTTGGCCAAACATCGACTCTTTTCTTAATCAGGCGCTTAAGGTTTTTCTCATCAGCGCCACTTTCCATGACATCTAGATTAGTAAAACCCATATTGCGGAGGATTTCATGGGTGGCGACATTTTTTGTGACACCTATTTTATTGAGTGTTCTTGCCTCATCTAATGAGTTAAGGCTGATATCACTATCGCTTCGTTTGAAAAACACCATTTCTAGCGAGGCAAGGGGCCCAACCCATTTATATTTATTTTCTCGCTCCGGTGTACGCGCTGTGGAAAAGAGCAACGCGTTTTTCTTTTTTGCCAATAGTTTTAAAGCACGGTTCCACGGGAGAACCTTGATCGGGTCTTGATTGCCCACTTCTTTTTGCAAGGCCTGAACAACCTCAAGGGAAATACCTTTAAATTGTCGGGTGCCATCATTTTCTTCATAGAACTGATAAGGTGCAAATTCTTCCGTCATAATCATCAAGGACGAATTTGCCTGAGCATTAAACGAAAAAAGTATAAAAGCGAGAAGGGAGAGATACTTTTTCATTTCATTCCTCATTTGTCTATGTGCGCATATACAAAAGAGTAGTATTGGAAATCAAATAAGTCCATCGCTATCTACAGTTGGAACAAGCTTGTGTGGAAAAAAAATGAAATCACCCGTTAACATCTGTCACGATGTATGTTTTTGGGGCCAATTCAAAGAATTGAAAATTGAAAGAGAAGTCTTTTCGGGAAAGGTGAGGGGCTTAATTAAAGGTTTACCACTTTCAGCCCTTAACACTAAATGAAGCTGGAGATTCATTATTTAAAAACCTTGAATATGCCTGCTCAAATGCTTTCTCTAGATGGCATGTGTAACGTTCAGTATCGAAAAGAGAAGATGTTTTAATATTTCCTCTGATTTTTCTTCTCAATTTCTGAAGATTCTTTGGATTTTTGGCTAGCTCTAATGCTGTTTTTTCATATTCTGAAGTTGAATAAGTGATGAGTTCTGGTAAATCCAAGCTTTTTAATATGCTGCTTGCCACCCGTGCAGTATATTGCTTACCTTCTTTTGTAAGAAGCGGTAGGCCTGACCATAGGGCATCGCTAGCGGTTGTATGAGCGTTATAGTTAAATGTGTCCAAAAACAAGTCCCCAAGCCTTTGGCGTGCCAAATGATCAGCCAAACTTTCAACACGTTCAGCAAAAATTAATCGTGTTGGTTTGACACCTCTTATTTCAGCTTCTTTTCTCAAGTTGGTCTTAACTTGTTCAGTCGCTCGTGAAAGCCAGAGAACGCTGCCTTCAACTTTATTAAGTAGACGCATCCAGATTTCAAACTCTTCTCTCTTAATCTTATAGTTATTGTTGAAACAACAGAAGACAAATGCCTCTTCCGGTAGTCCAAAATCAGATCGTGACATCTTTTTATCGGAGATTTCCCTCTGATCATCATTCGGTTGAAAGCTATTGGGTAGATAAATAACCTTTTCAGAATAATATTGTGCAGTCTCTTCTGGAATAACCGTTGCATCTGCAATAATGTAATCCATAAAGTCTGTACCGGTTGTACAGGGATAGCCAAGAAAGTTGATTTGTACAGGTGCGATGCGTTGTGCAAAAAGGGTTGGTCGGCTCCCTTCTGTATATCCGTTCAAATCAATCGCAATATGTAAGCCTAACTCATGGCATAAATCAGCTACTTCAGTATCTGTTTTTTCAGCAATCTCAATAAATTGATCCACTGCTGCTTTGGCTTTCTCTGTGTATTCATCATTTTTATCTGCCACAAGAGAAAAGGCATATATTTCAAACAAGTCTTTATTGTGTTTTTCATAAACACCAGCCATAAGGTGCATGACTGGGTGATTGCGGAAATCTGTAGAAAAATAACCAATTTTGATTTTTGATGCCTTGTCCTGAGTTGTCTCCTTTTTGTCTCTCTGAGAAACCGGGAACTTCATAGAAGCATAATTCTGCGCACGCATAAACTGTCGCTCAGGGTTGTCTTCTTCACAAAGAAGAGAGAAAGGTGGAACAACGCTGTCTTTTTGACCTAAACTTAAAATAAGTTTTTTATTTCTGTCATATTCGCTCCAATCACACATTTTAGCTTGTTCATAGACTTTAGAGACCAGAGCATCAGAATAAGTCGGTTTAATTGAGAGAGCCCGTGAATATGCTTCAACAGCTTGCAGCGATGAACCTTGTTTTTGATAACTGTTACCTAGGTTATTCAGTACAATCAGGTCTTTGGGATTAATTTCCAATGATTTTTTATAAAAACTAATGGCCTCATCTTGCAGACCTTGTTCTTTATAAAGGTTACCAAGGTTATTGTATGCTGCGCCATAATTAGGGCTCACAGTTAAAGCCTGGCGATAATACTTCTCAGCTTCCTCAAATCGACCTTTTTCCTTAACTGCAACACCAAGATTAGTCAGGTAAAGCGGATTGTTTGCGGCAAGTTCAACGGCTTTTTGTAATTTTTGAACAGCTGCATCAAAATCCCCAATTTCCAATAGGGTATTGCCAAGGTTATTATAAGCCCAGGCAAAATTCGGGTTTAATGAAATAGCTTTTTCATAGTTTGTAGCAGCTAGGTCAGGCTTCTGCGTTGACTGGTAAATGCTTCCCAATATTACGTACAAAACAGGGTCGCTTGGTGCAATGGAAAGTCCATTATTGATTTGTTTAATTGCTTTATCAAATTCTCCAAGCCCCTGATATGCCATTGCAAGATTGCCCATTGCATTTACAAAGTTGGCATTTAAAGAGATTGCTTTCTTAAATGAAGTAACTGCTTGTTTGAGCTTACCTTGTTCTTTCAATGAAACGGCAAGGCTATTGTGCGCATCAGGATATTCAGGCTTGAGTTTAATTGCTTTTCGTTGTGCCTCTTCTGCCTTTCGGTAGTCGCCCAAGGATTGAAAAACAACCCCAAGATCGTTATACGCCTCCGCAAAACGCGGCATAATTTTCAAAGCTTGAGAAATCAGATTAAGAGCAATGTCATTTTTTCCCATTTGATGGGCCACAACACCTAAAAGGTGAAGAGCATTAGGTTGATCCGACTGAAGCGATAGAACTTGTTCATAAAGGCCTTTAGCTTGAGACAGTCGACCTGCAGTATGATGTTGAACAGCTAAATTCAGGGTCTGTTGAATTTGCATAGCCTTAGGACCGGTAATTGTGTTTTGTCCGGCTGGTTTGGCCCCAGCTTTATGCTGGCTACGGCGCTTAGCTCTATTCATTTTCCATCCTCAGGCATCACTCAAAAATTGAGACGCGATATTCACATATCTCCTAAATAATTAAAAGATTTTTTATTTTATCAATTCAGCATTTCATATTGAAAATATGAAGCTATAGCGATGTCACCGAGAACATTCCCTTAGACATTTTACGCGAGATTGGCATTTACATGGGCTGCTTTATGGGCGCAGCCAGCAGGGCAGGATTTTTCTTCGGCGTATTTCATGTTTTTGTGAGAACAACATAGGCGCACGCTTGAGACCAAAGCCATATCTGTTAACTCTGTATGTAAGTGGGCCTGTTTATCTTTTTCGGCTTCACAGACGATAACAGAAAACGGTTTGTCATTTTCCAACAAGGCAACGCAGGGAAAAGCATATTTATCGGCAATATCAATCAAGCCGCAGACAGCTGTAAATTTAGCTTCGCGATCCTGATACTCATCCCATATTTTTTTCAGGCGTTTTGTAATGGCATTCGTCCCAATACTCACGCCAACTTGATCCTGTTTTGAACAGACCACATCCTCGCTAAAGAGACTTTCAAGCAGGCCCACGCTTTTTTCGTTCACCGCTATTGTGTAGCAATTCATGATTTCAAGGGTTCTGGCCCGATTTGGCATATTTTTGTCTTACCCATTTTACAATGAGTAACCACCTGTATTTTAGACTTCCTTATAATATCTCTAAATTAAATAAAAATAATATTCCCATTTGGTAACAGGTACTCAACCATAAAAAAACGGCCCAATCTGCATGATTGGACCGTTTTAAAAAGAAACTAACTTTTAAACTTAGTTATTTTTTGCACCTTGGTTGATCCAGCGACGGATCACATTGCGATCATCTTTTTCAAGACGACGTGTGTTATGTGGCATTTTCAACGCTGCGTCAGTCTGACCTTCGATCATACGCACAAGGTTACTCAAAGAAGCATCACCCTTAACAATAACCGCACCATGCTTTGTGCCTTTAAGGATATCTTCATAGTTTTCCATAGAGAAGCCTGATGCCATTTTACCTTCGCCGTCACCAGTGTGACAACGTGCACAGTTTTTCTCTAAAATAGGCATAACATCTTTAGAAAAACTAGGGTTAGTCGGGATATTGCCTGCCATTGCGGTTGTGGCAAATGTTAAGGCTGCTGCTGCCGACAAGATAAAACGCATTTTGATTTCTCCGAATGAGGTTGCATAATTGAGGTAAGTCATACACGAATGAAGCAGTTTTGATAACAGAAAAATAACTGCAAATTATATTTGCGAAAAAACCTAGAAAAAAACAGCAAATGTTACACTCTGTTACAAATTATCTATTTATATATAGTGCAGAGCAACATATGATAGGCACATTCGAACAATCTAAAGTTCTTATGTATTATTTAATGAGGATCCAATGAAAAAAATCATTCTCGCAGCTTGCGTATGTGCCACAGCCTTTATCGGCGTTGCTTATGAAGCTTTCGCTGCAGAAAACAATCCGGCTATTGTTCACCGTCAAAGCACCTATAAGGTTGTTGGTGGTCACATGGGCTCTTTAAAATCGATCCTGTTCCTCGGCGGAAAAGGCGATACGGTTTATCATGCAGAATCAATCAAAGCCGCATGGGACCATATGGGCAAAGCTTATCCAAAAGGCTCTGATGTTGGCGAAACACGTGCCAAACCAGAAATCTGGACAAATATGGATGCCTATATGGAAAAAGGCAAAGCCGCTTATGGCGCCACATTAAGCTTAGTTGAAGCTGCAAAAAGTGGCGATCAAGCTGCACAAGTGGAGGCCTTTAAAACACTGGGCGGCGCTTGTAAGGCCTGCCATAAAGAATTCCGCAAAAAATAATCTTGCTATTGCGACAGGGCATAGAGCGCTCATGCCCTGTCGTGATTATCATTCATCAAAATACAAGTACGTCATATGAGACCTAAATCAACAATCGCAACATGGGACCTTCCCACACGCCTTTTCCATTGGGCCTTGGTCGGGTTATTCATCAATGCCTATCTCACATTTGAATTTGGCGATGTGAATATGACGTATCATATGTGGAATGGTTATGCGATTTTGACCCTGTGTCTATATCGCCTTTTTTGGGGTATTATTGGGTCAAACACAGCGCGCTTTAGCAATTTCATTAAAGGGCCTAAAGCTGTTTTGAGCTATCTCACCTCCTTAATCAGACCTCCTTCAGAAAAACACTTGGGCCATAACCCCGTTGGTGGATTAATGGTCATTGCCTTACTCATGCTTTTGTTGGGCCAAGGCACCATGGGGCTTTTTACCAGTGATGAAATCATCGTTGAAGGTCCACTGGTATTTATTGCCAGTGATGACTGGGTCTCCCTTGCAGGTACATTGCACCGTGTTGGGTTCTGGGTCATCCTTGGCTTTGTGGGGCTGCATGTCAGCGCTGCTTTCTTCTATCTTTTGTTCAAAAAAGAAAACCTTATTCGTGCCATGATCACAGGCAGAAAACAAAGTCACACAGTCCCCATAAGCCAATCCTTAGAAAAACGTCCACTCTACCTTGCCGCCCTCTGCCTTGGTCTTGCAGCTGGCTGTGTTTGGCTGGCGTTGAACATCTGGCATTTCTAGCCCCTGATATAATTCCTCAAACCGAGTTCATGAGGGCAGGGCGATAGATAGCTTTGGCTTGACAGATAGATGATATTACAACGCCTGATCATATGAGAGAGAAGGGCAATCGGTACACAAAATGGAATGACCCCATTTTGATAATCCTTAATCGTCTTGTTAAGCTCTAAACGCCCATTTGCACTGAGTTTCTGTTTTAAATGCCCAGCCATATGCATAAGCGCATTGGCCTGTTTCCCTTTAGAGGGCTTAATCGCTAAACATTGCATGAACTTTTGGATATAGAGTTGTTTAAACTCTTCTCGCTTATATGATTTAATCTGTCCGACAAGCTGTCCAAGCTCTTTTGACAAAAGCGGGCTATGAGCCAAGAGCAACATTTTTTCAGCCCCTTGAAAAGCAACTACCTCACGGCGTGTCCAGCCGTTTTTGAACAAATCTTTCACACGGCGAAAAGCAAAAACCCTTTCCAGAAAGTTTTCCCGAAGCATGGGGTCATTTAAACGCCCATCTTCTTCAACGGGTAGTTTTGGAAATTTTTCCATAAGAGCTTTTGCAAAAAGGCCGGCATTGTTTCGCTCAGCAGGCTGATCGTTCACATAAGTTTTCACACGAAAAACACCACAACTTGGCGAATTCTTTTTAAAGATATAACCATCAAGATCCAGCGCTTCCAATTGATGCGCCCTCACGCTCGCATAAGCCTCCATATCCTTTGTAAAATCCTCTTTTGACTTTGGTGCAATCAGATGGGTTGAGCCATCTTTAAAACGCTCCAACCGTACAGCTTCGCGCGGAATACCCATACCAATTGCCGCTTCAGGACAGCTCGGGATAAATTCTGCAAAAGGAGATAAGGATTGTGTGAGAAAACGGTCATGACAATGACCGCCATTAAAACGAACTTTCTCACCGAGTAAACAAGCAGACACGCCAATCTTAAGATGCTTTTCCATAAGGGAACCTCTTTTCGATTTGTAAAACTGCCAAGTTTTAGGTCGCTCAATACTGCATATAGGTGGCAACAATACAAACTACAATATTTTTTTTACCTCTCTTAGGGCCCTGACCCTACATCACACGTATATCGTTTATTACTTACAAAATGATCGAACATACTGGTTAATTATGCTAAGCTAATAAAACACCATCATATCAAAATAGAGGTGTAGAGCCGATGAAATATCTAAAACTCATAACCATTGCATTTTCATTATTCAGCTTTATCTCAACAGGCTGGGCTGAAGATAGAGGCACCCGAGAAGAAGCCAAACAACTCGCGCTTGAAGCGGCTTCCTTCCTATCAAAAATGGGCGAAGAGAAGGCTTTTTCAGAATTTCAAAACCCAGAGGGCATCTTTCGCAAAAAAGACCTTTATGTCTTTGTGCAAGATTTCAAATGTAATTTCTTTGCCCATGGGCTTAATCCCAAACTGGTTGGCAAAAACATCTGGAACCTGAAAAACCCAAACGGGCGATTTGCCTGCCAAGATATTGTCCACGCGACCCAAAAAGATGGACAGGCTTGGACAGATTATATTTTTCAAGACCCCCATACGGGGAAACTAGCCGAAAAAACAACTTTTTCAATTGAGGTAGGCCACTATATCGTGATGGTTGGTGTCTATAAATAGGGGAAGAGTATGTTTTTCTTTGGGAAACATATAATAAGGCAAATTTTCTTTATATGCCTGCTTGGGCTTGTTTCAACGCAAGCCCAAGGCGAGGCGAACCATTCAATCCTGATTGGCACCCCTAAACTTGATTTTTTCTATAAAAAAAATGCATCATATGAAGAAGATGGTCTCATATCAAAAATTATCAGGACTGCTTTTAAAAGCCAGAACATGGCTGTAAGCTTCCAATCTTTGCCGTGGAAAAGGTCTATCTTTGAAGTAGAAACAGGTAACCTAGCTGGCGCTTTTACAAGCCAAGACATTGGCTGGCACAAAGAAAAATTCATCATCAGTGATGCAATTATCCACAGGGATGTCATCCTTGTTCTCAACAATAGCTATGCCCATCTTGATATCAAAACCTATGCCGATTTAGGGCAACTTGATATCGCAGTTATTCAAGGCGATAACCTTGAACATGAGCTGAGCGGCAGAGGTATCCCCTATAAAACGATTGCTTTTAGCTATCGCCTTTACGACTTGATTGACCGGGGGCGCATTGATGGGGTACTGGGTTTTAAAGACATTCTTGAACCGTCTCTTATGTCAAATGGAAACCCAAATTCCGTAAGTGTGATCACCATTGAAAAACATCCCATTTTTTTCATGGTTTCTAGAAAAAACCCAAAGGGTGAAGACATCATTGAAAAACTAAATAATGGCCTTAAGATGATGAAAGAAAACAATACATATGATGCAATCTTGAACGCCTATTTTAAAACTCATTAAAATATTAAATTGGTATGACCAGACAGTACCGCAAAGCCTTTTAATATAAGGCTTTTCTACTATAGCAGCTTAAATTCAAAAAATCACCGATATATCCAAAAGTCGGACTTGCAGGTTGCGCCAAATAACCTTACAAACTTTGCCCATATTAATTTTTTTTGACAGTTTGTGAGATAGGTTTGACCCGTGAAACCAACCAACACTTCTGATCCTACCCACTTTCATAAAGTGGTAGATTGCCAATATGCCTGTCCGGCACACACGCCGGTTCCTGAATATATTCGCTTGATCCTTGCGCGCCGTTATACGGACTCTTATATGGTCAACTGGGAAGCTAACGTTTTTCCCGGTGTTTTAGGCCGTGTATGTGACCGCCCGTGTGAACCGGCATGTCGCCGCCAACGTGTGGAAGAAAAACCTGTCGCGATCTGTCGCCTCAAACGTGTTGCCGCAGATAATAAGGAAGATATCAAAGAGCGCCTTCCTCTTATCCCTGAGCAGAAAAACGGCAAGAAAATCGCACTTCTTGGTGCGGGGCCTGCTTCACTCACCGTTGCACGCGACCTGATGCCCCTTGGCTATGACTGTACGATCTTTGATCGTGACGGTCTTGGTGGTGGCATGATGCGCACACAAATCCCGTCTTTCCGTCTGCCGCTGGATACCTTAAACAGCGAAGTTGACACGGTTCTTGATTTTGGTGTTGAAACACGCTTTGGCCAAGAGCTCACATCCATGCAAGCTATTTTGGATGAAGATTTTGATGCCGTTGTTGTTGGTACAGGCGCACCAAGTGGTCGCCCCCTGCAAATGGATGGCCTTGAAGAAGCTGGTGATCACGTTCAAATCGGCATCAACTGGCTGGCTGGTGTTACTTTTGAACATGTGAAAGAAGCCCCTAAACGCGTTGTCGTTCTTGGTGGGGGTAACACGGCTATGGACTGTACGCGTACGGCCCGCCGCCTTGGTGCACATGATGTGAAAGCCATCGTGCGTTCTTCTTATGATGAAATGAAATCATCTGAGTGGGAACGCGAAGATGCCATGGCTGAGAATGTTGAAATTCTGCCAAACCATACGCCACTGCGTTATGTGGTTGAAGATGGTAAATTCATCGGTGTTGAATTTGACCGTGTGGAAACACATTGGGAAAAAGGCAAGCGTAAGCTGATCTCCACAGGTGAAGACCCTGTCTTGGTTGAATGTGACCTTGTTCTGGTTGCCATTGGTCAAGATGCAAGCTTCCCATGGATTGAAGGTAAGCTTGGTATTGATTTTGATGATTGGGGCATGCCTGTTCTTAATAAAGACACGCTGCAATCCACCAACGAAAAAGTCTTCTTTGCAGGTGATGCGGCCTTTGGTCCGGAAAACATCATCACCGCAGTTGCCCATGGTCATATTGCAGCAGCCTCCATTGATCGCATGCTCAGTGATGATAAAGAGCTAAGCGACGTTCCATTTGGTGAGTATGACATGACCTCCCAGAAAATGGGTATTCATGAATGGTCTTATCAAAGCTCTGTTTCAAATGATCCGCGCAACACTGTGCCGGTTATGAACTTGGAAGAAGCCCTGCAAGACCTGAGCAAAGAAGTCGAGCTTGGTTTTGATGAAAAGCTGGCCCTAAAAGAAGCTGCGCGTTGCCTAAGCTGTGATGTGCAAACCGTCTTTACGGCTGAGCGCTGTATTGAATGTGTGGCTTGTGAAGATATCTGTCCGATGGATTGTATCAACTTCACCGACAACGGGGATGAAGATGATCTTCGCACCCGTCTGCGCGTTCCTGCACCAGATAACCCACGTGATCTTTATGTTTCAGGCGAGCTGAAAAGCAAGCAGGTTATGGTAAAAGACGAAGATGTGTGTCTGCACTGTGGCCTTTGTGCTGAACGTTGCCCAACAGGGGCATGGGACATGCAGAAATTCCTATTTAAAGCGACACAGGTAGAGGTGGCTTAACGATGAAATCTATTAATAGTGTAAACGAATTCGTTATTCGCTTTGCCAACACCAATGGTACAGGTTCTGCCAGTGCCAACAATATGTTTGCTAAAGCTGTTTTCCGCATGGGCATTCCGGTAAGCCCGCGCAACGTTTTCCCATCTAACATTCAAGGCATGCCCACATGGTTTGACGTGCGTGTGTCTGATAAAGGTTATCTTGCGCGCCGTGAAGGTGGTTCTGATATCGTGGTTGCCATGAATTCCCAGTCCATGGTCGCTGATGTTGAACATGTACTGCCCGGTGGTTATTTCCTTTATGACTCCACAAAGGAAATTGACCCATCCTTGATGCGCAAGGATATCACCTTCCTTGGTATGCCAATCTCTGAGATTTGCCTGCGCGAATATACAGACCCGCGTCAACGCCAGCTGTTTAAAAACGTGATCTACGTTGGGGCCTTGGCGGCTTTACTGGATATGGACTTTGACATTCTTAAAGGTCTGATCTCTGATCAGTTCCGCGGGAAAGAAAAACTCATTGCGCCAAACGTCCATGCTTTGGAGTTGGGTTATCAACAAGCCACAACACGCTTTAACTGCCCTTTAAGCATCACGCTTAAGTCTTCTGATCAAGTGGGCTCAAGAATCCTGATTGATGGCAACACGGCTGCTGGCCTTGGGGCTGTTTATGGTGGGGCAACGGTTGCGGGTTGGTATCCAATCACACCATCCACATCGGTTGTTGAGAATTACGAAAAATACTGTGAGCGTCTTCGCATTGATCCTGCAACTGGCAAAAAGAACTTTGCCGTCATGCAGGCAGAAGATGAACTAGCTGCTATTGGTATCGCCATTGGCGGTGGCTGGAATGGGGCACGTTCCTTTACAGCCACATCCGGCCCAGGTGTGTCCTTAATGACAGAATTCCTAGGTCTGGCCTATTTTGCTGAAATTCCGGTTGTTTTGATGAACGTACAGCGCGCAGGCCCTTCAACAGGTATGCCAACACGTACACAGCAATCTGATATCACCGCCTGTGCCTATGCCTCCCATGGTGATACGAAACAGGTTCTCTTGTTCCCCTCTACACCAAACGAATGTTTCAACATGTCTGCGGATAGTTTTGATCTGGCAGAACGTTTGCAAACACCGATCATGGTGATGAGTGATCTTGATCTGGGCATGAACGACCATCTTACTGAAGAACTTTCTTGGGATGATGATCGCACCTATGATCGCGGTAAAGTGCTCAACGCTCAACAGCTTGAAGAAGTTGAAGAGTTTGGTCGCTACCTTGATGTGGATGATGATGGCATCTGTTATCGCACCTATCCGGGCACACACCCTGAAAAAGGCATCTTCTTCACCCGTGGGACATCACGCGATGAATATGCTGCCTATACAGAAAAAGGGGATGCTTACGTGCGCAATATGGAACGTCTTGAAAAGAAATTCCGCACAGCAGCCGAGATCATTCCACAGCCACAAATGCATGAGTATAACTCTGGCAGTAAAGTCGGTGTGATCTATTACGGTACAACCGATTGTGCCATGACAGAAACACTCGATATCCTTGGCTCTAAAGGTTACAGCGTTGATGCCATGCGCATCAGAGCATTCCCCTTTGGCAAGGCTGTTGAAGAGTTTGTTTCATCCCATGATCAGGTCTTTGTTGTTGAACAAAACCGTGATGGGCAGATGCGCTCTTTGCTGATTAACGAGCTTGAAGTTGATCCGGCGAAAATGGTGAAAGTCACCCATTATGACGGGATGCCCATTACGGCTGATTTCATCTCCACATCCATTCTCGATAAAATCGTCATTAAACCGGCGAAAAAAGCAAAGCGAGGGTAAGAATAATGAGTTACTTAAAGTCCAAATTTCACCACCCAAACCTTGCCCGCAACGAGTTGGGTCTAACCTATCGTGATTATGAAGGTTCACTTTCCACATTATGTGCCGGTTGTGGCCATGATGCGGTGGGTGCAGCTCTTGTTCAGGCCTGTTTTGAGCTTTCTATCGAGCCCCATAAAGTTGCCAAACTTTCCGGTATCGGTTGTTCCTCAAAAGCGCCGACTTACTTCCTTGGTAAGTCCCATGGTTTTAACACGGTCCATGGTCGTATGCCCTCGGTCACAACAGGTGCCTCTATGGCAAACCGTGACCTGAAATACATCGGTATGTCTGGTGATGGCGATACGGCTTCCATCGGTATGGGCCAGTTTGCCCATGTGGTACGCCGCCGCCTCAACATGACATATGTTGTTGCCAACAACGGTGTTTATGGCCTAACCAAAGGTCAAACAGCTGCCACAGCCGATAAAGGTTCTCGCACCAAAAAAGGTGAAGAGATCATGTGGGGCGGGATTGATCTGCCCACCATGGCTTTGCAATTGGGCGCAACCTTTGTTGCACGTAGTTTCTCTGGTGATAAAGAGCAGCTTGTACCTTTGCTAAAGGCTGCTATCTGCCATGAAGGTTTTGCCTTTATTGATATCATGTCGCCTTGTGTAACCTTCAACAACCACGCCACATCCACACGTAGCTATGACTATGTGCGTGAGCATGTTCAAGAAGGTAACATCACGGATTTCGTTCCCTCAAAAGAAGAAATCACGACTGAATATCCAGAAGGCGAAAGCAAGGATATCTGCTTGCATGATGGTTCCATCCTGCGTTTGCACAAAGGTAAAGACGGCTATGATCCACGTGATCGTTTCGCCGCCATCAACGCCATTGAGCAACATCGCGAAAAAGGTGAAATCCTCACAGGTCTTCTTTATTGTGACCCAACCTTGCGCGATATGCATGACTTCCTTGGCACAACGGATACACCGCTTAATACACTGGATGAGAAGTCTTTATGTCCGGGTAACCATGCGCTTGAAGGTATTAACAACAGCTTCCGTTAAGACTTTTTCTGCATGACAAATAATAAAAGGCCACCGTGTTGAACGAACGCGATGGCCTTTTTCTTTTATGAAGTGAAGGTCAGGCAGGTTTTCGCAATAAGTTCATACGCGTTGGCTGATCGAAATAAGTGAACCCATCACCTTTATGTTCGCCCAAGCGGTCATAAGCAGCACGCAGCACCTCATCACGTTCTTCAAAAATCTTTTCACGCTCAGGGTTTGGCCCGATCAGCTTATCGCGCAATTCTTCAAAGCTTTTACGGCGCAGCGGATGATTATAAATCAGCTCCTGATCCCAGCTTAAACCCAACTCTGCAAATCGCTTGATATTGTCATACGCCACGGCGCGCACGTGGGTTTCATCATCAATGGGCTGGAGCAATTCAAAATGCGGGCCTTGGGCTATGGGCTCAGAAATATAAATATAACCGCCAGTTTTCAACACACGCACCGCTTCTTTTAAGGCGTTAAATTGTTCATCCAAAGGAATGTGATGCAGGCTGTTGAAAAACACGACGATATCTTGACTTGCATCAGCAAAGGCCAAGTCTTGGCCTACACCATCCATAAAAACTTCATCAGACACACAGTCATAAGAATGGGCTTTTTCAAGCTGGCGAGGGGAACATTCAAGCCCAACCACATGAGCGCCCTGTTTTGCCATCATGCGGCTTAAGTGACCTTCACCACTGCCCACATCCAGTACATTTTTTCCCGCAAGGGGTAGGGTTTCTTTTAAGACGTCAGCATTTTTCTTTTTTAACATCAATTTTATTCCACACGGTAAGATGAATGACAGGCACTACAAACATCTATTGTTTCACTAAGGGCTGTAAAAACGCGTTGATAATCCGCAACTGTCGGCGGATTTTTTACAGTATCAGCAACATTGGCAAAATGCTCAGCCGCCTTGTGAAAAGCGCGGCCTAGCTCGCGAACTTCTTCTGGCATATAACGCCCCATGCCACGCCCGGGATGATCGCTTGTGCCATGTTTTTTGCGCAGTTGGGCGAGTTTTTCTTCAATCTCTTCTTCGCTTTTGCCTTGCACGGTCATGATTTCACGCACGGAATGACCAAAGCCCATTTTATTTTTGGCAACAAATGCTGCTGACTTAAAATCACCTGAGGCCACAGCCAAGGTAATCTCATTGAGATTATCAAGGTGGGTTCGCATTTCGCCTAAAAACAAAGCTTTAATTTCAGAAGGGATGGTGATGACTTCTCGCTCATCCGCACTGGCCTGAAAAGAAAAGATCAAACTCAAAACAACAATGCCCAAACGCTTCATCAAAGAACCTCCTAAACAACATGAGCATCCATTTAAATTGCATTTTCCTAATAATACAATGACAAACTGAGCTGAGACGATATGAACAGCACTGATTGGCTAAAAGATTGAATTAAGCGCCAAGCTCCATTATCTTGCTTGAAAAGGTAATTTTTTCAGGAAGATAAATATGTCCCAGCCCCTTAGTGATGAAGCCATCAACCAACTTTTCCTTGACGCACGCACCCATAACCTGTGGCAAGATAAAGCGGTTTCTGACGAGCTGCTTACCCAAGCTTGGGATATGACCAGATGGGCACCAACAAGCATGAACTGCTGCCCGGCACGTATCCATTTTGTAAAAAGTGCTGAGGCTAAAGAAAAACTTAAAAGCTGCCTCTCAGAAGGCAATATCGAAAAAACCATGGCTGCGCCAGCAACCGCGATTATTGCCGTGGATACAAAATTTTACGTCAATATGCCCCGACTGTTTCCAAGCTTTCCCGGTGCGGCAGATATGTTTGAACAATCACCAGAGCTTAGCGAAGAAACAGCACAACGTAACACTATATTACAAGGGGCGTATTTTATCATGGCGTGCCGTACTTTAGGACTAGATTGCGGCCCTATGTCTGGCTTTGATAATGAAAAACTGGATGAAACTTTTTTTAATGACTCAAGCTTTAAGTCCAACTTCCTCTGTAATATAGGCTATGGCGATAAGGCTGGCCTTTATGATCGCGGTCCACGCCCTGCCTTTGATGAGGTATGCGCCATTCTTTAATCAAACCTAAGGACTTATACGTATAGGTAACTGTCATACCTTGGTTGTTTGTGATAAGTTCAAGGTAAACAATGATATGAATGGCAAAATGAACCCGATAAACAACCCCATAAAAACGATTGTTAATCACAATCTGCTGACCTGCAAACCCCAAGATACGGTCGCTAAATGCGCAAATCTGATGCAGGCTAATGGGTGTAGTTCCATTCTGGTTGAAGAAAATGGCCTTCCCATTGGCATCTGGACGGAAAAAGACAGCTTGAGAATGGATGTCTCAAGCTTGGCTGTGTTTGATAAGCCCGTTCGGGACTTTATGAATTTTCCGGTTAAAAGCATCCGTGATGACGTCACAATCGGGGCAGCAGCCGTTCGTTTTAAAGAGGAAAAAGTCCGCCACCTTTTGGTCGTTGATGATGAAAATCACCCAAGCGGTATTATCACCCAAACCGATGTCATCTTAAAACATGGTGAAGAATATTACCTAACCGTCAAAAGTGTTGAGCAAACCCTCACCCAAGCCGCCCCTATGGCACATGAGGAACTTAGCCTGCATGATACGCTCAGGATCATCAGCAATTCTCCACAAGCTGCGGTCTGCGTACAGTTTAGTGATGGCACATACGGGATTATTACAGAAAAAGACGTTACGCGTTTTCTGTCTCAGCGAAAATTCCCCTCAACTGCGGGTGAGGCGGCATCGCGCCCCCTAAAAACCATTTCAAAAGACTCAAACCTGCTGGAAACTCGAAATCAACTGGTTAAAACAGGTTTTCGCCATCTTGGTGTGCATGATGATAACGGCAATATTATCGGGCTAATCAGCTTTTCTGGTATCCTCTCCAGCCTTCAGTTTGAATATGTACGGCGCATTAATACGATCCTTGAAGAACGTTCCCAAGCGCTTAAGACCTCACAAAATAACCTTCATCTCGCCCATAAAATTATTGAGGCGTCTCTTGATGGCGTTATCATTGCCAATTCTGAAGGTAAGATCGCCTATGTTAACCCAACCTTCACCCATGTGACAGGCTATAGCGCTGAAGAGGCCATTGGGCAAACGCCTGCTTTGCTAAAATCTGGTCGTCACGATGAAGATTATTATCAAAAAATGTGGGAACAGCTCCAAAACGAAGGCTATTGGCAAGGTGAGATTTGGAACCGTCGCAAAAATGGTGAGCTTTATCCAGAATGGCTGACCATCACCGCCATTAAAAACGATGCTGGTGAGATTTTCCAATATGCCGGTATTTTCTGTGACATTACAGAGCGTAAAAATCAGGAAAAACAAATCCGCCGATTGGCCTATTTTGATGAGCTGACAAAACTGCCCAACCGCAGGCTTTTCTCAGATCGCCTCAATATGGCGGTGGAACGCGCCAAACGCCATGACGACCGCCTTGCCATTATGTTTGTTGATCTGGATCATTTTAAAAAGATCAACGATACATTGGGCCATAGCATTGGCGATGCCTTGTTAGAAGAGGCTGCTGAGCGCTTAAAACATTGCACACGTGGTGAAGATACCGTTGCACGCATGGGCGGGGATGAATTTATCCTGCTTTTCCCTGAAATCGAAGCGGTTGAAGAAGTCACCAAAGTTGCCCAGCGCGTGATTGAGGCTTTTTCACAGCCTTTCCACCTCATGGGCCACAAACTATTTGTCACCGCCAGCTTAGGCATTAGTGTCTTTCCCGATGATGGCGGGGATGTTGAAACCATTATTAAAAATGCTGATGCGGCTATGTATCGCTCAAAAGCCCAAGGGCGCAGTACCTTTAACCTGTTTAACCCGTCTTTTACCGAACAGGGCATGCGACAACTGCAAATCGAAACAGCCTTGCGTGGTGCGATTGATAAGGATGAGTTTGAAGTTTATTACCAGCCTCAAGCCAAGGCCCAAAATGGTGTGGTAATTGCGGCAGAAGCCCTTTTGCGCTGGCATAATGATGAGATCGGTAAAATCGGCCCGGCTGAGTTTATCCCCATTGCAGAAGAAATCGGGATCATTTCACAAATCGGCGAATGGGTTCTCAAACAGGTCTGTCAACAAATCAAAGCCTGGCAGAACAAAGGCCATCCACCGATTACAGTGGCTGTTAATATTGCGCCTGAACAAATCACCAATGCAGAGTTCCCCAAGCTTGTTCAAGACCTTCTTGAAGAATATGACATCAGTGGCAACCAGCTTGAGATTGAAATCACGGAAGGCTCCTTTATTGATAGCCCTGATAAGGTAAAAACAAACCTCTATGCCCTAAAACAAATTGGCGCGCGCATTGCTATTGATGATTTCGGCACGGGTTATTCAAACCTAAGTTACTTGCGAAAACTTCCTATTGATCACCTTAAGATCGATCAAAGCTTTATTCGCGGCATGTTTAGTGAGGATGGCAACCGCCAACTGATTAAAACCATACTGTCCATGAGTGATAATTTAGGCATGCAAAGCATTGCAGAAGGCGTAGAAAGCCAGCCTCAAGCAGATTTCCTTCATGAAGGCGGCTGTTCCATCATCCAAGGCTATCTTTTGGCGAGGCCCGAACCTGCTGATGATTTTGAAAAACACTTCCTGCCCACAAAAGAAGAATAAGCCGTTTTATTCTTCTAACTCTTTTTCAAGCCAGTCGGCAATTTCTGATATTTTATCAGGCCCAGCTTCCAAATAAAAACTTCCCCCCGGTGCAATCCGGATAGCGGGGCCACGCTCGCACTGACCAAGGCAGATAATCTCTTCAACATTGATATCAACAGAGCGCTTTCTCAATTCTTCGCGCAGCAAGGGTAGGGTCTTTTTACTACCCCGCAAGGCACAAGACCCACGCGAGCCCCCCACACGCATATTCGTACAAACATAGAGTTTTTTCTGTGTCTTAATGTCATTCATGGCAGTCTCACACGGCTCTTTTTACTTAAAATCTACAAATGCAGTTATTTTTTATACTCAGATGAGAATTGAGGCTTCATAAATCCTACAAATTTTATCAAAAAAACTTCAATTGCAGTAGCAGGCACTGGTCATGAAAAAGAATGAATCGAATTCGAACTAATGCCACCTCATAACCATAGCACAGAGGTCTCGCATTTTACTTTACGTGTGTCAATTCAGACTAAATTTATTCCCCAAGAACTTCACGCCCAAGCTCAGTAATTCGACAGACTAACCAGTCTGGTTTTAGCGGATTGGTAAACCATGGCTCAGCCCAACCATTTCGGATACAGCTTCTCACAGTCTGAGGATTGACCTGTTGACCATACTCATCAAAGAGGGGGAGCTTACCACCGGCTTGTTCCAGCCCGCGTACCAACCATTTACGTTGTGTCTGTGATGGTTCTTGTCCATCATGGTCACAACCTGTTTCCATTTCTTCCTTACTCATGGCAATCTCATTTTGCAAACGTCAAGGAGCCTAAATGGTAATGTGAATTTGGAAATTGTCCAAGACTTATACATAACGCCCTTGTAACGGAGGGCTGATTGCTTGCGATTGAGGAGGCCTCTATGAAAGCTGTAACCCTATATATCACCTGCTCTGATGAGACCGAGGCCCGAGCTATTGGCAAGCAATTGCTCACAGAAAGGTTGGTGGCCTGCATCAATATTTTGCCCGCCATCCAATCCTTATATTGGTGGAATGATGAAATCCAAGATGATTCGGAAACGGCTTTTTTTGCAAAAACCACTGAAGATAAGGTCGATCAAATCATTAAAAGGATAGGGGAGTTACACAGTTATGATTGCCCCTGCGTGGTCGCTTTACCTATTGAAAAAGGCAATCCAGCCTTCCTTGACTGGATTGTTGAGCAGACCAAAAACTAGCATTATTCATAAGCAAAATCGCCAACACCATTTCGCATACGTTATATTTTTCTAGCCTAATTTAACAGTGGCTACAGCTTGCGCGGCAATGCCTTCAGAGCGACCTGTAAAACCAAGTTTTTCTGTTGTGGTGCCTTTAACGCTTACACGATCAAGATCAATTTTAGCAATCTCAGCAATTTTTTTGCGCATTTCTTCGCGGTGCGGGCCAATTTTGGGGCGCTCACAAATAATGGTCAGGTCAAGATTGCTGATTTGTCCGTTCTTTTCTGCCACCAAATCACAGGATTTGCGTAAAAAACGATCAGAAGAAACGCCTTTCCACTGCATATCTGTTGGCGGGAAATGGCTACCAATATCACCAGCGCCAATGGCCCCTAAAACCGCATCGGTTAAAGCATGTAAGGCTACATCTGCATCTGAATGGCCTGAAAGACCGTGACTGTGGGGGACCTCAACACCACATAGGGTTACAAAATCCCCTTTATCAAAGCGATGCACATCAAAGCCTGTGCCTGTACGAAACTCCACATCCATCTTCATCATCCTTTGTGCACGGCCTAAATCATCCGGTGTTGTAATCTTCAAATTATCTTCATGGCCTAAAACAAACACAATCTGCTTGCCCACAGCTTCCATAACAGCGGCGTCATCGGTGAGCTCATGGCCTTGCTGGGTAAGGTGGGCAGGGTAGATATCATCAAACAAAAACCCTTGTGGGGTTTGGGCGCGCCATAACTCAGTGCGATCAACCGTACCTGCACAGAGCCCATCAACTTCACGCTTAATCGTATCTGAGACAGGCAAGGCAGGAATAACACCTTGACCCTCACTGACCTTATCAATGACCCGATCAATCACCCCGTGGGTAACAAAGGGGCGCGCCGCATCATGGATCAAGACCATATGGGCCTCATTATCTTTAAAACTGTCCAGACCGTTACAAACAGAGGCTTGGCGTGTTTCACCACCATATACAGGGGGCAAAAGCTCCAAACCCTCAATCGCCGAATCGTAAAGTTCTTGATCATCAGGATGAATGATCACACGCACGCCTGATATCTTGGGGTGGGTCAAAAAAACATGTGCGGTGTGATACAGCACGCTCTTGCCTGCAAGTTCACAATATTGCTTGGGTAAGTCTGCACCAAAGCGTCTTCCACGCCCGGCGGCAACGATGATGGCATAAATCTTTTTCATCCGTCTTTCATAGCGAGAGAAGCTCTTTGAAACAATAGCTATTGCATCAAGGCCTGACATAAGGCTAGATACACCTGATATGTTACAGACAATGATTTTCAGCATAAGTGCCGTTCTCGCAATTGCCGTGCCCGCACTCTATTTTTTAAAGGAGCCCAAAGAGCAGGGGGGAACCTTCTGGTCTCTCATGGCTGTTGCCTTGGCGGGTTCCATCAGCTGGACATTGGCCCAACTTTCCGGTGAATGGCGCACATCCCTCTCACTGGCAGTCTGGGTAACGGTATGTGCAAGCGTTATCAGCTTCACCATTGTCTGTGCGCTAAACCGCCTTGCCTGGCGCTTAACGCCTTTGCTTATGCCCTATCTTGCGGCTATGGGTATCTGGGCGATCATCTGGTCGACCTTTCCCGGCCAGCCCATTGAAAATGAAGGCCCTGTGAGCAATTGGATCATGTTCCATATTGCCATTTCCGTCTTTACCTATGCCTTGGCAACCATTGCCGCCGTTGCTGCACTCAGTGCCTTTCTTGTTGAGCGCGCGCTAAAACAAAAACGCCCAACCAAGCTGAGCCGTATGTTGCCTTCTGTCATTGATAGTGAGAGCCTTTTGGTGCGCTTACTGCTGGCATCAGAAGTTATTTTAGCATTGGGCCTGCTGTCTGGCATGGGGGTTTCCATGATGGAAAATGGACAGCTCTTAACAGCGGATCATAAAACGCTCTTTTCCATTGGTGCTTTTATTGCAATTGCTGTCTTGCTGTTTGCCCATCATCAAAGCGGTATTCGTGGGCGCAAAGCAGCCCGCATCGTGCTTGTGGCTTACCTGCTGCTAAGTCTTGGCTTCCTCGGTGTTAAATTTGTTACTGATGTGATGATGGCTTAAACGCCACTTTTATTCACCTTTTTCCTTCCTGATTAAAATTTCAATTTCTTAGGCTGAATCCGTATTTTTCAGATTGATTTACCATGCCTAACTGCCTATACTTTGGGCACAGAGGAAATATGATTAAAAATAAGGCACTTAAGATTAGCACAATTGAGCTGGAAAGCCCCGTTGTGCTTGCCCCCATGTCAGGCGTTACCGACATGCCATTTCGCAAACTGGTTAAACAGTTTGGCGCAGGTCTTGTTGTATCTGAAATGATTGCCAGCCAGGAAATGCTGCGCGCTTCCACCAAAACACAGAAAATGGCAACCCCTTGCGAAGATGAAAGCCCCATTGCCGTGCAATTGGCAGGCACGGATCCCGAAATCATGGCCCAAGCCGCAATCATGAATGAAGCCAGAGGCGCCGATATCATTGATATCAATATGGGCTGCCCGGTGAAAAAGATCGTTAAATCCTTTGCAGGCTCCGCCCTCATGCGCAATGAAAAGCTTGCAGGCGAGATCATGCAAGCGGTAAAGGCAGCCGTAAATATCCCCGTCACCGTTAAAATGCGCTTGGGCTGGGATGAAGAAAGCCTCAATGGCGCAACCCTTGCCAAAATGGCTGAAGATATTGGCCTAAGCGCCATTACCATCCATGGGCGCACCCGCAATCAGATGTATGGTGGCCACGCCAATTGGGAAGCCATCGCGCCGATCAAACAAGCTGTCAACATTCCCGTTATTGGCAATGGCGATCTCAACACATTGGAAGATGTGGACAAGATGATTGAACAATCCGGTGTTGACGGGGTGATGGTTGGGCGCGGTGCATATGGTCGCCCGTGGTTTTTAAGACAAGTCATGGATTATTTAAAAACAGGTGAACAGACAGAGCCCCCCAGCCTTGCTGAACAATGCGAGATCGTTCTAGAGCATTATCAAGCCATGCTGGAGCATTACGGTGAGCATGTGGGCGTGCGCCATGCGCGCAAACATATCGGCTGGTACTGCAAAGGCCTTAACGGGGCCACAAACTTTAGAAATGAAATTATGAAAATGGCTTCTCCTGATGAAGTCAAAACCCATATTCGTGATTTTTATACTGCAAATATCGAAAGAAAGGTGGCTTAACCCATGTCCGCTTCATCGGTTTCCTTTGACGGCGAGGTCATTCTCAATTCCGTTTCCTCCTGTGTCTTTGTGGTGGATGAAGACGGGGTCATGCGCTTTGTAAATACAAGTGGGGAGCAACTTCTCCAAGCCAGCGCACCTTATCTTACAGGGCGTTCATTAGATGAATTTATCCCCGGTGACAGCCCCATTCTTGCGCTTATCCAACAAGCACGCCTTGATCAGGCTAATGTGTCTGAAAATGGTGTAAACCTAGAATCTCCTCGTCTTGGCAAGCAATTGGTCAATGCCCATGCTTCCCCCTTGATTGAAGACCCAAGCATGATCATCTTAACACTGACCAAGCGCTCCTTAGCTGACCAAATTGCACGCCAGCTTAAACATAGATCAGCCGCTCGCACCATTACCGCCATGTCCGCCATGCTTGCCCATGAGATTAAAAACCCGCTCTCAGGCATTCGCGGGGCCGCACAGTTGCTTGAAACCACTGCACCAGAAGATGATAAAGCACTAACCCGCCTGATCACCGATGAGACAGACCGGATTTGCGCACTCGTTGATCGCATGGAAAGCTTTTCTGATGGACGCCCCATTAAACGCGAAGCCATCAACATCCACCAAGTGCTTGAACACGTTCGCCATCTGGCCCAAAACGGCTTTGGTAAGCATGTACGCTTTCTTGAACAATATGATCCCTCGCTTCCACCAGTCTTTGGCAATAAGGACACTCTCATTCAAATTGTCCTGAACCTGATTAAAAATGCCTGTGAGGCCGCCCAACAAGAAAATGCCGAAATCACCATAACCACAGCCTATCAACATGGGGTGCGCCTTGCTGTGCCCGGTTCTAACACCCGTGTTCACTTACCGCTGATGGTTTCCATTCAAGACAATGGCCCCGGCATTCCAGAAGATTTACGCTCTCAGCTTTTTGAGCCCTTCGTCACCACCAAAGCCAAAGGCAGTGGCCTTGGGCTTGCCTTGGTTGCCAAGATGATTGGTGATCATGGCGGCTTGATTGAATGTGAGAGTGAGCCCAAGAAAACCATCTTTCGCATTATGCTCCCCATGTATTCAGAAAAAATTCACGGCCCCCTTGACGCCCAAAAGGAAAAACAGTCATGACCGCTACCATCCTTGTTGCAGATGATGATGCTGCAATTCGCACCGTCCTTAACCAAGCCCTTGGTCGCGCTGGCTATGAGGTCCGCGTTACTGGCAATGCCTCCACATTGTGGCGCTGGGTAAGTGAAGGCGAGGGCGATCTCGTCATCACCGATGTGGTTATGCCCGATGAAAACGGTCTTGACCTCATCCCGCGCATCAAAAAAATCCGTCCTGAAATGCGCTGCATTGTCATGAGTGCGCAAAACACTCTCATGACTGCCGTGCGCGCAACCGAGCGCGGTGCGTTTGAATATCTGCCAAAACCATTTGATCTCAATGAGTTACTCTCCGTTATTAAACGGGCACTGGAAACACCACAACCCTGCAAGCCTGCCGCCGTTAACGATGAAGATATGGAAGAAGACCTTCCCCTGATCGGGCGCTCTGCCGCCATGCAGGATATCTACCGCACACTTGCCCGCCTGATGGGAACCGATCTTTCTGTGATGATCACAGGGGAGTCTGGCACAGGTAAAGAGCTCGTTGCACGCGCCCTTCATGATTATGGTAAACGCCGCAATGGAAGCTTTGTCGCCCTTAATATGGCAGCCATCCCCAAAGAGCTGATCGAAAGTGAATTATTCGGTCATGAAAAAGGCTCTTTTACAGGGGCCACAAACCGTAAATCAGGTCGTTTTGAACAGGCCGAAGGCGGAACCCTCTTTCTTGATGAAATTGGTGACATGCCTTCTGAAGCCCAAACCCGTTTGCTTCGTGTGCTTCAAGAAGGCGAATTCACAACAGTTGGCGGCAGCACGCCCATTAAAGCCAATGTCCGCATTGTGGCAGCCACACACCGTGATTTGCGCAGCTTAATCCGCCAAGGACTGTTTCGCGAAGATTTATATTATCGCCTCAATGTTGTGCCCATTCGCTTGCCCCCATTGCGCGAACGCACAGAAGACATTCCAGAACTTGCCAATCACTTCTTAAGCCTTGTGGCTGAAGAGGGATTGCCCTGGAAAACCATTGAAGGCCCAGCGCTTGAGCGCCTAAAACAACATAACTGGCCCGGCAATGTGCGTGAACTTGAAAATATCGTGCGCCGCTTAGCCGCCCTTTATTCACAAGAAACCATCACACTGGAAGTCATCCAACAGGAACTCGCAGAAATCAGTGCGCAAAGTGCCTCAGGTGGAAGCGATAATGACCCTGATAACCTGTCAGCGGCTGTTGAATTTCATTTACGTTCTTACTTTGATGCCCATGGCGAAAGCCTACCGCCACCGGGTTTGTATGACCGTATTCTCAAAGAAATTGAAAGACCTTTAATTTCAATGATCTTAGAGGCTACAAACGGCAATCAGATCAAGTCTTCTCAGGTCTTGGGGCTTAATCGAAACACGCTTCGAAAGAAAATTCGCGAGCTTAATATCCCCATCACCAAGAACACTGCAAAATAATTTTTTGTAAATACGCAACAGGCGTTGCATTTTTGCAACAACTATGTCTAAACTCCCATCATCTTGCATAAGCAAGTGTGGTGGGAGACCCTTTTTGGGGAACACATGTCTGTGTCATTACCTAAATCTAGTGCTGATCAAATAACCAAGATGCTCACGTGGTTTCGTCGTACGGGACTAGCGCGAAAAGCGTCTTTTTTACTGGTTGTTTCGACAATTTTTTCAGGTCTTGCGACATTCATCGCCATGACCAGTTCCGGTCCTGAAGGCTCAGACCCGGCGCTTATCCTCAATCTGCTATATCTTGATGCTATTCTCATGCTCCTTCTTGGGGCCATGATTGTGCGCCGTCTGGTTAATTTAAAAAGCCAACATTCACGCGGGGCAGCGGGATCAAAACTCCATACACGTCTGGTCTTGTTCTTCAGCTTGTTGGCTGTGACGCCTGCCATTCTGGTGGCGATTTTTGCCGGGCTTTATTTAAATTTGGGTATGCAATCGTGGTTTAGTGAACGGGTCTCAACTGCACTCAGCTCCTCCAAAACGGTTGCAAAAGCGTATCGTGCAGAACATGTGCGCTCCATTCAAATCGACGCCCTTGGCCTTGCCAACAGCCTAAATAGAAAAGCCCCACAACTTTCACGCTCACGTTATGCGCTTGAGCGCGAATTAAACCGGCTGGCCTTGGAAAAAAACCTTGTTGAAGCGGCACTCTTAGACGGGCAGGGGCGTGTTATCGCCCAGACAGCCTTAACCCTAAGCCTTGCCTTTGATAAAATTTCAAAAGAGACATTTGAAAAAGCCAATCAAAATGATGTGGTCAGTAGTTATGAGGCTAAAAATGACCGTGCGCGCGCCGTTGTAAAGCTTGAGCGCTATATTGATACCTATCTCTTTATCGGGCGCTTTATCCCGCCTGAAATCAGTGGCTCGATCAATCGGGTTGAGACCGCCTATAAACAATATTCAGAGCTGGAAAAACGCCGTGAAGGCATTCACATCAGCTTTATCATGATCTTCATGATCATTGCCTTGATGCTTTTACTGGCTGCTGCATGGCTGGGGATGATGTTTGCCAACCAGATGGTGCGCCCGCTTACAGACCTGATTGAGGCCAGTGAGCGTATCCGTAAAGGTGATTTGGCTGTGCGTGTAGACAAAGAACATAGTGCAGATGAAATCGGCCTTTTAGGGCGCGCCTTTAACCGCATGACCGAACAGCTTGAGGCCCAGCGCGAAAGCCTTGTTGAGGCCAACCGTGAACTGGCTGAGCGTCACCGTTTTACCGAAACTGTTCTTGATGGGGTTACAGCAGGGGTTATCGGGATTGACCCTGAAGGCTTTATCCATCTGCCTAACCGTTTTGCCAGCCTGTTCTTAAAGACCGAGATTAATGATCTCATCGGCAAGCCCTTGCGCGAAATTGTGCCTGAGCTGGAAGAACTTCTTTCTCAAGCCTCTCTTAAACCCAATCGCCCGGCCCAAGAAGAAGTCAAACTGTTACGTGATGGGCAGGTACGTATTATCAATGCCAATATTGCCGCAGAATGGGTTGATGATGACCTGATTGGTTATGTACTGACCTTTGATGATATTACCGAACTGCAAAGTGCCCAGCGCCGTGCAGCTTGGGCCAATGTGGCAAGACGCATTGCCCATGAGATTAAAAACCCGCTCACACCTATTCAGCTCTCAGCAGAGCGTTTGAAGCGGAAATATCTTAAAGACATTAAAAATGACCCAGAAACATTTTCAATGTGTACAGAGACCATCATTCGCCAAGTCGATGATATGCGCAATATGGTGGATGAGTTTTCTTCCTTTGCCAGAATGCCGCGTCCCGTCTTAAAAATGATCAGCATTAATGAGCTGTGCGGTGAAACCATCTTCTTGGAAAAGAACCGCACCGAAGCCATTAACTATGAGTTAGACCTGCCAGATACGGATATCGCCTTATTATGTGATCGCCAACAGGTTTCCCGCCTATTGACCAATCTGGTTAAAAATGCCGCAGAAGGTATTTTTACAAAGTTCAATTTGGATGGGGAAAGCCCAATCCCTGAAGGTATGGAAAGCCCCATTGGCACGGTGTCTCTCAAGCTGTTTGAAGCAGAAGGCGAGATTGTTATTACGATTGCAGATAATGGCGTTGGCTTCCCCCAAGATGAGCGTGAACGCCTAACTGACCCTTATGTAACAACGCGCACGAAAGGCACAGGCCTTGGCCTTGCCATTGTGAAAAAGATTATGGAAGAACACCAAGGCCAACTGGCCTTGAAAGACCGAGAAGGTGGCGGTGCTATTGTCGAGCTTCGCTTCCCAGAACTAGAAGAATATGGGCAACCCGCCCAAGAAGATAATAAAGAAGAAGATCCTATGAAAATGACAGTAAGGCTGGTGACAGATGGCGCATGATATCTTAATTGTCGATGATGAAGCCGATATCAGAATGCTCACTGCAGGCATTCTTGAAGATGAAGGCTATGAAACCCGCGAAGCCGGTGGTGATATCCAAGCCCTTGAAAGCGTAAAAACACGACGCCCCAGTCTTGTTTTGCTCGATATCTGGCTTCAAGGCAGCCGCCTTGATGGGCTAGGCATCTTAAAGGCGTTAAAAAAAGACCATCCCGATCTGCCCGTTGTGATGATGAGTGGTCACGGCACGATTGAAACTGCTGTCAAAGCGCTCCACGATGGCGCTTATGATTTTATTGAAAAGCCGTTCAAAACAGACCGCCTTTTAATGTCTGTTGAGCGTGCTTTAGAAACAGCAGATCTGCGCCGTGAAAATGCCGAGCTGAGATCACGCGGTGCAGTAGAAAGTCAACTGGTTGGCACCTCATCACGCCTTAACCAATTGCGCCAAGCTGTTGAAAAAGTTGCGACATCTAATAGTCGTGTGCTGATTAATGGGCCTGCGGGTAGCGGTAAAGAAGTTGCAGCACGTCACATGCACCTTCAGTCTAAACGCGCCAAGGGCCCCTTTGTTGTGTTAAATTGCGCAACCATGGAAGCAGACGTTGTGGAGAGCGAGCTCTTTGGCATTGAAGCTGATGGCAAGCCCGGTAAAGTCGGCTTTTTTGAACAAGCCCATAACGGCACCTTATTGCTCGATGAAGTCAGCGATATGCCCCAAGACACCCAAGGAAAAATCGTTCGCGTCTTGCAAGAACAACGCTTTCAACGTGTTGGAGGTAATGTTCCGGTCGAAGTTGACGTGCGCGTTGTGGCAGCCAGTTCAAAAGACTTAAGCCTTGAAATGGCAGAAGGGCGCTTTCGCGAAGATTTATTTTACCGTCTAAGTGTTGTCCCCATTGATATCCCCGCCTTAAATGAACACCGTGAAGATATTGCCCAACTGGCGCAATATTTCATGACAAAAACAGCCGAAGCTCTTGGTCATGCACCGCGAACCTTTAATGATGATGCGCTGGCTGCTATGCAAGCCTATGACTGGCCCGGTAATGTGCGTGAACTGCGAAATGTTGTTGAGCGGGTATTGATTATGGCACCGGGGGATGCAAGCCAGCCCATTAGTGCAGAAATGTTACCTCGCGAAGTCACCACACAGGATTCTGAATCCTTGAAATGGGATCAAGCCAGTGAAATCATGGGTCTGCCATTGCGCGATGCCCGTGAGATTTTCGAGCGTGAATATCTCAGCACCCAGATTAATCGATTTGGTGGCAATATCTCAAAAACGGCTAGTTTTGTCGGTATGGAACGTTCAGCCCTTCATCGTAAGCTCAAATCCCTGAGCCTCACGACAGAAGAAAAAGCAAAAGCTTAAAAGGAATTACAGACACATGAAGGTCATTATTTGTGGGGCAGGGCAAGTTGGCTCCAACATTGCCCACTATCTGGCGATGGAAGACAACGATGTAACCGTTGTGGACCAATCTCCGACCTTGATCGGCAAACTCACCGATACACTTGATTGTCGTGGTGTTGCAGGCCATGCCAGCCACCCTGATGTGCTTAAAGAAGCCGGGGCAGAAGATGCCGATATGTTAATCGCAGTAACTTATACCGATGAGATTAACATGGTTGCTGCTCAAGTGGCCCATTCGCTCTTTAATGTGCCGACAAAAATTGCCCGGATCCGCTCGCAAAGCTATCTCGCACCGGAATGGCAAAATCTCTACACCCGTGAAAACCTGCCCATCGATGTGATCATCTCACCGGAGATTGAGGTTGCACGCGCCGTTATGCGCCGCCTGACGGTACCCGGTGCAACTGATATGATCCCGCTGTGTGGGGGCAAGGTTCGCCTTGTGGGCGTGCGTTGTGAAGAAGATTGTCCCTTGGTTCACACCCCGCTTCGCCAACTGGCCCAGCTCTTTCCTGATCTCAACATCGTTGTGGTCGGTATGGTGCGTGACGGTAAATCCCTCATCCCAAGTGCGGATGATCAATTCCTGCCCGGTGATGAAGCCTTCTTTGTGGTGGATGAAGAACATATGGGCCGCGCGCTCACCGCCTTTGGCCATGATGAAACAGAAGCACGCCGCTTATTGATCTTTGGTGGCGGGAACATCGGCTTATTCCTCGCCCAACAGTTAGAGCGGGAATACCCTTGGGTAAATGCCAAAATCATTGAAAAAGATGAAACACGTGCCCGCCATATTGCCTCCCAACTGACCAAAACAACCGTGCTTTGCGGGGATGTTCGTGATCAAGAATTGCTAATGGAAGCAAACGTAACATCAGCAGAAACGATCGTATCAGTCACCGATGATGACGAGACAAACATCCTTGGCGCCTTACTGGCCAAGCGTATGGGCTCTCAACGTGCTGTAACGCTCATTAACAAGGCCTTGTATGAGCCGCTGCTCAATAACCTTGGCATTGATGTGGTGGTCAACCCGCGCAACATCACGGTTTCACAAATTCTACAACAGGTACGTCGTGGTCGTATTCACTCCGTTCACTCCTTGCGTGAAGGCTTTGGTGAGTTGATTGAAGCCGAAGCTTTAGAAACCTCTCCACTGGTGGGGGAACCGTTGCGTGATGTTAAAATGCCCGCAGGTGTTCTGCTGGGGGCAATTGTGCGCGATGGTCAGGTGATCAGCCCACGCGGTGGCACCATCGTTCGACCCAAAGACAGGATCGTGCTGTTTGCAGCCTCAGACTCTGTTCGTAAAGTTGAAAAAATGTTCTCCGTCCGGTTGGAGTTTTTCTAGACCATGTCACGCTATGCCTATGTTAATGGCTCTTACATTCATCATGAAGAGGCCTCCGTCCATATTGAAGATCGCGGCTTTCAGTTTGGCGATAGTATCTATGAGGTTGTTTACCTCCATAAAGGCCGCCTGATTGATCAAGACCCGCATCTAGACCGTATGGAACGCTCCTTAGGCGAGATTGGTATGGAAATGCCCATGTCGCGCGCTGCCATGAAACTCATCATTCAAGAAATGGTGCGAAAGAACCGTTTAAAAACGGGGCTGGTCTATATTCAAGTCACGCGCGGGTCTTCAACACGTGACTTTCCTTTTCCCAAAACCTATCGCCCCACAGTGGTGATGACGGCGCGGCGCATGCCTGTCTTTGACCCGAAAAAAGCCTTAAAAGCGATTAAAGTCAAAAGTGTAGAGGATATCCGCTGGGGGCGTTGCGATATCAAAACGACTCAATTACTGGCCGCTGCTTTTTCTAAACAAATTGCATTGGATGACGGTTTTGATGATGCATGGATGGTTGATCAAGAAGGCTTTGTTACAGAAGGTACGTCCAACAATGCATGGATCGTGACCAAAGAGGGCAAACTAAAAACCCGCAAAGCCGACCATGACATTTTAAACGGCATCACGCGCCAATGCATTATCCGCCTTGCCAAAAACAAAGGCATGGAGATTAGTGAAGAGGCTTTCACCATTGAAGAAGCCCTTAACGCCAAAGAAGCCTTTGTCACCAGTGCGAGTGCGTGCCTTAAGCCTGTTACGCAAATTAATGACCAAACCGTGGGTAATGGTGAGGTTGGGCTGATATCTAGCGAGATTGCCCAACTCTACGCCGACTTCCTTGAAGGATAAGAAAATGCAAAATCAAGCAAAACCCAAGGCCATCCTTTTTGATTGGGACAACACGTTGGTCAATACATGGCCTGCCATTCATGATGCCAATAATCATACCCTCGTCGCCATGGGCCATGAACCTTGGACCTTTGAAGAAACCCTTGAGAGGGTTCGCAAATCCATGCGTGATAGTTTCCCTGTTTTATTTGGCGATCGCTGGGAAGAAGCGGCTAAAATCTTTTATGCCCGATTCGAAGAATCGCATATTTCACAGCTTGCCCCCCATGAGGGGGCCGAAAACATGCTGAAAGCCTTACATACCAAGGGATATTACCTAGCTGTGGTCTCAAATAAGACCGGAAAGTACCTGCGTGAAGAGGCGAACCATCTGGGATGGAGTAAATATTTCAATAAGATACTGGGGGCAGGGGATGCTCAACTGGATAAGCCCAACCCCGCACCCGTAGACCTTGCCCTTGAAGGTAGCGGAATCCCTAGGGGTTCAGAGGTTTGGTTCGTGGGCGATACGGACGTAGATTTGGAGTGTGCGCACAACTCTGGATGCATAGGAGTATTGGTTCGCGACACACCTCCTACAAATGGAGAGTTTGACGAGTTCCCTCCTTCTTGGTATTTCAATAAGTGCATGGAGTTAGCTGCGGCTCTTTAATTTGAGACGTTTGGGAGACTGATCAAGCCGAAGAGAACTCTGTAAAAAACTAAACCATAAATGCCAACAATAAAGATAAATTAGGGGATATAGACCCATGGCTGCTGAAAAGTCCCAGAATGTGCAAGACGTATTTCTAAACCACATTCGTAAACAAAAAAATTCCGTCACCATCTTCTTGGTAAACGGTGTGAAACTACAAGGGATCGTAACTTGGTTCGATAACTTCTCTGTTTTGCTTCGCAGAGACGGCCACACACAACTGGTGTATAAGCATGCAATTTCAACAATCATGCCTTCTTCACCTGTGCAACTGTTTGATCCGTCTGGCGAAGACGAAGAATAAGAGTGTCAAACAGTAACCTCCCGCCCAAAGACCAACCCAAAATGGGCTGGAGCGAAAATAACGACCGTACACCTTGTCTGGTCGTTCACCCGCATCTTAAAAGCGAGCGCGGAAATTTGCGCTCGCCTCAAGCCCGTCTGGAAGAATGTGTCGGGCTTGCCCAAGCTATTCATGTGGATGTGGTCCATAGTGAAGTGGTTAATGTCTCCAAACCCAAACCAGCAACCTTGTTTGGTAAAGGGGTTGTTGAATTAATTGCCACCACCATTGGGCGCGCAGGCCTTGAAAAACACGAATGGCCTGAAAACACCATTGATCTTGCCATTGTGGATGCGGCACTAACCCCCATCCAACAACGCAACCTTGAAAAAGAATGGAACTGTAAGGTCATTGACCGCACAGGCCTTATTCTTGAAATTTTTGGTGAACGCGCGCGCACCTCTGAGGGCTCCCTTCAGGTTGAACTTGCGGCCCTGACCTATCAACGCTCCCGCTTGGTACGTTCATGGACCCACCTAGAGCGCCAACGCGGTGGCCTTGGTTTTATCGGTGGTCCCGGTGAGTCACAGATCGAGCTTGATCGCCGTCTCATTGATGAACGCATCGTGCGTCTTAAAAAAGACTTACAAGATGTAAAACGCACACGTGAGCTCCACCGCAAGGCAAGACGCAACACGCCTTATCCTATTGTCGCCTTGGTTGGTTATACAAACGCGGGAAAATCCACCCTGTTTAACCGCTTGACCCAAGCAACAGTCTTTGCTGAAGATTTACTTTTTGCAACGCTTGATCCGACCATGCGCTCTATTGAGCTGCCCTCGGGTCGCGATGTGATTATGTCTGATACGGTTGGCTTTATCTCCCAACTTCCCCACGAGCTGGTTGCAGCTTTTCATGCCACCTTGGAAGAGGTCCATGAAGCCGATGTGATCTTGCATGTGCGCGATGCCTCCCACCCTGATACGGAAGCCCAGCGATTAGATGTACTGGACGTTCTTAAAACATTGGGTGTGGAAGAAAAACTCGAAGAATGCCTGATTGAGGTCTACAACAAGGCAGACCTGATCGATGATGAAACGCTCAGCATACTTGAAAACCGTGTAACGCGCTCTAACGGTCGCGTCAGCACCGTCTCTGCCATCACAGGGCAGGGGTGTGAACAGCTTCTTGAAGATATCAACACACTACTGAGTTCACGTTTTCAAACCTTCGAACTCAAAGTTCCTTATAGTGACGGACAGCTTTTGAGCTGGCTTTATGAACATGGTGAAGTCACCGACCGTATTGAGGGTGAAGAAGATTTCAGCATTTCTGTAAAAATGAACGACATGAACGCCTCGCGCTTTAAACAAAAATACCCACAGTTTTTTGAGCCCGAAGAAGAAATTGAAGAGAAAAGTCCTTCTGGTTGGTCTCCGACCTAAATATACTTCTCCTGTCAAAACAGGTCCATCATGACAAGAAGAGGGCAAGACACATGGCGACAAAACAAGCTCAGGCACGCTGGCGCTCAAAACACCAACTGGTGAAAAAGCAGCTCAACGTCATGGCAAAGCGCCTCATCCATGAAGATTTGGAAGAAATGGCCAAAGACTTTGACCTTAAGGGCAAGGCCGAGGCTGTCACCTTTGCCACCTTCATTACCAAAGCCATGAAACAACAGGCCGAATATAACCCCGAGGCCAAACGCATTATGGACTTGCTGGAAACGGCCTATAAACGCGATCGCGACATTTATAGGCCTTAGAATTACGCCGGGCGAATTGTTGAATAAGCGTGATAGGTATCATCGCCTGCGGGAACTGAAAAATTGATGTCATACATTTTCACATCAACAAAACCTGTGCGATGTAACAGGCTGAGCCACCCGTTTTTAGTTAAGACACTATAATGATTTTGGTTGGTCTCATGGGCACATGCCGTTTCCGGGGCAGGGACCTCCATATAGAAAACCCCACCTACTTTTAAAAGCCGATGCATCTCACTTAAGGTGAAAAAAGGAAAAAGGCTATGTTCCAATACATGGCGACACCAGATCACATCGAAACTTTCATCAGGCACATCTGTAAAAGACATATCGGTTTCAATAATCTCAAAACCATTTTGACGACATTTCTCTGCTTCTTCGCCAAAGCCGATCCCGACTGGGTTTAGCCCAGCTTCTTTAAATAGGTTTAGAGCAAACCCATGACCACACCCCACATCCAAGATTTTTGCACCACTTGGAATATTATAATCCTGCATAAGCTTTGGAACCGTTTGGGTCATGATTGAGATGGCAGGCTCGCCAAAGGGTTCTGGATAAATATCCTTTAGTCGTTCATTTAAAAAATTATCTAAGCGCGTGTAATCTCGCATGATCCTATCCATCTCTTCTTTTTAAGTTATCAATTAACAGCATACGTCTATTCACAGAACTGTCAGGCATT
Organism: Candidatus Terasakiella magnetica; assembly: GCF_900093605.1. NCBI lineage: Bacteria > Pseudomonadati > Pseudomonadota > Alphaproteobacteria > Rhodospirillales > Terasakiellaceae > Terasakiella > Terasakiella magnetica. The sequence continues at coordinate 507,836 of NZ_FLYE01000001.1, forward strand.
ATTTTCCACTTTCCCCATGACTCTCATAGCCCGACTTGCTAAAAGAGGCTCATGAAATTTGAGATTGACCATATCACCAAAATCATCTGCGACGTGGCGCAAGAAGAGATTATGCCGCGCTGGCAAAAGCTGGCTGAGGGCGACATTATGGAAAAATCTCCCGGTGATCTGGTCACCAAAGCTGATATCGAAGCCGAAATAAAACTAACCGCCCGCTTAAAAGATATTTTACCCGGCTCACAAGTTGTTGGTGAAGAAGCCGTCTCTAAAGACCCGTCAGTTCTCAACACATTAAACAGTGATGATCCCATCTGGATTATCGATCCTGTGGATGGCACGCGCAATTTTGCCAAGGGCGATAGTGTTTTTGGCTCTATGGTCGCACTTGTTAAGCGTGGGGAAATTTTGGCAAGCTGGATTCATGACCCTGCACGCAAACGCACCGCCATTGCCGAACTGGGCTCAGGCGCGACTTTGGCAGGCAAGCCCCTATGCGTACATAAATTCACATCCCTTGAAAATATGACGGTTTCCTTAAATGAAAACCATCAAAAATGGCTAAAAGAACGCGCAACAGAAGACCATGGACCGCTCCCGCGCATGGCTATTCGTTATGGTGCGGTTGCCCATGATTATATTTCATTAGCCGCTGGTGAATTTCACTGCGCGCAATATCGCCGCCTTCATGCCTGGGACCATGCGCCCGGTGTGTTGCTCCATCGCGAGGCGGGCGGTTTTGATAAAATGATCGGTTCCCAAAGCCCCTATGAGCCGAAAATATATAAAGAAGACTGCCTGTTGCTCACCCCAAATGAAGAAGTCTGGGAAGAAGCACGACGTTATTTAAACCCGGGTTCAGACAGCTATCATGTCTAAATCCCCCCAAGATGTTCTTAAACAGGTTTTTGGCTTTGATGCCTTTCGCGGTGTTCAACAAGAAGTCATTGAGCGCACGATTGAAGGCGGTGACTCACTTGTCCTTATGCCTACAGGCGGCGGGAAATCACTCTGTTATCAAATCCCTGCTGTATGTCGCAACGGCTGCGCCATTGTTATTTCCCCCCTGATTGCCTTGATGCAGGATCAGGTCACAAGTCTGTGCCAAGTTGGGGTGAAGGCAGCGACCTTAAATTCAACTGTGCCACTGGATCAAGCCCAAGAAATTGAACGTGCCATGCGCGCAGGTGAGCTTGATCTTGTCTATGTGGCACCGGAACGTTTGCAGACAGATCGTTTCTTTAATCTGCTCAGCCATTGTAATATTTCGCTCTTTGCCATTGATGAAGCCCATTGCGTTTCCCAATGGGGCCATGATTTCAGGCCGGAATATCGCCAGCTGGTCACGCTACATGATCATTTCCCTCATGTGCCGCGCATTGCCTTGACCGCAACAGCCGATGGCCCAACCCGAAACGATATTATTGAACGGTTGAATTTGGGCAATGGTGAAGTTTTCATCACCGGATTTGATCGCCCGAACATTCGTTACAATATCGTACCGAAAAAAAATGCCAAAACACAGCTGTTAAAATTCCTCAAAGAGTATGACGAAAAAGACAGCGGCATCATTTACTGCATGAGCCGTAAAAAAGTCGATGACACGGCAAGCTGGTTGCGCGACCAAGGCTATGATGCACTGTCTTATCATGCCGGAATGGATAAAAACATCCGCAGCCTCAACCAAGATAAGTTTGTGCGTGAAGAAGGTATGGTCATGGTGGCAACCGTTGCCTTTGGCATGGGGATTGATAAACCCGATGTACGTTTTGTCGCCCATATGGATGCGCCTAAAAGCCTTGAAGCCTATTATCAGGAAACCGGGCGCGCCGGGCGTGATGGTTTACCCTCCCAAGTCTGGATGGCCTATGGCCTGCAAGATGTGACCAAGTTGCGCCAGTTTACCGAAAGTTCCGGGCTGCCAGAGCGTCAAAAACATATCGAGCGTCAAAAACTTGATGCCTTGCTATCTTATTGCGAAACCCATCGCTGTCGCCGCCAAGTCCTTTTGGAATATTTCGGCGAGACCATGGCTGAACCTTGTGGCAATTGCGATACCTGCCTTAATCCAGTGGAAACATTTGATGGCACAGTGCCGGCCCAAAAAGTCCTTTCCTGCATTTATCGCACGGGTGAAACTTTTGGTGCAGGCCATGTCATTGATGTCTTGCTTGGCGAAGAAAATGACAAGATCACACGTTTTCGCCATGATCAAATCAGCACCTATGGCATCGGTAAAGAGCTTAAGCGCGATACATGGCGCTCCATCATTCGCCAACTTGTGGCCTTGGGCCTTGTGCGTATGGATATCGAAGGCTATGGCGGCTTGAAACTGGGCAGCGAGGTGCGCGGCGTTTTGCGTGGGGAGCAAACCGTTTTGATGCGCAAAGACCCGGATGGGCGCGGAGCTTCTAAAGCAAAACGTGCTGCAAAATCCTCAATCGTGCTGGAGCGCGAAGACGACAAAGCCCTATTTGAAGCCTTGCGCACCACCCGTCGCAGCCTTGCAGAAGAACAAGGCGTGCCGCCTTATGTGATTTTTGCTGATGCAACCCTGATTGAAATGGCAAAAAAGCGCCCGCTAAACAGCGATAGCTTCCTTGACCTTTCAGGGGTTGGGCAAACCAAGCTTGAGCGCTACGGCGCCACTTTTATCGACGTTATCAGCAACTTCGAATAAGCCTGACTACCCAGTATCGCGCATTGCGTCTGATGATCTTTAGATTATACTTCCTTCAAATTTAAAAATGACAGGAAGGTTTATCCAGATGAAAGTCGCATTTCTTGGTCTTGGCGTTATGGGATACCCCATGGCAGGTCACCTGCAAAAAGGCGGACATGACGTCACCGTTTACAATCGCACCACGGCAAAAGCTGAAAAATGGGCAAGGGAATTTGGTGGCTCATTTGCAAAAACGCCAAAAGAGGCCGCTGAGGGCGCACAAATCGTTTTTGCCTGCGTTGGTAACGATAACGACCTAAGAGACGTCTGTACGGGTGATAATGGCGCTTTTAGCTCTATGACAAAGGGTTCTATCTTTGTCGATCATACCACAACCTCTGCTGAAGTAGCCCGCGAGCTCAGCGCCACAGCCCTTGAGATGGGACTATCCTTCATGGATGCGCCTGTATCAGGTGGGCAAGCAGGGGCTGAAAACGGCATCCTCACCATCATGTGTGGTGGCACACAAGAAGACTTTGCAAAAACAGAACCCGTTCAACAATGTTATGCCCAAGCTGTGACCCTCATGGGGGATGTTGGGGCAGGCCAATTGACCAAGATGGTCAACCAGATCACATTTGTCGGTGCTGTGCAGGCAATCTCAGAAGGATTGGCCTTTGCAGAAAATGCCGGACTAGATGCCAAAAAAGTTGTTGATGTGATTTCAAAAGGCGCTGCCGGATCATGGCAACTTTCTAACCGCGGTCACACCATGGTGGATGATAAATTCGACTTCGGATTTGCCGTGGATTGGGTCAGAAAAGACCTCGGGTTTGCCCTTGATGAAGCACGTAAAAACGGGTCGGATTTACCTGTCACAGGGCTCATTGATCAATATTATAAAGAGGTTCAACGCATGGGGGGAGGGCGCTGGGATACGTCTTCTTTAATCAAGCTTTTGCGCGATTAACTCCGAGCCTGAACGAAATAGTTCCCCCGCGAAAGCGGGGGCCTCAAATTCACTTTAACAACTTAAATTTATTTACATTAATCAATAATTTAAAAGTTAAAGTTAAATTCATTTCTCATCTTTTTTAGCCGCCTGCCAGAAGCTTTCCATCTCCTCAAGCGTCGCTTGTGGCATCTCTTTTCCCGTAGAGCAAACACCTGTTTCCATCGCCTTAAAGCGCCGCTCAAACTTTGCATTACAAGAGCGCAAAGCACTGTCTGGATCAACATCTGCCCAGCGAGCTAAATTCACCACGGTAAAGAGCAGATCACCAATCTCATCCTTAATGCGATCCTGAGATAAATTAACCTCGCGAACCTCTTCTTCGACCTCGGCTAATTCCTCTCTAATCTTATCCAAAACACCATTTACATCCGGCCAATCAAAACCAACACGAACAGCACGTTTTTGAAGTTTCATCGCACGTGTCATAGAGGGCAAACCCGTTGAAACACCGTCCAGTGCAGAAGGGGGACTATCACCTTTTTGGGCCGCCTTTTCCTTGCGTTCCTGCTCTTTTAGCTTTTCCCAATGAACTGTTTGCTGATCGGCTGTTTCGATCAACTCATCCCCAAAAACATGTGGATGGCGACTAAGCATCTTATCCGCAATAGATTTAGCTACATCATTGAATTCAAATAGATTTTCATCTTTTGCCATTTGTGCATGAAAGACGACTTGCAACAAAAGATCACCAAGTTCTTCTTGAAGGTGAGGCCAATCAGCATGTTCAATCGCATCAGCAACCTCATAAGCTTCCTCAATCGTATGAGGCGCAATTGTTGCAAAAGTCTGTTCAATATCCCAAGGGCAGCCATTTTCAGGATCACGTAATTTCGCCATGATCACCAAAAGGCGAGAGATTTCACTGTCAAAAGAACCACTATCAAATTTCGTCACGTTTAAGGCTCCACAGGTTCAAAACTGAAAAATTATTGATGCGCACCATGCCTGAGAATTTCCTCTCAAGAAAGCCTGAAATGGAAAATTCACAGGCACAAACCCAGCAACCTTTGCCTAAGACAAAATAAGCTTAAGCATTTTTCAATGACTTTATTTGCACCTCAACTGCGAGGCGAAGGGCAAAGTTAAAGTAAATTCACAAAGAGGGCGAAACCTAGAGCAACCTGAAACCTCATCTTTCCCACCATATCTTTTGTCGCATAATATATATTATGCATCATTTAAATACATAATATTAATCAATGGCTTAGTTGGTATTAGTCGTCATATCAGGCATTCTTAAAGTGTTTCATTGTTATGGGAATTCTTTGTGTTTTTGAGCGTAAAAAATGGTTTAAGTTTTCTACCCTTGCGATTCTGCGGACTTAAAACACGGAGCTCTGAGCCCATGCCTATAGCTCAAATGCTACGTCGCTTTTCTTAGAGTGAACACAGAATACTTAGGTAAATTGATTCATTTATTTGAGCGCTTGCTGAAAATGAAAAACAACAAAAAAGGCCCCTTCTTCACCAAGGAGCCTAAATAGAATCACTTAATTGATTCTAGTGAAATCAGAGTCACAAATTTGATTCTAGAGCGTAATTTCCAGCCCGTCATAACATGGGCGTACATGATCAGGTAATTTCGCTGTGAGCGCGTTATAGTCCAAACCACTGCCTAAATGCGTCAAAAACGCACGCTGTGGCGCAATACGTTCAATCCACCTCAGTGCCTTATCCACATCTGCGTGGGTCGTGTGTGGCGTATCAATAAGCGTTCCAATCACCCAGACCTTGATCCCTTTTAAAAGCTCAAAGCTCTCCTCAGGCATATTTACGACGTCTGTGGAATATGCAAAATCACCAATGCGAAAACCAATGGTCTCACAATATCCATGATCCTGCACAATGGGCATCACTTCTGTTTCATTTACAGAAAACACCTGACCTGTTTGCACCACATGCGGCACAAGTACGGGCTTGTAAAAAACATCTGCGCCTTCTGCCAAGGGGTCCAGCACATAGCCAAAGCGCTGCGAGATATCATCCAGCGTTTCCTGGTTTAAATAGATGTCCAAGGCTTCATTTTGCTGCCTGTTGATACTACGCAAATCATCAATGCCATGAAGATGATCTGCATGACCATGTGTATAGAGAACCGCGTCCAAATGCCCATAATCAACGCTTAAAAGCTGCTGCCTGAGGTCTGGAGAGGTGTCCACTAGTAGAGACAGGGTATCATCCTGAACCAAGATAGATGGCCGTAAACGGCGGTTTTTGGGGTTTTCAGGATCACAAGCACCCCAATAAGGGCCAATCCCGGGTACACCGCCTGAGGGTCCGCATCCCAAGATCGTTATTTTCATATCAGCCCCGTTTCGTCTTGGAAAAAAGACGATAGAAGTTGTCGGTAGAGGCTTTGGCAAACTCTTCTTCGCTCACCCCTTTTACCTCGGCTACTTTTGCCGCTGTAAAGGCCGTATAAGCAGGCTCGTTACGTTTGCCCCGCTTTGGTATGGGTGAAAGATAAGGCGCGTCTGTCTCCACTAAAAGACGATCTAGCGGCACATCTGAAATGGCCTCGCGCAACTCATCAGCTTTTTTAAAGGTCACAATGCCGGAGATGGAAATATAAAGCCCCAGCTCCACCACACGATCAGCAAAAGCTTTTGACGCAGAAAAACAATGGATCAACCCTGTAAAAGGCTCATGCGCCATTTCTTCTTCAATAAGGGCTAAAGTATCCTCTTCAGCCTCACGGGTGTGAATAATCACGGGTAGATCAAGCTCACGAGCAGCCTGAATGTGGGTGCGAAACTGGCGTTGTTGAATGTCGCGCGGGCTATGTTCATAAAAATAATCAAGCCCGGTTTCACCAAAACCAATGACCTTGTCATCTGCTGCCATTGCGCATAAGTCTTTTACGCTGACTTCTGGCTCACTTGCTGCGTTATGGGGATGAATACCCACGGTGCAATAGATATGATCATGCGCTTTGGCAATGTTGAGCACTTGTTCAAAACGTGTCACATAGGTGCAGATTGTCACCATTGTATCTACGCCTGCCTCTTTGGCGTTGGCAAGCACTTGATCAAAATCTTCCTCAAAATCAGGAAAATCCAAATGGCAATGGGTATCAACTAACATGACGTTTTAACGGACCTAGACTTTCGTCAAGGTCCCCTTCTTCACCGCTTTGGCCAAATCTTCAGAGTTTAATTCTTCGGTTTTGCCATCTTCAAAAATGATTTCGAAAACGGTTTCTTTATTTTTCGGGTTCTGGCGCAGGCCGCGTTTAATAAAGAACTTGCCGTCTTTACCTTCATAAGAGTTTTCCAACTCTTCATGGTCGATAAAGCGGGGGAAAACCCCTTCTGGCTTTTCAAGGGCTGTGCCAGCCTTAAGCGCACCTGCTTCACCACATGAGGCAAATGTGCGATCATTTTCGCTAATTTCAAGAAGGCTAAGCATCTTATCCATGCTTGTTGGCATCAAAGGCTGCAACAACAAGGCCACGTTACGGATGGTTTCAGCCAATACATAAAGTACGGTTGCCATACGATCAGGGTCTTCTTTTTTCAACTTCCATGGGGCCTGATGGTCCACATAGGCGTTTGCCGCGCGGATTGCCAGCCAGATCGTTTCAATGGCATCGTTAAAAGATTGTACGTCAATCTGTTCGCGCACATTTGCAAGCAAGCCATAGGCCTGATCCAGCATTTGTTTATCTTCAGCTGTAAATTCACCCGGCGTTGGCACCGCACCGTCACAGTTTTTCACAACCATGGACAACACACGTTGGGACAGGTTACCCAGATCATTTGCCAGCTCGCCATTCATCCGTGCAATCATGGATGAATGGGCAAAATCCCCATCATTACCAAAGGGGACTTCACGCAGCATGAAATAACGCACCTGATCAAGCCCGTATTTATTCACCAGATCGATCGGGTCAATCACGTTGCCTAAGGATTTGGAAATCTTCTCGCCTTCATTTGTCCACCAGCCATGGGCAAACACACGTTTTGGCAAAGGTAAATCAGCCGCCATCAAAAAGGCCGGCCAGTAAACCGCATGGAAGCGTAAAATATCTTTACCCACCATATGTACGTCCGCAGGCCAGTATTTTTTATATTCGTCACACTCCACATCTGGATAGCCAGCCGCCGTCATATAGTTTGTCAGCGCATCCATCCATACATACATAATATGATCATCATCATTTGGCACCGGAATGCCCCATTTAAAGGTCGTTCTGGAGACGGAAAGGTCTTGCAAACCGCCTTTTACAAAACTGATCACCTCATTGCGGCGTGATTTCGGCAAAATGAAATCAGCATTTTCTTCATAATAGGCCAGAAGCTTATCTTCATAAGCTGACAGCTTGAAGAAATAGCTTGGTTCTTCCACCCATTCAACTTCTGCACCGGATGCTTTGGCAATGCGTGTGCCATCTGGCTTTTTCTCAAGCTCATCTTCGGTATAAAAGGCTTCATCGCGCACCGCATACCAACCTTCATACCCACCAAGATAGATATCACCCTTCTCTATCAATGTGTTCCAAAGGGCCTGACAGGCTTTTTTATGACGCTCTTCCGTTGTGCGGATAAAGTCATTATTGGTGAACCCCATAAATTCTGCCAGATCGCGGAAATTTTGCGACACGCCATCGGTAAAAGTCTGTGGGTCCACGCCTTTTGCAGTGGCTGATTTTTCAACCTTTTGTCCGTGCTCATCCGTACCTGTTAAAAACTTAACATCATAACCGTCCAAACGTTTGAAACGGGCCATTACATCACAGGCCAAAGAGGTATAGGCATGACCGATATGTGGTTTATCATTCACATAATAGATAGGCGTGGTGATGTAAAAAGGTGTCGCACCCATGGTGGGTCTCTCCAATAAAATTCAAACGGTTTATTCGTCGGTTATCTTTTTAATGCCCCTTCAAGGGCAAGAAAAGAATTCAATACGGCTTGTTTGCGATCCAGATTGCCACTAATGGCCTGATCAAACAGGGAACCTGCTTTTGACCAAACATCCATCAGTTTGTTCACATCTGCATTTTGCGAGATGCGCAACATCAAGGCATCATCACTTTCGTTTAAGCCAAGCCCTGAGGTCTTACCCCGTGCCCCTTGTGAGATCAAGCGTCCTAACCACCAGCACAGCAAATCACCAAGGGTGCGAAAGGCCTCATCAGCACCTGCACGCGACATCTTATCCCCCAGCTTATGCAAGGCTTCCACGTCTAATTGCGGCAAGGTTGAAAGCAATCTGGTAAGCTCATTATAAAGGTCCAGACCACCTTCTTCATAAAGCGATAATGTCCGACCAAAGCTGCCTTCTGCTAATTTTGACAGGCCTAAGGCCTCTTCAGGTGACGAATCGGGTGCATGATCAGCCATCAGTTTTACAAGGGTGTCATCATCCAATGTATTCAGCGTGAGGGTGCGACAGCGCGAACGAATAGTTGGCAGTAATCGCCCCGGATTATGGGCTAGTAATAATAAAACAGCTTGTGCAGGCGGTTCTTCCAATACTTTTAACACCGCATTGGCTGAATTTCGGTTCATTTCGTCAGCGGCATCAATAATCACAACGCGCCAGCCGCCTTCAGCCGAGGTTTTACCAAGAAAAGCCCCTACCCCGCGCACGCGATCCACACCGATCACACCTTTAAAACGATTTTTCTTTTCATCAAACTCACGCTCAATGGTCATCAAATCTGCATGTGCACTAGCAGAAATACGTCGAAAAACCGGGTCATCTGGATCAATAGTCAAACTATCAGGCTCAACTGTGGGCAGCGCATCGCCAAACAAGCTATCCACCTCATCAGCCCCACCGGATTGACCGTGTTTCAACAAAAAACGTGCAAATCGATAGGCAAGCGTGGCTTTACCGATGCCACGTGGCCCCGTAATCAGCCATGCATGATGCATACGACCGGAATTATAACTTTCAAGAAGAGTCTTTTCGGCTTCAAAATGTCCAAGCAAATTCGCCGAATTCCTCGGTGTCAGTTTGCCTTCTTCACTCATGGCAATGCCACCCCAAAGCGCTTGCTCACACCCGCCCGCATGTCACGCTGAATTTCCTCAATGCTGCCTGATGCATCAATAACACAGCAGCGATCAGGCTCATTTGAAGCAATTTCAAGAAAGCCTGCGCGCAGTTTATGGTGGAATTCTGTTGCCATTTTTTCATAACGGTCTTCACCGTCACCACGGCCCAAGGCACGTGCAATACCCGTTTCAACAGGCAAGTCCAAGACAAATGTCAGATCAGGGCGAAACCCATCAACGCCAATATCCCACAGTTTATAAAGGGCGGGTAAATCTAACCCATGACCATAACCCTGATAGGCAATAGTTGAATCTGCATAACGATCAGAGATCACCCAAGCACCACGTTCAAGCGCGGGCCAGATGGTTTTAACAAGATGGTCACGACGTGCGGCAAAATTTAACAGTGCCTCAGTCATCCCATCCCAGCGACCGGGCTCGCCCGTCACCAGTAATTCGCGAATTTCTTCTGCACCTTTGCTGCCACCAGGCTCACGGGTCATGACGACCTCAATTCCATGGTCTTCCAAAGCTGCTTTTAAAAGGCGAACCTGTGTGCTTTTCCCTGCACCTTCGCCGCCTTCAAGGGTAATGAAACGCCCTTTATCCATTAACCGGTTACACCCCAGATAATGGATTTCAACGCTGCCCCTAAACGCCCGACAAAACCAAGACGCCCTGCATCTTCAGCAGCATAAAGCGGAATTTCAATGTCTTTTACATCCGGTGCGCTGATGACAACTTTTGCCAATTGCTGACCTTGTTTAACAGGTGCCGGAATTGGGCCCTCATATTTTACAGAGACTTTCATCTTGCGGCGGCTTTTGCGCGGCAAGGTGACTTCCACATCCTGATCAATAACTAAGCCAACAGATTGCTTATCAGAAAGCCACAATTCTGCGCGGGTAACCTCTTCACCTTTTTGGAAAAGGGCATAGTTGTTAAACTCGCGAAAGCCCCATTCCATTAAACGTTCAGACTCACCAGAGCGCGCACGCACGCTGTTAAGGCCATTGACCACAAGGATCAGGCGACGCCCTTTGCGCTCTGCTGAAGAGGTCAAGCCATAGCCAGCTTCTGAAGTATGGCCTGTTTTCAAACCATCCGCACCCATTGTCTTATAAAGAAGCGGGTTGCGGTTGCTTTGACGAATACCGTTATATTTGAAGTTCTTTTGGGCAAAGAATTTATAATATTCAGGATATTCTTCAATTAAGGATTTTGCCAGAATGGAAAGATCGCGTGCTGTCATGCGTTGGCCCGGATCAGGCCAGCCCGTTGCATTGGCAAAAGTGGAATTCTCCATGCCCAGCTCGGCGGCTTTTTCCGTCATTTCAATGGCAAAGTTATTTTCAGAACCGGCAAGCGCTTCTGCAACAACGATACAGGCATCATTACCTGATTGAATGATAATCCCTCTAATAAGGTCTTCCACACGTACTTTTTGGCGCGGTTCCAAAAACATGGTGGAACTGCCCGAGGCTGCCCCGCCTTTGCGCCATGCGCGTTCAGAAACCGTGAATTTATCATCCAGTGTCAAACGACCGTCTTTTAGGCGTTCAAAAACAAGATAGAGCGTCATCAGCTTACTCATAGAAGCCGGTGGCATGGACACATCAGCATCTTTTTCCAACAGGACATGACCTGTTTTAACATCCACCATAAAGGCTTCACGTGCCGTTGTATCAATCGCAAAGGACGTGGAAGCCATAAGCGAAGCAGCAAATGCTGTTGTCAGAAAGGTTGAGCGCAAACCCATTTTAGCCTTTTCCTTTTTCTACGATAATTTTAGCAGATGGATAACCTGCATTGATGACGTCATTTAAAATTTGATCAGCCGCATTCACATTCTGTAGTGGGCCAACCCGCACACGAAAGAAGTCACGACCATTAACCAACACTTGTGAAACTTCCACATCACCAACGCCAGACAGTTTTGCTTTCACACGGTTGGCATTTTCAAAGCGTGAAAAGGCCCCTGCCTGAATATACATACGCGTGGGTGCAACAGCGTAAGTCTTAATGGATGTATCTTGTTTTGGTGCTTGTGGATTGCTCCAAGACGATTGCTGTTGCGGTGCCATTGCCGTTTGGGTTGGCGCGGCCTGAGGAGCGGCTTGCGCCCCATTGGGCGCAGACAGGTTCTGTGCACTAACCATTGGTTTTTGCATACCACCAGACTTAATCGGTGCATTTTTGCCTGCAACCTGATTAACCAGTGAATTCTTCAGCGCAAGGCTTTGTTCTTTTAATATTTCGACTTTCACACGGGCCGTGCCTTGCTTTTCATATCCCAGCAATTGCGCACCGCGTTTAGACATATCCAAAATACGCCCATGGGCAAACGGCCCACGATCATTTACACGCACCACAAGGGAGCGGCCATTTTCAAGGTTTGTCACGCGAACAAGGGAAGGCAAAGGCAGTGTGCGGTGTGCTGCATTGACCTGGTTCATGTCAAACACTTCACCATTGGCTGTGGGCTTGCCATGAAACTTAGGCCCATACCAAGAAGCAATGCCTGTTTCCACATAATCAAAATCTTCGGATGGATAATACCACACACCTTGAATTTGATAAGGATTGCCGACTTTATAGTGCCCACTAATTGCGGGCGCGCCACTAACTTTTTTGGCAGAACTCGCCAGAAAACGTGTTTCAGAACAGCCGCTCAACAAGACAGCAGCCATCATGGCAAAGACAGCAGTGCGTGGACGCATCAATTTCTTCATAACAGGAACCTTAGTTTCAAATGTTGGCTTACCATACTGTCCAAATATCATTGCTTCAAGCCTGCCTTATTTTAAAAGGCCTAAAAGTTCCGCATTCGGGTAGCCGTCTGCGGGTATATTGTTCTTTTTCTGGAAGGCTTTAATGCCTTTTCGCGTGCGCGAACCTGCAATTCCATCAGGTTTTCCAACGTCATAGCCCAATGCGTTCAGGCGCGCCTGAATTTTAAGTGTCTGCGCACGGCTTAAAGGTGTTTCTTTGCGCTGCGGGCTTTGTAATGGGCCTTTCCATACCAGACGGTCGGCTAGATGACCCACTGCGATGGCATAAAAGTTTGACCGATTCCAATCCAAGATGGTGCGGAAATTCTCATAAACCAAGAATGCAGGCCCCTTATACCCCGATGGAAGTATAAGAGATGCTTTAATATCGGCCTTTGGCAAAGCCTTACCATCAATGTTTAAAATACCCAGTTTGGCCCAATCACCAATTTGCTTTTTCGTCCCCAACCCTGTGAGGTCAAGATTTAGGTTTTTTGGGATTTTAACTTCACGTCCCCATGTTTCACCGGGCTGCCAGCCAGACTGAGACAGGAAGTTTGCCGCCGAATAAAATACATCGGGCAAGCTGTTCCACATATCGCGCTTATTATCGCCATCCCCATCAACCGCATAGGCTTTATAAGTGGTTGGCATAAACTGGCAATAGCCCATGGCCCCGGCCCAAGATGCTTTTACATCATAAGGGATATCGCCACGGTCCATCACCTCAAGTGCGGTGATCAACTGTTTTGTAAAAAACTCACGGCGGCGCTCATCATGGGCCAGCGTGGTTAGGGACTGAATTAGCGGGAACACACCTGTATAATCGCCAAAGTTAGTCTCTAAGCCCCAAAAAGCCACAAGGAAACGCGGCTGCACACCGTATTTTTCATGGACCTTTTTAAACAGGCCTGCATGTTTTTTCAAAAGCTCACGACCGCGTTTAATACGCTTGTCGCTAATGCTGTTATTTAAATATTTCCAAAATGTTAGGGAGAATTCCGGCTGGCGGCGGTCCAGTTCCAAAACACGTTTATTCGGCGTTAAGCCCGTTAAAGTACCATCCAGTGTTTTCTTGGAGATACCAGATTGCGCGGCCTTCTGGCGGAAGTTTTCCAACCAAGACTGATAATCGATTTGAGAATGTGCAGGTAATGTCGAGTTTAAGAGTAAAGCACCAGCCAGTGCGCCTGCTTTCAAAAATCTTTTTTTATCAGTCATTTGTTCCTCATCACTTAGGGGGCCGGAAACAGCTCCGACGTTTTATCAGTGAGATAATAAGCCAAAAGCCCTAACCATTCGTGAAGAGCAACCCCAAAAGTGCCTAAACCGTTACGCGGAAAAAAACTCACTTCATTGCTCAGCTCACCGCTGGTGATATAATCCACAGGATAAGGGATCACATCGATATTTTGCTTGCGAAAAGCCCCAACTGCACGTGGCATGTGACGTGCCGATGTAATCAGCAACCACTTGCCCCCACCCTTTTTCTCAATCAGCTCTTTAGAAAAAAGGGCATTTTCGAAAGTATTGCGCGATGCGTTTTCAAAAATAAGCTGCGTATCTGCGCTTACCACATCTGGCAAAAAGCTTTTTAACATTTGAGCTTCATTAAGCTCAGGATGACCAATAAGCCCCGCCCCACCCGTAAATAAAACGGGAGAGCCTTTATATTGTTTTGACAGATGCAAAAGCGATGTTGCGCGCTCGATATTCCCGTTAAAGGAATAATCTTGGCGCGCATCAGTTATAAACACATTTAGAAAACCACCCAGAACAACAAGCCCATCAACCTGCTTTGGCATTTGGACGGGCTTTGAGAAACGGTTTTCCAAGGTTGTTAAAAGGCCTCCCCCAATGGGAAGCATGCCAAAGACAATATAAAAGACGAGTGCAGAGCTACAAAAAAAGGTGCCAAGGCGTACACGTTTCGCCCACAAGAAACCTATCCCTATTAATAAGAGAAAGAATAAAATGTTTCCCGGCTCAGCAAACCACCAAAATATTTTTGATAAATAAAAGAACATCGCGCCAAGCACTCGTGCCTAAAAAAGCCTATTTTGTCTCAATCAAGCCTGAGGTTGGGGAACTTGGGTCTGCATATTGTTTTTTAGGCATGCGTCCAGCATGAAAAGCCAAGCGACCGGACTCAACAGCCAACTTCATGGCTTTTGCCATGGCAATAGGGTCTTTGGCTGCCGCAATTGCTGTATTCATCAATACACCGTCACAGCCCAGCTCCATGGCATAAGCCGCATCAGAAGCCGTGCCCACACCCGCATCAACCAAGACAGGTACGTTTGCATTTTGCTTAATGATCTGGATATTAACCGGATTTAAAATACCAAGACCGGAGCCAATCAAGGACCCCAACGGCATGATGGCAACACAGCCCATATCTTCAAGCGTTTTGGCTGCAATTGGATCGTCTGAACAATAGACCATCACCTTGAAGCCTTCTTTAATCAACAGCTCAGCAGCTTTTAGGGTTTCTGGCATATTAGGGTAAAGCGTTGCCTGATCGCCAAGCACTTCCAACTTCACCAAATCCCAGCCGCCAGCTTCGCGCGCCAAACGAAGGGTGCGCACCGCATCGTCACAGGTAAAACAGCCCGCCGTATTAGGTAGGTAAGTGTATTTTTTAGGATCGACATAATCGACCAACATGGGCTGGCTTGGGTCACTTACATTGACACGACGCACCGCCACAGTCACGATTTCAGCACCACTGGCTTCAATCGCCACTTTGGTTTCTTCGAAATCTTTATATTTGCCAGTACCAACAAGTAGTCGGGAATTAAAGCTCTGTCCGGCAATTTCAAATGTGTCGCTCACGTCTTAGGCCCCTCCGCCAATAAAATGTACAATTTCCAGCTTATCGCCATCGTCAAGCATATGTGTGGAAAATTCAGATTTCGGGACAATCACCAGATTGCGCTCAACCGCAACCTTTTTAGGGTCTAAACCGATATCCGTTAGAAACTCTTCAACGCTTTTGGCATTTTCTAGAGTTCTTTCTTCACCATTCACAATGACGTTCATTTTAGTCTCTCAAAGCTTGGAATTCGCGCCGAGTATGGACGAGGAAAAGAGCTTTCGCAAGAGGGGGATTAAAGAAAGATTGCATGGTTTGAAAGGCATGGTATAACGACATTACTGCTTCGCAATATTTCTAATGATACAGATGTCACATAAGATACTCATATTAAACGGTCCTAACCTCAATCTCTTAGGTAAACGTGAACCTGAAATTTATGGTCATGAAACCCTAAAAGACGTTGAGGACATGTGCTTAAAAGTCGCACAAGGCCTTGATATGGAAGTTGCTTTTCGTCAATCCAACCATGAGGGTACCCTCGTTGACTGGATTCAAGAAGCACGAGAGTCTTTTGACGGGATCATTATTAATCCGGCGGCCTATACGCACACTTCAGTTGCCATCCTAGATGCACTGCAAGCTGCTGAAAAGCCTGTCATCGAAGTACATTTATCAAACATTCACAAGCGTGAAGAGTTCCGCCATACTTCATATGTCTCTAAAACGGCCAACGGCGTTATCTGCGGGTTGGGCACACAGGGCTATGATCTGGCATTACAAGCACTCTCACGTCTCCTTTCAAGTCGCTGATGAAGAGAATCAATTATAATGGCTAAGGATAAATTCAATAACGAACTGGTTCGCGAACTGGCTGAACTGCTTAACGATACTGGTCTTACTGAAATCGAATATGGTCAGGATGACTGGCATGTTCGCGTTGCCAAAAACGTTACTGTAAGCGCTGCTGCCCCTGTTGCAGTTGCCGCGGCCCCGGCTGGTGCTGCACCAGCAGATGAAAATGCTGATATGTCAAACCACCCGGGTGCGGTGAGCTCTCCAATGGTTGGTGTGGCTTATCTTTCACCAGACCCAGATTCACCTAACTTTGTAAATGTCGGTGATAGCGTGACTGAAGGTCAAACATTGTGCCTTATTGAAGCAATGAAGGTTTTCAACCCAATTCATGCACCAAAAGCAGGTAAAGTTTCACGCGTTCTGGTCACTGCTGGTTCACCTGTTGAGTTTGGTGACACTCTGTTCATTATTGAATAATCGGATTTGTCCATGTTTGAAAAAGTCCTGATTGCTAACCGTGGTGAGATTGCCCTTCGCATCCATCGCGCATGTAAAGAAATGGGTATATCGACTGTGGCGGTTCATTCCACAGCTGATGCCGATGCCATGCATGTGCGTCTTGCGGATGAAGCCGTTTGTATTGGCCCACCTGCCTCAAAAGACAGTTACCTGAACATTCAGGCTATTTTGTCAGCAGCAACCATTACCGGGGCGGATGCCATTCACCCGGGCTATGGTTTCCTCTCAGAAAACGCCAACTTTGCCGAAATGGTTGAAGAACACGGCTTTACATTTATCGGCCCAACACCGGAACATATCCGTCAAATGGGCGATAAAATCACGGCCAAACGCATTGCTGAAGAAACCGGCATGCCGATTGTCCCGGGGTCTGAAGGATCAGTTGATACGGTTGAAGAAGCCCTTAAAATTGGAGAACATTTTGGCTATCCGGTTATTGTGAAAGCAACAGCTGGTGGCGGCGGTAAAGGCATGCAGCTTGTACGCACAGCCGAGGATATGGAAGTCAATTGGAAGATGGCGCGCACAGAGGCCCTTGCGGCTTTTGGTAATGCCGATGTTTACATTGAAAAATTCCTAACTCACCCCCGTCATATTGAAATTCAGGTTCTGTGTGATACCCATGGTAATGCTGTTCATGTTGGTGAGCGTGATTGTTCGCTTCAGCGTCGCAACCAGAAGGTTTTGGAAGAAGCCCCCTCACCTGCACTTAATGAAGCGCAGCGCAACAAGATCGGTGAGACAGTTGCCGATGCCATGCGTAAAATGAAATATCGCGGTGTGGGTACGGTTGAGTTCCTCTATGAAAACGGTGAGTTCTTCTTTATTGAGATGAACACCCGTTTGCAGGTGGAACACCCCATCAGTGAAATGATCTCCGGTCTTGATCTAGCGCGTGAACAAATTCGCGTAGCCTCAGGTGCACCATTGGGCATGACCCAAGATGATATTAAATTCAATGGTCATTCTATTGAATGTCGTATCAATGCAGAAGACCCAGAAAACTTCATGCCTTGCCCGGGCCAAATCACCGATTATCACGCCCCTGGTGGCTTAAGTGTTCGTGTCGATTCTGCCCTGTATACAGGTTACAAAGTGCCGCCTCATTACGACAGCATGATTGCCAAGCTGATCGTTCATGGTGCCAACCGTAATGAATGTCTCATGCGTTTGCGTCGCGCCCTTGGTGAATATGTCATCGGCGGGATCAAAAGCTCTATTCCTCTACACCAGAAACTCTTGGAAAACCAAGATTTCATCAATGGGGATTACGACATCAAATGGCTGGAAAAATTTGTCGGCCTTGAAGACTAGTCTTTAAAACACAATAACCCCGCATCTTATTGCACCCCGCACACCGTTGCGGGGTTATTGTTTTTTTGGGCTTATTTCTTGTAATTGCTCAATCATCTCATATATTTACCTCATGGATAGAAGCGAAAGATACGTCATTACAGCAGAAACCTTGCTGCGTGCTTACTCAGCAGGTGTTTTCCCTATGGCAGAAACCCGGGAGTCAAAAGACCTGTTTTGGGTGGACCCGGAAATGCGCGGCATCTTCCCCCTTGATGGGATGAAAATCTCAAAAAGCCTCTATAAAACCCTTCGCCAGCAAAAGTTTGAAGTGCGCTGCGACACGGACTTTCTTGGCGTTATGGAAAAATGTGCTGAAAGCACTGAAATGCGCCCAGATACATGGATGAATGAAGATGTCTTTCGCCTGTATAACGAGCTTTTCCATATGGGCTGCGCCCATTCTGTAGAATGCTGGCAAAATGACGAATTGGTTGGTGGGCTTTATGGGGTGTCACTGGGCGCTGGCTTCTTTGGGGAAAGTATGTTTTCCAGAAAAACAAATGCCTCCAAAGTCGCCTTGATGCATCTGGTCGCACGCTTGCGCCTATCCGGTTATATTTTACTGGATACACAGTTTATTACGGATCATCTACAATCTCTTGGCGCCATTGAAGTGCCACGACGGGCCTATCATCTTATGCTGGACGAGGCCCTGCAAATTCCCATCTTGTCTTTTTATTGTGAACCGACAGAAGAAGAACTGTTTTCTGAATTGGAATCCATGTTCTTACAATCAAGAACCCAAACATCATAAACGGGATGTTCCATGGGGTTTAGTGCCGGGCTTGAGGCAAACATCCATCCGCGAAACACTTCTGTTGCGGGCTCCCCCGGTTTGACTTCTGAAATATCAAGAAATGCGGCACTTTCCGGTGTTTCTGTTGGTGGTTTTTTATCACAGGTACGTGCAACAATTTCCAGATTACCAAATTTGATAAAATGCCCAACGGGTGCTTCAAGGCGAGAAACCCGTGCGGTCACTTTATCCAAGCCCTGCAACACAACAGTGTCAAACGTTTCTGCCTGCGCCACCCCAGACAGGCCAAGAAAAAGCCCTAATGAAAGGACGCAGCGTTTTAACATCACTGCTCACCCTCACCACCAGTGGCAAGGAAGATAATTTCACCAACTTGATCTTCCAGAGACTTAAAGTCTTTAGTGTTTTCAAGGCGACCACCTGCTGCAATAAAGTTCTCACGATCTGCACCGGGCTCTAGACGGACATATTTACCACCGATCAATCCACCGCTGACCACAGATGCAACCGTATCTGCAGGTAATTTCAAATCAGGGCGAATGGTCATGGAAATCACCGCATCATAGGTTTCAGGATCAAGCAGGCTTTCTTGTACAGAGCCGATTTTGATACCGTTCATGCGCACATCACTACCTTTTTGCAAACCACCAATTTTTAAAAAGGCAGCTTCAACGGTGTAGCCTTCAACCGATTTAACTTGCGCCGTATTCAGTGCGATAAACAGGAAGCCTGCTGCAACCAGCAAAACAACACCGCCCATAACTGTTTCAACGATATTCTTACCCATCATGATATAATACCCTATCCCTGCTTATTGTTTTTCTTGTTGTGCGCGTTTGGATTTGCCTTCTGCGATGATTAATTCGAGAAGCTCTTCAACAACGACCGAGCTTTGTGCCATATCGATAGCGTCCCCATCGACCAGCATGTCTTCTTCCCCGCCCGGTTCCAATTCAATAAATTTTGAGCCAAATAAACCATCCGTGTGAATAGCAGCTGAACTATCAAGCGGGAGCAAAACCCCCTTCTCAATCGCCATTGTCACAACGGCGCGGTAGTTTTTATCCAGCTCTGCATGAACAACCTGACCGATTTGTACGCCACCCATGCGGACTTCAGCTTCATCAGCAAGACCGTCAATGCGCCCAAATGTGGCGCTCACTTTATAGATGGTTTCATCCACCGTACTGTCAGCTTTACCGTAAGAAGTAAAAACTGCAATCACAAGGGCAAGAAATGTCAGCCCACCTACAATTTTTTCTCTGCGCGAAGAATACGTCACACATTCCCTCCTACTCATAAAAACGGGCGCTGAAATAGCGCCCGCAAATCTTAGAGGCGAACCTCTAGAAATTCAAATACTTATTCTGGCTGCCAAGCTTGATAATCACCTGTGGCACTTTGGCGCTCACCGCCATGACGCGCATCACCCTTTGGATAATAGGCGTTTTCTGTACCTGTCAGGTTTGGCAAATGCTCGCGCTGCCATTTTTTGGCCTGTGTCGCTTCTTCTGTTAAAGGGTCTTCAACAGTATGGTGCAACCATGCATGCCATTCAGCGGGCACTTTAGAGCCTTCGGTGATCCCTTTATACAGAACCCAACGACGCTCACGACCCTGCAACTTCTTTTTGTTGCGGTAATATTTGTTACCAAATTCGTCAGTACCAACCAAGGTACCGTTCAGCCAAGTGTGAATACGGGTTCCGATTGTCATATCAAATCAACTCCGAAGTCCCAAAGGGGACCATTACAAAAAATGCATTCTTAAATGCGAAACTTTATATAGATAACTGTTTAGTCGATTGTGCTTACTTCTTCAAGTCTCACGGCAGGGAAAATCCACCCTTTATGAGCATTTTCTCCATCTCATGTGCCGGAACCGGTTTACTAAAGTAAAACCCTTGAGCCAAATCACAGCCTTTTTCACGCAAGAACTCAAACTGCTCTTGCGTTTCAATTCCCTCAGCAACAGTCTTCAAACCCAAGGCACGTGCCAGTTGGATGATGGCTTCAACAATCGCGGCATCACGTTCGTTATGATTTACCTCGTTAATAAAAGCACGATCAATTTTCAGTTTTGAAATCGGCAAGCGCTTTAAATAAGACAGTGAGGAATAGCCCGTACCAAAATCATCAATTGAGGCCTGTACACCAAATTCACGCAAGTCATTAAGCGTTCGAATGGCAGAATCGGGCTCTTCCATGACCGAGCTTTCCGTCAGTTCCAGCTCAATAAGTTCAGCAGGCATTCCCGTTTCGTCCAGAACGCGGCTCATCAACAGCAAAAGGCGCTCAGGCTGGGCAAACTGGCGCCAAGAGATGTTAACCGCCAAGGGCAAGGGTTTATGCCCCTCATCCAGCCATTTTTTGGCCGTTGCACAGGTTGAATGCAAAATCTGGTGACAAATCTCACCAATAAGGCCAGCTTCCTCTGCCACAGGGACAAACTCCCCCGGACCAATCAGGCCCAAACGAGGGTGCTTCCATCTAGCCAAAGCTTCCATAGAGGCAATCTGGCCCGTCTTTACATCGACCAAGGGCTGGAAGAAGGGAACAAACTCTTCTGAATTAATCGCTTTTCTAAGACGGTTTTCATAGGCCAGCACACGCAAAGCCCGGGTGTTCATCTCTTCCACATAGAAACGATAGCCCCCCGGTGAGGTGAGATGCGCACGACGCAAGGCCGTATCCGCATTCATCATAAGATTTTCTGCATCCTCAGCGTCCTTATAAGCAAGGCTAATCCCCATACTTACGCTGATATCCAGCCGCCTTGTGCCCACCTGAAAAGGAATTTTCATTGTTTGTAAGAGCTTATCGGCAACAGCAGCAACATCTTTATCATCACAAAAGTCCTGCCAGACAATGCAGAAGCTTTCAGCACGCGGATGAGAAAGAAATGTGCCATGGGGTAAAGATTTTTGTAAATGCTCTGCAACTGTGGTGACCAGTCGATTAGCTGTTTCCAGCCCCAATGTATCATTCACCAGATCAAGACGGTCAATGGCAAGGGCTAAAATGGCAAAAGGAGTTTCATCAACACTGTCAAACAACTCATTGAGATGCTCCTCCATTGCCAGACGATTGGGCAATTGAGTTGTTTCTTCATGATAAGCAAGGTAACGCAGACGCTCATCCAAAAGATGCTGGCCTGTTATATCAATTGCTGCGCCATCCCAGATGGTTTCATCAGCATTGCTGTCATGAATATTGGCAAAAACACGCACCCACACCTTATTAAGGGCGCTGACATGCAGGCAGACCTCTTCGTCAAAGGGCGTTTTGCGATGGGCTGACTGCACCAGCCTGCGCAACAACTTATAACGATCTTTAGCATCCAGAATTGTCAGGAAGTTTTTAGGCTCTTTTAACAAAGCCTCACTATCTGCCCCCATTAAAGCAGCAGAGCCAGCACTTATATAGGGAAAGGAAATATCCCCACTCTTATCCATGCGAAGACGAAAAAGAGTGACAGGTAAATTTCCCATCATCTCGCCCAGACGGTTTTCACTATGCTCTAAAGCTTTCTTGAGCCCCTCGACCTGCATTTGCAGATCGGCATCTCCCTGCCCTGACACTATATCTTGTTTATTCTTGTTCAACTTCTTCCCACCTTCATGGTGTGCCCATGTGATATTAACACAGCTTTAAAGATGGCCCTCGACTATTTTTCTTTATTTTTTATTCAATTAAGCGCTCTGGGTCTAGCTCTATATCGATTAATCCAAGTGAATTAAAATTATTCAAAAGTGTTAAAGCCCATCTTTAAACAATATTCGATTCTCATAACTTTTTTTCACCATTTAGTACCAGTTTTGCAGACAGTCATTTATGGCTTTTTCGATTCTCCTCAGGGTTTCCCTATATTTTGTGTGCAAACGCACATTCACACCATAGCTAGTAGGGTGCAGTTCCAATAAACACAAGGGCTTGCGGCAAATTTGCTATATTTAGACCATATCAACCCCTTTTTTTTATTATTTTTTTTACATAAGAAGAATTGATTGGGAATCGGCACAGCTCTTGCCATTCCCCTCATTACATATTCGTAACGATACATAACTATACTTTCGTAGTATCTTGAAATGCCTTTGAGAAAATGTTCTACATCTTGTGCCCGAAGCGCAGACAGACACGCCGAATATAGATGTATGTCGCGCTCAAGGGAGGCACCATAATAATAAAAATCGTCGTTCTTTTTCGCCGCTCATTAACATAAGGTAAGAGGCATACAGGGGTATAATGCGTATTAATCGTCATTTCACGCACGAAGATAAGTCGCCGTACGACGGCATTCCATTTCGTAAAGCAAGCAGCGAAATCCGTAATCCGGATGGGTCTGTGGTTTTCCAAGCTAAAGATCTGGATGTACCGGAAAACTGGTCACAGGTTGCCTGTGATGTTTTGGCGCAAAAATACTTCCGCAAAGCGGGCGTTCCTGCCAAGCTCAAAGCAGTAAAAGAAAAAGATATCCCTCAGTGGTTATGGCGCTCAGAGCCAGACCAAGATGCCCTTAAATCTGTGCCAAAAGACGAACATTTCACAGGCGAAACGTCTGCGAAACAGGTGTTTGACCGCCTTGCAGGCACATGGACCTATTGGGGCTGGAAAGGCGGCTATTTTGATAGCGATTCTGACGCGCGTGCTTATTATGACGAAATGCGCTACCAGCTTTGTGCCCAGATGGGTGCGCCAAACTCCCCACAGTGGTTTAACACGGGCCTGCATTGGGCCTATGGCATTGATGGTCCGGCACAAGGCCACCATTATGTAGATTTCAAAACGGGCAAACTGACCCGTTCTAAATCCTCTTACGAACACCCACAGCCTCACGCCTGTTTCATCCAGTCCATTCAGGATGACTTGGTGAATGAAGGCGGCATCATGGACCTTTGGGTCCGTGAAGCACGTTTGTTTAAATATGGCTCAGGCACAGGGTCTAACTTCTCCAACTTGCGTGGTGAAGGTGAGCCCCTTTCCGGTGGTGGTAAATCCTCTGGCCTGATGAGCTTCCTTAAAATCGGTGATCGTGCTGCAGGTGCGATTAAGTCCGGTGGCACAACACGCCGCGCTGCCAAAATGGTTGTGGTTGATGTTGATCACCCAGATGTAGAAGATTTCGTTAGCTGGAAAGTTAAAGAAGAACAAAAAGTCGCTGCCCTCGTTGCAGGCTCTAAACTTGCACAAAAGCACCTTGGTGAGGTGATGACGGCTTGTGTTGAAGCTGGCGATGATGAAGGCGCGTTTGATCCAAAGAAAAACAAGCCGCTGAAAAAAGCCATCATTGCCTCGCGCAAAGTCTTGATCCCTGAAAACTACATTCAGCGTGTGATCGAATTTGCCAAGCAAGGCTACACTGACATTGAATTCCCGGCTTACAATACAGACTGGGATTCAGAAGCTTACATGACGGTTGCGGGTCAAAACTCCAACAACTCGGTTCGTGTTTCCAATGACTTCCTTAATAAAGTTCTGGATGACGGCGAGTGGGAACTGATCAACCGTAAAGACGGCTCTGTTGCAAAACGTATCAAGGCTAAAGAGCTTTGGGAAAATATCGGTTATGCCGCATGGGCTTGTGCTGATCCGGGTATCCAGTATGACAGCACCATTAACGAATGGCACACATGCCCGGCTGATGGTCGCATCAATGCATCCAACCCTTGTTCGGAATATATGTTTCTGGATGATACGGCTTGTAACCTTGCGTCCCTGAACCTGCTGCAATTTACCCGTGACAATGGCACCTTTGATGTTGAAGGTTTCTCTCACGCGGTTCGTATCTGGACTGTGACACTGGAAATTGCCGTGCTGATGGCCCAGTTCCCATCTAAAGAAATTGCCAAACTGTCTTATGACTATCGCACGCTTGGTCTTGGTTTTGCCAATATCGGTGGCCTGTTGATGGCCTCAGGCCTGCCTTATGACAGTGCTGAGGGTCGCGCGATTTGTGGCTCGATCACAGCATTGATGACAGGTGAGGCTTACGCGACATCTGCAGAAATGGCTGAACATCTTGGCGCTTTCCCGGGTTATAAAAATAACGCTGATCATATGTTGCGCGTTATTCGCAACCACCGTCGCGCAGCCCAAGGCCTCAAAGACGATTATGAAGGTCTGTCTGTTCTGCCCGTTCCCCTTGATGCGGCAAACTGCCCAGAAGGTGAGCTTGTAGAAGCTGCACGTAAATCATGGGATCGCGCGCTTGAGCTTGGTTCAGAACATGGTTTCCGCAACGCTCAAGTCTCCGTTGTTGCCCCAACAGGCACCATTGGTCT
Source organism: Candidatus Terasakiella magnetica (assembly GCF_900093605.1). Lineage (NCBI taxonomy): Bacteria > Pseudomonadati > Pseudomonadota > Alphaproteobacteria > Rhodospirillales > Terasakiellaceae > Terasakiella > Terasakiella magnetica. The sequence goes on from NZ_FLYE01000001.1 coordinate 532,811, forward strand.
TGTGATGGATTGTGATACAACAGGTATTGAGCCTGACTTTGCCTTGGTGAAATTCAAGAAGTTGGCCGGTGGCGGTTATTTCAAAATCATCAACCGTATTGTACCACAAGCCCTAATCAAACTGGGCTATAGTGAGCAGCAAGCCAACGACATGATCCGCTATGCAGTTGGTCACGGCACGTTAAAAGGCACGGCCCATATCACCCATGAGCAGCTACGTGAAAAAGGCTTTGATGATGCAGCTATTGAGGCTTTGGAAAAAGCCCTTCAAGATGCCTTTGATATCAAGTTTGCTTTCAACAAATGGTCTTTGGGTGAAGAGTTCTGCATCAAGAAGCTTGGCTTTGATGCTGCAAAACTAGACTCTCCAGACTTTGATATGCTGGCTGAACTTGGTTTCTCTAAAGCAGCTATTGATAATGCCAATACATATGTTTGTGGCTCCATGACCCTTGAAGGTGCACCACACCTGAAGGATGAGCACCTTCCTGTCTTTGATTGTGCTACACCATGTGGTCGCAAAGGTAAGCGTTTCCTCTCGGTTGAAAGTCACATCCGCATGATGGCGGCGTCTCAATCCTTTATCTCAGGTGCCATTTCCAAAACAATCAACATGGCCAATAACGCCACGGTTCAAGATTGTAAGGAAGCTTATATCCTGTCTTGGAAACTGGGCCTGAAAGCCAATGCACTTTATCGTGATGGCTCTAAACTCTCCCAGCCACTTCAAGCCCAAGTGCTTGATGATGATGAAGCTGAAGAAACACTGGCAGAAGCCATTGCAGATCAGCCAGCAGCGAAAAAAGCTGAAATCGTTGCTGAAAAAATCATTGAACGTGTTGTTGCACAACGCAAGAAATTGCCAAATCGCCGTAAAGGCTATACGCAAAAAGCAAGCGTTGGTGGCCATAAAGTTTACCTGCGCACTGGTGAATATGAAGATGGTCAACTTGGTGAACTCTTCATCGATATGCATAAAGAGGGTGCTGCCTTTCGCTCTTTGATGAACAACTTTGCCATTGCCATTTCTTTGGGCCTACAATATGGCGTGCCCCTAGATGAGTTTGTAGAAGCCTTTACTTTCACACGCTTTGAGCCAAGCGGCATGGTGGAAGGTAACGATACCATCAAGATGGCGTCTTCGGTTCTGGATTATATCTTCCGTGAATTGGCTGTATCTTACATGGATCGTTCTGATCTGGCCCATATCAAGCCGGATGACCTGCAACATGACACTGTTGGTGGCGGCGAAGCCCAGTCTGAACTTCCACAAGAAGATAAAGACAAAGCCAATCAGATGATTGAACGCGTGGCCTCACAAGGGTATATGCGTGGTCGCTTCCTCGTCTTTAAAGGCAACCAAAGCGAAGGTTCTGAAGGCACGCCAACAGGTGGTGCTGTCAGTGGAGCAGCTTCAAGTGCGACGGCTGATCTTGCCGCAGCTGCCAGCATTGATGGTGAGCCGGACATCTTTGAAGAGACCGACCAAAAGCTTGAGCAAATCCGTGAAGCCCGCATGAAAGGGTATGAAGGTGATGCCTGTCCTGAATGTGGTAATTTCACACTGGTGCGTAACGGCACTTGCCTGAAATGTGTAACCTGTGGGTCCACATCTGGTTGCTCATAATATTTAAGACGCGTAAAGCGAAGACGAATAAAGGGGAAGATAACCATTAGGTTGCTTCCCCTTTATTTTTTCATAAATCCCACTTGTTCTTTCAAAGACTTCTCTTAAGTTAGAAAGGTAAGTATTTTTTGAGTTAGGAGCCCCTTTCATGGCTGGCAAAATCGACGCACGTCTTAACGAGCTTGGCATTACCCTTCCCACCGCCAACAAAGCTGTCGCCAATTACGTCCCATATGTGATCACGGGTAATTTGATCCATGTTTCAGGCCAAATCACCATGCTTAATGGGGAGCTGAAATATATCGGTCGCCTTGGGGAAAACCTAGGCGTAGAAGATGGTATGGCCGCAGCCCGCCTATGTGGATTAAATCTCATCACACAAGTTAAAGAAGCCTTGGGCGGTGATCTTGATCGTGTCACCCGTGTGGTTAAACTGGGCGGGTTTGTTAATGGTACTCCTGAATTTACCGACCAGCCTCAAGTCATTAATGGCGCTTCAGACTTAATGGTTGAAGTCTTTGGCGATGTTGGGCGCCATGCCCGCGCCGCCGTTGGCGTTGCTTCCTTGCCCTTAGGTATTTCCGTTGAAATTGATGGCATCTTCGAATTTGAGTAAAATCGAACAGCTTGAGAAAATATCTGAGATTAGCGCTGATGAGTGGAATTCATGTGTTGGTGCTGATGAGCCTTTTGCTCGCCATGAATTTCTCTCAAGCTTAGAAGACAGCCAATGCGTCCATCCCCAAAAAGGATGGATGCCACAACATTTGGTGCTCAGAGACAAAGACCAAATCAAAGCCTGCTGCCCGCTTTACCTTAAAAACCATTCTTATGGGGAATATGTTTTTGACTGGTCATGGGCAGAAGCCTATGAGCGCGCCGGTGGGCGATATTACCCCAAATTACAATGCGCCATCCCCTTCACCCCGGTGAGCGGACAGCGCATTATGGCAAGTCCGAATGCCACAAATGAAGATAAAGCCAGTCTTTTATCTGCCATGATTGAGCGCGCGCAAGACTTAAATATATCCTCGCTTCATATTACCTTTGCTGAAAAAAGCGAATGGCAACTGATGCAACAACAAGGGCTGCTTGCACGCACGGGTCATCAATATCATTGGGAAAACCAAAACTATCAAAACTTTGATGATTTTCTTGCTCAATTATCCTCGCGCAAACGAAAAACACTGCGCAAGGAAAGAAGGGCCGTTCAAGAAAGTGGGGTTGCGATCATCACCTTAAGCGGTGATGAAATTAAAGAACATCACTGGGATGCGTTTTACCAATTTTATATGGATACATCCGCTCGCAAATGGGGCCACCCCTACCTCAATCGTGACTTTTTCAGCCTCTTAAATCAACGTCTTGGCTCATCTGTTGTGCTGGTCCTTGTCCTGAAAGATGAAGGCATTGTGGCAGGCGCGCTCAATTTAAAAGGTAGCGAGACCCTTTATGGGCGCTATTGGGGCTGTGTTGAGGATTATAAATTCCTTCATTTTGAGACCTGTTATTATCAGGCGATTGACTATGCCATTGCCCATAATTTAAAGCGCGTTGAAGCAGGTGCCCAAGGCCAACATAAAATTCAACGCGGATATCTTCCAGTTGAAACATATAGCGCGCATTGGATTGCAGACCCGGCCTTTGAAAAAGCCGTACAGGATTTTCTTGACCATGATATGCGTATTAATAGTCATGAAATGCAGGAATTGGCAAAACTATCGCCTTATAAGTGTGGATAAAGTAAAAAAATCAACCCTTCCCACCCATATTGGTGATGCAGAATATTCAACCTGTACTTAAAATCCATAAAATATATATGGGAATGGGAGAGAAACTTATGCCAATTGCGGTAGATACATCCACGCCGACAGGACGTAGCTTTATTGATAGCAGCCATCCGATCATTGCGGCCTATGTCAACACGATCTGTGACGAGCTTTTAAGCGATAAGAAAATCCCCCAAATTCTACACCTGATGGAACAACTCATCCAACAAGTCAGCAGCTATATAGACAGCAAATCCTCCTGTCAGGACAAATCTGATTGTCCTGCCAAGCATCTCCCCCTTGAAGCGCTCGAACGTTTACAAGATTTGAACCATGTGCTCACTAAATATGCTGAAACAATGCCCGAAAACACAGCTGTTTTTAAGCTCCGCCGCTGGGCAAAAGAGCATATTTTTGACTCTGACCAAAAATGTGCTTGTTGCACAGATGATTGTTAAGCCGTTTTACAATAGATCGGAAATATCACATTCAATCATCGGCACACGTGTTTTGGGTGGTTGATGGTCCACCCATGCCGGATATCTAATTTCATTGCCAAAAGCAATTTGTCGCTCTTTCACATGGGGGTGGTTTAAAACCTCATCAGGGGTATGAATTGGTTCCATGCAGCAATCAGCAGGCAATAAAACCTCAGACCATTGTGCCAAAGTTTTGGTTTTAAAGAAATCACGCAAAGTCTTGATCAAATCGGTTTGGGGTTGGGCTTCCATATGGCGCGCCAAAAGATCATCACGCCCCACCGCTTTGCAGAAATTCTGCCAGAACTTGGGCTCAATCGGGGCAAAGGCAAAAAAGCGATTATCTTTTGTTTCATAAATGCCATACCAAGCCGCCGCCCCACCTGTGAGCTCACCTTGCCCACAAGCATCAACCTCAAGACCATGCCCCGCAGGGGTGAGACTGAGATAATTCCAGCTTAAGGCCGCTTCAAACAAGCTAACATCAATAAAAGCCCCCTTGCCTGTTCTTTCACGGCGAAATAAAGCCGCAAGGATCGAACTGACCGCTTGCATAGCGCCACTATGGTCTGCAAGTGGCGGGAAAATGGGCACAGGCCCAACATCGGGATGACCGGTTTGTGAAAGCGCACCAGTAAGGGCAACATAGGTCATATCATGACCTGCGGTTTGCGCATAAGGCCCAGTTTGGCCATAACCGGAAAGCGCGCAATGGATGAGTTTCGGATTAAGCTCTTTCAAAGCTTTTGGATCAAAACCAAGCCGCCCCATCACACCGGGGCGAAAAGATTCCAGCAGCACATCAGCTTTTTTAACCAAGGCGCGCAAGGCCTCTTTACCGCCATCGGATTTAAGATCGATTTTCACAACCTTCTTACCCGCGTTTAATTGCTTATAAAGTGGAGATATCCCATCTTCGCCTTGCATAAAAGCGTCGCGCATGGGGTCACCAAAGGGCGGCTCAATCTTGATCACCTCGGCCCCCAGATCACCAAGGGTCATTGTCGCGAAAGGGCCCGGAATATATTGGGAAAGGTCTAGAACAAGAATATCATCTAAGCAATTATCGAACATTATGAGCGCCTTCTGTTACCTATAAAACAGATCATCCCCGCCTTAAGCGAGGATGACACTTTAGATATATCTACTCATATTATTGTTCGCAAAGCAAACATTTTATTTTGCAACGACAGGAACTTTGCCTTTGGTCTTGCGCTTAGGCTTTTTTTCCAGCTCATCTTGAGGGAAGTCAAAGGCGATTTTATTATCGTCAATTTTGACCTTCACAAGACCACCTGTGACCAGCTTACCAAAGAGCAGTTCTTCTGCCAGTGGCTTTTTGATATGTTCCTGAATAACCCGGCTTAAAGGACGTGCCCCATAAAGCTTATCATAGCCCTTCTTGCTCAACCACTTACGCGCAGCTGGTGTGAGTTGGAATTCAACACCGCGATCCGCCAACTGGCCTTCTAGCTCCATAATGAATTTATCAACCACCTTGCCGACCACTTCCGGTGCCAGATTGGCAAAAGGAACGATGGCATCAAGACGGTTTCTAAATTCTGGTGTGAAGAGCTTTTCAATGGCTTCTTTATCTTCACCTTCACGGCTTTCACGACCAAAACCAATGGCATTTTTCGCCAGATCAGCTGCGCCCGCATTTGTCGTCATGATCAAAATGACATTTCTAAAATCAATGGTTTTACCGTTATTATCGGTCAGCTTACCGTGATCCATCACCTGCAATAGAATATTAAACAGGTCTGGGTGAGCCTTTTCAATTTCATCAAGCAAAACAATGCAATGGGGATGTTGATCCACACCATCTGTAAGCAAGCCACCTTGATCATAGCCCACATATCCCGGTGGGGCACCGATCAGGCGTGAGACGGAATGACGTTCCATATATTCAGACATATCAAAACGTTTGAGCTCCACACCCAATGTCATGGAAAGCTGGCGCGCCACTTCGGTTTTACCTACGCCCGTTGGGCCAGAAAACAGGTAACTGCCGATCGGCTTATCTGGTTCACGCAAACCCGCGCGCGATAGTTTAATAGCTGTTGAAAGGCGATCAATCGCTTCATTTTGGCCAAAGACCATGCGTTTTAAATCTGTTTCAAGGGAGCGCAATGTCTCTTTATCATCACTGGAAACCGACTTTGGCGGGATGCGGGCAATTTTCGCGACCGTATCTTCCACATCCTTAACCGTCACGGTTTTACGACGTTTGCTTTCAGGCAATAACATGCGCGAGGCACCGACCTCATCGATTACATCAATGGCTTTATCAGGAAGCTTTCGATCCCCAATATAACGTGCAGAAAGCTCCACCGCCGCGCTCAGCGCATCGTTGGTATAACGCACTTTATGATGTTCTTCATAATAAGGTTTTAAACCGCGCAGGATTTTCACCGCATCATCAATGGAAGGTTCCACCACATCAATTTTTTGAAAACGCCGCACAAGCGCACGGTCTTTTTCAAAATGGCTGCGATATTCTTTATAAGTGGTTGAACCGATGCAGCGCAACGAGCCACTGGCAAGAGAAGGTTTGAGAAGGTTTGAGGCATCCATAGCCCCACCACTTGTGGCCCCTGCCCCAATCACCGTATGGATTTCATCAATAAAGAGAACCGCATGGGGGCGCTCTTCCAGCTCTTTCACAACCGCTTTAAGGCGTTCTTCAAAATCACCGCGATAACGTGTCCCCGCCAATAATGATCCCATATCAAGCGCATAGATGATGGCTTCATCCAGCACTTCGGGCACCTGCTTTTTGGTAATTTTTAAAGCCAAGCCTTCTGCAATGGCTGTTTTACCCACACCGGGGTCCCCCACATAAAGCGGGTTATTTTTACTGCGCCGACATAAGACTTGAACGGTGCGATCTAACTCTGCACTGCGCCCAATTAATGGGTCTATTTTCCCTTCAAGGGCCTTTTCATTGAGATTTACGCAATAGGTATCCAGTGCCTTTGCACCATCCTCATTGCTGTTCTCATCTTCTTCATCATCCTCATCCGCACCATGAACCGCACGATCTTCAGAAAGGCCCGGCACTTTTGCAATGCCATGAGAAATATAGTTTACACAATCAAGGCGCGTCATTTCTTGGACTGAAAGGAAATAAACCGCATGGGATTCGCGCTCAGAAAACAGCGCAACAAGAACGTTTGCGCCCGTCACTTCTTCGCGACCAGAAGATTGCACATGAATGGCTGCACGCTGCACAACACGTTGAAAACCTGCTGTTGGTGAGGGCTCAACAGGCGTCTCACTGCGCAAATCGTTAAGCTCTTCTTCTAAAAAAATGCCGATATCTTCGCGCAATTGATTAATGGAAACATCACAAGCACGCATGACAGCCACCGCATCGGGGTCATCAATCAAGGCCAAAAGCAAATGTTCTAGCGTTGCCATTTCATGGCGATGGTCACTTGCCTGTGCCAAAGCGCGATGAAGGGTCTGTTCTAAGTTTCTTGATAGCATCTTGGCGTTCCCTTCAATTCTTATTATTGACTAGTCTTTTTCGATTGAACATTGCAGCGGATGTTGATGTTGTCGTGCGAGATCCATCACCTGAGAGGCTTTGGTCTCAGCCACTTCGTAAGTGAAGACACCACAAATCCCCACCCCTTTGGTATGGACATGCAGCATAATCTGTGTGGCTTCTTCCTGATTTTTGCGGAAGAATTTTTCCAACACATGAACGACGAATTCCATCGGTGTGTAGTCGTCATTCAACAACAACACTTTATACATAGACGGTTTTTTGGTTTTGGAACGCGTCTTAACCGCAACTCCAACATCACCGTCGTCATCATATTTATGATCTTTGTTACTCATTATTCCTAGCCGCGAAGGGTCAATCATTATTTCTTGTCTATAATATTAGTCTGTTTTGCCAAGGATGAAACCCCTTTGATCACAAAAAATGCCCGATCGGTCAAACCAATCGGGCATCTTTATTAAAAAGCGTAAAGCTTAAAGCTGAATTAAGCAGCTTTTTCGTTGATTTTTTCAACGCCAGCTTCGATACGAGCCTGCAAAGGCTTCGCAGCTTCTTCAGCAATCTTAGTAGAAGCTTCAGAAATGCGTGTCGCATCAGCAACCATTTTTTCGTAGCCAGCTTTCATCAGCTCAGCTTGCAACTCAGCAACTTCTTGTGGAGTTTTACATTCGAAAACTTTCTTAGAAGCTTCAACGTTACCTTCGATAGAAGATTTTGTAATTTCAGCAACCAAAGAAGCAACATCCTGAACGCCTTTAGCAGCGATAGAAGAAGACTTAACAAAAGCGTCCACGTTCTCTTTAGAGAAAGCCATTGCATCTTCAACAGACTTGAATGTGTCTACATTTTTAAACGCTTCAGCGCCGTCAAATTTAAAGAATTTTTCCATTTGTTCTTTACCGAATTCAAACATTTCGTTGTAACCTTCTTGAATTTGTGTGGAGATTTGTTCTACTTGAGCTTCAAAAGCAGGTGCTTCTACTTTTTCAGCAGCTTTAGGGGCAGGCTTGGACGCAGCCTTTGCAGGCGCAGCAGCAGGAGCCTTAGAAACAGGTTCTGCTTCAACTTTTTTAGCAGCAGGCGCTTTAGGCGCAGGCTTGGCAGCTGGTTTTGACTCAGCTTTAGGAGCTGTTGCTTTAGGGGCGGCGGCTGGCTTTGCAGCAGGTGCCTTTTTAGCAGCAGGTTTAGCAGGTGCAGCTGGCTTCTTAGCAGCAGGAGCTTTGTTATCCGTTGTAGTCATTGTCAACCTCATCAGCGAAAACGCATTGTCTTTAGAAAAACACTCGCTGAACGCGTTTTGCATTGCAGCATTAATCTAACAATACCACACTAAATCACAAGGTCAATAGAAAATTTTGCACTGCAGCAAAAATTTTATTTAACAGAGCCCCCTTCAAACCCGACAAGGCCATTATCACCCAGCTCAATCAAAAAGGGATCAGCCTCTTGTGAGCTCCCCCAAATATCAATATCGGTTAGAACTCTAGGTTCTTCAACGGGTACAGAGGTTACATCCAGGGCGAGAAGCACATCATCAAACTGCATTGTCTCCCATTCAGTTGAGGGCCAAGCATAAGCATTAAAATGCATTTTACCTTCTACACAGGCAGCAACGGTCCAGTAAAACTTATCAGAATACAGCCTCAGACCTGTCTTTGTTGGTTGCAGTGCAGCACTTGCACCCAAAGCCCTTTTAATCTGTGAGAGTTCCTTATCCCCAACGACAAGTTCTTCACGCACGCCGCGCCATGGCGCAAGCAGGTCATGTAAATCCAGTTTTTTAACATTTGCAGCACCTGCAACATGCATCACAATCTTTTTTGCATGAAAAAACACGTCATAGGTACGCGTTTGATGTTGATAGACTCCGTTATAGACAAAACGGTAACGATCAGCACCCAAATTGGCACAGGCCTTGCGTATGTCATCCCCGTTCACATAGCTAAACCATGTGAATTTCTTTGTAATCGGGTCACTTCCTTTACCTTGATAGGTACAGGAGGCGGCAAAAATGACCAACAGACAGGCAAAAAAGAACCTTAACATGGACATTTTTTCTACTCCTTCTCACCACGTTTACCCTTTGTTTATCAAACTATGGGCAAACTGGCTATCAAGGTTTAATGACTCGACGTCTTTTGCGGAATGACATAGGCTTCCTAACAATGATGATAACATCAAAAAATAAAGCGCACACATCGGCGAAAAAGTGCCTCACAAAGCTAGGGCTTCTGGCTCTTTTAACTGTGGGAGTCTTGCTATCGTCCCACTCACATGCCAAATACGCCTCTTTCGTGATGGATGCGGATACGGGGCGTGTGCTTCATTCTGTCAATGCTGATACACGTAATTATCCAGCTTCGCTGACAAAAATGATGACCCTGTTCATGTTGTTTGAAGCGCTTGAGCAAAAGAAAGTCACCTTAAACACCAAACTGCGTGTTTCCAGAAAAGCAACATGGCAGCCGCCATCTCGCCTTGGCCTAAAAGCAGGCAGCCACATTCGTGTTGAAGATGCGATCTATGCCCTTGTCACCAAGTCGGCAAACGACGTTGCCACTGTTGTTGGGGAAGCCCTTGGTGGTACGGAATGGGAATTTGCCAAGTTAATGACAAAACGTGCGCGCCAAATCGGCATGAAAAGCACAAACTTTCGCAATGCCTCTGGCCTGCCAAATCGCCGCCAGCTCAGTACAGCGCGCGATATGGCCACATTGGGCAATGAACTTTGGAAACGTTACCCACAATATTACAAATACTTCAAGACGACCAAATGGTCCTATAAAGGGCGCACATACGGTAACCACAATAAGCTGATGAAAAAATATGACGGGATGGATGGTATTAAAACCGGCTATATCCGTGCTTCTGGCTTTAACCTGGTCACATCTGTAAAGCGTGGTGGTCACCGCCTCATCGGTGTGGTCTTTGGGGGCAAAACCGCTAATCGCCGCAATACCCATATGGCAAAAATCCTTGATAAGGGCTTTACCAAACTCGACCCTAAGATGATGGCGGCTTATAAGCAGAAGAAAAAAGCCAAGCAACAAAAGCGTGCTTATGAAATTGCGTCCAAACGTCGCTCAACCGCCTGGGGTGTGCAAGTTGGTGCTTTTAATACCATCAAGAAAGCCCGCGTTCAGGCCAAAGCCGCGATCAAACGCGCCCCAAGTTATTTAACAGGTGCCAAAACAAAAGTTGTTCCCTTAAAAAATGGCAGTAAGAAAGTCTATCGCGCCCGCGTTGTTGGGGTTGAAAAACGCGAAGCCTATCGGGCATGTCGCGCACTCAAGAAAATGCGCCATCCCTGCATGGTATTCAGAGCCAAAGGCACACAAGTTGCCAGCCGCTAAAGCATAAAAAAAGGCCCCATATTTGAGGGCCTTTTTTCTTGTTTTGCTACTGGCCTTTGCCAGCATGACCTATCTTCAAGGATTTAAAAGTCAGGGGCGTCAATTCCGCTGGTTTCAAGCTGCTTGACCAATTCTGCTTTTAACTTAGCGAGCCCGGCCTCATCTTTTGCCTCACAACGTGCCACAAGCACGGGCTGAGTGTTAGAGGCGCGCAACAGCCACCAGCCATCATCAGAGACAACGCGAACGCCGTCTACATCAATCACCTGCACATCGCTTGCCCCGTTAAGGCGTTCTTTCACTTCATCTGCCACATCGAATTTACGCTCTTCTGGGCAATCAAAACGAATTTCTGGTGTATTGACCATCTTAGGCATGGCATCCAGCATATCATCCAGTTTTTCATCCGTTTGAGTCAGGATGGAGAGCAAACGAATAGCGGCATAAAGCGCATCATCAAAGCCATAAAATCCATCTTTAAAGAAGATATGACCACTCATCTCACCTGCAAAGGGTGACTCAAGCTCTTTCATTTTTGATTTAATCAGGGAATGACCCGTTTTCCACATTTGTGGCTCGCCACCCATGCGGGCGACTTCATCAAAGAGAACTTGGGAGGCTTTCACATCGGCAATGATGGTTGAGCCGGGTTTGCGCGACAGGATTTCTTTGGCCCAAATGACCATCAACTGATCGCCCCACAACACGCGGCCTTGACTATCGACCACACCGATACGGTCGCCATCCCCATCAAAGGCGATACCGAGGTCACAGCCCTTTGCAATGACCATTTCTTTAAGGTCAGCAAGGTTTTTCTCAACGGTTGGGTCTGGGTGGTGGTTGGGGAAGTTGCCATCAATATCGGCATACATCAAATGATGCTCACCGGGCAGCTTATCACACATCATGGTCATGGCCTCACCTGCCACACCATTACCTGCATCCCATGCGATTTTCAGCTCACGCCCTGCTTTAAAATCAGATGTGATGCGTTCAACATAGTCATTAAGCATGGGGCGTTGCTCTGAGCTGCCCTGCCCTGTTTCAAAATCACCTTCAGCCGCGATTTTGCCCAAGTCCTGAATATCAGCACCAAAGAAAGACAGGCCAGAAAGCATCATCTTAATGCCGTTATAATCCGGTGGGTTATGTGAGCCTGTGATCATCAGGCCCGCATCAGCTTCTAAGGCATAGGTGGAATAATATAGCATCGGCGTTGGACCACGCCCGACTTCATATACGGTTAAACCACAGGCCATCATGCCTCTTACAGCGGCGGCGGCAAGACCGGGGGAGCTTAAACGACCATCATAGCCGACACAAACCGACTTTCCACCTGCACGCTTGATGCGCGTACCAAAGGCACGGCCCAAAGTTTCAACAACCTCTTCAGTGAAATTATCACCAACAATGCCGCGGATATCATATTCACGCAGAATATTTGGGTTAATTTGTGTCATGACAATAGCCTCGATATTTTATCCTGCGCAACATCGCAGGAAGTACTTAAAAAAAAGGCCCCTGCTTTCACAGGGGCACAAATGACTTGAGAAATGATTAGTCTTCCAGTTTAGGACGACCAATACAGGTATAATCAAAACCTGCATCCTTCATTTCCTGACGGTTATAAACGTTGCGCAGGTCAACCATGACCGGTGCGTTCAACAAGCCTTTCACACGATCCAGATCAAGCATACGAAATTCATTCCACTCTGTGATCAAGACCAACGCATCGGCATTATCCATTGTGTCATAGGAATTTTCTTTCCAGTCCACGCCAGAAAGCATTTCTTTGGCTTCACCCATGGCTTCTGGGTCAAAGGCCGCAACAGAAGCACCTGCTTCTTGAAGGGCTGGAATGATATCCAAGCTTGGTGAATCGCGCATATCATCTGTGTTTGGCTTAAATGCCACACCAAGAACTGCGATTTTCTTGCCATCAACTGAGCCACCACAGGCTTTAATGACTTTTTCAGCCATTTGCTTTTTGCGCTGTTCATTCACATCAACAACCGTTTCGATAATCTTCAACGGGCGACCATATTGCTGGGCTGTTTTCACCAAAGCCAATGTGTCTTTTGGGAAGCAAGAACCGCCATAACCCGGCCCTGCGTGCAAGAATTTCTTACCGATACGACCATCAAGGCCAATCCCTTTAGAAACGGCCTGTACATCGGCCCCCACTTCTTCACACAAATCAGCAATTTCATTGATGAAAGTGATTTTAGCAGCAAGGAAAGTATTAGCTGCATATTTAATCAGCTCTGATGTGCGGCGCTGTGTAAAGAGGATCGGTGTTTCAATTAAAAATAATGGACGATAAAGTTGACGCATCACTTCTTGTGCGCGCTCACTTTCTGTACCGATAACCACACGATCAGGACGCATGAAATCTTCAATAGCAGACCCTTCACGCAAGAATTCTGGGTTTGACACCACATCAAAATCCGCATCTGGGCGTGTTTCACGAATGATACGCTCAACCTCATCACCCGTGCCCACAGGAACGGTTGATTTTGTCACAACCACTGTATAGCCGTCCATGGCTTCAGCAATTTCTTTAGCCGCACCATAAACGTATGACAGGTCAGCATGGCCATCACCACGGCGTGTTGGTGTCCCCACCGCAATAAAGACCGCATCAGCGCTTTGAACGGCTTCTTTCAAATCAGTGGTAAACTCTAGGCGACCACCAGAAACGTTATTTTCGACCAGCTTATCAAGACCCGGCTCGAAGATCGGCATGATGTTCTCATGCAGTTTGTTGATTTTTGTCTCGTCTTTATCAACGCAGACAACGTTCGTACCAAATTCTGAAAAACATGCACCGGAGACGAGTCCAACATATCCGGTACCGATCATAGCAATACGCATGGGATTTCCTTAACGCGTTATAGTCAAAAATTATGTATTCAAATCGGAAATGATTTTCTGCACACCATCGCGCAGATCATCACGATCAAGGGCAAAAGCAAGATTGGCTTCAATAAAACCAAGTTTTGAGCCACAATCAAAACGACGCCCTTCAAAACGCAAACCTCTAAAGTCCACATCAGGAATGGTTTTCGCCATGGCATCAGTTAACTGAATTTCATTACCTGCGCCACGTTCTTGTTTGTCCAGTTGGGCAAACACTTCAGGCTGCAAAATGTAGCGACCAATAATTGAAAGGTTTGAAGGGGCATCTTCTGGTGCAGGCTTTTCAACCAGCCCCTGTGCCTGTGCGATACGACCGTCATCTTCAGTCACATCCAGCACACCATATTTATTGGTTTCCTCACGAGGCACTTCTTCAATGGCAACCACATTGCCACCCGTCTCGTTATAAACATCAATCATTTGGCTCAGGCAGCATTTATCCTGCGCCAAGACCAAATCATCAGCTAATAAAACCGCAAAAGGCTCATCCCCGATGAGTTCTTTAGCGCACCAAACCGCATGACCAAGGCCATTTGGCTTCATCTGGCGGGTATAAAAAACAGAGCCCGGCTTTGGTAAAATATCCAGAACCGTTTTATGGATTTCGGTTTTACCTTTGCCAAGAAGCGTATCTTCTAGTTCGTGGGAATGATCAAAATGATCTTCAAGCGCTGTTTTGCCACGGCCCGTAACAAAAATAAATTGTTCAATACCCGCTTCAATCGCTTCTTCAACAGCGTATTGAATCAAAGGCTTATCCACAACAGGCAACATCTCTTTTGGCATTGCTTTGGTTGCAGGAAGGAAGCGCGTACCTAGTCCTCCAACCGGGAATATAGCTTTCCTGACAGGCTTGGTCATAGTTTTCCCCTAGACATCAAACTTTTTAAACACGGTTTTGTGCCACAACCCCCTGCTTAAAGCAAGTAAACCCATGCCAAAAATGATACTATTTTTTTGTTTCAGTACTTCTATAGGTTCGCCACGCCGCTCTCGCCTTCTTGCAGTTTTTTAAATCCACCGTCCGGCTGAAACGATTTTCATGTATTTTCAGGGCAATAGCAGCTTTTACTTGGGCATTGACGCTCTCACAATAAAGCTTTGCAATTCCATCCGGCCCAGCCTTATCCCAATGTGCTACTTCTTTCTTTTTCTTGGCTGTTGTTTTGGTGAAGGCTTCTGCTACACCTTGCATATCACCTTCAAGGGCTTTGAGGATGGCATTTTCACGCTTTTTACCATCAACTTGTCCACGCATACCTTCAATATAGGTATGTTGTTGTGCTTGATGGCCCACACGTACGAGCTCTAAAATAATCTGGTCAACTTCTTCAAAGGCCATTTTTTGTGCAACAATCATCATGCGCTTTTCTGGCCCACTGCGCACATGATCATAAAGGGCAAAACGCTTTGTACTGGCAAGGCGGATCGCATGATAGCGCGAGGGCGGCATATAGTGAATTTCATCAAGGTAATTCACCTTATCGCGCAAGACGACCGGCAGCTTGCGCACCTCTTTAATGGCCTCTTTAAACAGTTTTAAAAACCGTTTTGTGCGCACATCCCCATAAAGCGATCCATAAATTTTTATTTTACCATAATGAGTTC
The DNA here is from genome assembly GCF_900093605.1 of Candidatus Terasakiella magnetica. Taxonomy (NCBI): domain Bacteria; kingdom Pseudomonadati; phylum Pseudomonadota; class Alphaproteobacteria; order Rhodospirillales; family Terasakiellaceae; genus Terasakiella; species Terasakiella magnetica. The sequence continues at coordinate 548,080 of NZ_FLYE01000001.1, forward strand.
CCACCTGATCGGCAAAACTCGCATCCTTGATCAGGCTAAACAACCTGCGTTGCACGGTTAACACCAGACTGTAGGCCAATTGCCTTGGCGAACTATCTTGTAAAAAACCGCTGGAAACTTTTATCCAGTCATTATCTGCATCCCACTGGATAAAACGATCTGTGCCCTCGCCTTCAATCACTTCAAAAGCTGGGATCAAATCAATCAATGGAGTAAAATAAACAGCAACTTTAGTGACATTTTCCAAGGCCTGAGAAAGGCGCGTCACCATGGCGGCAAAGACTTCTTCATCGACATTTTCATGGCGAACCACAGGAAAGCGCCCGACAATTTGAAAATCATCGTCATCAATTTTTGCAGCTTCACCGACAAAACAGCTGGTATCTTCAGGGCGCCATTGCGCAGCCCATCTTAGACCTGCCTCACTCACACTATGGCGTGCAGACTCAACGGCTTGCTTTAAAATAGTTTTGGCTTTTTCATCCCCGCCCCATGCAGCCAACTGCGCCCACATGATGGCATTTTCCAGTGCCATATCCGCGCGGGACTCTTCTAAAAAATATTGCGCCACATGGCGTTGGGCAGGCGCAACCGCTGCTTTTGCCAGTTTCTTAAAGCTGTTATGTGCACTTTCCAAATCGCCTAATTTTTGGCGATTAAAGGCCGCTTTATAAGAAGCCAGCATGGTATCCATATCGCAAAAGTCTGTCGCATGAGCCTTTAAAGGAAGAAGGGATAGACAGAGCAACAACAGCAACCTAGCCATTCAAAAGAATATCCTTTGCCTGATTAATCTTTGCTGCCAGATAATCAGAGCCTCCCTTATCAGGATGCACCTGTGCAATAAGGCGATGATAGGCCGCTTTTATTTCTGGGGCTGTTGCATCTTCTTCAAGGCCAAACAGATCCAGCGCCTCTTCCCGGCTCATAAAAGAGCGTCCCTCTTGTTGCGGGGGTGGAGGTGGTGCTTGTTGTTGGGAAGGCGCTTCGCCTTTATACCAACCGCGTACTGTTTTGCCGATATGAAACAAAGTTCTAAAACGTTCAAACCAGACAAACAAAGCTGGCAAGGCCGCCATTGCAAGCCAGAACTTTCCACTAAAGAGCAAGCGAATGATCAATAAGGAAACAAAGATGATGCCAATCCATTTGGCAACAGTGAGCACATCGCGCGGACGGGCCTGAACATACCATTTCACCAGCACATAAAAGAAGGCCAGTATCAGCAAGATAAAGAGCAAATGGAACATGGGCGTTCTTTCTTCCTTAACTTTGCAAACAGGGAAGTTGCATGGCTTCAAGAAGGTTTCTCACTTCTTGGCGCGCAGCGATATGAGACATAGAGAGCTCATCCCCTGACATGTCCATCATGGTCAACCCTTTCAAGAACAACTCACGATAAATCACCCGCTCCCCAAAACCGGAAACCACACGACAGCCCATACGTTTGGCAAATTCACCAATCAAGACTTCCATATCCCGCTTGTTGCGTGCATCTAAGTGGCTCAAGCGATTGCGCATAACAATCCAGTCCACATGGGCTCCATTTTGACTCATGGCTTTCATCTGGCGGTGTTTCCATACCGTTTCAGCATAATGGCTTGGACGTTTGATTTTCATCGTTTGCCCATCAACCTGCGCTAAAACATCAAGATCGATAAAACTGTCATTTAAAGGCGTGATTAGCGTATCGGCATAAGAATGCACCTCTGCCCCCAAGGGTGTATCATGCCCAGGCGTATCAATCACCATCACATCTTGTGTGTCATAAAGTTGCTGGAACGAGCCGCGAAAAGTCCCATCATCTTTTTCAATACGGATATGATTGGGGATGAGCAAGGTGCGCTCATTATGAATACGGTTTTCAAGATAGCGCGATAAGGTACCTTGGCGCAGGTCCAGGTCCATACTGCCGACCTTAAGGCCTTGGTCTAACAAAGCGACGATAATATGCATGGCAGCCGTTGATTTACCCGTACCACCTTTTTCATTACCTAAAACGATGACATGCGCTGCCATTACTTATGTGCCCTCAACCATACAGCCGTATCATGAAAAACCGCGCCATTGTTTGGATAGCCCGGTTCGGACGAAACCAGTGTGTTAATGCCACGCCCTTCCAAAAAGGATGAATTGGGCCAAATCCCTTCAACCACAACCGTGTCTTCATGTTGGTTCTTTGCCGATACCGCATTTAACAAAACACTGCCCAGCTCATTACCGACACGCACCAAGTCTCCTTCAACAAGTCCTAATTTACGCATAACACGCTGATTAATCAATGCTTCAGGGCAACGCTCTTTAATGCGCGATGTCTTGGTCTCACTAAAGGATGAATTAAGGAAGTTTTGTGATGGTGGTGTGATTAAGCGAAACTGTTTTTCTTTATCCACTTCGTCAATCACATCCCAATGATCGGGAAATTCTGGCATCGTCTCCCCCCTTGGCCCTAATGAAGACCAATCCGGTTTAAAACGGAATTTTCCATCAGGATGGGCAAAGCCATTAAGAAAATGCGCCTCTTCAAACGGTAAGCTCAGATCATGCCCTGTTGTCGCAATAATGTCGGCCACATTGGGATAGCCAGACTTCTTCAATGTCTCTTCAACAATGGCAAGCGCACTGAGATCAAACCCCTTATGTTGTGCGCCAAGCTTTTTCGCCAGCTCACAAATCACCTGATGGTTCGACTTACACGCCCCCGCTGGACTGATGACAGATTTTGCGACCTGCAATGTACAATGCGCACTCGCCGTATAGATATCATCATGTTCTAAGAACATGGTTGCCGGTAAGACGATATCAGCCATCTTTGCCGTTTCGGTCATAAATTGTTCATGTACACAGACAAACAAATCATCACGCATAAAGCCTTTGCGCACAGCTGAGCTGTCTGGAGCAACGGCAACAGGATTGGTATTTTGAATGAAAAGAGCCTTAACCTCAGGCCCGCCTTTAAGCGCACCTTCATGACCTGTTAAAATCTCGCCAATGCGCGATTGATCCAACATGCGCACATCCGGGTTTTTAACATCTTTTCCTTCAATCAAGGTTGTATCAAGCTGCGCTAAATCACCTTGTCCATAAAGTGCACCACCGCCTTCATACTGCCATGCCCCTGTCACTGCAGGCAGGCAAGAAACCGCATGCATATTATGCGCACCATTGCGCGAGCGCGTCATCCCATGTCCCACACGCAAAAAAGTCTTTTTTGAGCTGCCATAAAGACGGGCAAAGGCTTCAATGGTATGGGCTGCCAATCCGGTTATTTCAGAGGCCCATTCAGGTGTTTTTGTTTTTAAATGTTCTTCAAACTCTTTGGGAAGATCAGTGTATTTTTCCAGATAGGCCTTATCGGCGTAGCCTTCTTCAAACAAAACATGCATGACCGCACAGGCCAGCGCCCCATCCGTTCCCGGGCGAAGAGGCAAATGAAGATGCGCTTTATCAGCTGTTTTATTTTGATAAGGGTCAACAACAACCAGCTTTGCCCCATTGCGAATACCCTTAATCACATGGGTCATCAGATGGATCTGGCTGGAAACCGCATTTAAGCCCCAAATGACAATCAGGTCGGACTTTTCCATTTCCAGAACATCACTGCCGCGTTTTGTGCCACATCCGGCCTCCCAACCCGGTCCGCTCAATGCCGTACAATAGGTGCCTTGCATACCGCTATAGCCTTTAACGTGGCGCAGACGGTTAATGCCATCGCGCATCACATGGCCCATGGTACCTGCATAATAAAACGGCCAAACCGCTTCTGCCCCATGTTCGCGCTCTACACGCAGCAGGTTTTTAGCAACTGTTTCCAGTGCCTCATCCCACGTAATACGTTTAAAATTATCTGAGCCTTTTTTACCGACTCGTTTCATAGGATAAAGCAGGCGCTGACCATGATGTATTCGTTCGCTATAGCGCGCGACTTTTCCGCAAATAATCCCTGCCGTAAAGGCGTTAGCCGGGCTCCCTTTGACTTTGCCAATACGCTTTGGGCCTAAACGCTCCACCTCTAAAGGGCAGACACTTGGACAATCATGGGGGCAGACAGATTTGACAATTTCAGAACACATGTTCAGACCGATCTTTTTTCATCTATATATTTACGCCCTAATGTAGTGTGACAGCTTGTGTTTTGGCAAGGAACACAGTAGGGTCTGCCCAATCTAATTTACCAAATGGCCCTTCCAATGAAAAAATCCATCCTGTTTGTCCTTGCATTTTTTGTATTTTTTGGCGGCATTTCCGCTTTTATTTTATGGCAAAGTGAACATGCCAGCAAAGAAGAAGGCTTTCTTTACAGTGCCATTGGATGCACCAGTGTTTTCAAAAAACTAGATCGTGGTGACAAGGTGGAAACCATGCTCAACCTCGTTCATCATTTTTCTGCGCGTGAAGGCATTGAGGCAACACAGCCGGGTTATCTGACCCGTTTTATCAAACTGGTTGAAAAGAAATGGGAAAAAGAAAACGAGCTCGCCCAGAAAAACTGTAGCGGCATCTATACCTTAGCGCTGGAAGAAAAAAAACCTGCACAATATAACGCCGTTGCCATGAGCGTGATTGAATATATGAAAGACCTTGAAAGCAATAAAAAAGAAACCGCGACTGAAAAAGCAGAACGCGTGATTAAAGAGCAAGGCCTAGAAAAACCACTTAAGTAACCTTCCGCATTAACATCATATTTTATCACCCCATATATCTTTTATGGACAGGGTCATTTAATGGCGAAAGTGATAGAAAATGGATATCAGCGTAAGAGAACAAGGCGATGAATGTATCGTCTATATTTCAGGAAAAATCAGCTTTCTTGATCATGACCTATTTAAAGAAATGATTGAGAACATGGCCTCGTCAAAAGCAAAAACCTGCATTCTTGATTTATTCGACTGTACCCAATTAGATTCTGCAGGTCTTGGCTTTTTCATGCATGCCCATGAGAGCTTTAAACAACATGAAATTGAGCTTCATGTCAGAAACGCCCATGATCATGTAGAGCGACTTTTAAACATTGCCCGCTTCAAAGATTTCATGAGCATCAATCAACTCCCTGCTGAAGAACACCTCAAACATTTTTGATCTTATTTGATGATTTCACCATTGGGATAAAAAGCGTGATAAGCAAAGGCAAAGCTCAAATGATAAGCCACGTCATGGCCGTTTTTTTGCACTGTAACATTGCCAAGGTCACTGCCCTGAAAAACCGTTTTACCTTCTAGGGCTGAAGCTTGGCCGCTTTTCCATGTAATGGTGAGGCCATCAGCTTGAATGGTTTTCTGCGCTTTCACATACTCAATCGCCCACGCCTTATTTCCCACAACAAGCACGGGGGCCATGGGCGCAATGCCTTTGGGCATCTCTCCCCCATATAAAAATGGACGAGCCGATTTGGCATACCCCACATAAGGGTTGCGCCCATATTGTCGTGCCTTTGGGTCGCTCGGGATCAATACCAATGCGGATTGATGGCGTTCCTTAAATGCCGCCCAGCTTTCAAGACGTGAGGGAATGATCGACAATGCTGTGCCCAAGAGCTCCCCGACAATGGCTTGTCCGGTAAATTGTTGCCACCATGTTTCTGTCTGGCGGTCATACATAACAAGGTCAGAATTCCTCAACTTACCTGTGGTGCCAAAATCTAACACACGTCCATCAAGCAACTTGCGTTCAAACACAATTGCGCTATTACATAATGGGCAATAGGTTACTGAGACAGGCACGCCCCCAATAGTGTCATTCACGATCTCATGCCACATTAAAATACGCAAAGGATACACCCGAACCTCACCTGCCCATTCAACCGTGATCACCCCTTCGCGCTCATTTAAGCCTGACAGTTTGTTCATCTCAATAAACTGGGGATGATCAATGGCAGGGATACCGTCTTTGGGCGGGCCACCTGAGAGGATTTCAATAAACTCAACAGATGATTTGGAAAAATCCGTCTTGGGCCACTCATATTTCCAAAAATTTGGGTCCGCTGAAACGGGTGCGACATTTAAAAAGAAGAACAAAAGCCATAAAATTTTCTTTAGACTAAACACGATATTCTCCTATAGTTCGCCAGCATATAAATAAAGGACAAAACAAATGAGTGAACATGTTGATGCCGTGGTCATCGGTGCCGGTGTTGTCGGGCTGGCATGCGCACGTGCACTGGCACTTACTAGTAAAGAGGTTATCATTATTGAGGCTGATAAAGCCATCGGAATGGGCACCAGTTCACGCAATAGTGAAGTCATCCATGCGGGCATTTATTACCCCAAAGACAGCCTGAAAGCCCGCCTCTGCGTTGAAGGCAAACATATGCTCTATGAGTTTTGTGATAGTCATGGCGTGCCTTATAAAAAACTCGGCAAGCTGATTGTGGCCTCAAGCGCTGAACAAGTTGAGGCCCTAAAAGCCATTAAGAGAAAAGCATCTGATAATGGTGTTGATGACCTCATCTGGCTGGATAAAGAAGAAGTCTTACAAAAAGAACCTGCCCTTAAAGCCGAGGCGGCCCTGCTCTCGCCTTCCACAGGGATTATTGATACCCATGCCTATATGCTGGCCCTACAAGGTGAGGCTGAAGACCACGGTGCCATACTTGCCCTTAACAGCCCCATAACAGGTGGGCAGATTAAAGATGGTGTGATTAGCCTGCACACAGGCGGTGATGCGCCCATGTCAATCACTGCTGATATCGTAATTAATTCTGCTGGCCTAAACGCTATTAAGCTGGCCCGCCTCATTGAAGGTTTTCCTCAAAGTCATATCCCGCAAGACTATTACTGTAAGGGCAATTATTTCTCCCTTGCCACTAAAGCACCTTTTTCCCATCTGATTTATCCGGTGCCGGAAAAAGCTGGATTGGGCGTCCATCTCACCCTTGATATGGGCGGACAGGCACGTTTTGGCCCCGATGTTGAATGGTTAGATGAGGGGGACCATATAAACTATGAGGTTGCCCCGCACAGAGGCGATAAATTTTATGAGGCGATCAGAAACTATTGGCCCGCTTTAAAAGACGGTGACCTACAGGCCGATTATTCAGGTGTCAGGCCCAAAATCCAAAGCCCGGATGGAGAGGCAAAAGATTTTCTTATTCAAGGGCCTAAGGATCATGGTATTTTAGGTTTTATAAACTTATTTGGGATAGAATCACCGGGATTGACCTCTAGCCTAGCTATAGCCAAAGAAGTCATCAACAAGTTGGAATTGAATTAAACGTGAGTCCTATGAAACGATCCGTATTGAAATTTTGCACAACAGCGCTTGTCGCTTTCACAATGCTTTCTTCAACAGCATCGGCCCAAGTGATCTCACAAGGTAAAATTCTCACCGACGGTGAAGAAGATTCAAAAGCGATCTACACCGGGCCAAATATTGATTACTCCCACGAGATGCGCAGGCTGGTTCAAAATATTGCCAAATATGGTCGCAAATTCAAACGTGATTTCATTGTCCTGACCAAAGGCGGGCGTGGCCTCTTGACCAAAGTGATTGATGTCGACCAGCTGATCACTTCACCAAGTTCTGTTTACCTGCAAACCATTGATGGGGTTATTCAGCCTAATCTTTCTTATGGGCTTGATGGTTTTGGTGAAGCCCTCACCGAGAAAGAACAAGGTGAAATTTTACAAGACCTTCAGGTTGCCAAAGATACCGGGCTAAATGTCTTCACCCTTGATTTTGCCTCCAAGCCCAAGGATGTGGATAAGGCCATTCGTTTTGCTACTAAGAACAAGTTTATTCCTTACGTTGCACCGGGCATGGGCATGCGCAATAACAAACTGCCAAACTGGCCTAAACGCCCCTATAAAGAAAATGCCCATACCATCACCAATGCACAATCCATTAAAAACTATGTGCTGATTGATGATTCTTCACGCTTTGGGACGGCTTCTGAATATGCCATGAAAATTCATAATACGAATTATGATATGGTGATCACACCTGTTTTTCATCATCGCTCACAAACCCTTGGGCGTCATAATGTTCGCAAGATGCAATTTAAGAAGCTTGGCGCGCGTCGTCCTGTTCTTGCCTATATCGATATTGGCGCAGCAGACGTTGGGGCCTATTACTGGAAAGAAAACTGGCGCATGGGTAATCCCTCATGGGTTTTAGACCTCGCGCCTTCAAGCTCAGATAAATATCTCGTGCAATACTGGCACCCAAGCTGGCATCAGGTGCTTTACGGCAACAACATGTCCTTCCTTTATGGCATTATGAAAGAAGGCTATGACGGGATCGTGCTGGACGGGATCTATGCACACGAGCTGTTTGAGAACCCTGAATAAGCTTTTCTAAGTAGTAATTGGGATTGTAAAACTGTTCCCCTCCCCTACAATTGTTAAAAATTTGGGGAGAGTAAAATGCTTAAACAAAAAAGCAGCTATCAAGACCTTTGCGACCATTTTTCTTGGGACATCCCTGAAAGCTTCAACATGGGTGTTGCGGTCTGTGATGTACATGCAGATGCGAGCCCTGAAAAAACAGCCCTGATTGTTGAAGAGGAAAATGGACAGGTTCAACATCATAGCTTTGCTGAAATTAAAAGCCTCTCCAACCAGCTCGCCAATCTTTTTTGCCAATATGGCATCAACAAAGGCGATCGGATTGCGGTCTTGCTCTCCCAATCTATTGAGACAGCCTGCACCCATGTTGGAGCATGGAAAGCGGGCTTTATTTCCATCCCGCTGTTTACCTTATTTCAAGAAGAGGCCTTGCAGTTTCGTCTCTCTAATTCACAAGCACGCGTCCTGATCACGGATCAGGAAAATTATCAAAAGATCATCCCTTTGCGCGATCAGCTCCCTGCCCTTGAATATGTCTTTCTTGTGGATGGAAGCGCTGAGGATGCCCATGACCTATACGACTGCCTAAACAGTGTAAGCGATCACTTCACCCCTGTAAAAACCAAAGCAGAAGACCCAGCCCTGATCATTTATACCTCAGGCACAACAGGAAACCCAAAAGGCGCGCTTCATGCTCATCGCGTGTTGCTTGGTCATATACCGGGTGTGCAAATGCCCCAAGAATTCCCCCCACAGGAAAAGGACCTTTTTTGGACACCTGCGGATTGGGCATGGATTGGTGGTTTGATGAATATCTTGATGGGGGCTTGGTATCATGGCATTCCAGTTTTAGCCTATCGCGCTAAAAAGTTTGAACCAGAGGCTGCCTTATCCTTGATGGAACGCCACAAGGTGCGCAATATCTTCATGCCGCCCACGGCCTTAAAATTGATGCGCAATGTTAAAAACATCAAAGAGACATATAAACTGAGCCTGCGCACCATCACGGTGGCGGGTGAGCCCATGGGGGAAGAATTACTGGATTGGGGCAAACGTGAATTCGGCCTGAGCTTAAATGAATATTACGGTCAGACAGAATGCAATCTTGTCGTTTCAAACTGCTCTGCCCTCATGGAGGCAAAAGCGGGCTCTATGGGACGCCCCGTTCCCGGTCATGATGTAGCTATCATTGATGGACAAGGCCAAGAGGTTCCTCACGGGCAGGTTGGTGATATTGCCGTTCGCAAAAATGATCCGGTCATGTTGCTGCAATATTGGGATAACCCTGAGGCCACAGAAAAAAAATATCGCAACGGCTGGCTGATTATGGGCGATCAAGGCTATAGGGATGAAGAGGGTTATATCTTCTTTGTTGGGCGTGATGATGACCTGATCACGTCTGCAGGCTATCGCATCGGCCCCTCAGAGATCGAAGATTGCCTCACCAAACATGAAGCCGTTTCAATCTGTGCAGTTGTCGGTATCCCCGATCCCATCCGCACAGAAGCCATCAAAGCCTTTATCGTTTTAAAAGATGGCTATTCAGAAGATGAAACACTTGAAAGCTCATTGCGCGACTTTGTCAAAGACAGGCTTTCACCACATGAGTATCCGCGCCATATTGAGTTTTGCGCATCGCTGCCGATGACAGCAACAGGCAAAATCAAACGCAATGTACTGCGTGAAAACGAAGTCGCAAAACAGGCTTAGAATTTACAGTCGTAACGTGCTTCTGCACAAGAGGCGATGACAAAACCCTTTTGTGCAGGATAGCGATTTTTAATCACGCCCAAGGCTTCGTCTTTTGTTTCGGCAACAACACTTTGATAATGCACATCGGCCCACTCATCACCAAAATCAAGATGACGATTGTTTTCTTTTACACATTCGCGCACCTCTTGGTTATAGATGCCGATTTCAAAGTTTTTCTGATTTCCGCTCGTGACTGAGAACATGGTCCCACCCTCCTATCTATTCATTCGTAAGATAAGAATAATGGTAAGACCAATTTGTTAAGTTTTATTTAAGCAGGGCCAATGCCACGAATAACAAAGCCCTTGTCTTTAGGGTATTTGGCTAAAACTTTACGACGCGCATCCATTTCATCACGTGCACTGACTTCAATATAGCGCGTATCTGCCCAGTCATCACTATAGGCTGCGGGTTCACCACTTTGCATGGCTCGTTTAACAAGCTCGTTATAAATCGCTACTTCAAATAAAGCCATCGTTCTCGCACCTTAGAAATTTTATCTTTAAAGACATTATAATTTTATCAAAACAGATAATCTGTGATCTGGCTCACAAGTCAAGTTCTTTTAAGCTTTCTTGCAAGATCGCCCAGTGCTTTTCTGGACCGGGAAGGCCAATGCGTAAATATTGTGCCCGGTCTTCAAACGGGCGAACCAACACCCCTTGTTTGCCAAGCCCTTCAAATATATGGGGAGCTTTAGGGTGATGACAATAACGAAACAAAGATGTCCCCCCCACAACATCAATTGACGCTGAACCTAAAATTTCATCCAAACGCTGGGTTGCTTTTATAAGGTCTGCACGGGTCTGTTTGATCCATGCCACATCGCGAAAAGCTCGTTTACCAATTTCCATTGCAGGCCCGTTTACAGCCCATGGCCCAATACCATCCCTCAGGCGATCGGCCAGTTTTCCACCGGCTAAGACAAAGCCAAGGCGGATACCAGCAAGGCCAAAAAATTTGCCAAATGAGCGCAAGATAATCAACCCATCTGTGCCCGCATGGCTTGAGATATCAAGACTTGGTCTGCAATCTAAAAAAGCCCCATCCACAATCAGGTAGCCGCCTTTTGCATGCTGCTTTGCTGCGAGTTCTAATAAAAAGTCAGGCTCATACACATCGCCTGTCGGGTTATTCGGGTTTACAATAATCAGGATATCAGCCTCATCAGCGGCATCATAAACATCCTCTACTTCCATCACATCATGCCCGGCTAAAGACCAGCAATAGGCATGTTCTTTATAAGTTGGCCCAATGATGCGGACCTTTTTAGGCTTTTCAAACAAGTGAGGTAAAATCTGCAATAAAGTCTGGGTACCAGAAACCGGGATCACTTTTTCAGGATCATCAACACCATAATAAAAGGCTGCCGCCTCTTTAAGATCTTGCAATAATTTTTGATCAGGAAGGCGGCCCCAATGGTCCTGTTCAAGCGGTGGAATCGGATAAGGATGCGGGTTAATACCCGTGGATAAATCGACCCATTTTTCTTGAGGCACAGAAAATCTCTGTGCTGCGGCTGCTAAGTTGCCACCATGGAAGACTGCCAAGGCCCATTCTCCGCGTAATTTTATTATAGATGAACTCTATTTGACGCAATGGGTAGCATGAGTAAACAGTGCACTCAAGATCGATAAAGCCAAAAAAGAAACAAAATTTCAGCCCCGCTTCTTTAAGCTAAGAAAATTATGAAAAAACGCTATAAAGCGCAAGTTCATTTCAATTGCTGCATTGCCAAAAATTACCTTAAAAAACAACAATTTAGCTCATTTTTCCTCTTGAATTTATAACCTCAATACATACATAAAATAAGGATTGGTTCACACATACGACAGGAGCGCAATCATGCCAGTCTTTGGAGCAGCAGATTTTGACCATCACGAGAATGTTGTTTTCGGCTGTGATGAAGCCACAGGCTTAAAATGCATCATCGCCATCCATAATACCAAGCGCGGCCCCGCCTTGGGCGGTTCGCGTTTTTGGAATTATGAAAATGAACAAGATGCCATCACCGATGTTTTGCGCCTCTCCAAAGGCATGACCTATAAGGCCGCTGTGGCGGGATTGGACCTTGGCGGTGGAAAGTCTGTCATTATTGGGGATGCAAAAAAAATTAAAACCCCGGACCTGATGCGCGCATTTGGACGGGTCATTGAAAGCCTAAACGGTAAATATATTACTGCTGAAGATGTGGGCACAACGGTTGAAGATATGGACCATATCCGTGAAGTCACCCGTCATGTGCGGGGTAAATCCACAGGTTCAGGCAACCCCTCCCCCTTAACCGCCTTGGGGACTTTTTTAGGTATCAAAGCGGCTGTTAAACATCACTTAAAAACAGATGAGCTCACTGGCTTGCGCATCAGCGTTCAAGGCGTGGGAAATGTCGGTTACTATTTGTGCCAATATTTACATGAAGCAGGTGCCAAGCTGATTGTCAGCGACATTAATGAAAAAGCCTTAAAGCGCGTTGAAGAAGAATTTAGCGCCCAAAGGGTTAGCCTTGAAGAGATCTACAGCCAAGAAGTTGATGTTTATGCCCCTTGCGCCCTTGGGGCCACGGTAAATGACCAAACGATTGATCAATTTAACACAAGCATCATTGCCGGTTCTGCCAACAATCAACTGGCTGAAGACCGCCATGGTCAAGCCTTGTTGGACAAAGGTATTCTGTATGCACCGGACTATGTGATCAATGCAGGCGGGCTGATCAATGTGGCCCATGAAACCGATGACTATGACTTAGGCGTGGTGAAAGATAAAATCGATAATATCTACACCACCTTGCTTGAAATTTTCCAACGCTCCCAAAAACGCAATTTACCAACGTCCTTAATCGCAGACCATATGGCTGAAGAACTTTTTAAAGAACCAACAACGGCTGAAGCTGCGCAATAAAACACCCTAGACGCACATTAGAAAAACACTAATTCTCTATAGAGTTTAAATTTTGTTCATAAATACCATATATTAAGGTATACTACGTATATTCGGGAGGACATGTGAGGGTATCATGAATAAAGAAATCAATATGGACCATCGCCAGAACAGAAGGCATTCCATTAATATTATGGCAAACCTTGTCTGTGATGACGAATCTCATCCGGCAAAAGTTTTGGACATTTCCACAGGTGGCGCCAAAGTTGTACTAGCTGCCTCAAACCTTGAGCAAGAAAGCGAAGTTAAGATTGATCTTCCTTTCCTAAATGAACTGGCAGCCCTTGTCATCTGGTCAAATGGTCATAACTGCGGCTTGCGTTTTTATGATGATCAAAACAGATTAAATGACTTTTTATATAATCTGGCCATTTATGGCGCAGCAGGTCAGGGAGAATAGGTACTAAACCTATTCCTTGATCACTTCCATGGCAAAGGAAGTGCGAAAACGTATAACATTTTTGTCATGGTTAAATAAGCGATCACAAATTTTCTGATATTCTTCCATATCCTCCAAATTCATGATCATCAAAACATCACTTTCACCCGTGATGGCGTAAGCTTGCGCAACAGCCGTTTCTTGCCTGACCTTTTCTATAAAGGCGCCTTGGGCGTGCGTGCCATGCCTTTCCAGATCAACCTCGACAATGGCTTTTAATTTCCTGCCCAACATTCTGTCATCGATAATACAAACCGTTTTTTGTATCACACCGTCTTTCTTAAGGCGCTGAACACGGCGCAAACAGCTGCTGGGCGATAGGTTGACCTTTTCAGCCAAGGCTGCATTTGTAATGTCCGCATCACGCTCAAGATAAGCCAAAATATTTCGATCAATTTTATCCATGCAATATTATTGCATAAAAACGCAATATTTGACCACACATTCGTTTGGCTTTGTATTATCTTCTTGGACATCATCAATGAAGAGGTGGGAGAAAGACATCATGCCAACACTCCTCCACTGGTTTAAGAAACCCGTTAGCGACAGTATCACCCTGTTTTGGGAACTTCTCAAAGTCATGGTGCCGATTATGGTGCTTGTACGTTTGGGTGTTGAATTTGGCATGATCGAAACCGTTTCCCAAGTTTTCACCCCTTTTATGGATTTGGTTGGCCTGCCCCCTGAAGCCGGGATCATCTGGACCACGGCAATGCTGGTGAATATCTACGCCGCCATGGTCGCCTTAGTTACCCTGTTGCCCGAAGCCCCCATGACGATTGCGCAAATTACCGTTTTGGGGACCATGATCCTGCTTGCCCATAGCTTACCCATTGAACAACGCATCGTACAAAAAGCTGGCCCTAGCTTCATTGCCACCACTTTGTTGCGCATCATCAGCGCCATGGTGCTTGGCGCAATCTTAAACAGTATTTACGGCTCTCTAGAGCTGCTCACTGAAATGGCTGAGATCGCATGGCTGCCTGCAACCGCTGCCAATGCCAGCTGGCAAGAATGGGCCATTGATAGCGCAATTTCCTTATTTTCCATTTTCTGGATCATCCTGCTTCTTGTGCTGATCTTAAAAGCCCTTGAGGCCCTTAAAGTCACGGATTTTATTTCAAAAGCACTCTCCCCTGTACTTGGGCTGATGGGGATCAGTTCAAGCGCGATTCCCGTCACTATGATCGGCGTGATGTTGGGCTTGAGCTATGGCGGGGCCTTGATTTTGCGCGAAGCCCGTGAGGGGAACATGTCACCAAAGGATATTTTCCTATCGCTGAGCTTTATGTCCCTGTTTCATAGTGCCCTAGAAGATACATTACTGATTTTCGCCCTTGGCGCTGATCTCAGCGGTATCCTGATTGCGCGGTTTATCTTCGCATTTTTAGTGATTTTTATCCTAAGTCACCTGCTAAACCGCCTGCCGCAATCAGTTTTTGATAAATTACTCTTTTCAAAAACATAGGATCATCGTAGCCTATATCCAAACAAATGGAATAATAGGCATGAAAAAATACAACTATCACGAAATTGATATCCTGATTGCGGATCAAAACATCCAGCTTCGTGGTGGCCTGAAAGGTATTCTTCATCAGGCTGGTTTTCGCTCTATTCAAGATGTCTCTAACCATGAACAGCTTGAAAATGCCCTTATGTCCAAATCACCGGACCTGCTTTTATGTGACATCAGGCTGCCCGGTGGGGATGTGTGTGAAACCATCGGTAAATTGCGCCATAACCAATGTGGCTTTAACCCGTTTTGCTCTGTCATTCTCTTTATTGATGAACCTACACAGGATGTGGTCGCGCGTGCATCAAAAGCTGGACTGGATGATTTACAGATCAAGCCCATTGTTGCCAAAAAAATCCTTGCTCGCGTGGAATATCTTGTTGAAAAAAGAAAACCCTTTGTGGTCACAACCGACTATATCGGGCCAGACAGGCGCACAGGCCACAGGCCGGGCACTATGGAGATTTCCACCGTTGAAGTCCCCAACAGCATTCAAGGCAAAGCCACAGGCAACTTTAATGAGCGTGAATTTCGCGATCATATTGAAAAATCGGTCTGGGAGATTAATGCCCAAAAGATTGAACGCCAAGCTTATCAAATTGCCTATCTGGTGGATCGCATTGTTCCAGCCTATCAAGACCAGCAATTCAACAAAGAAAGCATGGGCCAATGCGCACGCCTTGTTGATGTTTCTAAAGACATTGCCAAGCGTCTTGAAGACAGTGATTTTGATCATCTTTCCGGCCTTGTCTCCACCCTAGAAACCGTAGCAGAATCCTTATGGAAAAGCGGCACACTTCCTAAACAGAAAGATCTGGAACTTTTACCGGAACTCTCTGCTGCTATTTCAGCCACCTTTAAATCGGTTAAGGCTGCTGCACCCTTTGCTGATGAGATTATTCATTCCGTTCAGGATCAATACAAAAAATAACCTGTCGACCTTGGCTCCATTACAGGCTAAGTAAGCGTCTATGGAAAAAAAGACTGACCTAGAAATCTTCCTCGTTTGTGTGCCCGGTTTTGAAGGCACCCTTTGTGCTGAGCTGCGCGAAAAAGGTTTTAAAAAACCAAAGATCGATAAAGGCGGGGTCACCCTGAAAGGACGTTGGGAAGACGTCTGGCGTGCAAACCTGCTTGTGCGCGGGGCAAGCAAAGTGCTTGTACGCCTTGGGGCCTTTCGCGCCATGCACCTTGCCCAGCTTGATAAACGCGCACGCAAATTTCCATGGGCTGATTTCCTGCGCGCTGATGTGCCTGTGCGCATTGATGTGACCTGTAAAAAGTCGCGCATCTATCACAATAAAGCCGCCGCCCAACGTATTGAGCGTGCCTTAACTGAAGAACTCGGCTGTGAAATCTCAAGCGAGGCTGAGCTTTGCCTAAAGGTGCGTATTTATGAAGACCTCTGCACCATCAGTATTGATAGCTCAGGGGAAGGATTACACAAACGCGGTCATAAAGAAGCTTTAAACAAAGCCCCAATGCGCGAAACCCTTGCCGCCCTCTCCCTCATGGCCTGTGGCTATAAAGGCAATGAGCCTGTGCTTGACCCCATGTGCGGGTCCGGCACCTTTGTGATTGAGGCTGCTGAAATGGCAACAGGGCTTAACCCCGGGCGCAGCCGCAATTTTGCCTTTGAACATCTTGTCACGTTTGACCGTGTAATTTGGGAAAAGTTAAAAGAAACCACACTGGTAAAACAACCTGAGGCCAAATTTTATGGCTTTGATCGCGATGCAGGCGCCATTACGCGCTCCCAAGAAAATGCAACCCGCGCAGGCCTGCAAGATATCTGCCTCTTTGATAAACAGGCCGTGAGCAAACTCATCACGCCTGTTGGCCCCAAAGGCCTTGTCATTATCAACCCGCCTTATGGGGTACGTATTGGTGAAAAGAAAAAGCTCTACCCGTTATATGCCGCCCTTGGCAAAACACTAAAAGAACAGTTTAAAGGCTGGCGCGTTGGTCTGATCACCAACACAGAAGGCTTGGCAAAAACATGTGAGCTGCCCTTTAAGCCCAAGCCCCTGTCCTTTTCCCATGGCGGTATTCGCGTAGCACTGTATCAAACGGATGATCTTGATTAAATCAGGCCAAGCTCGCGCAATTCTGCCGACATTTCTTCGGGTAAATCTTCACCGATAATCTCTCGGTCACCCAAATCAGCAGGCACGTCTTTTTCTTCAAAATAGCGCCAGCCTTGAAAAGCTTTTTGCTGTTTCAATTCTGTTTTAATCAATCCCGGTTTTAAAATAATGAGGCAATATTTACGCCCTTCATCATCCATTTCTTCTTCAAAACCGATAATCTCTTGGCGCACCCGAAAATGCCCTTTAATCACCCAATAAAGTGAGCCACCCTCTAACAACTCTTTTTTGCGTTTAGGGGTGTTGCGTGTGTAGGTAAAGAGCGAACCGTAATCTTGTAATTTACGTTCTTGGATAGCTTCAAGCTCTTCAATGTCTTCAACACGGGCGGCAAGTTTTTTTAGGTTAATGGTCATCGTAGGCTTTATCAAAATCAAAATAAACGTTCGCGCACATATAATATGGTTTTTACCCTATGGACAGTCCGTTTCTTTTACATCCAGCCTTTTTCTTTATAATAACGCAACGCACCGGGGTGAAAGGGGGCAATCACCCCATCTTCAAGCATGTCAGTGCGCTTTAAAATATTTAAGGCCGGATGCATTTTTTTAAATTTATCCAAATTATCAAAAACCGATTTTACCAGTTGATAGACGGTTTCTTCATCCATATCAGCATTGGTCAACAAACTTGCTTTTGGACCAAATGTTTTAATAGCACCCGTCACATGAGGGTATGTATTTTTAGGGATTGTCACGCTGCTATATTGCGGGTTATCCAAAATAAGAATGCGCATCCATTCCCCTTTTAAGGATAAAAGGCGCACGCCACATTCGCTTGCGGCTTTTTTCATTGCCTCATTAGGCAGGCCCGCAACCCAGAAAGACGCCTCAATCTTACCTTGGCAGAGGGCCTCAATCTGATCATGTGAAGAGAGTTCATGGACGGAAGAAAAGACATCTTTCTTCCAGCCAATTTCTTTCATGGCAAGTTCTGCCAAACCGCGCGAGCCCGAACCTGCTTGCCCAATATTCACAGCCTTGCCCTTTAGCTCAGTGAAAGATTTAATGGCACTGTTTTTTGAAACCATCAAATGAAGTGGTTCTGCATGAAGTGAAAACAAGCTGCGCAAATAAATCTGCGGTGATGAATCCCGAAAGAGCTTCACCCCGTTTAAAGCCTGCATTTGGATATCAGATTGCACAATACCAAATTCAAATGCCCGTTTATCAAGCCCTTTGACATTTTCAACCGAGCCTTCGCTCTCAAGCGCAGAACATTTGCCCCCCTGCCCCATCAGTTGGCAGATCGAGTTTCCGATTGCAAAATAAACACCGCTGGTGCCGCCCGTGGCAATACGTGCCTCTACTGCCATGGCTTGTGATGAGAGGACAAGTGCTGCGCCAAAACTAATGGCTTTAATTGTTTTTCTTAACATGGTCGCTCTCTTTCGTACCTAATGGGTCAATCAGATCATGAGAACACAATAAGCCCTATTAGCCAACCAAAGAAATAAGAAGCCCGATCAAACCACCAAACACACCACCCCAAACCACGAGCCAGCCGAGGTGTTTGCGGATCATATCCTGTACGATGTCTTTAACATTTTGTGGGGTGAGATCATTTAAGCGGTTATCGATGATTTCTTCAACTTTGCCCACAAGGCTGCTGGTCATATCTTGGCTCATGCCGTCGCCAAACTCACCATTGGCAAGTTCTGAGATGATATCTTCCAGCTTTTTGTTTACGGGTTCACGAAGGGGCTCAAGCGCCTTCTTCCCACCAACCATAGACAGCATACCGCCAAGGCTGGAGCTTTCAATGGCTTCAGTCAGCCCGTTAAACACACGGTCGAAATCGACTTTATCCACAATGGAGCTGCCGATACCGGAGCCGTTTTGTTCAAAGAAACGTTCAATATGTTCGTGTGAGAAAAACTCTTCAATGATGAGTTTCTTAATCCCGGCTTTAAATTCGTCAAAACGATTTGGGATCACGCCAGAACCATACAGCAATGGCACTTTTTCAAACAGCATATGCACAGCCAACCAGTTGGTCAAACCACCGGATAAGGCAAAAAGGCCAATTGTGAACAGCGCATCACCATGTGCAGGCAATAAGAAACCAACGACACATAAAGCAAGAGCAATAAGGTTCGTGAGGGCAGACTTGTTCATGTGCAATCCCTTAAATCAGATGCGCACATGAAACAATTTACTGTGCGCTTAACGCCAAAGATACTTTAGAGGCAGGTACACGGCCCAAAGACTGGCTGATGAAACGACCCGCTTCGCACAATTTAACCAAATCCACGCCAGTTTCAATACCCAATCCATTCAGCATGTAAACAACATCTTCCGTTGCCACATTGCCTGACGCCCCTTTTGCATAGGGACAACCGCCCAGACCCGCAACAGATGAGTCAATCACATGTACGCCAAGTTCAAGGGCGGCATAGATATTTGCCAAAGCCTGACCATAGGTATCATGGAAATGCCCCGCCAGTTTCCCAACAGGCACATCTTGCACGACAGCTGTGATCATATCTTTGACTTTTTCAGGTGTGCCCACCCCGACCGTGTCGCCAAGGGAGATTTCATAACAGCCCATATTATAAAGTCTTGCTGCAACTTCAGCCACTTTTTCAGGATCAATTGCGCCTTCATAAGGGCACCCAACCACACAGGAAACATAGCCGCGCACACGCACGTTATTTTCCTTGGCAGCTTCCATAATCGGCTCAAAGCGGGCCAGACTTTCTTCAATGGAACAGTTGATATTTTTCTGAGAAAAGCTTTCAGATGCCGCACCAAAAATCGCAACCTCTTTCGCCCCTATCGCCATGGCGGCTTCAAAGCCCTTCATGTTGGGGGTGAGAACAGGATAGGACACATCCTCAAGGCGGTGAATTTGCTGCATCACCTTATCGCTATCAGCCATCTGCGGCACCCATTTAGGCGACACAAAACTTCCGGCTTCAACAACTGAAAGACCTGCTTTTGACAGGCGATCAACCAGTTCAACCTTGGTTGCCAGCGGGACGATTTGCTTTTCATTTTGCAAACCATCACGTGGCCCGACTTCAACGATTTTTACTTTTTTTGGAAACGGCATTCTTAAACTTCCCTGTCAAAGAGCCTCCATTAGAAAAACAGAGGCTCTCTTCCTTAACCCTACTCAGTATGAATTTTCAGCAACTCTACACCTTCTTCAAGCTGATCGCCAGCATTGAAGAAAATGTCTTCAACCACGCCTTCCATTGGGGCAAAGATTGTATGTTCCATCTTCATAGCTTCAAGGATCATCAGACTATCGCCTTCACTCACCTCTTGGCCTTTTTCAACCAGAACAGAAACCACCTTACCCGGCATAGGCGAGGTAAGCGAGCCACTGACTTCATCCATGTTTTCAGATGCCGCCATTGGGTCAAACAGTTTTAAGGCATGGGCCAGGCCATGAACCAGAATTTCAAGGTTATCCCCATGGCGCACAACCGTTGCCTTCATGCGACGACCACCAAGGTCGGCCATCAGGTCACCATTAGCATCGCGCTCACCACGCACATGCACATCCCCACCGGGTAATTCCATAAGGAAGCCATCATCGCGGTAATGGCATGTTACCGTGATGATATCATCACCTTCACCGAAATAAAGTTCATGATGATTATCATCATTCATGCGAAAACCACTTGTGGAATGCCACGGGCTGAACGGGTCACCAGACCAGTCCGCTTGGGCTTGGGCTTCTTCATCACGCGTAATAAAGACATCCAGACAGGCCAGTGCCAACGCATCATCGGTGATATGGTCACGCGCCGGGAAAAGGTCATTTTCATGACGTTCAATAAAGCCCGTATCCACATCAAAATTAACAAAGGCAGGATGCGAGACCAAAGTCGCCAAAAACTCAATATTGGTTGTTAAGCCAACAACTTGATAATCAGCCAATGCTTTGCGCATATGACGCAAAGCGCCCTCGCGGGTATCAGCCCAAACGATCAATTTTGAGATCATCGGATCATAATAAATCGAGACTTCATCACCTTCGCGCACACCTGTATCAATACGCACATGCGCACTTTCTTTTGGTGTACGAAGGTGTTTCAACTCACCCGTTGCAGGCAAGAAATCATTATTTGGATCTTCCGCATAGATACGGACTTCCATGGAATGACCACTCATGGACAGATCATCTTGCTTCACCGGGATGGCTTGACCCGCAGCCACACGAAGCTGCCATTCAACCAAATCTTCGCCCGTGATCATTTCTGTTACAGGGTGTTCTACCTGCAAGCGTGTGTTCATTTCCATAAAGTAGAATGAACCGTCTTCATCCAGCAAAAATTCAACCGTACCGGCACCTACATAACCAATGGCACGCGCGGCATTACAGGCAGCCACACCCATTTTATGGCGCAAGTCCTGTGTCATGTTTGGCGCAGGGGCTTCTTCAACCACTTTTTGGTGACGACGCTGTACTGAACAATCACGTTCAAACAGATACACACATTCATCATGGCTGTCGGCAAAGACCTGAATTTCCACATGGCGTGGTTTGGTCAGGTATTTTTCCACCAACATATGGTCATCGCCAAAGCCTTTCATGGCTTCACGGCGCGCACTATCCCATGCATCTTCAATCTCGGACTCTTTCCAGACGATACGCATACCTTTACCGCCACCACCAGCAGCCGCTTTCAAGATGACCGGATAGCCCATTTTGTTAGCATGCTCGCGCATCAACTCAACAGACTGTTCCTCACCATGATAGCCCGGCACTAACGGCACGTCGGCTTGTTCCATGATTTTCTTGGCTTCAGATTTTGACCCCATTGCCTCAATCGCACCAACAGGTGGGCCGATAAAGGTAATGTCATTTTCTGCCAACGCCTTACAAAAGGCTGCGTTTTCAGATAGGAAACCATAGCCCGGATGCACAGCCTGTGCGCCAGACTTTTTGCAGACATCAATGATTTTTTCATAAACAAGATAGCTATCTGCCGCAGCAGAGCCACCAATATGATACGCCTCATCAGCCATCGCCACATGCATGGCCCCAGCATCGGCATCAGAATAAACGGCAACCGTTTTAACGCCCATACGGCGCGCTGTCTTAATGACACGACAAGCAATTTCGCCACGGTTGGCAATCAGGATTTTCGTAAACATTCTTATTACCCCTTAACCCAAGCTGGTTTTCTTTTTTCTAAAAAGGCGCCAAGGCCTTCTTTTCCTTCATCGGATGCACGCTGTGTTGCAATGCGCTTGGCTGTATCTTTAATGACGGTTTCATCGACCGGACGGTTATAGACCGCAAAGATCAAATCTTTACAGGCCGCAACCGACGCCGGACCATTGCCCATCATGGCTTCAATCAGGCTTTCAACCGCGCCGTCCAGCTCATCAACACCAACGACCTCATGCAGCAAACCAAAGCGCAAAGCTTCATCAGCCTTGAAACGCTCCGCTGTCAGCATATAGCGACGAGAGGCACGTTGGCCCATGGCGTTGACCACATAAGGTGAAATCACCGCTGGAATAAGACCTAGCTTGACCTCAGAAAGGCAGAAGCTGGCATATTTTGACCCCACCGCCATATCACAGGCCGCCACCAAGCCAACACCGCCGCCAAAGGCTGCGCCTTGGACTTTGGCAATGGTTGGTTTTTTAAGGAAATTGAGTGTTTCCAGCAAACCACCAAGCCCCATGGCGTCTTCGAAGTTTTCTTCAAAGCTGTAGGCTGCCATGCGCTTCATCCAGTTTAGGTCTGCGCCTGCTGAAAAGCTTTTCCCCTCAGCAGCCAGCACAACAACGCGCACGGCCTCATTGGCTTCCAGCTCTTTCAGTTTTACGGTTAAATCCGCAATCATCACATCGTCAAATGCATTGTGCATTTCACCACGTGTCATGGTCAGGGTTGCAACGCCACGATCATCAATATCAATTTTTGAAGTCTCAGACATGATCCACCCTTACATACGAAAGACGCCGAAATTTGTCGGCTCAATCGGTTTATTAAGGGAGGCAGAAAGCGAAAGACCAAGCATCATGCGGGTATTAACCGGATCAAAAATGCCATCATCCCACAAACGTGCAGAAGCATAATATGGGTGACCTTCGACTTCATATTTATCAAGGATCGGCTTTTTAAATTCTGCTTCGGCCTCTTGTGACCATTCTTCACCTTTGCGCTCCATACCATCGCGTTTAATGGTGGCAAGTACGCCTGCGGCTTGTTCCCCACCCATCACAGAGATACGTGAGTTTGGCCACATGAACATGAAGTTTGGATCATAACCACGACCACACATAGCATAGTTACCCGCCCCAAAGGAGCCCGCAATCACACAGGTGATTTTTGGAACGTTCGCACATGCTGTTGCGGTCACCATTTTGGCACCATGCTTGGCAATCCCTTCAGCTTCATACTTGCGACCGACCATAAAGCCAGTGATATTTTGCAAGTACAGAAGTGGAATGCCACGTTGGGCGCAAAGCTCAATAAAGTGCGCGCCTTTTTGGGCACTTTCTGAGAATAAGATACCGTTGTTGGCAACAATACCAACCGGATAGCCATAAAGGTGGGCAAAACCACAAACAAGCGTTGTGCCGTACAGGGCTTTAAATTCATCAAAGCGCGAACCATCAACGATACGGGCAATCACTTCGCGGATATCAAAAGGCTTTTTCGTATCTGCCGGAATAATACCGTAAAGTTCCTTGGCATCATAAAGCGGCTCTTCTGGCTCACGAATATCAAGGTTCGGGTTTTTCACGCGGTTGAGGTTGCGCACAACCTGACGGGCTTGGGCAAGGGCATGACCATCATCTTGGGCGTAGTGATCTGCCACACCAGATGTTTTACAGTGAACGTCTGCACCGCCAAGGTCTTCAGCAGAAACGACTTCACCTGTGGCAGCTTTTACCAAAGGTGGGCCACCCAAGAAGATGGTGCCTTGTTCTTTCACAATGATACTCTCATCAGACATGGCAGGCACATATGCTCCACCCGCTGTACAAGAGCCATGAACAACCGCGACTTGCGGGATATTCATGCCAGACATTGTGGCTTGGTTATAAAAGATGCGACCAAAATGGTCACGATCAGGGAAAACTTCATCTTGGCGCGGCAGATTCGCCCCACCGGATTCAACCAGATACACACAAGGCAGATTGTTTTTCTTGGCAATTTCTTGGGCGCGTAAATGCTTTTTCACTGTGATTGGATAGTATGAGCCACCTTTTACGGTTGGATCATTGGCAACAATCATACATTCTTGGCCTTCAATGCGGCCAATACCTGTGATCACACCACCTGCGGCAATTGTGCCGTCTTCTGGATACATATCCCAGCCAGCAAGCTGTGAGAGTTCCAGAAAAGGGGAGCCCACATCAAGCAAGCGGCGAATACGTTCGCGTGCCAGCAATTTACCGCGGCGGATATGGCGCTCATTCGCCGTGGTCCCGCCACCTTGTTTAACTGTTTTAACGACGTCACGAAGATCATCAACCTGCTTTTGCATTGCTTCAGCATTGGTTTTAAAATCATCCGAACGGGTATTGATTGAACTTTTAAGGACAGACATAAATTATCCCCACTTCCCATTTTTGAGCCAGTCGCGGACCATTGGCAAACGATCCCAACCCCAGAAATCTTCACCGTCTACACGGATAAAGGGGGAGCCGAAAACGCCTGCATCAATAGCAGCCTGACCTTCTTGAATTAATCTTGCTTTGACTTCAGGGGTTTGCACCGCCTGTAAAAACTCTTCTCTATCAATGCCACATTCTGCTGCGACATCTGCCGTTTCTTCTGCTTCCCACATAGGGCGCTTATCTGCGAAATAGGCTTTATATGCCGCTTTTGCAAAAGTGATTGCCGTTGTGGTTTTACCTTGATCTTTTAACCAATAAAAACCACGCGGTGCCGCCAAGATGGCTGTTGGAAACTTTTCAGGCATTTGCCAGGGCGTACCTGTGTATTTAGACATACGTTCCCAATCATGAACACAATAAGGCCCTTTTAAGGGGACATTCATCAGCGGCATGGATTGTGTCGCCTTAAAGGCAGAGCCAAGCATGAAGGGTTTCCAGATGACCTCGCGGTCAAATTCCTGCCCAATCGCATCAATTTCCTGTGCGGCAAAATACCCATAGGGGCTGCCGAACTCAAAATAGAACTCTATCGGATTTGCCATCATTGCCTCCCAACTACGCCTGTAGAAACTGCATTATTCATCATAGTAAACACCCAGATCAGCCTTTTATGAAGTAAAGAAATGTTAAATATTTTTCCCTTACTTCACAAAGGCTTATAGACCTAGTAGATGGTCAAATTAACCATTTAACACGGCACGGGAGATGACAATTTTCTGCACCTCGCTTGTACCTTCATAGATTTGACAGATGCGAACATCGCGGTAATATTTTTCCACAGGAAATTCTGAAGAATAGCCATACCCACCAAAGATCTGGATTGCCTCAGAACAAACGCGCTCTGCCATTTCAGAGGCAAAGACTTTCGCCATGGAGGCCTCTTTAAGGCATGGCATCCCAGCATCTCTCAGGGCTGCAGCGTGATGCACCATCTGGCGCGCTGCGTGCATTTGGGTCGCCATATCGGCTAATTTAAAGGCAATGGCCTGATGTTCGCAGATTGGTTTGCCAAAAGCTTCACGTTCTTTGGCATATTCCACTGCCTCATCCAATGCACCACGTGCCATACCAACACATTGCGACGCAATCCCGATACGACCTGATTCCAGATTGGACAGGGCAATTTTATAGCCCATGCCTTCTTCGCCAAGTAAATTCTCAGCCGGAATACGCATATCTTCAAAAACAATTTGCGCAGTATCAGATGCCTTTTGACCCATCTTATGTTCCAGGCTTGAAACGATGTAACCCGGCGTATCTGTGGGTACGATAAAGGCTGAAATACCTTTTCCACCTTTTTCAGGATCAGTTACAGCAAATGCAATGAGCGTATCGCCAATTTTACCAGAAGTGATAAATTGCTTGGTTCCATTGAGCACATAATGATCACCATCACGCTTGGCACGACACTTAAGTGCAGAGGCATCTGAACCCGTATGAGGCTCAGTTAAAGCAAAACATCCAAGCTTGTCCCCACAGGCCATTGGCGCAAGATATTTCTCTTTTTGCGCCTCATTACCAAACTTTAGGATTGGCCCGTAACCCACTGAATTATGTACAGAAAGAACCGTACTTAAACCACCGTCTCCAGCTGCAATTTCTTCAAGTGCCAACGCCAGACCGACATAGCCAATTTCGGAGCCACCATACTCAGAGGGCGCCACCATACCCATGAGACCAAGCTCTGCCATTTCAGCAAAAATCTCTTTTGGGAAGGCCTCATTAGCCTCCCACTCACGAGCATTAGGCGTAATGCGATCACGGGCGAAATTACGCACCATGTCGCGGATCAATGTTTGTTCTTCATTCAGAATCATTTGATTGACTCTATTTCCCTATTGTCAGTACTGACGATTAAGCAACGCGTTCAAAGGCCATGGCTGTGGCTTCACCACCACCAATACACAATGACGCAACACCGTTTTTCTTGCCGTATTTTTCCAACGCATTAAGCAGCGTTACAATGATACGTGCACCGGATGCACCGATGGGATGACCCAAGGCACAAGCCCCGCCATGGACGTTGACTTTATCTTCATCCAGTTCAAGGTCGCGCATGGCTGCCATAGTTACAACAGCAAAGGCTTCATTAATTTCCCAAAGGTCCACATCGTCCTTGCTCCAGCCCACTTGCTCAAGCAAGGCTTTCATGGCGAAAACAGGCGCTGTGGTGAATAGATTTGGTTCTTGGGCATGGGTTGTGTGACCAAGGATACGTGCCAGAGGCTTCAAGCCACGTTTTTCAGCTTCGCTTTCGCGCATCAAAACAAGGGCAGCTGCCCCATCAGAAATGGATGAAGAGTTCGCCGCCGTTACTGTACCGTCTTTTGAAAAGGCCGGACGCAGTGATGGGATTTTGTCAGGACGGGCATTGCCGGGCTGCTCATCAATCTCAACCACACGCTCGCCTTTGCGTGACTTGATAGTCACAGGCGCGATCTCGTTTTTAAAAGTGCCATCTTCAATCGCTGCATTTGCACGAGAGAGTGAACGAATGGCGAAATTGTCCTGTTCTTCACGGGTGAACTGGTAAGATTGTGCGCATTCTTCAGCAAAAGTCCCCATGAGGCGACCTTTATCATAGGCATCTTCCAGACCATCAAGGAACATATGGTCTTTCACCTGACCATGTCCCAAACGCATGCCGCTGCGTGCTTTTTCCAAAAGATACGGTGCATTGGTCATGCTTTCCATACCACCAGAAACCATTACCTCACGCACACCTGCCTTGATCATATCATGGGCAAACATGGTGGCCTGCATACCAGAACCACACATTTTGTTGACCGTTGAACAGCCCGCAGCCAATGGCAAACCACCACCAAGGGCAGCTTGGCGTGCAGGGGCTTGGCCTTGACCAGCACCCAACACGTTACCAAAAACGACTTCGCCCACATCTTCAGGCTTTACACCGCTGCGCTCAACAGCGGCTTTAATAGCCTCACCGCCAAGCTGAGAGGCCGTTAAATCAGAGAATTCGCCTTGCATACCGCCCATGGGCGTGCGTGCAGAACCAACAATGACAATAGGATCGTTATTAGACATATCTATAAATTCTCCGAAAATTACTTGGTTTCGTTAAACAGTTCACGACCGATCAGCATACGGCGGATTTCTGATGTGCCAGCACCGATCTCGTAAAGTTTTGCATCGCGCAACAAGCGACCTGTTGGATACTCATTAATGTAGCCATTACCACCCAGAATTTGGATCGCATCCAAGGCCATTTGTGTGGCTTTTTCAGCAGAGTACAAGATCACACCAGCCGCATCTTTACGGGTTGTTTCACCGCGCGAACATGCCGCACCAACCGCATAAACATAAGCGCGACAAGCATTCATTGTAGAATACATATCGGCGATTTTACCTTGGATCAGCTGAAACTCACCAATGGATTGACCAAACTGCTGACGCTCATGAATGTAGGGGACAACAACATCCATACAAGCCATCATGATGCCCGTTGGGCCACCAGCAAGAACCGCACGCTCATAATCCAGACCGGACATAAGAACGCGTACACCTTTGTTCAAGCCGCCAAGGATGTTTTCTTCTGGCACTTCACAGTCTTGGAACACCAACTCACATGTGTTGGAACCACGCATGCCGAGCTTGTCGAGCTTTTGCGCTGTTGAAAAGCCAACAAAATCTTTTTCAATGATGAAAGCTGTGATGCCTTTTGGGCCTGCATCCGGATCGGTTTTCGCATAAACAACCAAAGTGTCAGCATCCGGGCCGTTGGTGATCCACATCTTGTTACCATTGAGGATATACTTATCACCTTTTTTCTCAGCCTTGAGCTTCATAGAAACAACGTCAGAACCGGCACCGGGCTCAGACATGGCAAGAGAACCGATATGCTCACCGGAAATCAGTTTTGGCAGGTATTTCTTTTTCTGCTCTTCACTACCGTTGCGGTAAATCTGGTTTACACACAGGTTAGAGTGCGCACCGTATGACAGGCCGATAGAGGCAGAAGCGCGGCTAATTTCTTCAACAGCGATGATATGTTCCAGATAACCAAGGCCAGCCCCGCCGTATTCTTCAGAAACAGTAATACCAAGCAAGCCAAGCTCACCAAATTTGGTCCACATTTCATTTGGGAAGGCGTTATCCAGATCGGTTTTTTCTGCGATCGGGGCAATTTCTTCCTGAGCAAAGGAACTCACCGTATCACGGATCATGTCCGCTGTTTCGCCAAGATTAAAGTTTAAAGCTGGATATTCAACGAAGCTCATATCTCTTTTTCCATTTCCCAAAAGGTTAAAAGAAACCTCTTCGCCATTGTAAGGATGCTGGAATGACAGACACTGTCGATATTTCCCTCCCAATGAACGAACAGATTTTCCTGTTTCAATTTCTACATAAAGCGTAATTAACGTTTACGTAAACGTCAACTTAATATTTATAAAAAAATGCGATACTCCCTAACCGTTGGAAACACCGCATTTTTTAAGTCTTTAGCTTTTGAAAAACGACACAATAAATTCTGTGTCATTCTACAAAAAGCTAGAATCCACTGAGGTTACTTACGCTTCTTTGCGAAAACTATCTGGTAGAACAAAAGCAATCACCATAAAGGCAACCCCTAAAATAATACCGATAACCTCACCGGGCATAGTTTCAAACACACTTGAGTATTTCGCGCCATCAACTGCGCCAAGTGTGACTTTGCCGCCCAAAACCTTATCTAAAAGCCCAGTTGCCTTAACTTGGGAATAAGTCGCCATATAGGCCCCTGCCCCAACAAGACCACCAAGAACAAAGAATAACGCATCCTTGCGCCCCGTAGCAGCCGCAGCCAAACCTGTACCCGGGCAATAGCCTGCAGCAGCAAAGCCAAGACCGAGTAAAACACCACCGACAAACACACCGATATAGGCGGTTTTCACCGACATATGGCCCACATCAATAATGCCAACTAAGAAACCTGTGAACATCAGCACTGATGAAAAACCAATGGCAAGCAAGATTGTTTTCATCAAGTGAAGCTTACTTAAACGCAGCATATGGATAATGACGTTAGGGTTTGTTGCCCCAATACGATCCAGCACAAAACCAAAAGCGCCGCCAATAACAATGGCAAGAAGAACCTTTTCCATTATGCATTCTCCTGCTTTTTAAACATCATGATCGCCAGCGGAATGCCTGCAACAAATGCCCCAAGGGCGAAGATATAACCGGACATGGCTGTCTGCATCATGCCACTCATCATATGACCGCTGGTACAGCCCCCTGCCAAACGCGCCCCGTAAAGCACAAGGAAACCCGCAACAAAAGCCATCACATACCTTTTAATCGGTGAGTCACCGAAATTAGCACGCCAAACCTCTGGCATGCATTTTTGCTCACGTTTAATACCGCCACGCAAAAGCGCCGAAGCCCCGGCACCAATGATCATGGCAATCACAAAAACGAAGCTATAGTTCATCGGATTGGAAACATTCTTGGCATATTTGCCGCCGCTTTTATTTAAGTAAGCATTTTCACTGGCATAACCGCTTTTACTCTCAGTTGACTCAACAACTACATTTGAATCAACCGCATCCCACAAGATACCATCAAAAATAACAAACTGCGTTGAAACCCCGATGGGCTTGACCAACACAACTGCCATGAGGAAAACAAAGCCCAGCAAGAGCCCGCCTTTCTTCCATGAAAGCATATAACTTCTCCATATAATTAGTTTTCACTAATTTACTAAGGAGATATACATATTTGCAAGAACTAAATTAGATTAAGGTAAATTTATATATTATGAAGCATTGATTGCTTTAAATGGCCCAACTTGATAATTTAAACTTACAACTCTCATGGGGCGGGACAGATGTCACTTAAAGACTTAACATTTGCATTGATTGACGATGACAAGACAATGCTAAAAATCCTTGGCGCACTTTTTGAAGAAGGCGATCTTACCTATAGCCCTTTTCACAGTGCCTCCACCGCAATCATTGATATCATTGAAGAACAACCCGATTGCGTCATAACCGATATCAACATGGCTGGCATGGATGGGCTCTCCCTAATTAAAGAGTTGCGCAAAAATGATATAATGGCCAATACCAAATATATCGTTATCACAGCTAATCAAGGCGATGAGTGGAAAGAAAAAGCCAAAGAAGCTGGTGCTCATGGTTTTATCTTAAAACCCTTTGATACAGATAATCTTCTCAAACAGGTTGAGGCTATTTGCCTAGGCTGAAACAGCCATTAAAGTTTGAATAGCGGTCGCACATTGGGTTTCTACGCCATCCTTGACCCCATAAACATCAATATGTGTGACCGTCAATGTGCGCCCTGATTTTACAACGCGCCCTATCCCTTTAAGATAGTCCCCTGCCCCCGGTGCAATGATGTTGAGCTTATATTCCACCGTCAGCATCGCTTGGCCTTCTTCCACCAAGGTAAAACCAGCAAAGCCACCCGAAACATCAGCTAAAGAGCCAATTACACCGCCATGGAAATAGCCATGATGTTGGTCGAGCTCCTTCTTAAACGGGATATGAAGTTCACAATAGCCTGGGCGAATATCAACGATCTCTGTGCCCAGATGTTTCATAAAGCCCTGTTCATCAAAAGCTTTTTGAACAAGCTCGATATAGTTTTCACAACGTGGTTTAAAATCCATCGCCCTGCCCTTTATTTACTGTGCAGCAACGTCTTGTGCGCTTGTAAGATAAGGCTGTGCATTTGCAAGAATATCATCGGGAAAATTCACCGCACGCCGTTCTTTTTGATCCATATGAACGCCAAAAAGCTCACATTGTGAAACCTTAGCGCCCGTAACCGCATTGCTCATCACATGGACCATCTTAAATTTCTTACCTTCAAATAAGGCAAGGCGTGAATGAATTTCCACACAATCACCGGGCAGTAATTCTTGTTGATAGGTCACATGGTGATCCACAGCCGCCACACCGCCATTGCGCTCAGAAAAATAGGCTTTATTGATCCCTAAAACAGCAAGAAAACTCCAAGCGGCATCATCAAACTTTGCCATATAATTACGCACATTAAGATGGCCCATATGGTCACACTCCCACTGCTGGACCGTGCTGCGATGTGTCAAAATGGCTTTGTTTTGCTGCGTCATTTTCTTACTCGTTTAATCTATTGAGGCAAGAAAGATTACTTAACGTTTACGTAAACGTCAATTTATTATTTACCTCAAGTTTTTATAGAGGGGCTGCCTATCTTGTAAGGTGAGGCCCTGTCACCAAAATCGATGAATTATATATCATCCCCCAAAGCGATCTTTATCACTCAGCGGTGAAGAAAACTGGTTCCATTTACGTTTGAGCTGCACAATTTTGGGATAATTTTCTTCAAATACATCCACCAGTTTTGGATTAAAATGCGTTCCCTTATTGCGCAAAATTTCAGCCAAAGCTTCTTCGCTTTTCCAAGCTTCTTTATAGGGGCGCTTCATGGTTAAGGCATCAAACACATCGGCAATGGCAACAATCTGCGCCACGAGGGGAATATCCTCACCACTTAAGCCCGATGGATAGCCTGAGCCATCCCATTTCTCATGATGATGCAGTGCAATTTCTGCAGCCATTTCAAAGAGTGGGGCCGATGATTCTTGCAAAATCTCATAGCCAATTTGCGTATGGGTTTTCATAACGACCCACTCATCAGTACTTAACGCGCGCGGGGCTTTTAAGATTGAGTCAGGGATGCCGATCTTGCCCGTATCATGCATTGGGGCGGCGAGCTCTAACAATTCTGCCTGCTCAGTTGACCAGCCGATTGCTTCAGCCAAAGCGCGAGCATAAGCGGCCATGCGCCAGATATGTTGCCCTGTATCAGTATCATTATAATGCCCGGCACGGCTGAGCATCCCGATTGCTTCATAGCGGCTTTGCTCCAATTGTTGCACACGCACCAAAGACAGATGCGTTTCAACACGCCGGCGCACAATCGGTCCTGAAAGCGGTTTTTGCAGATAATCAACAGCCCCCACATCAAAACCTTGTGCCTCATCCTCAATCTCACTCATCGCTGTCACAAAAATCACTGGGATGGAGCGCATTTTAGGAGATTCTTTTAACTTTTTGCAGACTTCATAGCCGTTCATCTCAGGCATCATAATGTCGAGCAAAATCAAATCCGGCATATGTTTTTCTGCAGCTTCCAAAGCCTTGGTGCCATTGGTCGCAAAATGCAGATTATAACGGTCCTTAAGAATTTGACGAAGCAATTGCAGGTTATTTGGTTCATCATCAACGGCTAGAATATTTTTCATTTTTTAATCACCAGCTGTCCCGTCTAGGTTTAGTTTTTCTTTTAAAACAATTGCTTCTTCTGCGGCTTGGTCAAAATCAAACACATCAATTGCCTCTTGAATAGGTAGAATATCATCATGAGATAAATATTCACGCATTTTTTCAACGATAGGCTCCGTCGCATCAGGATTTAGCTTTTCCAGCGAGTGCTCAAGCTGTTTGATCAAGAGCGCAACTGCAATTGGATCAAATGATTTCAA
Organism: Candidatus Terasakiella magnetica; assembly: GCF_900093605.1. Taxonomy (NCBI): domain Bacteria; kingdom Pseudomonadati; phylum Pseudomonadota; class Alphaproteobacteria; order Rhodospirillales; family Terasakiellaceae; genus Terasakiella; species Terasakiella magnetica. The sequence goes on from NZ_FLYE01000001.1 coordinate 581,239, forward strand.
CTGGGCATCACCTGTGGCTGCGTTTTTCTTAATTTTAGAAATAGATTTAACAGATCGGGCCAAAGCATCCTCTAACATGGGCAATTTGTTTTGCGCTAAAACAATTTCTTTTTGCTTTAAATAGCCATCAATTTCAGTTGCCAAAGCCGCCACATCAAAGACCGATAGATTGGCTGCAACCCCTTTAAGGGCATGGGCGATTTCTCGTGCTTTTTCAACTCGCCCTTCTTTTCCGGTAATACTATTGGCAATATTTCTTGCATCGTCATGTCGTTCATCTGCAAAGGATTTCAGCGCCTTCACATAGCTTTCGCAATCATGCCAAACAGCCAAGCCTTTTCTATAATCAACACAATCCTGCAAGACATTCATCTCATAGGGTAAATTATCATCACTCCAGCTCTTTTGCTGAGCCACACCCGTTGTATTTGAGGTGCCTTGCCCTGTAGGGACAAGCCGTTCCATCTCTCGCAAAAGCCTGTTAAAATCAATGGGTTTTGCCTCAACCCCATTCATCCCGGCATTATAACATTTATTATGGTCTTCCTGCATAAGGCTGGCTGTAAGGGCTAAAATCGGCGTATTTTTATCGACGTCACATTCATACATACGGATTTCTTCACTAGCTTCCAGCCCATCCATTTCTGGCATCCAGATGTCCATCAAGACAATATCATAGTCATTCTTTTTATAGGCCTTGATGGCTTCTCTACCATTTTTAGCCCAATCGATCATATGACCAAGAGCTTCTAGGCGGATCATCGCGAGCTGGGCATTCTCTGCAATATCTTCAGCCAGCAAAATTTTGAAACATCGCGGTGACACATATTCTTCTTCAACCACATCCATATCATCATAAAGACAAGCTGCCCCCTCAGGCGCAGTTGGCATTTTAACGGTAAAATGAAAAGTGGAGCCTTTGCCCAAAAGACTATCAACCCAGATTTTCCCGCCCATATTCTCCACAATCTGTTTCGAAATGGTGGTGCCAAGGCCTGTGCCCCCATAATTTCGGGTGGTGCTGGCATCAGCTTGAGAGAAAGAGTCAAAGATGACACAGACCTGTTGAGCTGTCATGCCAATGCCCGTGTCGCGTACCAAGAAATACAGCTCCGTATCCTCAGCACCTTGTTTTACCTGAACGGTGATCTGCCCTTCTTCGGTAAATTTAATGGCATTACCCACCAGATTTAATAAAACCTGACGCAAACGTGTTGGGTCCCCAACGTAACGTAGCGGTAAACGTTTTTCATAATCGATCAGTAATTCAACATTCTTTTCACCCGCACTATGTTCTAAAGCCCGCATCGTATCGACAATAACGTTGCGCAGGTTAAAATTGACTGTTTCAAGGGTGAATTGCCCACTTTCCAGTTTTGAAACATCCAAAATATCATTAATGATCCCAAGCAAGCCGCGCGCAGAACTGTGAATGGTACGCACATAGGCCCGTGTTGTTTCATCAATATCCGGTGACTTTTGAACAATTTCAGAAAAGCCGATAATAGAGTTCATTGGTGTGCGGATTTCGTGGCTCATATTGGCAACGAAAGTGGCTTTGGCTTGCGCAGCGGTTTCTGCCGCAATTTTTGCCTTTTTCAATTCACTTTCATGTTCTTTCTGTGACGAAATGTCCAAAAGGAACCCAACAAAGAAATGGCTATTATCTTCCATGCGGGTATGCCCCAATGACAAGGAAGCAGGAAAACCCGTTTTATTTTTTCGCAAGGCGCGTACTTCACGCTCTGTCCCAATGATCTTGCTTTGAGCGCTTTCAATAAAGCGTTTTAAGAAATCATCATGCATGGAGGCATAAGGTTCCTCCATCAGCATAGACACATTTTGCCCCAGCATTTCATCGCTTGTCCAACCAAAGAGCTTTTCAGCAGCCGGGTTAAAAAGCAGTATGATCCCCTTTTCATCAATCGCAATAATCGCACTGGCAGCAGCACCGACAATGGCACTCATCATGGAGCTTTTGCTTTTTACGAGTTCTTCAAGCTGGTCACGATGTTTATGTAGCTCAATAGAGGCTTTTTGCTCATCCGTAATATCGCGCAAGGTCTCAACAACGCCGATCACTTCCCCATTTTCATTGGTGATAGAACGCGCACTAAAAGCAAGCCAACGCCCGCCATTATTGAAATGGGGAAAAAAGTCTTTTGCCTCAATCACCCCTTTAAAGAGAGGCGATTCAGCATATTTTCCATGATAATACTTCTCGAGGTCTTCCGGCTTATTATCTAAAACCAAATCAGCCATGGTTGGGCGCATAGAGGGATAGAACGGGCGCCAGCTATCTTTCGTGCCAACGATATCGTCTGCTGCAAAATTAGAAACGATTTCACACGCACGGTTCCAGTGTGTCACCGTATGGTTTTGATCAATCACAAAGGTGGGGACTGGAGAGTCTTGTATGATCTGCGAAAACAGGTCCAATTGCGACACTTCTTGCAAAAGTCCCTTATCAGAATCATCCTGCGCCATTGTGGACACCTCTATTTAAGCTACACCCCTAAACTCAACTTTTAATATAGTAGGGCGTAAACTTATAAAGAGTCTATTTTTATAGATAAATTAGGCAGCTTTTATTACAGGAAGCCAGCTTACTTCCTGTTTATCTGCCATAGAAAAAGGTATTTTAAGGCTTAAGCCTTCTTGTCCTTAAGAAGGGAGGCGCATTGATCTTCAAGGACTTCCAGCTCATTCAACATGGCATTAATGTCTTGCTGTTGACGCACAAGCGCATCGCGGCGTTGCTGGATGCGATCAATGAGAACTTCAAGCTGAGTTACAGCAGAGCGATCTGTATCATAGAGATCGATCAGTTCCTGAATTTCAGACAGGGCAAAACCGATACGTTTCCCACGCATAATCAGGCGAAGGCGCACACGATCACGGGGAGAATAGATACGGCGCTGACCTTCACGCTGAGGCGAGATGAGACCCTTATCCTCATAAAAACGGATCGTGCGTGTGGTAACGTCAAATTCCTTTGACAGTTCCGTAATTGTATATGTTCTTGATTTTTCTTCACTCATAACAAATCGACAATAATTGACCTTTACGTAAACGTAAAGTCTTTTCTTTCCCCTACGTCAACTTTCTTGTCTATAGCAGAAAAATAGCCGCCAAGCCAAGGAAAGCAAAAAAGCCAATCACATCAGTCACAGTTGTTAAAAAGACCGAGGACGAAATCGCAGGGTCCGCGCCAAAGCGATCAAGCGCAACCGGGATCAAGGCACCTGCAAGACCTGCAACCACCATATTAACCACCATGGCTGCGGCAATCACGCCAGCTAAGGCCGTATCCCCAAACCAAAGCCATGTACAAATCCCAACCAACACGGCAAAGATCACCCCATTCACCCCGCCAACCGCGACTTCTTTTCCCACCACGCGTAAAGTATTTGCGGGGGTGAGCTCTTTCATGGCAATGGCGCGCACGGCAATGGTCAGGGTTTGGGTCCCTGCATTTCCCCCCATGGAGGCAACAATCGGCATCAAAACTGCTAAGGCCACGAGTTGTTCAATGGTTGAGCTAAACAGCCCAATAACAAGGGAGGCTAAAATCGCCGTTCCCAAATTCACCACCAACCAGACGACGCGCGATTTTGCGGCATCAAGGGCAGAACTGTAAAACTCATCCTGCTTTACACCCCCCATGCGCATGATATCTTCTTCATGTTCTTCATCAATAACATCAACCACGTCATCAACATGAATGACACCCAACAAGCGCGAATTTGCATCCACAACGGGGGCGGATACCAAATCACGATCACGGAAGATAAAAGCGACTTCTTCTTGGTCTGTTTCAACAGGGATGGTGGTTAATTGTTCTTCCATAAGCTTGGCAACACGCACCGGGCGTTTGTTGCGCAACAACTGGTTTAAAGGCACTGTGCCCAAGGGTTGCTGTTTAGGATCAACAACAAAAATTTCATAAAAGTTTTCTGGTAGATCAATGTCGCTGCGCAGATAATCCAGTGTCTCCCCCACCGACCAAAAGGCCGGTACGGTGACAAGGTCGCGCTGCATCATACGCCCTGCGGAATCCTCAGGAAACGACAGACCTTCTAGGATAACACTACGTTCCCCATGGGGTAGTGCTTCTAGAACTTCCTTCTGGTCATCTTCATCAAGTTCTTCAATAACCGCAAGCGCGTCATCATCTTCCATCTCAACGATGGCACGTGCGACCGTATCAGCACCGATTTCATCAACGACTTCTTCAAGAATATCTTCATCAAGCTCGGACCAGACTTCTGGTTCCAGTTCTTGACCAACAATCTTGAGAACATTGCTTCGATCATCGGGCTTAAGTTGCTGCACCACATCTGCCACATCGGCATAATGCAGGTCCTCAAAAAGCCCTTTGATCGCTTCTTTATTGTCTGAACGCAAGTGGTCTCGGACTTGGTTGACATGCTCGTCACCAAAACCAAAAGCATCCCCTTGCTCAATATCAACTTGAGTCTGGGCTTCGGGTTCTTCAACCACTTGCTGTTCAGGCAAATCACTCACGCGAAACTTACTCCGCTTCACCAGCGTGGATTTGGGCATCCACAACCGCAACCGCACTTACATTCACCACAGCGCGAACCGTAGCAGATGGAGACAGGATATGAGCAGGTTTATCCGCACCCAACAAGATCGGACCAACAGGCAGGCCGTCAGCCGTCATTTTCATCAGGTTAAAGGAAATGTTCGCCGCATCCAAGTTTGGCATAATCAACAGGTTCGCTGATCCACGCAAGCGCGAATTAGGGAAGATATTGTTACGAAGCTGTTCAGACAACGCCGCATCCGTATGCATCTCGCCTTCAATCTCGAGCTCTGGGTCCTGCTCCAACACTAATTCACGCACGCGGCGCATTTTGATAGAGGATTCAGAATCACGGTTACCGAAGTTTGAATGAGACACCAGCGCCACTTTTGGCGTGATCCCGAAACGGCGAACCTCTTCAGCCGCCATGAGGGTAATCTCAGCCAGTTCTTCTGCTGATGGGTTATAGTTCACATATGTATCACACAGGAACAACGTGTCATTATCAGTAATCAACAGGTTCATAGCAGCCAAAACAGACTGGCCTTTGCGCAGACCAATAAGATTGGTCACTTCCTGTAAATGTTTGAAATAACGCCCTGTCGTGCCACAAACCATGGCATCAACTTCACCCCGGCGCAGCATCAGTGAGCCCACAATTGTCGGGCGTGAACGCACCAAGCCAAGGGCAGCTTTTGGCGACACCCCGCTGCGGCCCATCAGGCGGTGATAATAATCAGCATAATTATGGTAACGTGGATCACGCATGATCTCGACCACTTCCACATCCTGATCGACTTTTAAGCGCAGACCAAGGGTCTCAATCTTATTTTCAATCGCCTCGCGACGACCGATCAAGATCGGCTTGGCAATGCCATCATCCACCACAATCTGCACCGCACGCAACACACGTTCGTCTTCGCCTTCAACATAGACAATCTTTTTCGGATTACGTTTGGCCTGCTCAAACACAGGCTTCATGGTCATGCCTGAGCGATAGACAAACTGGGACAGTTTTTCACGATAGGCATTAAAATCATGAATTGGACGTGTGGCAACGCCGCTATCCATCGCCGCCTTGGCAACCGCCAAAGTCACATTCAAAATCAGGCGCGGATCAAACGGTTTAGGAATGAGATATTCTGGGCCAAAACGGAGGTTTTCTTCCCCATAAGCCTTTGTAACACGCTCATCAGCTTCTGCCATGGCAAGTTCTGCCAAGGCTTCCACACAGGCCATTTTCATTTCCGCATTAATGGTTGTTGCACCCACATCCAGCGCACCACGGAAAATATATGGGAAACAAAGAACGTTGTTCACCTGGTTTGGATAATCAGAACGGCCCGTTGCCATAATGCAATCAGGGCGAACTTCTTTGGCAAGCTCTGGGCGAATTTCAGGCTCTGGGTTTGCCAAGGCAAAGATGATCGGTTGATCACCCATTTTCTTGACCATATCCTGTTTCAACACACGCGGTGCAGAAAGACCAAGGAAGATATCCGCGCCATCAATGGCGTCATCCAAGGTGCGCAGGTCTGTTTCCTGTGCAAAGATTTCCTTGAACTCATCCATTTCTTCGGTGCGGCCTTTATACACAACACCAACAATATCCGTCACAATGATATTTTCAGAAGGCAAGCCCATATGTTTTAAAACATTCAAGCAAGACAGAGCCGCAGCCCCCGCGCCAGATGCCACGAGCTTGACGTTTTTAATGTCTTTTCCAACCACACGCAGGGCGTTTTTAATCGCAGCGCCCACGATGATAGCAGTACCATGTTGATCATCATGAAAAACAGGGATGTTGCATTGTTCTTTAAGTTCACGCTCAACCGTAAAACATTCCGGTGCCTTGATATCTTCAAGGTTAATGCCGCCAAATGTGGGCTCAAGCGATTTAATAATCTCAACCAGTTTATGCGGGTCGCGTTCTTCAATTTCGATATCAAACACATCAATACCGGCAAACTTTTTAAAGAGAACGCCCTTACCTTCCATCACGGGTTTAGAGGCAAGCGGGCCAATAGCACCAAGGCCAAGTACGGCTGTACCATTTGAAATAACACCAACCAGATTGCCACGGGCAGTCATATTGGCGGCTTCATTTTCATCGCGCACAATTTCTTCACAGGCAAAAGCCACACCGGGCGAATAGGCCAGTGCAAGGTCGCGTTGGTTTGCCAATGGTTTTGTTGCGGTGACACTGATCTTACCGGGAACCGGGTTGCGGTGATATTCCAACGCCCCTTCACGGAATTTAGCTTCAGTATCTTTCATTTCTTCTTCTGCCATGCACTCGTCCCCTTTGTGTTGGCTATGGCCTTTAGATCGGCCAAATTTCGACAGCGATTCGAATTATATATATATTTTAAGTCTTCATGCTTTCCTCTCCTACAAGAGCATGAAGATTCCCACAAACCACCCTTTTGTTTTGATCTATAAGGTGTTGATTTGCAAGAAGGACGTTTCTTTGCTGCCCGTTTTTTTTCGGGTCTATGTGCCAACAATAGATTTATTATAAAAAAACACAATAAAAAAACGACGCAGGCTCCCCGCCCGCTAAGTAATAACCGCAGCCGAGCTTTTAGGCTTTTTTATTAATGCCCTCATATGTAATATGGACTTTATCAAAAGAGTATGTTGAGGGGCATAATGTTTTTTTTCACGACACGGCGTTTAAGGCTTGCGATTCTCGCGCCTTTCACCTTGATCTTGTTAGTCGTCGTCGGCCTGTTCATTGGCTCAAGCTATATCCGTGAGGAAAAGCTGCTTACAAGCTCGTTTGAGACCACCCTAAAACAAGTAGAAAGCCAATATAAACAAAGTATTGAAAGTGATGTGCATTTAATGCACGTGGCTCTCCATAGCATTTTAGAAAATAACGATATACGTGCCCGTTTTGTTGAAAAGGACTTCCAAACCCTCTTTCAATTAAGCCAACCTATTTTTAAACGGCTGAGAAAAAACCACCAGATCACCCATTTCTATTTCATTACACCCGATCGCAAAACCTTCCTCCGCGTTCACCAAAAAGACCGTCATAGCGATACGATTGATCGCCTCACTTTGCTCAATAGCGAAAAAACAGGTGGTTTTTCCCATGGTCTGGAGCTTGGGAAGTTCGGCACCTTTACCTTGCGCGCCGTTATGCCGTGGTATCAAAATGGCACCCTCATCGGCTATGTTGAAATTGGTGAAGAAATTGATCATATCACGCGCGACATTGCCCAGCGTTATGACCTTGGCCTGATTGCCACCATCAAAAAAGAAATCCTCAATAAGTTTGATTGGCAAGTCGGTCAGAACTTTGTTGATTATACCGTCAGTTGGGATGATTTTGACGACCTTGTGATCGTTGGTAAACAAAATGTAGAGCTGAACAGGCCTGTTAAAGAGTTTATTCGCACCACTCACTCTAACGTTCAAACCTCACAAGCGCGACACTTCACAGGACAAAACAGCGAGCTTTTAATGCAGGTCCTGCCTTTAAAGGACTATGGGCAAAATAAAGTAGGTCAGCTGTTTGTCATGCAAGATATCACTGCAGAAACGGCAGAGTTTTCAGAGTCTATAAAACAGACGACAATTGCCAGCCTATTGGGCGGTGCAGTTGTCTTTATCATTTACTTTGTCATCTTGGGCCGCGCACAAAGTGACATCAGGGGCTATACCAACAACCTTGCCAAAGCGAAATCCAATGCCGAAGTCGCCAATAAAGCAAAGTCTGAGTTCCTTGCCTCTATGAGCCATGAATTACGCACCCCCATGACAGGTATCCTTGGCTTTGCAGAATTGATCTTGAAAGACGATATCCCTGATGAAGCCAAAGACAAGATTATAAAGATCAGGTCCTCTGGTTCCTCTTTGCTCAATTTGCTCAATGATATTCTCGATATGTCCAAGCTTGAAGCTGGTAAGATGGAGGTTGAACAAATTGATTTCAACCTGCACCAACTTGTTGGTGATATCGTCGGAATGTTTGAAAAGACCAGATCAACCGACACCCCACTGGATAGTGAACTCACCTTTGATAAGGCAATCCCAAAGGCGATCACATCTGATCCGACAAAGTTAAAACAAATTCTAACCAACCTGCTTGGCAATGCTTATAAATTCACGAGAGAAGGTAAAGTCAGTATTGCCTGTGAAAATATCAGCCCTGATAACAACAAGCCCTATGTGAAGTTTACCATTACAGATAGCGGCATTGGGATGAATGAGGAAACATTAGACTGCCTGTTTAATGAGTTTACCCAAGCCGATGCCTCAATTTCCAGAAAGTTTGAAGGCACAGGCCTTGGTCTTGCCATCAGCAAGCATCTTATTGAGCTTCTGGGCGGTGAAATTACGGCCCATAGCCAATTGGGAAAGGGAAGCACCTTTACCTTCACCCTGCCCTATGAAAAAGCCAAAGAGACAGCGCTACCGGAACAAAAGGCAAATGCTACGGCCAAGGATTATAAGGCTCAAAAGTCCTTAAAGATTCTTCTGGCAGAAGACAATCGTGTCAACCAGCTGCTCATTAAAAACTTTTTAGCCGCCTACGGTCATGAGGTGTCTGTCGCCGATAATGGCGCCAAGGCGGTTGAGGCTTATGAGCAAGAGGAATTCGATATTATATTGATGGATGTGCGCATGCCTGAAATGGATGGCATTGAGGCAACCCAAATCATTCGTCAAATGCCCGCACCTAAAAACGATATCTGCATCCTTGCTGTGACAGCGGACGCCATGAAAGACAATGTTGAGACTTACCTGCAAGCCGGGATGAACAGCGTGGTGATCAAGCCTCTCAACTGGGTGGAACTCATCACTGAGATCAATCACCAGCTTGATGAAGAAATCCACGTCCTAAAAGAACCTGCATAAAAAAATCCCCGCTGAATTTCTTCAGCAGTGAGATTTTGGTGCGCTCGAGAACCATCTACAGAGGCTCGTTGCTTACCACAGGCGTCAATCAACTACTGATATCCAGCAATATCAACACTTTAGCTGACCTGAGGTTCACCGTAATCTACCCTTTGGTCTTATCCCATGGTTCAAATTAATGGGGTGATGAAGGCTCTAATAGGGAAAGTAATAATCTCTATAAATCAGATGGAGGTCAGTTTTCTCTGTGTTGCTGTTGAAGTGTATGAAGATGGATAGGCTGAAGCTGTGTGACTGCCAGTTCAAAGCAATGACAACATCAAGATGGTAATTTACCAACAGCTCACCAGCCTCTTCAACATCCTGACCAATGTATTCCAAATTACAACCTGCCCAAAAGGCTTATCCATCATTTAAATAGTGGCATTCAATATGTCTGTACGGGGTATCGAAACAAGTTATCTGAGCCTAAGACGATGTCACGGCGATATTCTCGCCGATTTGCATGCTCGCTCCGGATGCTGTGTGATCGTATGTTGTATACCCATTAGACGTAGCTCCTTGGGTCCAGCCTGTATCGCTTGTAATAACCTTATCGCTGTCGGTTCCATCAATGACGATACTTTTTGCTGTATTGAAGCTGGCAACATTGGTTGAGCTTAAAGTTAAAATATTTTCAGCCGTATCAGTCGATAAATCAAAGGTTTCGATTGATGATATGGAGACACTGCCTGTGGATAGGTCAAAATCATCACCATTCAGCAAGCGAATGGTATCCGAACTGGTGCCCCCGTCAATGGTGACATCTCCATTACTTAGAACAATAACGTCTTTACCATTCTCACCATAGAGCACATCTGCACCTTCTCCACCGGTAATGGTATCTTGTCCGTTACCTGCCCAAACCGTATCTGCACCGCCGCCTGCATTGATAATATCATTACCATTATGGGTGAAGATTACATCATCACCATCGCCCGCATTTACAAGGTCAACGCCGCCACCGCCAGATAGGTTATCGCTGCTATCAGTTCCGGTCACTTCACCAGGGGTACCTGTTAAGGTTTGGTCGGCAAAGATGTAATTTTCAATAGAGACCAGAACATCCGTTCCATCATCACCATCACCCGTATTTAGATCCCGGATGGTCATCAGCCCATCTGAATTCGGGGCAAATTCATAATCTGCCATATTGCCGGAATAAACGGCAAAGTCATCTCCTTCCCCACCATTGAGATAATCATCGCCCAGCCCGCCATTTAACGTGTCATTGCCAGCCAGACCGTCAAGGGTATCTGCACTGGACGTGCCGCTTAACGTATCAATACCGCTTGTCCCTTCCGTTGTGCCATCTGAGGCAAAACTGGCAACGGCCTGTGCTGCTGTGGTTGTTGTGCCATCATAAACGTTATAGGAGAACGTCACGCCTGAGGTGGAATTGCTTTCTGGGGCATAAGTCCAGGTATCATCGTCATTGTAGGTCAGAACCCCATTACCATTGTGGGACAGACTTTGAACCAACAATGTGTCGCCATCCACATCTGTCGTATTGGATAAAAGTTGGGTTTTGGTGATGGTCAGGTTTGTGTCCTCTGTTGCGCTTAGAGATACATCACCACTGACTGAGGGTGCATCATTAACAGCTGAGAAAGAGGCAATTGCCGATGCGTTAACAGTTCCCCCATTTCCGTCTGTTACCACATAGGAAAAGGTCACATCATCTGTACTATCTTGTGTTGGGGTAAAGTTCCAACCATCCTCAGTGGATACTAAGTTTCCTGTTGACGCGCTCAGGCTATCTGACTGAATAGACAGGGTATCCCCGCTATCCACATCAGATGCATTCCCAAGAAGTTGATTAGCCGTAATGGCCAAAACCGTATCTTCCTGCCCACCACTTAGAATAACGCTATCACTGACAGTCGGTACATCATTGAGGGCAGACAAGCTTAATGTTGCCGTTTGATCTATGCTAAGGGCGCCATCACTAATTTTATAGGTAAAAGTAACATCGGCCGTGCTATTGGCTGTGGGGACAAAATGCCAATCTGCGCTGGCGCTATCGAAGCTCAAACTTCCACTAGAGGCACTTAAATCAGTAATATAGAGTGTATCACCATCGGGGTCTGAAGCATTGGCCAGTAATTGCGTCTTGGTGATGGTGATATAGTCTGCACTTCCTGCGTCTTCTTCACCACTAAGGCTTACCGTATTAGTTTTTACGGGTGACTGATTGCTGCTTTCTGCTTGCGCCACATTTACCGTTGCCGTGGTCGTTGTGGTATTTGTTCCATCGAAAATACCATAACTGAAAGTGACTGTGCCGCTACTGGCTGGTGTATAGGTCCATCCTGTCAGATTGTTGCTCTCATCGCGTACTTCATCAAGCGTACCCGCAGATGCACTTAAGTTGGTTACTGATAGGGTCTGGTTTTCAACATCACTGGCATAATTCAATAAATCAGCAATTGAGATCGACAGGCTTTGCCCATTCGTCGCGCTTAAAACCGCAGTCCCACTGGTTATTGGGGCATCATCCACGCTAGCCAATGTCAATGTGGCTGCACCATCCGTTGTGGTTGTGCCATCAGAAACCTTAAAGGTAAAATTAATCGCACCATTTACATTGTCCAGCGGTGTGTAAGTCCAAGTGCTATTGCCGTTGTCCTGCAATGTACCGCCATCAGATGTGGCAAGGTTTTGTACGCTTAAAGTATCGTTATCCACATCACTGGCATAGCTGGTTAGAAGCTGTGACTGGGTAATGGTTATGGCGGTATCTTCTGTCCCGCTTAATGCCACTGGCGTATCTGATACAGTCGGTGCATCGTTGGCTGCTAAAAACAACAGGTCGGTTGTATTGGATACAGAATTGCTGCCATCGGAAATCGTGTAAGTGACTTCGATTGTACCTTCATAATCTTGTGGGGGGGTAATGGTCCAGTTATCGCCATTATCAACCGCGCTGCCTTGATTGACCGTAACATTGCTCACGCTCAGGCTATCATTTTCCACATCGGAAACCACGCTTGAAGCAAGAAAAGCACTCTCATTTAAGGTATATGCAATATCTTCCGTCCCACTGGACAAGGTAATTGATGATAACACTGGTGCATCATTAACCGGATCAATATCAATTACGGCCCCATGGGTAACTGTGCCGCCCTTGGTATCGCTGACCGTATAAGACAAGACCACATCCGCTGTTGAATTCAGCGTTGGCGTAATTGTCCAGGTTGCATCACCATTATCCACAATGGTGCCCCCAGAGGTGACTGACACATTCAGCACATCCAACGTATCCCCATCTGCATCGCTTGTATTTGCCAGAAGCTGCGCTTTGGTGAGGCTAAAGGCAGTATCTTCCTTATAAGCGACATCATCCAGAGATACGTTGGAGGAAACCGTCGGTGTATCATTTGTCCCGCTGAGCGTAATCGTGACAGTGCCTGTGTCACTTGCACTGTCATCATCCGTGGCTTGGTAGGTGAAGCTCACTGTCTGGGTCGCGTCTTTGGCGAGACTATTGTAGGTGGCGTGGGAGGGGTTAAATGTGTAGGTACCATCGGCATTAAAGCTTAGCCCATCTGGTGAGACACTGGTCAGGCTATAGGTTAGAGAGCTATCTTCCACATCACTTGCGCTAACAGTTGCGCTGTAAGTGGATGCCCCTTCATCCAAAGCAACAGCCCCGTCATTTGCAACGGGCGTATCATTGACGGCATTCACAGTGATATTGGCAGTTGCAGCAGTCCCCTTATAACCATCTGAGACTTGATAATTCAGTGTTATCGCATTTGTCGCGTTCTCAGCTGGTGTGAGGGTCCAGCTGCCATCGCTATTTTGGGTTAAGGTGCCGCTGCTGGTGGTTAAATTCACCACTGACATGGTATCGGTATCGCTTGCTTGGCCCAAAAGTTGGGTTGAGGTGATGTTTAAAGCCGTATCTTCATTGGTTGATAAAGCAACAGCACCGGCAATTTGCGGGGCATTATTAATGGTGCTAAAACCATTGCCATCCACATTACCAATTGTGGTTACAGCTTCGATCTTGCTGGCAATATTATCCGATCCATAGGTCGTTGCCAAATTAGCCAAGACGGTTAAATCATCTGCATTTGTTTTCAAATTCCCAGCTGCTTCATCAGCCACAATGGCAACTTGGGCAAGACTGGTCAGTAATGAGTTTCCTGAGCCGCCCAGACTGATGTAAGTATCAATCTGAGTATTGGAGGCGCTGATAATACTTGCCGTATTCGCAGCCGCATTTGTTGCTGTGGTGATATCGCTGCTGCTCAGAACACTGGATGCAGCCGTTGAAATAACGGATTGAAGCTTTGTGCTGTTTGAAATATCAAACCCGGAAGGGTCACCTGAAATGGAACTTGCAATCGCATCAAACATTGCACCGGAGGCACCGCTTTCAGTCAAGCCGGATGAAGATGCGCCTTCCAGCACCGAGGCTGCCTGCATAATCGTATTTTGAACCTGAACCCCAATGGCAGCCACTTTCGCAATCGCTGCATTACTTGCCCCTGCGACCGGGTCAACAGAAGTCAGGTCAATGGAACTATCAATCCCAAATGCTGTCTTTAAATCGCTTTCACTAACGCCACTTGCCAGCAATGAGGTTAAGGGAGTGACAACGGTTGACCCACTTGGAGCTTGCAAGACCCCATAAAATGATTTCCCGGTCGCGATGTCTGTCCCGCCCGTCATAGAAATCACATAATCCGTTGCCGATGTCGTCAATGTATAATTACCGGACGCATCAGTTGTGGCTTCTTCGGTTTCATTCGCATCTTGAATACCATCTTTATCAAGATCGACAAAAACAGTTGCGCCGCTGAGATACCCATCAACACCTATGCCACTAAATGTTACAGCAGGAGCTGATGTTTCGGCATCATTTTGGTTTGTTGACGTCTCTTCTTCATTGTCTTCTTGAAGCTCAATGGTTTCATCTGCAAAAGAGGTTGTGGTGGTTGTCGTACTGACAATATTGATATTTTGGTATGTGGTTGCTGAGGAAGAAGCACCGTTGAACTCTACCTCAAAATCATCATGAGGCCGAAAAGCTGAAACGATTTCCTCAGTCTGAATAGGCGGCGGGTTTTCTATGGCTGAAACATTTTCAGTTTCGTCTTCCTCTTTCTTGATATTGACTTGATAACCGACATATTGCTCGGCTTGCTCATAGCTGCTTCTTGTAACTTCATAAGCATCGCGCGCAGCATTTTTTGTAATTTCAGCTGTTGTGTGAGCTTGGGTAGCTTCTTCTTTCAATGCCAACATGCGCGACACGGCATCTAACGCTCTTTCCTCAGCTCTTTGTGCCGAGCTTTGTGCTATGGATGCATTTTCTTGCAGCCTGAGCAATGTGCTTTTTAAGCTGTTAATATCAAGTTGCATCAAAAAGATTTGTTGCTGATCGGCACCTTGCTCAATAAGAAGCTGTATTTCTAACTGGAGCGCTTCAAGCTGTGCTTCAGCAGCTAGCTGTTCAGCCAGAAGCTTTTCTGCTTCTTCTAAAGACAAAGTTGCCTTTTCTTCCAACTCTTGGGCTTGGGTTTCAGCCTCTAAGGCTGCCTTTTCAGCTTCAAGCGCTTCTTGTTCTGCAATATCAGCGGCTTCTTTTATTGCATCTTCAAGCGCTTTGGCTTCAATCGCTCTTTCTGCAAGACTTGGGGGTAAGTTTTCAAAAACCTTCTCAGTTAGTTTTTCAACCTGACGGGGCGACAAGCTGAAGCGGCTAATGAGGGTATTATCCCCACTTGCAACGCTCCATCCGATATTGGCTTCATTGGTGGTACCAAGGACACGCCCTTGTGGCGTGGTGATGACAATCTCACCTGCGGTTTCGCCTTGAAGAGTTGTTTCCAGAAGGTTGATGGCGCGAAAACGACCCTCAACATATTCCAGAAAAACCTTGGTCCCGCGAATACCAATTGTCGCAACCGGTGTGTTAATAGATACAGCATCAGGATTAAGTTTTGCGATATGTCCGCTGACATAACTGGCCGTGCCTTCTAATAAAGATAAAACAGCCTGTCCGTCTTGGTTACCTGGGTCATAAACCATTTCGTCCATGACCATTTCAGAGTTTTCTCCCAAGGAGAAACTACTGGTATCGGCAAGCGTTATACCAACCCCGCCAGTTGCATCGGTTTCAATCGTGTCACCTTGGTAAATTTTAGCGCCGACTTGTAAGACGTCAGAACTGCCATCGGCATGGGTTACCGATACAGTGCCAGAAATACTTTCAACAGTTCCAATTGGCTCGCCAACGCGCGTATTAACAGGTGTGTTTTGAGCTATTTCTAATGGGTTATTTGTAGAAGAGATTGCCTGATTGAGGTCGACTTCAATGTCTGTAGACGAGTTTACAGAAGAAGAGGCACTGGAGCCTTCCCCTAACACTTTTTCAACAGCGGCATGATCAATAGTCTCTTTTTGCCACTGTTCACGACTGATCATATAGGTCGGCATAGACAACCTCACCATTGTCTATGTCAAACACCCTGTGAAAGCTAAAGTCTATTCATTTTCAATCCCTCAGCTGTCCGCATAAAAGGGACTCTGAGTTCAAACGTAAATACCCTTCCCACAGAAAAGCCTGACAATTTCAAAACAGTCTTGCACATAGGTATAATTACATATTTTTTATAATCATTCAAGTTTTAGAGTCGGTTAGAAAGCTAGGTTGAGTATGAGATATGACGACAAGAGTACTCATGGCTCACCTTATCAAGGCAGCTTCTCAGCGAAACAGATCAAACCTTATCGTCAGGCAGCACTCTTGTGGCTCTTAGACAACGAAAACGACAGATGGGTGCAACATGCCATCCACAAGATCAACAGCCAGTATCAACGTGCAGGGCATCATGTGGAACCATCATCAAGGATGACCCAATAAATCTTTGGGTATACGCCTTGAGTAATAAAAAACCCCTCGCTTGGTAAAGGCGAAGGGGATTTTTTTATGGTCTACCATCTGGTCAACCCTCCCCTATGTCTCATAAATAAAACACGGGATAATCAATAGGTTGACCTCGGTTTACCCAAGATTTTGGTGCGCTCGAGAAGACTCGAACTTCCACTCGGTTAAGAACATCGACCTCAACGATGCGCGTCTACCAATTCCGCCACGAGCGCAAAAATGTAGCAAAAGATTTGTTAACAGTGTATTGAGGTAAAAACCGTTAACCACCTTGTGTGGACGTGGGTATAAACAAATGAATCAGATAGATCAAGCATGAATAATAAAAAAATTTCAACAATGATGAGAAATGGCATTGAGTGGCGTTTTAGTGACGACGAAGTCCCTTATGAAGAAGCTCTTTCTTTCATGGAAAATCGCGTTGCAGAAATCAATGAAGGCAAGGCACCAGAATGTATCTGGCTTCTAGAACACCCTCCCCTTTATACCGCGGGGACCAGCGCCAACCCAAGTGACTTGATTGATCCTGAGCGTTTCCCGGTTTATGACGCTGGACGTGGTGGGCAATATACCTATCATGGCCCCGGTCAACGCATTGCTTATGTCATGCTGGATTTAACCAAACGCGGGCGCGATATTCGCAAATTCGTTCATAAGCTTGAAGAATGGGTCATCCAGACACTTGCGACCTTCAACATCACAGGTGAGCGCCGCGATGGCCGTGTGGGCATCTGGGTTGATCGTGGCATGGGCAAAGAAGATAAAATCGGTGCCATTGGTGTGCGCGTGCGCAAATGGGTCACCTTCCACGGGATTTCACTCAATGTGGAACCAGACCTTTCCCATTTTAACGGAATCGTCCCTTGTGGCATTTCTGAACATGGCGTGACGTCCCTTCAAGACCTTGGCACATGGATCACCATGCAGGAAGTCGATAGCCTGCTGATGACTTGCTTTGATGCGGTTTTTGAAGAAGGTGTTGAGGAAGACTAGACATTAAAAAAGGCGCTCACCATAATCGGTCAGCGCCTTTTTTATTTTACAATAAGGGATGAAACCTTATTTGAAGGAAACAACAACACGACGGTTGCGAGCTTCTTCAATTTCATCACCAGTTGTCACAGCGTTCATGCTTTCGCCGCTTGCACCAACACGGATAGATTTACCCATGATGCCATGCGCTTTAAGGAAATCAGAAACCGCTTGTGCACGTGTCAAAGCCAATGACTCGTTGTAAGCTGCATTACCTTTGGTATCTGTATGACCAGTTACCATTACAGCATTTGCACCACGGCCCATCATAGAGGCCTTAACCAACAAGCCTTTAGACTCATCAGTCAGCATAGAGCTGTTGAAATCGAAATAAACGATGATGTCATCAGAAGCTTTCGCTTTTTCACCGCTCATATCGTTTAGGCCAGCCATGAAGTATTTTTTACATGCTTCAATATCGTCTGGCTGGAAGTTTTCTTCTTGTTCTTGCATCCAGCAGTCATAACCTGCTTGTGCACGCGCCGCTGCATTTGGTGCTTTCACCTTACCACCCATGGCATAAGCCATAGTCAGTTTGTTGCGTGCCGCTGCCAGTTCTTCAACTTTGTCTGCCGGGATATTACGATCAGCAACCATTTGTGGTTCTACATCGCCTGTTGTTGCAGCCAATGCTTTGCCAACAAACAGTTTTGCATCAGCCCAGTCGCCTTCATCACGCTCAAGACCAGCAAGGCGAGAATATTCACTTTGCAGTTCTTTTTGGAATGCAGAACCATCGTTTGCGGCCATTTTAGCACCATCGACGTCCCAGTTAGACGCACAAGCAGCCAATAATGGCAATGCACACAATGCAGTAGCTGTTTTTAGAAATTTCATAAATTCGCCTCCTAGACTTTTACATTTACTCTTCATTGATCATTCTCAAAGAACGCACCTTTGAAGGTAAGCTCCCATTTTGAAACCCTGCCATAATGTTCCTCATTTTGCTACATTTGTAGAAGACATTGAACATTAGGATTAATAAAATGATTGTGTCCTAATGCTTTTAGTGCAAGCTAAATATTGAAATAAATGAATATTTTTTAATGAAGGAGCCCCGTTGAGTGAGCAATAGCCCTTTGCAACTGGCGATTTTCGACTGTGACGGTACCCTTGTGGATAGTCAGCATTCGATTATCAATGCCATGGACCTGACCTGTTCGACCTATGGATTCGATAAAATATCGCGCGACTCCGTGCGCAGAGTCGTTGGTTTACCCCTTGAAATTGCTATGGAACAACTGTTTGAAGACCAAACACAATCCATGCATCACGAGATGGCAGAAACCTATCGCAGCCACTTTCGCGACATGCGCCTTGCAGGTGATGTGGAAGAACCACTCTTTGACGGCACAATAAAAGCATTAGATGACTTAGAGGCAGATGGCTGGCTTTTGGGTGTTGCAACAGGCAAGGCCATGCGCGGGCTTATCCCCACATTAGAGACACACGACCTGCAAAATAAGTTCGCCACTTTGCAAACCGCTTGTCGCGCCATGGGCAAGCCACATCCTGAAATGGTGGAAAAAGCGCTCAGCGAAACAGGGGTTGAGGCAAAAAATGCGGTTGTTATTGGCGATACGACTTACGATATTCATATGGCAGGCAATGCAAATGTTAAATCCATTGGCGTTTCATGGGGGTATCATGACGCCGAAGAACTAATGGATGCAGGGGCCGCTTGTATCATACATGACTACAGCGAACTAAAACAGGCAATCAACAAGGTAATGGAGAGTTAAACCATGGGACGTTTAAAACTAATCATCGGGGGCGTGGTCGTCCTATTCGTTGGCGTAATCATCGCCGGGGTTGCCATTTTGAAATCCACTGATTTCAACCAATATAAAGGAGAGATCACCAAACAGGCCAAAGCTGCAACCGGGCGTGATTTAATTATTGCAGGTGATCTTCAGCTTGATATCTCGCTCTCGCCTAAAGTTCGTGTTGATGGGGTCAGCCTGTCAAATGCCTCGTGGGGGTCGCGCGCTGAAATGGTCAAGCTGAAAAGCTTCGCTGCTGAAATGAAGCTCCTCCCCTTGCTGTTTGGGGATATTCACATTGTTGAACTTGCCCTGATTGAACCTGACATCCTGCTTGAAACCGATAAAAAGGGCCAAGGCAACTGGGTGATGGGCACAGCCAAAGAAGCTGAAAAGTCAGAAGAAGAATCCAGCGAGGGTGGCTCAGCCCCCCTGCCCGCAGTTAATTCAGTACGCATTGAAAAGGCACGTTTCACCTATAAAGACGGTGTAAAAGGTGAAGAAACTTCCATTGTTATCGATACTATGCAAGCCACTGCTAAAGACCTTGATGATCCGCTGAACCTGTTATTCAAAGGCTCCTTTAACAATCATGTGATTGAGCTGACAGGCCAGCTAGGTTCCCCTGAAGACCTGATGGAAGGTGAACCACTGGATATCAACCTCGCGCTTAAAGCGGCAGGCGCGACCTTTAACATTTCTGGTAAGGTGGCAGAACCTGCAAAAGGTAAAGGTCTCAACCTTGCCCTATCCGCCAAAAGTGACAACATTGCCCGCCTTGCAGAAATTGCAGGGGCAAAAGTCGGTAAAGTCGGCCCGTTTGAAATGGCAGCGACCCTTTCTGATGGGGATAAAAGCTATAAGCTGGGTGGACTAAACCTGAAGATCGGTTCAAGTGATATTTCTGGTGATGTGGTTGTTAATCTTGCCAACAAGACACCGCATATCAATGTGGACCTGTCTTCCAACCTGTTAAACGTTAAAGACGTCACACCTGCTTCTGAAGAAAAGGCGGCTGCGAAAACGCCAGCGGCTGCGGTTAAAAAAGAAGGTGGAAAACCAGCCAAGATTTTCCCATCTGATCCACTGGCACTTGACGGGCTGAAAGCTGTAAATGCCGATATTTCTTACAAAGCGAAAAAGCTTGTAGTTGCGGATTTTGCGCTGAACAATGTTTCAAAACTCATTAAGCTCAATGGCGGTAAGCTCAATGTGAAACCCGGCTTTAACATGGGTGGGGGTAGCTTTGGCGGCAGTGTTGACCTTGATGGGCGCAAACTGCCTGCTTCGCTTAAAATCAATCTCACAGGTAAAGACTTGGGCCTTGGGAACAGCTTAAAAGAAACAGGCGTTACCGACCTGATCCATGGTGGCGCGACGCAAGTTAAACTGAACCTATCGGCATCCGGTAAGTCTGTTGCAGGCCTGATGGCAAGCCTGAAGGGGAAAACACTGGTTAATGTGGGCGATGGTAAGATCAAATCCGATAAAGTGAATTTCTTGGGCGGTGATCTGGTTACAGGTGTTCTTGAAAAACTTATGCCAAGCGCCAACTCTGGTGAATTCACACCCTTTACCTGCATGGTGGTCAATCTTGATTTCAACAAGGGCGTTACCAAGTTTGAGCGCACAATTGCCGTTCAAACCAACGTGATGAATATCACCAGCTCCGGTCAGGTCAATCTGGCAAAAGAAACATTGGATGTAGGGGTAAAACCTGAACCACGCGGTGATACCGCCGATCTTGGCATTAATGCCGGTGGTTTAGCTGGCATGGTGCGCCTTACAGGGCCGCTTTCTTCACCCGGTGTTGGTGTTGATGCGGTTGGTGCAGCCAAAGCGGCCATGGGCATTGGTGCTGCCGTGGCAACAGGTGGGTTATCTTTACTAGTCAGTGGACTGACGG
This sequence comes from Candidatus Terasakiella magnetica, assembly GCF_900093605.1. Classification (NCBI taxonomy): domain Bacteria; kingdom Pseudomonadati; phylum Pseudomonadota; class Alphaproteobacteria; order Rhodospirillales; family Terasakiellaceae; genus Terasakiella; species Terasakiella magnetica. The sequence goes on from NZ_FLYE01000001.1 coordinate 602,298, forward strand.
ATAAAGCCATGTCTGATAGTGATCCTTGTGCAACGGCCTTGGGTAAAAAATCCACCGCTAAACCAGCCACAACAAGCAAATCCGCCCCACAAGAAAAACAACAAGCACCAGCAAATCCAGTTGGGGGCTTGCTCAAAATGTTTGGAAGCGGTAATTAAGGGGCAAATTTATTTGTCTCCCCCTCTTTGTCCTCAGCCATAGGCCACAACGATAAAGAGGGGGACCACCTTGATTAGGACTATTCATTATGGACTCCTCTGCTGCACTGAAACGCTTCTATAAAACTGTTGGCGTTGAACAAGATGGTGATGGCTATCGCGTTACATTGGATGGACGCCAGCTTAAAAGCCCGGCTAAACGGTCTTTCTTATTGCCGACAAAAGCCCTTGCAGATGAGTTGGCAAAAGAATGGGATGCTCAAGAAGAACATATCCAGCCCCTGACCATGCCCATGATGGCACTGGCTTCAACAGCTGTGGACCGCATTGGTCAATTGCGCGACGGGGTGATTGAACAGATTGCCAAATATGGCGAAACAGATTTGATCTGTTATTGGACGGATGATCCTGAAGATTTGGCAAAGCGTCAGGCCAAAGCTTGGACCCCTTACATTAAATGGGCCAAAGAAAAATATGATGCTGAGCTAACAACACAAACAGGCATTCTTCATATTGAACAGCCTGAAAGCTCCCTAAAAGCGCTCACAACTGCTGTTCATGCCTTTGATGATTGGGAACTGTCCGGCCTTTCAAGTGCGACCCATTCCACAGGTTCACTTATTCTCGCCCTTGCCCTTGCTGAAGGCCACATCAATGCCAAGCAGGCTTTTGAGGATTCTCAAGTTGATGAAACCTATCAGATTGAGCTTTGGGGTGAAGATTGGGAAGCCAAGGACCGCCGTGAAGTCATTCAACGAGACTTACAGGCCGTTGTTAACTGGCTCGCCTTGGTGCGTTCTTAATACATCAAATAAAAAACACAATCTTGACCTGTTTTGAGTTTCCTATAAGCTCGTCTTCGCACTTTACAAAGGATGCGGGCTAAAATGCTGCTGCTGATAAATATATGCTTGGGATTGTGCCTTTTGGGTGCCCTATCTCTTGTAGTTACAGGGCGAGGCTTTAACAAGGCTTTGGGTCAACGTGAATGGATTCTGTGTTTTATCTCCTTTTCACTAAGCCTTTCTTCGCTTTACCTGCGTCTTAATGATGCCTATTTAGCCTCTGTCTTATTTGGTCATTTCTTCCAGTTCGTCGGCTATTACCTGCTTGGTCTAGGGGCTTTGCGCTATCTTGGGCATGACTTTAAAGACCATTGGGTCATGGTTATTTTCCTTGTACTGCATTTAGGCTTAATGACCCTGTTGAGTGTAGAAGATAATTTCCTCAACGCCCGCTTGGCGGTTGTTGCGTTTGTGGCAGGTACCTTCAGCCTTGGCATTACGCTTTTCTTTCGCAATTTTTCAAAAAACAGAAATTTTGCTGAGACAGGCTTTATGTATTTATATGGATTCCATGCTGCATTTTCTTTTTGCAAGGGCATTCTCAACCTTGTCGACCATGACCGTGTGGGCCTGTTCTCACGCACATTCGTCTCTCAAGTGACATTTTATGAATATGTGATCCTTACAATAGGAATGATTATCTTCTTAAACGTGATGGTTCACCAACAAATCAAAACACAACACGTTGAAAAATAATACCTTTTCATACACCCTCTAAAATAAATCGGTAATTCGGTATTAGAGTGCGTATTTTTTCTGGCATGGGCTTTTCGATTATGGTATTCAATATGTCAGGAAGTCATCATTCTTCCAAATATATCTATGCCCAAATAGGGCTGAGGGGACATATTTAGATGCACGATATTATCCAGATGCTTGACGAGAAACGCGCAAAAGCCCGTCTTGGTGGCGGTCAAAAGCGTATCGACTCACAGCATAAGAAGGGCAAACTGACTGCCCGTGAAAGAATCGACCTTTTCTTGGACGAAGGCAGCTTCGAAGAGTGGGACATGTTCGTTGAACACCGTTGCACAGACTTCGGTATGGAACAAGACCACACACCGGGTGACGGTGTTGTAACTGGTTACGGTACTGTAAACGGTCGTCTTATTTTCGTATTCTCACAGGATTTCACAGTTTACGGTGGTTCACTTTCTGAAACACACGCTGAGAAAATCTGTAAAATCATGGATCAAGCCATGAAAGTTGGCGCACCATGTATCGGCTTGAACGATTCAGGTGGCGCACGTATTCAGGAAGGTATCGCTTCCTTGGGTGGTTATGCAGACGTTTTCCAACGCAATGTTGAAGCTTCTGGTGTGATCCCGCAGATTTCTATGATCATGGGCCCATGTGCGGGTGGTGCGGTTTACTCCCCTGCCATGACTGACTTTATCTTTATGGTAAAAGACAGCTCCTTCATGTTTGTAACTGGTCCTGACGTTGTTAAGACCGTTACGCACGAAGAAGTAACACAGGAAGAACTTGGTGGTGCGATCACGCATACAACAAAATCCGGTGTGGCTCACTTGGCCTTTGAAAATGATGTTGATGCGCTCTTGCAGCTGCGCGACTTCGTTGACTTCTTGCCAAGCAACAACAAAGAACAGCCTCCTGTTCGCCCAACAACGGACCCGGCTGACCGCGACGATTCATCCTTGGATACATTGATCCCGGATAATGCCAACAAGCCATACGACATGCTTGAGCTCATCAAGAAAGTAACCGACGAAGGTGACTTCTTTGAAATCATGCCAGAGTATGCCAAGAACATCCTCATCGGCTTTGGTCGCATGAATGGCCAGACTGTTGGTTTTGTTGCCAACCAGCCTATGGTTCTTGCCGGTTGTCTCGACATCGACAGCTCCATCAAAGCAGCACGTTTTGTTCGTTTCTGTGATGCGTTCAACATTCCACTGGTTACATTTGTTGACGTACCAGGCTTTATGCCGGGTACAGACCAAGAATATAACGGTATCATCACCCATGGTGCGAAACTGCTGTACGCTTTTGCTGAAGCAACAGTACCAAAAGTGACGATTATTACACGTAAGGCCTATGGTGGCGCTTATGACGTAATGAGCTCCAAGCACTTGCGCGGTGACGTTAACCTTGCATGGCCTTCTGCGGAAATCGCCGTGATGGGTGCCAAAGGTGCTGTGGAAATTATCTTCCGTCAAGATATTGGCGACGCTGATAAGATCCAAGAACGTACTGACGAATATGCACGTAACTTCGCCAACCCGTTCAAGGCTGGTGGTCGTGGCTTTATCGATGATGTGATCATGCCTCACGGTACACGTCGTCGTATCTGTCAATCTCTCGCAATGCTGAAAAACAAAGACCTGAAGAACCCAGAGCGTAAGCACGGTAACATCCCGCTTTAAGCTCTCGCTTCGATTTTTTGTTTTAACAGATAGTAGTATAAGGAAACGGACACATGTTCGATAAAATCCTGATTGCAAACCGCGGCGAGATTGCATGTCGCGTAATCAAATCAGCCCGTAAAATGGGTATCAAGACCGTTGCGGTTTATTCCGAAGCGGATAAAGAAGCACTGCACGTGGAAATGGCTGACGAAGCTGTTTGCATTGGCCCAGCTGCTTCTAACCAGTCTTATCTGGTTATGGAAAACATCATCAAGGCCATCAAAGACACGGGCGCCCAAGCGGTTCACCCGGGTTATGGTTTCCTTTCAGAAAACCCTGCCTTCTTTGATGCGCTCGCTGAAATCGGTGTGGAATTCATCGGTCCTGAAACTCTTGCGATTAAAGCAATGGGTGACAAGATCGAGTCTAAACTGCTTGCTCAAAAAGCTGGTGTAAGTACGGTTCCAGGTTACACTGAAGTCATCAAAGATACGGACCATGCGGTTGAAATCGCTGGTAAGATTGGCTACCCCGTCATGCTTAAAGCCTCTGCCGGTGGTGGTGGTAAAGGGATGCGCGTTGCCTATGACGAAGCAGAATGTCGTGATGGCTTTGAACGTGCAACTTCTGAAGCTGTATCTTCATTTGGTGATGACCGTGTTTTCATTGAGAAATTCATTGAAGAACCACGTCACATTGAAATCCAGATTTTGGCCGATACACATGGCAACACCCTTTACCTGAACGAGCGTGAATGTTCAATTCAGCGTCGTCACCAAAAGGTAATTGAGGAAGCGCCATCTCCATTCCTTACGCCTGAAACACGTAAGAATATGGGTGAAGAAGCCGTTGCTTTGGCAAAAGCGGTTAACTATCGTTCTGCTGGTACTGTGGAATTTATCGTTGATAAAGACCAAAACTTCTATTTCCTTGAGATGAACACTCGTCTGCAAGTAGAACACCCGGTAACTGAACTTATCACTGGTATTGACCTTGTTGAAGAAATGATCAAGGTTGCTGATGGTCAAGAACTATCCATCAAGCAAGATGACATCGGTATCAACGGTTGGTCTATGGAATCGCGTGTATATGCAGAAGACCCCTTCCGTGGCTTCTTGCCATCAACTGGTCGTCTGATCAAATACCGCCCACCTGTTGAAAGCGATACTGTTCGCGTTGACACTGGTGTGTATGAAGGTGGCGAAATCTCCATGTTCTATGACCCGATGATCGCTAAATTGATCACATGGGGTAAAGACCGTGCAGAATGTACTGAAAATATGAAACGCGCCTTGGATGAATATTACATCCGTGGCGTTGGTCATAACATCAGCTTCCTAAACGCTGTTATGTCTAAACAACGTTTCATCGACGGTACAATGACAACCAACTTCATTGCGGAAGAATATCCTGATGGCTTTGATGCCTCCATGGTACCGCAAAAAGACCCGAAAAACCTCGTGGCTGTTGCCTGCTTCATGAAGCGTATGGAAGCAGAACGCGAAGTCATGATTTCCGGTCAAATGGAAGGTGGCTACGGCCGTCAATTGAACGACGAATGGGTTGTTCAATATAATGACGAGAAGTTCGAAGCAACAGTCACACCAAACCCAACAGATGGCTATGACGTTGATATCTCTGGTACAATGCTTCACATCCGTTCTGAATGGACATTTGGTGAGCCTCTGTTCTTTGCAGATATCAATGGCACAGAAATCTGTGTTCAGATTGATGCATTGCCTGTGGGTTACAGCCTGTTCCATGCAGGTGCACAAGCAACTGTTAAGGTACTGACAAAACGTCAGGCTGAGCTCAACGACTTGATGCCGTATAAAGCACCGCCAGACATGTCTGCATTCTTGCTCTCACCAATGCCGGGTCTACTGCTTTCTGTTGCAGTTGAAGAAGGTCAGGAAGTGAAAGCCGGTGAAGAACTTTGTGTGATTGAAGCCATGAAAATGGAAAACATCATGCGCGCCGAGAAAGACGTGATCATTAAGAAAATTCACGCTTCTGCTGGCGGGTCTCTTTCTGTTGATGAGAAAATCATCGAATTTGAAAGCGACGATTAAGGCAAGCTTTAACAGGGCCGATTAAAGAAGAGCGGGTATTTTGCCCGCTCTTTTTTTGTGCATTCATCATACTTCGTGATAAGGTTGCGCTCCAAGGAGAGAAAGACAACATGCCCTACCTCAGTGCGTTTATTATCTTTATCATGTGTTGCATCTGGCAAACCACCAGTGCTATTGCTGCCAATGAAAAGCCTGATGTACTGTTTTTCGGTTATGAAGATATTGAAAACCCTCCTTATTATCTGGGAACGGGGCAAACGATCCCCCAAGATAACCCCGGCTTAACCATTGAGTTGCTGCAACAAACAGCCAAACGCCTGAACACTCCCGTTCATTTTAAACGTATGCCTTGGAAACGGGGCTTGCTCAATTTGCAAAACAACCGTCTTAACGGCCTGTTTGATGCAAGCTATAAAAAAGAACGCGCCGCCTTTTCCCATTACCCGCTGAGCATAAAAGGCCTACCTGACCCAACTCGCGCCCTCATGGTGCAGCGCTATATGCTCTATATCAAAAAAGGCCAGCAGCTCTTTGATTGGGATGGTAAAAGCTTGCGCTTTAAATCTTCGCTTAAAACAATCGGCATTAAAACAGGCTATTCTATTGGCAGCGATCTTAAAAAATTAGGGGCTTTGGTTGAAGAGGCCAGCAATTCAGAAAAAAACATCACCAAGCTTATTGTCGAGCGCCTTACATCCTATGCGGACTTAGAAGGCATGGTTGATCAATATCTGGCCCAAACCCCACATCACCGCCAACAGGTTGAAAAGATTGAGCCCCCTATTAAAACCAAACCCTATTACCTGATTTTCAGTCAAGAGTTCTATCGCCAATACCCTGACTTTGCAGAAAGTTTCTGGGATGAAATTGCCCGCTTTAAACTCTCCCCTGCTTATGCAGCTCTTGAAGAAAAATACCAAAATGCAGGATCAAACTGATATGGCGATTAAAACCGTTCACCTTTCCATTAAAGGCAAAGTCCAAGGCGTGTGGTATCGCGCATGGACCCGCGAAACCGCCTTGGAACTCAACCTGAATGGCTGGGTAAGAAACCGCTCTGATAGGTCTGTTGAAGCCCTTGTGAGTGGAGAACAAGACTTGGTTGCCCAACTGATTGAAAAATGCTGGTCCGGCCCAAAAGCGGCGCGCGTTGACAATATAATCATCACAGATACAGATGAAGAGGCCCCTGCTGGCTTTAGGCAAGAACCCACTCTGTAAAAAAATTGATTTTTTTCGTAAGGTTTTCAGGACTTCATACGTGTAATTAATGAGCCGCCTTTTTCGCAGTCATTTTTCCTCTCCTTAAAGGAGCCTATGATGTCTATTTCATCCATTGCCCCACCCTCGCCGCAAAGCTATCTCATTAGCGAGCTTCAAGACAATGGCCTTTCAAGTGAGCAGGCTAAAAACACGGCTTCTGAAATCGGCTCAATTGTCGAAAGTTCTCAAGGCCAATCACCTATTGCTGTGCGCGAGTCTATCAATGCAGAAATTGCTTCTGATGTGGCAAGTGGTGAGCTTACTCAAGAAGAAGCAGATATTATTACAGCCTCATTAGATGAGCTGGAAGAGCAAGCTCAATCAGCTCCTCCCCCTCCTCCACCCTCAGGCGGTGCGAGCAAAGGCAGTAGCGGTGGCGGCGCAGGCGGTGGCGAAAGCTCAAGCTCCAGCACAGAAGTCGTCGATGTGGAAACATCTACAACAGAGAGCGGCTGGACGACCAAAACAACCACTTACAGCGATGATACAGAGACCACAACAGTCACCTATGATGCCTCCAAGGATAAAACCAAGACAGAGCCAAGCGAGACAAGCTCACTTGGTGCAATCCAAAGCCTGCTCAAAGAAAATGATGCAACAGACGCCACCCTTAATTATGTCACTGATCTGATGAGCAAGGGGCGTTTAAACGTCTTTGCTTAATCGTGGTTCTTGTAAGTCGCGGTCACTTTTTTGGATAGATCAAACAGCTCGTCTGCTTCTTCCATACCCGTATCAAAATCAAAGAAATCCCACGAGCGGATCATATGTTCAGGCAGTGGTGCTGTCACATCAATCACCCCAACACCATCAGGGGACGGGATTTGAATGCGACGTGCATGTAAGTGCATTTTCTTACTCACACCGTCGCCAGTCAGATACGCATCCTGCCCACCATATTTACCATCACCTTGAATAGGTGTTTTCAAATAAGCACAATGCACACGCAGCTGATGTGTGCGTCCGGTTAAAGGCTCAAGCGCCACCCATGCCGCCACATTACCGGTACTTTCAATGGTGCGATACATGGTGCGGGCATCTTTACCCTCATCGGCATCAATCACCATACGCTCACCATGGTGGCTGTGATATTTCGCAATAGGTTGAAAGACTTTACCATCACGCGGATTAGGCACCTTAACCGTAAGCGCCCAATAAAGTTTGCGCGCATCTTTGGTCTTAAAGGATTTGGTTAATTGAGCCGCCACATTGGCAGAACGCGCGAGCACCAACACACCGGATGTATCTTTATCAAGACGGTGGCACAGGCGCGGCTTATCCGCACGCTCATATTTAAGGGCGTGGAGAAGCCCATCAAGATGGCGCTTAATGCCCGTGCCGCCTTGGGTCGGCAAGCCTGCTGGTTTGTTAATGACAATCACATCGTCATCGCGATAAAGCACCCATGAGCGAATTTCATCAATTTCCTGCTCACTTAAATGCACATCTTCCTTTTTCTCAATCGGGCGCAAGCCCCCCTCATCCCCAAATGGCGGGACGCGCACGACTTGGCCTTTGGTAATGCGTTGCTTGGATTTTGCCCGTTTACCATCAAGACGGATCTGGCCTTTGCGCAACAGTTTTTCCAAACGTCCATAAGACAGTTCGGGATAATGGCGCTTAAACCAACGGTCCAGACGAATATCGTCATCATCGGCAGAAACGGTGACTTGCTTAACACCTGACATAGGCTTGATCCAATCTTAATGCAGAAGAGCTTTGAGCGTTTGCATGCCCATATAGAGTGCTAGAACCGACAATGCAACAGATAACCCCATATAAAGCGCCACATGGCCCCATGCCCCGCGCGTTGCCATGGTAACAACATCTAAGGAGAATGTAGAAAATGTGGTAAAGGCCCCCAGCATCCCAACCACCAGCATGGCGCGAATTTCAGGACTAGGCGACCAGGCAAGGGCTGAAAGCTCAATTAACGCGCCAAGGATAAAGGAGCCAAGGATATTAACCACCATGGTCCCATAAGGAAAGTTCGAGCCCGCCCCATGCGCCCAATGGCCCACCATGGAAACAACAGCAAAACGCCCAACAGCGCCAATTGCGCCACCTAAAGCAACATAAAGAACTGTTGTAACCGACATTTTTCGAAACGCCCTTTGACCCTTAACTTCAATTTGCCTGAGTGTACCCCAATCAACACCTTGATTGAAAGCCCAATGCAGATTATTTTGTGCATCGCAAGAACAACCTTTTTACAGGATTTGAAAATGGATAACCGCACGCGTATCGCAAACTGGATTGAAAGCCGCAACATTCAATTCTTCATTACTGGCGTGATTATCATAAATGCCATCACCTTGGGTATGGAAACATCACCTGCTGTCATGGAGCAAATGGGTGGTTTCCTCCATCTGCTTGATAAAGTGGCCTTGAGCATTTTCGTTATTGAAATCCTGCTTAAACTCTATGGCCGTGGCTTTGGCTTTTTTAAAGATGGCTGGAACCTGTTTGATTTCATCGTTGTTGCCATTGCCATTATTCCGGCTTCCGGCCCGCTGGCTGTCTTGCGCTCATTTCGTATTTTGCGTGTCTTGCGCCTTATGTCCATGGTGCCGCAAATGCGCTCGGTTATTCAGGCGCTCATCACCGCCATTCCGGGGATGTTTTCCATCATTGGTCTCATCACCCTGATCTTTTATGTCTCAGCTGTCCTGAGCACTAATTTCTATGCTGCGACCTTTAATGAGTGGTTTGGTGATATTGGCGCTTCCATGTATACCCTATTTCAGGTGATGACGCTTGAAAGCTGGTCCATGGGCATTGTGCGCCCCATCATGGATGTACACCCTGAAGCCTGGATGTTCTTTGTACCCTTTATTCTGGTGACCAGCTTTGCCGTCATCAACCTGTTCATTGGTGTGATCGTGGATGCCATGCAAGGCCAACATCAGGCTGAAGCCAAAGAAATTGAAGAAACCGTGCATGAAGACACTCAAAGCCTCAGAGAGGAAATTGCAGGTTTACGCGGTGAGATTGGGGAGCTAAAAGAGTTGCTGAAAAACAAATAAGTTACGCTTAGCTCTTTTCTTTTCTCATCTTATTCCAATAGGCTTGACGCTTGGAAAGTTCGCGCTCAAACCCTTTATCTTTGGGCTGATAAAACTCCATGCGCGAAAGCCCATCGGGGAAATAATCCTGACCGGAAAAACCACCCTCTGCATCATGGTCATATTGATAGCCTTTGCCGTATCCGATCTCTTTCATCATCTTGGTTGGCGCGTTCAGGATATGTTTGGGCGGCATGAGTGAGCCAGTCTTTTTAGCCGCAGCCCGTGCCTGTTTATAGGCCGTATAGGCCGCATTGGATTTAGGGGCCGTACCCAAATAGATCAGCGCTTGTGCCAAGGCAAGTTCCCCTTCAGGGCTGCCCAAACGCTCGTAGGTTTCCCATGCCTGTAAGGCTTGTGTCATGGCATTGGGGTCTGCCAGACCAATATCTTCCACGGCAAAGCGCAACATGCGACGGGCGATATATTTCGGGTCTTCCCCGCCATCTAACATGCGCGAAAACCAATATAGTGCCGCATCCGTATCGGAGCCGCGCAAGGATTTATGCAAAGCCGAGATCAGGTTGTAATGACCTTCTTGGGATTTATCATAAATCGGCATGCGTTTTTGCACGACTTGGGAAAGACCAGCCATATCTAGCATGGTCTCAGCCGGGAGCTCATAAACTGCTTCAACCATATTAAGCAGATATCGCCCATCTCCATCTGCCATGGCACGCAGGCTGCTGCGCGCCTCAATATCCATGGAAAGGCTGCGTTTCTTTTCCGCCTCTGCACGCTGCAAAAGCCCTTCTAAAGCCTCATCAGATAAACGGTTCAGCACCATCACTCGACAGCGCGACATCAAGGCGGCATTAAGTTCAAAAGAGGGATTTTCCGTTGTTGCTCCAACTAAAATAACCGTGCCATCTTCCACATAGGGTAAAAAGCCATCTTGTTGGGCACGGTTAAAACGGTGAATCTCATCAATAAATAAAAGCGTGCCCTGCCCGCCTTCGCGTCTGGCCTTGGCTTCTTTAAAAACTTTTTTTAAATCAGCCACACCGGAAAAGATCGCTGAAAGCGGCTCGAAATAGAGATCGGTCTTATCAGCTAATAAACGCGCGACAGTCGTCTTACCACAGCCCGGCGGCCCCCATAAGACCATAGAAGTCAAACGCCCCCCGTTATAGACCATACGCCCAATGGGGCCCTCTTCTGCTAAAAGATGATCCTGCCCGATCACCTCTTCAAGGCAGGTCGGGCGCAAACTATCAGCGAGCGGCCTTGGGGCCTGATCTTCGAATAAGGAACTCATCCGCGAAACTTCAACTCTCTGCGTTTGCCTTTGCGGATAATGCCGATGAGCCAATCCCCTTTGCGACCATCAAAACGTTTTAAAACCCATTTCAGGTCTTTTACGGTTTTGACCTCAATCCCATTAATCCCGGTAATGCGATCGCCTAGTTTAAAGCCAAGACGATTAACCGTACTCCCGCGCACCATCTTTAAAATCGCCACGCCACTTTGCATAGTATCCCAACCGATCTCGTCATTAAGGGCCGGTGACATATTGACCACGACCGCCCCGTCAAAAGGATGATGACCTTTAAGACGTGATTTATCACGCTTGGGTGTTTCTGGTGCGGGAAGGGCTTCAAACGTTAAAGTTTTGCGCTCCCCACGGCGCAGAATTTCAAATTTCGCCGTCTCACCAAGGGACAATGTTGCCAGCCTAAAGCGTAAAGCTTGGGGCTCATCAACCACATGGTCATCAATTTTTAAAATGATATCACCGCGCTTTAGACCAGCTTCATCAGCAGGACCACGCGGATAAACCTCATCAATCAACACCCCTGTTGGGCGCGCAAGATTAAAAGACGAAGCCAAATCTTGCGTCATAGGCTGGCCCGTTGCGCCAAGCCAGGGGCGCACGACTTTACCTGTTTCACTAACCCCTGATAGGACCGAGCGCACCATGTTGACCGGAATGGCAAAACCAATCCCGTTTGAGCCCCCACCTTTAGAATAAATTGCAGAGTTCACGCCAATAAGTCGCCCATTCATATCCACAAGCGCCCCACCGGAGTTGCCCGGGTTAATAGCCGCATCGGTCTGGATGAAAAAGCTATAATCCGTAATGCCCACTTGTGTGCGCGCAAGGGCTGAGACAATTCCACTGGTCACAGTTTGACCCACCCCAAAGGGGTTGCCAATCGCAAGGACCAGATCACCGACCTCAAGCCCATCGGAGTTGCCAAGTGGCAATGTTGGCAAGAGAGCCCCTTCGGTATTGACCTGAAGGATGGCAAGGTCAGTGCGTTTGTCTGAGCCAACAAGCTTGGCTTCAAATTCACGACGGTCATTAAGCACGACTTTGATATCGTCTGCACCTTCAATCACATGATGATTAGTAATCACCACGCCATTGGCTTCAACGATTACACCCGAGCCAAGGGAGTTTTGCACCTTTTTCTTGCGCCCACCGCCTTGGGGGACACCGCGAAAAGCATCGCCAAAGAAACGACGAAAGAACGGATCATTAAACAAAGGTGAGGTTGAACGCGTGCGCACCGTTTTTGAGGTATAGATGTTCACCACAGCAGGCGCTGCTGACTTAACAAGCGGCGCATAAGAAAGCTGCGCCTCATAGCGCGAGCTTGGAACCTTTTTTATCTCAGCTTGGGCAAATGAGCTGAGAAACAAACATATAATGAAAGCTCTAAAAAACATATTCCAATCCCGTCATGCTGGACTTGATCCAGTATCCATAGACTTACTTCAGTCTGGCATCTAGCCTACGCCAGAAGGACGCAGTCAGTGGGGTATATTTGCGCGGATTTAAGCCTCCACGCAAGCCCTAACACACAAAAAAGGCGGCTACCATAGGGCAGCCGCCTTTTAATGTGGTGTGACACTCGCTTATACAGCGACGCCTTCAGCTTCTTCAGCTTCCTGTTCTGCTTCTACGCGCGCTTTATCAGCAGCACCTTTAGCATCAGCATCACGATCAACCAGCTCGATGAAAGCCATCGGAGCAGCATCGCCGAAACGGAAACCAGCTTTAAGAACACGTGTATAACCACCGTTACGTTCTTTGTAACGTGGGCCAAGTACGTCAAACAGTTTCTGTACTGCAGCTTCATCACGAAGTGTAGCAAGAGCCTGACGACGTGCGTGCAGATCGCCACGTTTGCCCAAAGTGATCATTTTGTCTGCAACAGAACGTAGATCTTTCGCTTTTGGCAAAGTCGTTTTGATTTGCTCGTGTGTCAGCAGAGCAACCGCCAAGTTCGCAAACAAAGCGCGGCGGTGTGATTTAGTACGGTTTAATTTGCGACCAGACATACGGTGACGCATAGCGGTATCTCCTATAGAGCTCGTCTTGCAAGGCAAGAACGATAAGTAAAACTTTTCGCCACGCCCTTAACTTTAAAAAGATAAGGGCGAGATCGAAAAGGATGGATCAACGCGATCCAAAGTAGCCGTTAGACAAACTGTCTTTCAGATCAAAATGGATCTTCGAGACGTTTTGCCAAATCTTCGATATTCTCCGGCGGCCAGCCATCAACGTCCATACCCAGTGAAAGTTCCATACCACCGAGAACTTCTTTGATCTCGTTGAGGGACTTACGACCGAAGTTAGGCGTACGCAGCATCTCTGCTTCGGTTTTCTGTACCAGATCGCCGATGTAGATGATGTTGTCGTTTTTCAGGCAGTTTGCAGAACGAACAGAAAGTTCCAGTTCGTCCACTTTGCGCAGAAGATTTTTGTTGAATGGAAGATCGTCTTCTTTCTTCTCTGGCAGAGCCACTTCTGGCTCGTCAAAGTTGATGAAGAGCTGCAGCTGGTCTTGCAGGATACGACCCGCAAGCGCAACCGCATCTTCAGGTGTTACCGAACCGTCAGTCGTCACTGTCAAAGACAGTTTGTCATAATCGGTTACACGGCCAACACGTGTGTTGTCCACCTTGTAAGATACTTTCTTCACAGGTGAGAAGATCGCATCTACAGGGATCAAACCGATCGGAGAATCTTCCGGACGGTTTTGAACAGCAGGCACGTAGCCTTTACCTGTATCAACAGTAAATTCAATGCTTACTTTCGCATCTGAATCCAAGTGGCAGATTACGAGATCCGGGTCCATGACTTCCATGTCACCAGGGCACTCGATCATACCGGCGGTCACAGGACCAGGACCAGTTGCTTCAAGATGCATTTTCTTAACGCCTTCACTCTCGCAACGAAGTGCGATGTTTTTAACGTTAAGAACGATATCAGTTACGTCTTCACGAACACCCGCGACAGACGAAAACTCGTGCAAAACACCATCAATTTGAATTGCAGTAACAGCTGCACCCTGCAGCGACGACAGCAACACACGACGAATGGCGTTACCAAGAGTCAGACCGAATCCACGCTCAAGTGGTTCAGCAACGATTACAGCCGTACGGCCATCATCTTCACCGGATTTCACTTCAAGCTTGGATGGTTTAATGAGTTCTTGCCAATTCTTTTGAATCACAACCCTGACCTCACACAAGTATAAAAAATATTGCGAATCCAATCATGGGGCTATTCAAGCCAGAAAACCGATACCTGAAGCGGTACCGGTTGCTGGCGTAAGAATAACCTGATTGAACAGGCGACTTAAACGCGACGACGTTTGCGCGGACGGCAACCGTTGTGCGGAATAGGCGTTACGTCTTTAATGGACGTAATTGTAAAACCGACTGCGTTCAATGCGCGCAGTGCGGATTCACGACCTGAGCCCGGGCCTTTGACCAGAACTTCAAGAGTCTTCATGCCGTGTTCCATCGCCTTTTTGCCTGCATCTTCTGCAGCCATCTGAGCCGCATAAGGAGTAGACTTACGAGAGCCTTTAAATCCTTGTGCACCTGCTGAAGACCAAGAAATTGCATTACCTTGAGCATCGGCAATGGTGATGATTGTGTTGTTAAACGTTGCGTTAACGTGTGCAATACCGGAAACGATATTCTTGCGTTCACGACGACGTGTAGATTGTCTGCTAGCTTTTGCCATAATTCAATTATCCTACTTGAATTATTTTTTCTTACCCGCAATAGGACGCGCAGGCCCTTTGCGAGTACGCGCGTTACACTTCGTACGTTGACCACGTACTGGAAGCCCTTTACGGTGACGTAAGCCACGGTAAGACTTCAAGTCTAACAGACGTTTAATGTTCATTGCTACTTCACGACGAAGGTCACCTTCTACCGTGTAGTCTGCATCAATCGTTTCACGAATTTTAACGACGTCGTCGTCAGATAATTCGTTTACACGCTTCTCAGACGGAATGCCTACTTTCTCACAAATTTCTTGTGATTTCGTTGGGCCGATTCCGTGAATATATGTAAGTGCAATCACAACTCGTTTCTGAGTTGGGATGTTTACACCTGCAATACGCGCCAAAGCGGTTCTCCTCACACCAAATATAAAAAAGGTAAGTAAATTACTTACCGGAAACCGAGGGGCGTGACTATAGAAAGAAATAACTTCCTGTCAACCCCTTAATTTCAAAACGATACTTAACCCAAGATTGCCTTGAGCTGAGCAGTAACTTCATCGATGTCAGCCATGCCATCGACAGTTTTTAACATTCCCTTCGCATCATAATGAGATGCGATTGGAGCTGTTTGTTCGCGATAAGATTCCAAACGGGAACGTACGGTTTCTTCATTATCATCGGCACGACGCGAAAATTCAGTTGCGCCACACTTGTCACAAACGCCTTCTTTAACAGGCTTTTGGAACTCGTCGTGATACCCTTGGCCACATTTAGCACAGGTATAACGACCAGTGATACGACCAACAAGCGCTTCTTCGTCAACTTTCATTTCGATGACGCTATCCAGCTTCTGACCTTTATCAGCCAACATGGCATCCAAAGCTTCAGCCTGCGCTGTTGTGCGTGGGAAACCGTCAAGGATATAGCCCTTGGCACAGTCGTCTTGTTCTACACGGCTTGAAATCATAGAAATGATCAGCTCATCGGTCACGAGGTTACCCGCTTCCATAACAGCTTTCAGTTCTTTACCAATTTCACTACCACTGGCAACTTCTGCACGCAGCATGTCACCTGTAGACAATTGTACAACACCATAAGCTTCTTCGAGACGTTTTGCTTGAGTACCTTTACCAGCACCCGGAGCACCTAACAGAATCAGTTTCATCCTCGTTTTCCCCTAAGTTTAGACTTCTTAATCAGACCTTCATACTGGTGTGCCAGAAGATGCGAATGCACTTGACCCACCGTATCCAATGTTACCGTAACTACGATCAACAAGCTGGTTCCACCGAAGTAGAAAGGCACTTGCCATTTCGCAATCAGAATTTCAGGCAATAGACAGACAGCAGACAGATAAGCTGCACCGATGACTGTCAGACGACTTGTAATCTTATCAAGATATTGAGCCGTATTCTTACCCGGACGGATGCCCGGTACATAACCACCGTTTTTACGTAAGTTCTCTGCAGTCTCTGTCGGGTTGAAAACAACCGACGTATAGAAGAATGCGAAGAATACGATCAAACCAAGGTACAAACCAATGTACAGAGGCTGTCCGCGACCCAACCATGCAGCGACGCTTTGCAACCACTCTGGCCCCTGCCCAGCCGTCATAGAGATGACAGTTGTCGGCAAAAGAAGCAGTGAGCTTGCAAAAATTGGCGGGATCACACCAGCGGTGTTGATTTTCAAAGGCATATGGGAAGATTCGCCCCCATATACTTTATTGCCACGTTGACGTTTTGGATATTGGATAACGACGCGGCGTTGTGCACGTTCAACGTAAACGATGAACATGATAACACCAACACTCATTGCCAACAGGAAGACGATCAAGAGAACAGACAATGCGCCTGTACGACCGAGTTCCAGTGTCCCTGCAAGTGCACTTGGCAAGTTTGCCACGATCCCTGCAAAGATAATGAGTGAAATACCGTTACCGATACCACGCGCTGTGATTTGCTCGCCAAGCCACATCAAGAAAATGGTACCACCCACAAGCGTGATAACAGTCGCAGCCCGGAAGAAATACCCCGGATCAATAACAGCTGTGCCCCCGCTAGAGGTCATCCCCTCAAGACCAACGGCAATACCGTAAGCTTGAAGTGAAGCAATAACCACCGTTAGATAACGGGTATATTGCGTGATTTTCTTGCGTCCACTTTCACCTTCTTTCTTCATCGCTTCAAGGCTAGGCGAAACCGCCGTCCCCAGTTGCATGATGATCGAAGCCGAAATGTACGGCATGATGTTTAGTGCGAAAATGGTCATACGACCCAACGCACCACCGGCAAACATATCAAACATTCCCAGAATGCCGCCTGCATTCTGCGTGAAAATATCACGCAGAATGACAGGGTCGATCCCCGGAATTGGAATATAAGCGCCAATGCGATAAACGATCAAAGCCCCTAACGTAAACCATATACGTTTTTTAAGTTCTTCTGCTTTCGCAATAGAACCGAAGTTCATATTAGAAGCTAATTGTTCTGCGGCAGATGCCATAACGGTCCCCTGGACTTAGATACTTGGTCCGAAAATCGAAGTAGGTTTACTCAGCAGCGTCAACTGTTACTGAACCGCCTGCTTTTTCAACAGCAGCGATTGCAGAAGCAGAAGCACTATTGACTTCAACCGTAACTTTAGCAGTGATTTCACCTTTGTTAAGAAGACGAACGCCGTCCTTAACACGGTTCACAAGACCAGCAGCCTTAAGAACCTCAAGATTTACAGTATCACCTGCTTTGATTTTACCAGCATCAACCGCTTTTTGAATGCGACCGACGTTAACAACAGCGAATTCCTTGCGGAACATGTTGGTAAAGCCACGCTTCGGCAAGCGACGATACAGCGGCATTTGGCCGCCTTCAAAGCCTACAGCAACTGTGTTGCGGGCTTTTTGACCTTTTTGACCACGACCAGAAGTCTTGCCTTTGCCTGAACCGAGACCACGGCCCACACGCATGCGAATCTTTCTAGCGCCATCATTGTCACGAAGCTCATTGAGTTTCATGTTTCAAATCCTTTAAAGTTTCTCGTAAGTTATCAAAAGAGGAAGGTGTGCAAGACACCTTACTCAACGATTTCCACGAGATGCTGAACTTTAGCAATCATGCCGCGAACTGAAGGAGTATCTTCAAGCTCAGAAACACGATTAATTTTGTTCAAACCAAGGCCAACCAACGTTGCACGTTGATCTTTTTTGCGACCGATCGGGCTACCGACCTGTTGCACTTTAACGGTTTTCTTAGCCATGTCTCATTACTCCTTTGCAGCAGCTTGTGCAGCCGCACCTGAGTCCCGACGCGCCACGATCTCACCGACTTTCTTACCACGCTTGGAAGCGATGGAACGCGGAGAGAATGAATTCTGCAGCGCATCAAAAGTAGCTTTAATCATGTTGTTCGGGTTCTGAGTACCCATAGACTTCGCAACAACGTCTTGTACGCCCATTGTTTCGAAAACTGCACGCATTGGGCCACCGGCGATAATACCAGTACCAGATGGTGCAGCACGCAGGATAACTTTACCTGCGCCGAAGTGACCCTTCACATCATGGTGAAGTGTACGACCTTCGCGAAGCGGAACGCGGATCATGTTACGTTTTGCTTGATCAGTTGCCTTACGGATAGCTTCCGGAACCTCACGTGCTTTACCCGTGCCGAAACCGACACGACCACGACCGTCACCAACGACGACCATAGCAGCAAATGAGAAACGACGGCCACCTTTGACCACCTTAGCGACACGGTTAATACCGACGAGCTTATCGATTAGGTCAGAATCTGCTTCCTGAGCCTTATCTTTGCCTCGGCCTTTACCGCGAGAGTTTTCTTTAGGATTACGTGCCATATCTCATTCTTCCTTTAGAACGACAGACCAGCTTCACGAGCAGCGTCAGCCAAAGCTTTCACACGCCCATGATAGCGGTAGCCACCACGATCGAAGACAACATCCTTGATACCGGCTTTAACTGCACGCTCAGCAACCAAAGCACCAACTTTGGTAGCAGCATCAGTGTCAGCACCAGTTTTCAAGCTACCTTTGAGATCTTTCTCAATGGAAGATGCAGCAACCAGAGTAACGCCATTAGCGTCATCAATGACTTGTGCATAAATGTGCTTGCTGGAACGGAAAACCGACAAACGTGGACGACCAGTAGCACGTTTGCGGATTTGGAAACGTACGCGTGACTTGCGACGTTCCTGAAGTTGTTTTGAATTTAACATTACTTCTTCTTCCCTTCCTTACGAAGGATGTACTCACCCTTGTAACGTACACCTTTGCCTTTGTAAGGCTCTGGTGGACGGTAGCCACGGATTTCTGCAGCGATCTGACCGACCTTCTGTTTATCCGCGCCAGAGATCGTGATCTCTGTTTGAGATGGGCAAGCAATCTTCAGGTCAGACGGAATCGGCACGATTACGTCATGGGAGAAACCAAGTTGAAGCTCAAGGTTTGAACCCTTAACGGCGGCACGATAACCAACGCCTTGGATTTCAAGTTCCTTGGAGAAACCTTCGTTCACACCAATGACCAGATTGTTAATACGTGTGCGGGCTGTTGCCCACATTTGACGAGCGCGACGAGTGTCATTCTTCGGCGCAACGGTTACTTTGTTGTCATCCATAGACACAACAATTTCTTCCATTACAGAGAACGTCAACTCACCGAGTTTACCTTTAGCGGCAACATCTTGACCGTTTACAGTAACTGTAACACCAGATGGCACTTCTACAGGGTGCTTACCAATACGTGACATAGTATGCTCCCTTAGAATACTGTGCAGAGAACTTCGCCGCCAACATTGGCTTCGCGCGCTTCTGCATCAGACATAACACCACGAGGTGTAGTCAAAATAGAAATACCCAAGCCGTTGAAGACTTTTGGCAAATCGCTTACGCCAGAATACACACGGCGACCCGGTGTAGACACACGTTTGATTTGAGAGATGACAGGTTTGCCATCATAGTATTTCAGCTCAATACGTAGTTCGTCAAAACCGGCAGCGCCAGTAACTTTTTCGAAACCACGAATGTAACCTTCCCGTTTTAAAACATCCAAAACGTTCGCACGAAGCTTAGACGCAGGCGCATTTACAGCGCTTTTGCTAGCTTGTTGACCGTTACGGATACGGGTCAGCATATCCCCTAGGGGATCTGACATAGACATTATCGTATCTCCTTACCAGCTGGACTTAACAACGCCAGGCAGGCTACCAATTGAAGCAAGATCGCGGAACTTAATACGACACATCTTGAACTTACGGTAGTTACCACGTGGGCGACCAGTGACTTCACAACGTAGACGAACACGGCTTTTAGACGCATCGCGCGGCATAGCGTTCAACTTGAACTGAGCAGCCATGCGTTCTTCGCCTGACAGATCACGGTTCATGATGGTCGCTTTTAGTTCTGCGCGTTTTTTAGCGTACTTGGCCACTTTGCGTTCGCGACTTTTATTCTTTTCGACAGCACTTGCTTTAGCCATAACTAAATTTCCTTCTATCGATTACTTCGCGAACGGCATGTCGAATTTAGACAACAAAGCGCGAGCTTCGTCATCATTATCGGCCGTTGTGCAGATTACGATGTCCATACCACGGATAGCGTCTACTTGATCGTAGTCGATTTCCGGGAATACGATTTGTTCTTTGATACCCATGGCATAGTTGCCACGACCATCGAAAGATTTGCCATTCAGACCACGAAAGTCACGAACACGTGGCAAAGCGATGTTTACCAAGCGATCCATGAATTCGAACATCTGGTTACGACGAAGCGTAACTTTAGCACCAACTACTTGACCTTCACGAAGCTTGAAGCCCGCGATAGATTTAGTAGCTTTGGTTTTAACGGCTTTCTGACCTGTAATTGCTTCAAGTTCAGAAATAGCTGCGTTGATTTTTTTCTTATCAGCAGCAGCTTCACCAACACCCATATTTACAACGATTTTTTCGAGTTTCGGGATTTGCATTTCATTTGCATAACCGAACTCTTCTTTCATCGCAGAACGGATGGTAGAGTTATATACTTCTTTAAGACGAGCCATTATCCAATCCCTTAGCTGTCGATGACTTCGCCAGAAAGTTTCGCAACGCGTACTTTCTTGCCGTCTTCGAGAGTTTTGAAGCCAACGCGTGTTGCTTTGCCTTCTTTAGGGTCAACAATTGCGATGTTAGAAAGTGCAATTGCGGCTTCTTTTTCGACGATACCACCGGCTTGAAACTGGGTCGGTTTCGTATGGCGTTTCACCATGTTGATACCTTGAACAACAGCTTTTGCATCAGCAACTTTAATGCTGAGAACTTCGCCTTGCTTGCCCTTGTCTTTACCGGTCAGAACGATAACGTTATCGCCTTTTTTGATCTTAGCAGCCATATTAGAGTACCTCCGGTGCAAGGGAGACAATCTTCATGTAGTTACGACCGCGAAGTTCGCGTGTAACTGGGCCAAAGATACGAGTACCGATAGGTTCACCCTGTTTGTTAATCAAAACAGCAGCGTTCTTATCGAAACGAATTACAGAGCCATCAGGGCGACGGATGTCCTTGGCAGTGCGAACGATAACGGCACGATGTACGTCACCTTTTTTCACACGACCGCGCGGGATAGCTTCTTTAACAGAAACGACGATAACGTCGCCCACAGAAGCCCAACGGCGCTTAGAACCACCGAGAACCTTGATGCACTGCACTCGGCGTGCACCGGAGTTATCCGCTACTTCCAAGTTGGTTTGCATCTGAATCATAGAATATTCCTTTTTCTAGATCCTGGTCACGAAATTGAGGAAGTCTAATGATTTAGACTTCCTCTATTTAAGACATACAAGAGGTCACTTGATGTCATGAGGTGCGATACCTAATCGCTTAGGCACCAACAGTCAAGACTTATCAAGAAATTTCTTGCTGCCGAGTAGTCGAGAAAGCTTAAAGACTTAAGCTTCCTCGGTAAGTACTTCCCAAGTTTTATTCTTGGAAATTGGTTTGGTTTCCTGGATTTTCACCAAGTCACCAATTTTGAACTGATTGTTCTCGTCGTGCGCGGCATACTTTTTAGAGCGCTTGATGAATTTTTTATAGAGCGGGTGTTTAAAACGGCGCTCTACTTTCACCACAACAGTCTTTTCTTGTTTGTCGCTAACAACAACGCCTTGGAGGATACGTTTAGGCATCACTGTGCTCCTTAGGCTTTTTCGCCGATGACCGTCTTGATACGCGCGATATCGCGACGCACCTGACGGACACGAGCTGTGTTTTCCAATTGACCGCTGGCTTGCTGGAAGCGCAAGTTAAACGCCTCTTTACGCAATTTCAACAGTTCATCCTTCAGCTCGTCAGAGCTTTTGGAACGGATTTCTGCAGCCTTCATACTTATTCTCCTTCACCCAAACGGGTTACGAAGCGAGTGCGAACCGGCAATTTTGCGGCGGCCAATTCCATGGCACGCTTAGCAACATCAGCAGGAACACCTTCGATTTCAAACATGATACGGCCCGGCTTCACTTTACATGCCCAGAATTCTGGAGAACCCTTACCTTTACCCATACGGACTTCGGCAGGTTTCTTAGAAACTGGAACATCAGGGAAGATGCGGATCCATACACGACCGGCACGTTTCATGTGACGAGTCATAGCACGACGCGCTGCTTCGATTTGACGAGACGTTACACGCTCAGGAGTTAAGGCTTTCAAGCCGTAAGTCCCGAAGTTCAAAGTACTACCGCCTTTAGCATTGCCTTTAATACGGCCTTTATGCTGCTTGCGGAACTTTGTACGTTTTGGCAATAACATGATTAACCTCTCCCTTAGCGAGCCGCAGGCTGCGCATCAGCAGCAAGATTTTCGACTGCCATAGGATCGTGTTCCATGATCTCGCCTTTGAAGATCCAGACTTTCACGCCACACGCACCATAAGTGGTGTGACCTGTAGAAGTCCCGTAATCAACATTTGCACGTAGTGTGTGCAGCGGAACACGGCCTTCACGATACCATTCAGTACGCGCGATCTCAGCACCACCCAAACGGCCGGCACAGTTGATACGAATACCGAGTGCGCCAAGGCGCATGGCAGATTGAACAGAACGCTTCATTGCACGACGGAAAGAAACACGACGTTCCAATTGCTGAGCAATAGAGTCAGCAACAAGTTGTGCGTCCAATTCCGGCTTGCGAATTTCAACGATGTTCAAACGAACGTCATTGCCAGTCATTTTTGAGAGGCGCTGACGCAACTTCTCAATGTCTTGGCCTTTTTTGCCGATTACAACACCCGGACGAGCCGTGTGAATTGTAATACGAGCGCGTTTAGCTGGGCGTTCGATGACAACCTTAGCAACACCTGCCTGTGCGAGTTCTTTCTTAATTAACTCACGCAGTTCAAGGTCTTGGTGAAGTTTGCCAGCATAATCGCCTTTATCAGCGTACCAACGGGATTCCCAAGTACGGTTGATCCCGAGGCGCAGACCAATCGGGTTTACCTTCTGACCCATTATGCTGTCTCCTCACGTTCACGAAGAATGATGCGCATGTTGCTCCATGGCTTCAAAATCTTTCCAACACGGCCACGGGCACGTGCTTTCCAGCGTTTCATTACCATAGCGCGACCTACAGAAGCTTCAGCGACAAACAAGTTGTCAACGTCAAGCTGGTGATTGTTTTCTGCGTTGGCGATAGCAGATTCCAAGATCGCTTTAACGTCTTTAGCGACGCGGCGTTTAGAAAATGCGAGTTCAGCAACCGCTGCAGAAGCGCTTTTGCCACGGATTGAAGCAGCGACCAGATTCAGCTTTTGAGGGCTGATACGGATCATTTTGGCGCGAGCCATAGCCTCGTTATCGGCAAGGCGACGATCTGTCTTTTTCTTACCCATAACTTATTTCCTTTTGGCTTTCTTGTCGGCAGCATGACCATAATAAGTACGAGTTGGTGAGAACTCACCGAACTTGTGACCAATCATGTCTTCTGTCACCAATACAGGGATGAATTTATTACCGTTGTAGACACCAAATGTCAGGCCTACAAATTGCGGCAGAATAGTGGAACGACGCGACCATGTCTTAATGACATCATTGCGACCGGACTCACGTGCCTTCTCAGCTTTTGTGAGAAGGTAGCCGTCAACAAACGGTCCTTTCCATACGGAACGAGCCACGAGCCGGCCTCCTATTTCTTATGACGGCTGCGCATAATCAGCGCGTCCGTCTTCTTGTTGCTACGAGTGCGCTTACCCTTAGTAGGCTTACCCCAAGGAGTCACCGGATGACGACCACCTGAAGTACGACCCTCACCACCACCATGTGGGTGATCGACAGGGTTCATTGCTACACCACGGACAGATGGACGCTTGCCAAGCCAGCGGTTACGACCGGCCTTACCAAGTTTCACGTTCTGATGATCCGAGTTGGATACAGCGCCGATAGTTGCCATGCACTCACCGCGGATCAGGCGAACTTCACCAGAACCGAGACGAAGCTGAGCGTACCCTTGGTCTTTACCAACGAGCTGAACGTATGTACCAGCAGAACGTGCGATCTGACCACCTTTACCAGGCTTCATCTCAACGTTGTGAATGATGGTACCAACCGGAATGTTCGCGATAGGCATCGCGTTACCCGGTTTTACGTCAACGCGCTGACCAGACACAACAGTGTCGCCAACTTGCAGGCGTTGCGGAGCGAGAATGTAAGACAGTTCCCCGTCTTCGTAGCGGATAAGAGCAATAAAGGCCGTACGGTTTGGATCGTACTCAAGACGCTCTACTGTTGCCGGAACATCAAATTTCGCATTACGTTTAAAGTCGATGAAGCGATAACGACGCTTATGACCACCACCAATACGGCGGGATGTAATACGACCTGTGTTGTTACGGCCACCGCTCTTACGCAAGCCTTCAGTCAAAGCTTTGACTGGTTTGCCTTTGTAAAGATCGGAACGATCAACCAGAACCAAGCTACGCTGGCCCGGAGTCGTTGGTTTGAAGTTTTTCAAAGCCATGGTTTAGACCCCCGTCGTCACATCAATAGACTCACCTTCGGCGAGTGTAATGATTGCTTTTTTGACATCGGAACGACGTCCCATGCGGCCACGGAAACGTTTGGCTTTACCCTTAGTGATAAGAGTATTAACCGCAGTTACCTTCACACCAAATACACTTTCAACCGCTTTACGAACTTCAATTTTGTTCGCATCCATAGGAACGCGGAAAGTTACTTGGTTGTGCTCTGACAGCAAAGTCGCTTTCTCGGTGATAACCGGCGAACGCAGTAATTCAAACTCACGTTCTTTAGAAACGGTTACTTTGCTTGCTAGATATTTTGTCATGACAAGCGCTCCACCAATTTTTCGACTGCACCCTTGGTCAAGACCAATTTGTCAGCGCGCAGGATATCGTAAACGTTAGCACCTTGGCTCGGCAATGCATTGATACCCGGAAGGTTAGCAATTGCATTTTGGAAGTTGGCGTCAACGTCAGTACCGTCGATAAACAAAGCAGAAGTCAGTTCCAATATTTTCATTGTCGCTGCAGCTTCTTTTGTTTTCGGGGACCCGAATTTTGCATCGTCAACAACGATCAATGCACCGTCAGCAGCTTTTGCAGACAGAGCGCATTTTAGACCGAGTTTGCGAACTTTCTTGTTCAGGTTATGTGCGTAAGAACGAACAACCGGACCATGAACAGTCGCACCGCCGCGCATTTGAGTAACACCTTTAAAGCCCTGACGAGCGTTACCGGTACCCTTTTGCTTGAACGGTTTTGTTTTAACGATGGCCAATTCGCCACGTGTTTTTACTTTGTGTGTACCGGATTGGCGACGTGCCAACTGCCAGTTAACCACACGGTGTAGAATGTCAGCGCGAGGAGCAATGCCAAAGATAGCATCGTCCAACTCGATATCGCCGACTTTCTTGTTTTCAAGACTAATTACGTCGCACTTCATGCCACTTATTCCTCAGTCGTCTCTGGAGCAGCTTCTGCCGGAGCAGCTTCTGCAACAGGCGCAGTTTTCACAGCAGCCGGGAATGGAAGACCTTCTGGTGCATCACGCTTAACAGCGTCCTTCACCAAAACGTACCCACCCTTGGCACCGGGCAGACCGCCCTTAACCATGATAAGACCACGCTCGCCATCAGTGGCGACGATTTCGAGGTTCTGAACAGTCACACGCTTAGCACCCATATGACCTGCCATCTTCTTTCCTTTGAAGACGCGGCCAGGGTCCTGACATTGACCTGTGGAACCATGTGAACGGTGAGAGATTGATACACCGTGAGAAGCACGAAGACCACCAAAGTTGTGGCGCTTCATAGCCCCTGCAAAACCTTTACCGATTGAAGTACCCGCCACATCGACGAATTGTCCAACCACGAAGTGTTCAGCAGAAAGTTCTGCACCCACTTCAATAAGGCCTTCAGGTTCCACGCGGAATTCTGCCAGTTTGGCTTTCGGCTCCACCTTGTTAGCGGCGAAGTGCCCGCGCATGGGCTTGCTCACGTTCTTGACCTTGGCGCTACCAAATCCGAGCTGCACAGCAGTGTAGCCATCCTTGTCTTCGGTACGCTGCGCTACTACTTGAGTATCCACCTTCAATACTGTCACGCCAACATGGTTGCCGTTTTCAGCAAAAAGACGGGTCATACCCAATTTTTGCGCGATGAGACCAGATCGCATCTGAGCTAATCCTTTAAAGCTTAATTTCAACATCAACGCCGGACGCAAGGTCCAGCTTCATAAGCGCATCCACAGTCTGCGGCGTAGGGTCCACAATGTCTAAAAGACGCTTGTGGGTACGCGTTTCGAACTGCTCACGTGATTTCTTGTTTACGTGAGGAGAACGCAGAATTGTGAAACGCTCGATACGAGTAGGTAGAGGAATTGGACCCTTTACCTGTGCACCAGTCCGTTTAGCAGTGTTTACGATCTCTTTAGCGGACTGATCCAGTACGCGGTGATCGAATGCCTTCAGACGAATGCGGATATTTTGGTGTTCCATAGGAGTTTATTACCTAAAACAGACAACAAAAAAACCTCGACGTTCCCAATCCGTAATGGACCTGCGGAAACCCCGAAGTACTCAACCCCTTAAATGGGGTGAAAGAGCGAATGGAGGGTTTATATGGGAAGCCTCCCCTTGATGCAAGGAGAAAGTGACTCTTTTTTTGATTCTTTTTCAAATAGATAGCCCAAACGTAAAAAAGGCCCCTACCCTATGGGCAGGAGCCTTCTTTAAAGACTTTGGTTTTGCGTATAAAACACGAAAAACCTATAGGTCAATTACTCTTCGATGGATGCAACCACACCAGAGCCTACTGTACGACCACCTTCACGGATCGCGAAACGAAGACCTTCGTCCATCGCAATCTCAGCCAGCAGTTCAACAGACAATTTGACGTTATCGCCCGGCATTACCATTTCAGTGCCTTCAGGCAAAGTGATAGAACCAGTTACGTCAGTTGTACGGAAGTAGAACTGTGGACGGTAGTTCGCAAAGAATGGCGTGTGACGGCCACCTTCTTCTTTTGTCAGAATGTAAACTTCACAAGTGAATTTCTTGTGCGGGTTGATAGAACCCGGAGCAGCCAGAACCTGACCACGCTCAACGTCGTCACGTTTCAGACCACGAAGAAGAACACCAGCATTGTCACCCGCTTTTGCTTCATCAAGAAGCTTACGGAACATTTCAATACCAGTAACAGTCGTTTTCTGTGTTTCGCGCAGACCAACAACTTCAACTTCATCACCAACAACAGAGATACCAGTCTCAATACGACCCGTTACAACTGTACCGCGACCAGAAATTGAGAACACGTCCTCAATCGGCATCAAGAATGGCTTGGCTGTGTCCATTTCAGGCTGTGGGATATGCTCATCAACAGCAGCCATCAGCTTAAGAATAGATTCTTTACCGATTTCGTCGTCACGGCCTTCAAGAGCAGCCAATGCAGAACCAGCAATTACAGGAACGTCTTCGAAGCCATAGCTTTCGAGAAGTTCTGTGATTTCCATTTCAACGAGCTCGAGAAGCTCTTCGTCGTCAACTTGGTCAACTTTGTTCATGTAAACAACAAGAGCAGGTACACCAACTTGGCGTGCAAGCAGGATGTGCTCACGCGTCTGTGGCATGGGGCCATCAGCTGCGTTTACAACCAGGATACCACCGTCCATTTGCGCAGCACCTGTAATCATGTTTTTCACATAATCGGCGTGACCTGGGCAATCTACGTGTGCGTAGTGACGAGCTTCAGTTTCATATTCAACGTGTGCCGTTGAAATTGTAATACCGCGCTCACGCTCTTCTGGTGCTTTATCGATGTTTGCAAAATCAACAGCTTCGCCGCCGCTAACTTCAGCAAGAACTTTAGTGATCGCAGCAGTCAGTGTTGTTTTACCATGATCAACGTGACCTACAGTACCGATGTTGCAATGCGGTTTTGAACGGTCAAACTTTTCTTTAGACATTACTAAGTAACTCCAATTTTAAATAAGTCAGGAGTTGACTGGATTAACCAGCCAACTTTTCTTTAATTTCTTCAGCAACGTTGTTCGGCACTTCTGAGTAGTGATCGAACTGCATAGTGAACTGTGCACGACCCTGTGACAGGGAACGCAGGTTGTTCACATAGCCAAACATGTTTGCCAATGGTACGTGAGCGTCAACAACACGAGCGATACCGCGTTGATCCATTGAGTTAACTTGACCACGACGTGAGTTCAAGTCACCAATGATGTCACCCATATATTCTTCAGGCGTCACAACTTCAACCTTCATCATAGGCTCAAGAAGTTTAGGCGAGGATTCTCTCATACCTTCACGGAATGCAGCACGGGCTGCGATTTCGAAGGCAAGAACGCTGGAGTCAACATCGTGGTATGCACCATCGAACAACTCAGCTTTAAGACCCACAACCGGGAAGCCAGCAATACAACCAGTGTCCATAGAAGTCTTCAGACCTTTTTCAACACCTGGGATGTATTCCTTAGGAACGTTACCACCCACAATTTTGCTTTTGAATTCAAACTGTGATTCAGCATCTTCTGGAAGCGGACCGAAACGAAGTTGTACGCGAGCGTATTGACCAGAACCACCAGATTGTTTCTTGTGAGTGTAGTCAATTTCAACTTCTTTACCGAATGCTTCACGGTAAGCTACCTGAGGTGCACCAACGTTTGCTTCAACTTTAAATTCACGTTTCATACGGTCAACGAGAATGTCCAGGTGAAGCTCACCCATACCAGCGATAATTGTCTGAGCCGTTTCGTGGTCAGTTTTAACGCGGAAGGAAGGATCCTCAGCCGCCAAACGAGCAAGGGCAATACCCATTTTCTCTTGGTCAGCTTTTGTCTTAGGTTCAACAGCAACTTCGATTACAGGCTCTGGGAATTCCATACGCTCAAGAATAACTTGAGAGTCAGGAGCACAAAGCGTGTCACCAGTTGTTGTATCTTTAAGACCAACGATCGCAACGATATCACCAGCAGTTGCTGATTTGATTTCTTCACGTTCAGCAGAATGCATCAACAACATACGGCCAACACGTTCTTTTTTACCTTTAACAGTGTTTGTTACGTAAGAACCGGCATCAAGTTTACCAGAGTAAATACGAGCAAATGTCAAAGAGCCAACGAACGGATCGTTCATGATCTTAAATGCAAGAGCAGAGAATGGTGCGTCTTCAGAGTTTTCACGTTCGATTTCGATCGACTCGTCTTTCGCATCAACACCTTTAATCGCAGCAATGTCAGTCGGAGCTGGCATGTAATCGATTACAGCATCAAGAAGTGGTTGAACACCTTTGTTCTTAAAGGCCGTACCACAAAGAACAGGAACGAATGCCAAATCAATTGTACCTTTACGGATACAAGCGATCAAAGTTTCCTCAGAAGGCTCATTACCTTCTAGGTAAGCTTCCATGGCAGCATCGTCTTGCTCAACAGCAGTCTCGATAAGTTGCTCACGATATTCAGCAGCTTTGTCAGCAAGGTCGTCAGGGATATCGACATAGTCGAATTTCGCACCGAGTTCTTCACCGCCCCAAACAACAGCTTTCATTTTGATCAGATCAATGTGACCCGCATATTCAGCTTCAGCGCCGATTGGCAACTGAGTAACAAGCGGAACAGCACCAAGACGATCAACGATCATCTCTACACAACGGTAGAAGTCAGCGCCCATACGGTCCATTTTGTTGACAAAACACATACGTGGAACGTCGTATTTGTCAGCTTGGCGCCATACAGTTTCAGATTGAGGTTCAACACCGGCTACGGAGTCAAATACACAAACAGCACCATCAAGTACACGCAGTGAACGTTCAACTTCAATT
Organism: Candidatus Terasakiella magnetica; assembly: GCF_900093605.1. Lineage (NCBI taxonomy): Bacteria > Pseudomonadati > Pseudomonadota > Alphaproteobacteria > Rhodospirillales > Terasakiellaceae > Terasakiella > Terasakiella magnetica. The sequence continues at coordinate 632,362 of NZ_FLYE01000001.1, forward strand.
GTGAAGTCAACGTGACCAGGCGTATCAATGATGTTTACACGGTGATCGCGCCAGAACGTAGTTGTCGCAGCAGAGGTAATAGTAATACCACGCTCTTGCTCTTGCTCCATCCAATCCATAGTCGCGTTACCGTCGTGTACTTCACCGATCTTATAAGATTTACCAGTGTAGTACAGAATACGTTCGGTAGTTGTCGTTTTACCCGCATCAATGTGTGCCATGATGCCGATGTTACGATACTTTTCCAAAGGATATTTATCAGCCATTTAGGAGATCCGATCTTACCAGCGGTAGTGAGAGAAGGCTTTGTTAGCTTCAGCCATACGGTGCGTATCTTCGCGTTTCTTAACAGCAGAACCACGATTTTGAGCCGCGTCCAGCAATTCGCCAGTCAAACGGTCAGCCATAGTGTTTTCACTGCGGTTACGCGTAGCATCAATGATCCAGCGAATAGCCAACGCCTGACGGCGAGTAGCACGAACTTCAACAGGAACCTGATAAGTCGCACCACCAACACGGCGAGAGCGAACTTCTACAGCAGGCTTAACATTTTCGAGTGCTTCATGGAATTGAGCAACAGGATCGTTACCTGTTTTTTTCTCAATATTATCAAAAGCAGTATAAACAATTTTTTCTGCGGCCGATTTACGACCATCAAGCATTAAACCGTTCATGAATTTTGTGAGAACGATATCGCCGTACTTCGCATCAGGAAGTACGACACGCTTTTCAGCAGCGCGTCTACGAGACATATATAAACCCCTTACTTAGGACGTTTCGCACCGTAGTGCGAACGACGTTGACGACGGTCTTGAAGACCTTGTGTATCCAGAACACCACGGATGATGTGATAGCGAACACCAGGCAAATCTTTTACACGGCCGCCGCGGATCATCACGACAGAGTGTTCTTGCAAGTTGTGGCCTTCACCCGGGATGTAAGAAGAAACTTCAAAGCCATTGGTCAAGCGCACACGGGCAACTTTACGCAAAGCTGAGTTAGGCTTCTTAGGGGTAGTCGTATAAACGCGGGTACAAACACCACGTTTTTGAGGACATGCTTCCATAGCTGGAACCATGTTGCGAACCGGTTTAGCTTTACGCTTTTTACGGATCAGTTGGTTAATAGTAGGCATAAGCAGTGTATTCCTTGACACACTCGCAACGTTTATAGCGCGCTCAAAACAATAAATCCAATGCTTGGGTATCCCCTTACATCGGTTGAATTTCGCGGATGCTATAACGTTCCTGTTACAACAATGTGAAGCCTGACAAAAAAAAAGACAGACTCCACCACTCAATAGGCGCGCGATATTATGGATTTTTGCGAAATTGTCAAGAGAAACTATATAACAGCCCGGGCCTTGGTCATAAACTCGTCAATACCGTCTGAGAGTTTGCGGGACTCATTCATGAGAACTTCGGTCTGGCCTTGAACCAGATGCGCCGCATCTTTGGTTTCTGCCGCCCCATCAGCCACATCCGCAATCTTGCTATTGACTTCACTATTGCCTGAAGCTGCCTGTTCAATATTGCGGGCAATTTCTGCGGTTGCAGCCGATTGTTCTTCCACAGCTGCGGAAACAGACGAATTAGCCTGTGCAATATAATCAATCTTAGAGACGATCTTTTCAATCCCATCAACCGCAACAACGGTGGCGGACTGAATGGCCTTGATTTGCTCTTCAATATTATCAGTGGCTTCAGAGGTCTGTTTAGCGAGATTCTTCACCTCAGTTGCCACAACAGCAAAGCCTTTGCCGGCTTCACCAGCACGTGCTGCCTCAATGGTTGCGTTCAACGCCAGCATATTGGTTTGTTCAGAAATATCACGAATGAGATTAATCACAGAAGAAATGGCACTCGAGGTTTCAGACAAGGTCTTTACCTGCCCTGAAATCTCCTGACTATTATCCTGTGCTTCCAATGTCATCTGTGAGACATGGCCCACTTGAGAGCTGATCTCGGTAATAGAAGCGGATAGTTCTTCAGAGGCTGCCGATACAGTCTGCACATTAACAGATGCTTCTTCAGCAGCCGCAGCAACGGCCGTTGAATCCTCTGCCGTACATTCTGCCACACGTTCCATTCCACGTGCGGCATCTTCTACCTGTTCTGAAGTTTCGGTCACCGTATCGGCAACCATCAAAACTTCACCTTCAAATTCAAGTAAGGTCTCACCAAAAACATCAACTTTGTGGGACATAGCATCAACAGCGGCATTCACCTTCTGGCTGGCAATTTCATAATCGCCAAGCATCCCGTCAGTCACGATCTTGCGCCAATATTTATTGTGCGCCACATGTTCGGTGCAAGCAGATGATTCCCGCATAAAGGCATCACTGCGATCAATCACATCATTAATAAGGTAGAGCAATTCATCAAGCCCTGTCTCGCCACGGATATCGGTCACACGCACTTCAAAATCACCTTCAAGCACTTGCTTGAGTTCGGCAATTGCATTTTGTATCTGATTAGAATTACCAAACATCTTACTCTCCCAACGACATAATGAAGTGATTATATTCCTTGCCACTGCCCCCAATGACTTCGACCGCCTTATTTAAAGCTGCCATCATGCCTTCTTTTGGAGAGTCATAGCTTTTTTCAAGCTGAAGAAGTGTGTCATAAAGCGGGATGATCGCACTATCAATAACCTCGCGATTGGGCACACGACGATTACTGTGATACCCAACAATCTGACCATCAGTACCATAACTTGGTGTCACGTGGGCCAGCACCCAATAATGATCCCCATTTACCGAACGATTGACAACGTAAGCAAAAATCTCATTGCCTTGAGAAATATTATCCCAAAGCAATTTAAAGACACAGCGCGGCATATGGGGGTGACGGATAATATTGTGGTTTTTGCCGACAGCCGCCTGCGCGGACATACCCGCTAATCGACCAAAGGTGCGGTTTGCATAAGTGATGATGCCTTTTGTGTCTGTCTTAGACACGATAACTTCATCTTTTTCAAAAAAACGCTCTTTTCCTGTTAATTCAGGATTCCCATAGAGTTGCATATATCCCCCGCCCTCTTCATTTTTCTTAATTTAAGTCATCAGCAAAAAGCAAACACTCTAAGTTATGATCATGTCTTTCTCACCCTATGACATAATCACTAAAATGTTATTTTCTAATAGTTTTTGCCTGCACTTTTAAATAGATCATCACCAACAATACAAATTTTCGTATTTTGTGGAATGTTTTTCAACATAAATAGGTACTTTAGCACCATAAAACATTCATTTTTGTAATTTAATAACCCTAAAATGTGACTGATACTACTATAGCGTTTTTTTATAACCCCCTATAAATACGAAAGAACATAACGCTCAACCTCTGAACGAAAGATTCGGATGTTTCTAATTTTAATAAAATTACCGCCCCACACATAAAAAAAACCGGACAGAGCAGTAAGCCCCATCCGGTTTTTGTCTTAAAAGCTATGTTTAGCTTATTTATTCAGCAGGTGCTGCTGAGGCTTCTTCACCCCCTTCTGCACCCGGCAGTGCGGCTGCGTGAGCTGCTTCTGCCTCTGCTTGTGCCGCTGCGGCTGCAGCTGCGGCTTGTTCGTGTTCAGGCACATAACCTGCTTCACGATCACGCTCAGCTGCAACGTGGCGGATTTTGCTCATGTAAGCGCCTGTACCCGCAGGGATCAAGCGACCAACAATTACGTTTTCTTTCAGACCCAACAGGTAATCTTTCTTACCGGAAACAGCTGCCTCTGTAAGGACGCGAGTTGTTTCTTGGAAAGACGCTGCAGAGATGAAGGATTGTGTCTGCAAAGAGGCCTTCGTAATACCAAGAAGGATCGGAGAGCCCACAGCGAGACGATCGCCACGTTCTTCAGCCTTCTTGTTTTCACGACGGAATTCTACGCGATCCACTTGCTCACCAACCAAGAAGGTTGTGTCGCCCGGATCGGAGATTTCAATTTTTTGCAGCATTTGGCGTGCAATGGTTTCGATATGCTTATCGTTAATCATAACCCCTTGCAGACGGTAAACTTCTTGGATCTCTGCGATCAAGAATTCTGCCAGTGCCTCCACACCCTTCACGCGAAGGATATCGTGTGGAACCGGGCTACCATCCATCAATGGGTCACCTTTACGAACATAGTCACCTTCCTGAACGGAAATATGCTTACCCTTTGGAACCAAGAATTCCATTGGTTCAGCATCTTCACCTTCAGGTGTCACAACGATACGACGTTTGTTTTTATAGTCCTTACCGAATGTAACACGACCATCGATATCAGAGATAATCGCGTGATCTTTCGGCTTACGAGCTTCAAACAATTCCGCAACGCGTGGCAGACCACCGGTAATGTCACGTGTCTTGGCAGATTCACGAGGAATACGTGCCAAGGTGTCACCGGCGTGAACCGTGTCGCCATCTTGGATGGAAAGAACGGAGTCCACAGACATGGAGTATGTCGCTTCCATACCGTTTGCCATAAGAAGGGACTCACCGTTTTCATCAACGATGGTGATACGTGGGACAAGGTCAGAACCTGCAGGCAATGATTTCCAATCAACGATAACTTTAGAAGCGATACCTGTGGCTTCATCAGTTTGTTCGGCAATAGAAACACCATCAACAAGATCAAGGAACTTAACCGTACCGTTAACTTCTGTAAGAACCGGCAATGTATGCGGATCCCACTCAGCCAACTTGGCACCACGCTCAACAGCTTGCGCCTCAGTAACGAATAGTTTCGTACCATAGTTAATACGGTGACGTGCACGTTCTTTACCTGCACTATCAATCAACAACAGCTCCGTGTTACGGCTCATGACCGTATCCACACCAGAGGAGTTCTTAACTGTCTGGCAGCTGACCAGTTTCACTTTACTGTCATGGGTTGCTTCAATGGAGTTCTGCTCCGCACCACCTGTCGCCGCACCACCAATGTGGAACGTACGCATGGTAAGCTGTGTACCCGGCTCACCAATGGATTGGGCAGCGATAACACCAACTGCTTCACCACGGTTTACCTTAGTGTTACGAGCAAGATCACGACCGTAACATGTGGCACAAACACCGTTTTCAGCTTCACATGTCAGTACTGAGCGGATTTTAACCGTTTCAACACCAGCTTCTTCGATCATCTTGGCTTCGACTTCTTCAATCAAAGAACCAGCAGGCAGAAGAACTTCACCCGTATCAGGGTGTGTGATATCTTCACCAGCAGAACGACCAAGGATACGCTCGTACAGAGAAACGATCTCATCACCACCGTCCATTACGGCGCGGGTTGTGAGGCCATTTTCCGTACCACAATCGTCTTCAAAGATGATGCAATCTTGTGCAACGTCTACAAGACGACGTGTCAGGTAACCGGAGTTCGCTGTTTTCAGGGCTGTATCGGCAAGACCTTTACGCGCACCGTGTGAAGAGTTGAAGTACTCAAGTACGCTCAAACCTTCTTTAAAGTTCGCAATAATCGGCTGTTCGATAATCTCACCAGAAGGCTTCGCCATCAAACCACGCATACCACCAAGCTGACGCATCTGAGCGGTAGAACCACGCGCACCAGAGTGAGCCATCATGTATACGGAGTTAACAGGAATGCCCGGCTTGATCGTAGAGATCTCAGTCATCATTTCTGATGTCACCTGATCGTTACAATGTGACCAAGCATCAACCACTTTGTTGTACTTCTCACGCTGAGTGATCAAACCGTCCATATACTGACGTTCGAACTCTTTAACCGCTTCCTTGGTTTCAGCAACCAATGGTGCCTTCGCATCAGGAATAACCATGTCGTCTTTACCAAACGAGATACCTGCTTTACAGGCCCATTTGAAACCAAGACCCATGATACGGTCACAGAAGATCACAGTCTCTTTTTGACCCACATGACGGTAAACTTCACCGATCACGTTAGACACGTCTTTCTTCGTCAAAAGACGGTTGATCAAAGAGAATGGCACTTCGATGTGGCGTGGCAGCAGCTCTGAAAGAAGCATACGGCCCGGTGTTGTTTCAACGCGTTCAACAACTTCATCACCATTTTCATCGATTGTGCGGTAACGACAAGTTACCTTGGCGTGCAGGCTGACAACATCGTTATCAAGCGCTTGGTGAATTTCACCAACGCCAGAGAACTGCATGCCTTCGCCTTTTTCGTTGTCCAGTTCCATAGAGAGGTAATAAATACCCAATACGATATCCTGAGACGGCACGATGATCGGCTTACCACTCGCTGGCTGCAAGATGTTGTTTGTAGACATCATCAAGACACGTGCTTCAAGCTGTGCTTCCAATGACAGAGGTACGTGTACCGCCATCTGGTCACCATCGAAGTCAGCGTTAAAGGCTGTACAGACGAGCGGGTGAAGCTGGATCGCCTTACCTTCAACCAAGGTGGGTTCAAACGCTTGGATACCCAAACGGTGAAGTGTCGGGGCACGGTTCAACATAACCGGATGCTCACGAATTACTTCTTCAAGAATATCCCAAACTTCAGGACGTTCTTTTTCAACCATACGCTTGGCAGCCTTAATGGTTGTTGCCATACCGTAAAGCTCAAGCTTGGCATAGATAAACGGCTTGAAAAGTTCCAAGGCCATTTTCTTTGGCAGACCACATTGGTGCAGCATCAATTCCGGGCCAACCACGATAACCGAACGACCAGAATAATCGACACGTTTACCAAGAAGGTTTTGACGGAAACGACCTTGCTTACCTTTAAGCATGTCTGAAAGTGATTTCAGCGGACGCTTGTTCGCACCTGTAATGGGGCGAGAGCGACGGCTGTTATCAAACAACGCATCAACGGATTCTTGCAACATACGTTTTTCGTTACGTACGATGATTTCCGGTGCGCGCAGTTCGATCAAACGCTTCAAACGGTTGTTACGGTTGATCACACGACGATAAAGATCGTTCAGATCAGACGTTGCAAAACGACCGCCATCAAGTGGAACCAGTGGGCGCAGCTCAGGTGGGATCACAGGAACAACTTCCAAGATCATCCACTCTGGACGTGAACCAGATTCCAAGAAAGCTTCAACCAACTTGAGACGTTTAACAAATTTCTTACGCTTGGCTTCGGAATTTGTTTCACGAAGTTCGTCACGCAAGTCTTCAAGTTCGTCATCAAGATTGATCTCAGACAGCATGTCACGGATAGCTTCCGCACCGATGCCGGCTGTAAAGGCGTCTTGACCGTATTCTTCAACAGCATTGATATACTGTTCTTCAGAAAGAAGTTCTTTCTGCTTCAACGGTGTCAGGCCCGGTTCAACAACAACGAAGTTTTCGAAGTAGAGAACACGTTCCAAATCTTTCAACGTCATATCAAGCAACAAGCCGATACGAGATGGCAAAGATTTCAAGAACCAGATGTGAGCAACAGGTGCTGCAAGCTCGATATGACCCATGCGCTCACGACGCACTTTAGTCAATGTCACTTCAACGCCACATTTTTCACAAACGATGCCTTTGTACTTCATGCGCTTATATTTACCGCACAAGCACTCGTAATCTTTTACCGGACCAAAAATACGGGCACAGAACAGACCATCGCGCTCAGGCTTGAACGTACGATAGTTGATCGTTTCCGGCTTTTTGATTTCACCATAAGACCAAGAACGGATTTTTTCCGGACTTGCGATATTGATTTGCAGGTTATCGAATTGCTGAGCACCGCTAACCTGACCAAAGAATTTCATCAATTCCGACATATTAGTAATCCCCTTGGTTCATGTTGACGTTAAGGCCAAGAGCCTGAAGCTCTTTCACCAGAACGTTGAAGGATTCCGGAATACCGGCTTCAAAGGAGTCTTCACCGCGAACGATGGCTTCATACACTTTTGTACGACCAGAAACGTCATCAGACTTAACCGTGAGCATTTCTTGAAGTGTGTAAGCTGCACCGTAGGCCTCAAGAGCCCAAACTTCCATCTCACCGAAGCGCTGCCCACCGAACTGGGCTTTACCACCCAGAGGCTGTTGTGTAACCAAGCTGTATGGGCCGATTGATCGGGCATGCAGTTTGTCATCAACCAAGTGGTGCAGTTTCAGCATGTAGATGTAACCCACTGTAACCTGACGGTGGAATTGATCCCCCGTACGGCCATCATACAATGTGGATTGACCAGAAGTATTGAAACCAGACATTTCCAAATGTTTGGAGATCTCTTTTTCAGTGGCACCATCAAATACTGGTGTGGCCATTGGGACACCCTTGCGCAAGTTACCCGCAAGTTCATCAACTTCGCCATCATCCATTTCTTCGACGTATTCACCATAGATGTCATCACCGTAAGCAAACTTCAGCTTGTCACGAACACCATCATAAGCACCGGAGCGTTTAGCCGCATCCAACTGCTCACCAATTTGGCGACCAAGACCGGCAGCAGCCCAGCCCAAGTGAGTTTCAAGGATCTGACCAACGTTCATACGCGAAGGTACACCCAATGGGTTAAGAACCACGTCAACATGTGTACCATCTTCAAGGTACGGCATATCTTCGATTGGAACGATACGTGAGATAACACCTTTGTTACCGTGACGACCGGCCATTTTATCACCCGGTTGCAGCTTACGCTTAATGGCAACAAAGACTTTAACCATCTTCATCACGCCCGGTGGTAGCTCGTCACCACGTTGGAGTTTCTCAACTTTATTTTCAAAACGCTCTTGTACAGCCGCGATGCCGTCTTCGAAGTGTTTCTTCAAAGATTCAACAGCACTTTGTACCCCATCGTCTTCAACCGCAACATGGATCAACTGACCCGGGTTAAAGGCATCAAGCATTTCTTCTGTGATGGCAACACCTGTTTCCATGCCGTTAGGGCCTGCAACAGCAACTTGGCCGACAACAGTCGACTTCATACGCGCTGCAAGGTTACGTTCATGGATTTTACGTTCGTCATCACGGTCTTTTGCAAGACGTTCGATTTCAGAGCGTTCAATCGCCAAGGCACGCTCGTCTTTTTCCACACCGCGGCGGTTAAAGACACGAACCTCAACAACCGTACCTGTCGCACCCGGAGGCATACGCAGGGACGTATCACGCACATCAGAAGCTTTCTCACCAAAGATGGCACGCAGAAGTTTTTCTTCCGGTGTCATTGGGCTTTCGCCTTTTGGTGTGACTTTACCAACCAGAATGTCAGAAGCTTTCACTTCCGCACCGATGTAAACGATACCGGCTTCATCGAGGTTTTTAAGAGCTTCTTCACCAACGTTTGGAATATCGCGTGTGATTTCTTCCTGACCCAGTTTCGTATCACGGGCCATGACTTCAAATTCTTCCAAGTGGATGGAAGTAAAGACGTCATCACGTACGATACGTTCTGAAATAAGGATGGAATCCTCAAAGTTATACCCGTTCCATGGCATGAAGGCCACGAGACAGTTACGACCCAAGGCAAGATCACCCAAGTCAGTAGAAGGACCGTCTGCCAAAACTGTACCCACATCAACACGGTCGCCAACTTTTACGAGTGGACGTTGGTTGATACAGGTATTTTGGTTAGAACGTTTGAATTTCTTCAAGGTGTAGATGTCAACACCAACAGTGGAAGCATCATCACCTTCAGCGCGCACCACGATACGTGTTGCATCAACCGTATCAATAATACCCGCACGTTTGGCCACAATCGCCGCACCAGAATCACGTGCCACAATTTCTTCCATGCCAGTACCCACAAGTGGAGCATCAGCTTGAAGAAGGGGAACGGCCTGACGTTGCATGTTGGAACCCATCAATGCACGGTTGGCGTCATCGTTTTCCAAGAACGGGATCATTGCAGCCGCAACGGATACCATTTGTTTTGGTGAAACGTCGATCAGGGTAATATCTTCAGGGCGAGCCATGATATATTCACCTGTCTGACGACAAGAAATCAGGTCATCAACAAAGCGGTTGTTCTCATCCAAGTTCGCATTGGCTTGAGCCACTGTATAGCGACCTTCCTGCATGGCAGAAAGATACATCACTTCATCAGTAACAACACCGTCTTCAACTTTACGATATGGGCTTTCAATGAAGCCATATTTGTTGACACGGGCATAAGTTGCCAGTGAGTTGATCAGACCAATGTTCGGGCCTTCAGGTGTTTCAATCGGACAGATACGACCATAGTGAGTTGTATGTACGTCACGTACTTCAAAGCCAGCACGCTCACGTGTCAAACCACCTGGTCCAAGCGCTGAAAGGCGACGTTTGTGCGTCACTTCAGAAAGCGGGTTGGTTTGGTCCATAAATTGTGACAGCTGCGAAGAGCCGAAGAATTCACGAACCGCAGCCGCAGCTGGTTTTGCGTTGATCAGATCATGTGGCATGACTGTATCGATATCAACAGAACCCATACGTTCCTTGATCGCACGTTCCATACGCAGCAGACCAATACGGTATTGGTTTTCCATCAATTCACCAACAGAGCGCACACGACGGTTGCCCAAGTGATCAATATCATCAATCTCGCCACGACCGTCTTTCAGCTCAACGAGGATACGCAGAACTTCAAGAATGTCATCACGACGCAAAGTGCGAAGTGTATCTGGCAGATCATCAAAGCCAAGACGCATGTTCATTTTCACACGACCAACAGCAGACAGGTCGTAACGTTCTTGATCAAAGAACAAGCTTTCAAACAAAGCTTCAGCAGAATCCAGGGTCGGCGGCTCACCTGGGCGCATGACACGATAGATATCGATCAATGCTTCTTCACGTGCTGAGTTTTTGTCAACGGACAAAGTGTTGCGCATATACGGGCCGACATTGACATGGTCAATGGCCAGCAATGGCAGATCAGTGATGCCTGCGCCTTCTAGTTCTTCCAGAAGTTCAGCAGTCAATTCACCACCAGCTTCAACGAAGATTTCACCAGTTTTTTCATTGATCAGGTCTGATGCAATGAATTTACCGATCATTTCTTCTTGAGAAACCAGCATTTCTTCAAGGCCACCTTCGATCAGCTTCTTAGCTTGACGTGGTGTCACTTTTTTACCAAGGCCTAGAACGGTCTCGCCAGTTTTGGCATCGACCATATCATGCATGAGCTTAACACCTTTGAGGCGCTCTGCATCAAAGGCCGTTTTCCAGCCTTTTTTGCCGCGTGTATATTCAACGGTATTATAGAAGAAGTCGAGGATGTCTTCAGGAGACATGCCCACGCGCTCTTCATTAGCCACATGTTCACCGGCATCGCGCTTGGCAGCTGTTTCAGCATTATCCAAGGCCATCAACAGTGTTGTTACTGGCAGTTTACGACGACGGTCAATACGGACATAGAGAATGTCTTTCGCATCAAATTCAAAGTCCAGCCAAGAACCACGGTAAGGAATGATACGTGCTGCAAACAGGTATTTACCTGAAGAGTGCGTTTTCCCTTTATCATGATCAAAGAAGACACCAGGTGAACGGTGCATTTGAGAAACGATTACACGTTCCGTACCATTGACAACGAAGGTACCGTTAGATGTCATGAACGGCATGTCGCCCATGTAAACGTCTTGTTCTTTAATGTCGCGAACAGAGCGCGCACCAGTATCTTCGTCAATGTCCCAAACAACCAGACGCAAGGTCATTTTCAACGGGGCAGAATAAGTCATGCCACGTTGCTGACATTCTTCAACGTCGTATTTAGGCTCTTCAAATTCATAGGAAACATATTCCAGCGTGCCACGCTCAGAAAAGTCATTAATCGGGAAAACCGATTTAAAGACAGCTTGCAGACCATTATCAATACGGTCGTCAGCTTTCACGTTGGCTTGTAGGAAATGTTCGTAGGAGGATTTTTGAACCTCAATCAGGTTCGGCATCGGGGCAACAGTCGGGATACGACCGAAGCTCTTACGGATACGCTTGCGGTTAATTAGCGGATTCGCCATTAGGGTCCTCAAGTACATAAAATGTGGCTGGACAAATCATTGCATCGCTGGTCGCCGAACCCTTGATGCAAAATCAGTCCAAAACAGCCCTTCTAAAAAGGGCCAACTCCAAGAAATCTCTAACTTTATCGGCCACGGCGGGGCCTATCCGGGCTAGAGATGGAGGTCGCCTTTGCCCCAAAATTCAGACAAAGACAGCCGGGCCGGATCGAATCATCGATTCAACCCAGCCCAGCAATTTGTTGAAGGCTTTATATAGACAGCTTTCCCAAAGGTAAAGGGGAAATAATGCATTAGATAATAGAAATGAACAGTTTGGTTTTTGAACTGATCTTGCTAAACTAAAATTAGGTAGTCCACCAGCAGGTAAAGAAAAATGAAAAAGACAGCTGCCATTGCCCTTATTGCATGCCTTTTCACTCCTTTTGAGGCGACGAGCGCGCAAGAAGACTTTACAGACATCACGGTCGTGACCTCTTCTTTTAAGCCCTACAGCTATATGACAAATGGAAAACCCCATGGTATTTCCGTTGCACAGGCTCAAAAGATATTTAAGCAGCTGGATTTCAGCCCGCGTATCCATGTGACCACATGGAAAAATGCGTATAAACAGGCCTTAAACAAGCCAAAGACCCTTATTTTCTCCATGATCCGCACCAAAGAGCGGGAAGACAAATTTCACTGGATTGGCAAAATTGCCAATGTGGAGGCTTACCTCTTTCGCCAAAAGGAAAATAATTACATTACACTTGAAGCACTCAAGGATGGGCTAAAATACCGAACGGGTGCTTTGGAAAAAGATGCCAAAGGTAAATACCTTGCTAATAACGGCTATAAGCTCTGGCCCATCAGCTCGCAAAATGCTGGTGTGAAAATGATCCTCGCCAACCGGATTGATATGATCCCGGCTGATATCAATTCCCTCAAACAAAGCCTCAAAGAACTTGGCTTGCCCAATGATGCTCTTGTTCCAGTTCTCAAACTCGAAGCAGTTTCTAAACCTGTCTATATTGCTTTTAGCAAAGACACGCCCCTCCCCCTTGTTGAGAAATTCCAAGAAGCGTACAAGCAGGTCTTCATCAATAGCCATTAATTAGGTTGCTTCCTCATTCACAATAAAAAAGCGGCTCCCAATCGGGAACCGCTTTTTCGCATTTAGATAAGCAAGAATGCTTAAAGAAATTACTTGAGTGACACTTTAGCGCCAGCTTCTTCAAGTTTCTTCTTAAGTTCTTCAGCTTCGTCTTTAGCAACGCCTTCTTTAACAGGCTTAGGAGCACCTTCAACGAGCTCTTTAGCTTCTTTCAGGCCAAGACCTGTGATAGCGCGAACTTCTTTAATCACGTTGATTTTCTTGTCGCCAGCAGCTTCAAGAACAACGTCAAAATCAGTTTTCTCTTCAGCAGCTTCGCCACCAGCAGCGCCAGCAACAGCAGCAACAGCTACAGGAGCAGCTGCAGAAACGCCCCATTTTTCTTCAAGCATAGTAGAAAGCTCAGCCGCTTCCATAACAGTCAATGTAGATAGTTCGTCTACCAATTTAGCTAGATCAGCCATAGTTCATAACTCCTAGAACTTTAGTCTTCTGTAGAAATAAAATATTAAAAACGGTCTTAAGCTTCGCTTTTGCCGTAAGCACCAAATACGCGAGCCAACTGGCCAGCAGGTGCTTGAGAAACAGCTGCAAGTTTCTGAGCAGGTGCTTGAAGCACGCCCACAAGCTTGCCACGCAATTCGTCAAGAGAAGGCATAGAAGCAAGTGCTTTTACACCGTTGACGTCAAGCGCAGTTTCGTCCATAGCGCCACCAAGAATAACGAGCTTTTCGTTTTTCTTAGCAAATGCTACAGAAGCCTTAGCAGCAGCTACTGCATCTTCCGAATACGCAATGGCAGTCGGACCAGATAGCATTTCGCCAAGGCCTTCGAACTTGCTGTCAGCAAGAGCGAGTTTTGTAAGACGGTTTTTCGTAACCTTGAAACCTGCACCAGCTTCACGGACTTGCTCACGCAGCTCTTCCATTTCAGAAACTGTCAAACCACTGTAGTGGGCAACAACAACTGTAGAGCTGTTTGCGAACACGTCGCGCATTTCTGCTACGAGTTCTTCTTTCTCGGTACGGTTCATGTCGTCTCCGATACTCTTTAGATACCCAGCTTAAAAAAACCAGATATCCGATGGATAATGAACAAACGAAAACATTTCGCCTGCCCGGTTCCACTGTCTCAAATTGTCACAGAAGGTAAGTACTTAAGAGTGGCCCACAAGAAAGTGTGCATCAAAATCTTTACTTCTGTCTGTGAAGGCAAATTTTAAACAACTTATAAAGTTGCACCTTCAGTCTTGGACAGTCACGAAAGGTCTTTCACCTTTCGATCAACTCATGCCCCACCAAAGTGGGACATGAGAATCTCTTAATCTCTGAAGCGGGCTTTTAGCCAACTACAGCAGCAATGTCAAGCTTAACGCCAACGCCCATAGTAGAAGACACTGTTGCAGACTTCATGTATGTGCCTTTAGCGCCAGATGGCTTGGCTTTATTAATCGCACCGATGAACGCTGTAACGTTCTCAGCGATTTGCTCTTCAGAGAAGGAAGCTTTACCGATACCAGCGTGTACGATACCAGCTTTTTCAACGCGGAACTGAACTTCACCAGCTTTTGCGTTTTTAACAGCTTCAGTTACGTTTGGTGTAACTGTACCCAATTTTGGGTTTGGCATCAGGCCACGTGGACCAAGAACTTTACCCAAGCGACCAACAACAGCCATCATGTCAGGCGTTGCAATCACACGGTCAAAGTCCATCTCGCCGCCCTGAATTTTTTCCATCAGGTCTTCAGCACCAACGAGGTCAGCACCAGCAGCCGTTGCTTCTTCAGCTTTTGCATCACGTGCAAATACAGCGACACGCATGGTTTTACCCGAACCGTGTGGCAGTGCCACAACGCCGCGGACCATCTGGTCAGCGTGACGAGGGTCTACACCAAGATTTACAGCGATTTCGATTGTTTCGTCGAATTTAGCTTTTGCACCGTCTTTCACGATTTTAGAAGCAGCAGCAGCATCAAATGTTGCAAGCTTGTCCCAACCGTCGCGAGCGGCAGTTAAACGTTTACCAACTTTAGCCATGATCCTACTCCACTACCTCAACGCCCATAGAACGTGCAGAACCAGCCAAAGAGTTGACAGCTGCCTCAATAGTATTGGCATTCATGTCTTTAATTTTCTCTTCTGCGATCTCTGCAAGTTGAGCTTTGGTGATTTTACCAACAAAACCCTGACCAGTTGTACCGGAACCTTTTTTCAGGCCGATTTTCTTCTTGATGTAGAAGGATGCTGGTGGAAGTTTTGTTTCGAACGTGAACGTACGATCTTGGTAAGCTGTAATGACAACAGGAATCGGTGTACCCGGTTCCATTTTTTGTGTCGCAGCGTTAAACGCCTTACAGAATTCCATAATGTTCAGACCTGCTTGACCCAAAGCCGGACCCACGGGTGGGGACGGGTTTGCTTGGCCAGCAGCGATTTGCAGCTTGATGTAGCCTGCAACTTTTTTAGCCATAATAAACCTCAGTTTATAGTGTTACTGGGTGCGTGGTCTGGCTTAGCTTTACCTCCCACGCGCAATGTTCGCTTTTATCCCTAAAAGCAAAACGCTGCGCCTTATACAGACGCAGCGAATTCTTGTCGAGTCAAAAACTCGAAATTCTTTAAGATTTTTCAACCTGGTTGTATTCCAGCTCTACCGGCGTTGAACGACCGAAGATAGAAACGGAAACTTTCAGGCGGGCTTTTTCTTCGTCGACTTCTTCGACAAGGCCGTTGAACGAAGCAAAAGGACCATCTGTAACGCGAACTTCTTCGCCAACTTCGAAGGATACAGAAGGACGTGGGCGATCCACACCTTCTTCAACCTGATGAAGGATACGGTTGGCTTCTTCTTCTGTGATCGGCGCAGGCTTGCCTTGCGCACCCAAGAAGTCAGTCACCTTGGCAGTGTTCTTCACCATGTTCCAAGTTTCGTCAGTCAACTGCATCTTTGCCAGAACATAGCCCGGGAAGAATTTACGTTTTGCGTTTACTTTGTTACCACGGCGCATTTCAACGACTTCTTCAGTCGGAACCAGAACCTGTTCAAAAAATTCTGATAGGCCTTTTTTCTCAGCTTGCTCAAGAATAGATTCAGCAACCTTGTTTTCAAAGCCAGAATAAGCGTGGATAACGTACCAACGTGCTTGTGCCATGGGTCTTACCTCAGTTAAAGATTGCTTTAACAGCCGTAGATAACAACTGATCTATGAGGAAAAAGAAAATCGCGGCCAAGAAAACCATGACAAAAACCATCCCCGTAGAAACAAACGTTTCTTTACGTGTTGGCCATGTAATCTTCTTTGCTTCTTGACGAACCTCTTGGGCAATTTTCGCCGGTCCTGACTTCGCCATGACATCCAATCCTTAAGTTAAAATTGTGACGGATACGTCAAATAAAATGGCAGGAGTGGAGGGACTCGAACCCCCGGCACTCGGTTTTGGAGACCGATGCTCTACCAACTGAGCTACACTCCTACAGTGTTCCCTTTAGGGACAACTCAAGTGCGACCGCGTCCTCTAAAACGCGAAAGCGGGCTCGTTATATCGCCTGCACCGCCCCCTTGCAAGTCCTAATGTCACCTTTTTGCAAAGTTTTTTCCTCTGCCTGTTTTCCCCGTAAAAACACCATGTCGTTCAAGAATCAAAAAAGCCCCCTACCCTTAGGCAGGAGGCTTTTCTATTAAGCTTTGCGAAGCTTACTCTTCGATGGATGCAACCACACCAGAGCCTACTGTACGACCACCTTCACGGATCGCGAAACGAAGACCTTCGTCCATCGCAATCTCAGCCAGCAGTTCAACAGACAATTTGACGTTATCGCCCGGCATTACCATTTCAGTGCCTTCAGGCAAAGTGATAGAACCTGTTACGTCAGTTGTACGGAAGTAGAACTGTGGACGGTAGTTCGCAAAGAATGGCGTGTGACGGCCACCTTCTTCTTTAGTCAGAATGTAAACTTCACAAGTGAATTTCTTGTGCGGGTTGATAGAACCCGGAGCAGCCAGAACCTGACCACGCTCAACGTCGTCACGTTTCAGACCACGAAGAAGAACACCAGCATTGTCACCCGCTTTTGCTTCATCAAGAAGCTTGCGGAACATTTCAATACCAGTAACTGTTGTTTTCTGCGTTTCGCGCAGACCAACAACCTCAACTTCGTCACCAACAACAGAGATACCAGTCTCAATACGACCAGTTACAACTGTACCGCGACCAGAAATTGAGAACACGTCCTCAATCGGCATCAAGAACGGCTTGGCAGTGTCCATTTCAGGCTGTGGGATATGCTCATCAACAGCAGCCATCAACTTAAGAATAGATTCTTTACCGATTTCATCGTCACGGCCTTCAAGAGCAGCCAATGCAGAACCAGCAATTACAGGAACGTCTTCGAAGCCATAGCTTTCGAGAAGCTCAGTGATTTCCATTTCAACGAGCTCAAGAAGCTCTTCGTCGTCAACCTGGTCAACTTTGTTCATGTAAACAACAAGAGCAGGTACACCAACTTGGCGTGCAAGTAGGATGTGCTCACGAGTCTGTGGCATTGGGCCATCAGCTGCGTTTACAACCAAGATACCACCGTCCATTTGCGCAGCACCTGTGATCATGTTTTTCACATAATCGGCGTGACCTGGGCAATCTACGTGTGCGTAGTGACGAGCATCTGTTTCATATTCAACGTGTGCCGTTGAAATTGTAATACCGCGCTCACGCTCTTCTGGTGCTTTATCAATATTTGCAAAATCAACAGCTTCGCCGCCGCTAACTTCAGCAAGAACTTTAGTGATCGCAGCAGTCAGTGTTGTTTTACCATGATCAACGTGACCTACAGTACCGATGTTGCAATGCGGTTTTGAACGGTCAAACTTTTCTTTAGACATTTTTCGCCCTTGAAATCTAATTAAATAGCAAACACAAAAATGACCACGTAAGAAAAGTTGGAGCGGGTGAAGGGAATCGAACCCTCGTATTCAGCTTGGAAGGCTGCTGCTCTACCATTGAGCTACACCCGCCTACTTTCTTTATTCCGCGCGGTCTCTTGCAGTATGTAACCTCACGCTATTTAACAGTCCCGAAGTGGTGGAGGGAGTTGGATTCGAACCAACGTAGGCATAGCCAGCGGATTTACAGTCCGCCCCTTTTAGCCACTCAGGCATCCCTCCACGAGAAGGGACCGTCAAATTAACATGACGCGTCGGGAGGGAATATGGAAAAAACGCCCCCCTGTCAACGCCAAAAGATAGATATATTGCGAAAAAATATAATTGTTTCTTTCTGAGCCGCCTCAGCCTATGGTTTTGTCCCATTTCAACCGATAGATTCCAAGCCATGAGTAAACAAAATAAACGCCGTCCAAACCAACATAAACGCAAAGCTGCCCCTCAAGGCAAACGTCATGATGGAATCGCAAAACACTCCACGGAAAAGAACTATAGCGACAAGCCCAAAGGCCCGCCGTGGCTTTATGGGCGCCACGCCGTGATTGCCGCCTTGCAAAACCCAAAACGCAATTGCCATCAGCTTGTGGTTAGCGAAGAGTTTATCAAATCTCATGGCAGTGAGCTTGATGAAGCGCTTAACGCAACCGAGCGCCATCGCCCTGCCCCGCAAGTCTTAGATCGACGTGAAATTGAAGACTTGTGTCGCGGCGGTGTCCATCAAGGCATTGCCCTTCAGCTTGATCCCCTGCCCCGCCAAAACCTGGAAGATATTCTTGAAGAACTTGCAGACACCCCCAATGCCTTGGTGGTCGCGCTTGATCAAGCCACAGACCCGCAAAACATTGGCGCAGTCTTGCGCTCAGCCGCGGCCTTTGGTGCCTCTTGCGTGATGATCCCGGAAAAGAATGCCCCTGAAGTCACCCCAGCCATGGCAAAAGCGGCCTGCGGTGCGCTTGAACGTATCCCTTTTTTGCGCATCACCAACCTGTCGCGCAGCCTTGATCAATTAAAAGAAGAAGGCTTCTGGTCCGTCGGGCTTGATGGTTATGCCGAGACCATGCTCTCTACGGTGGATATGAAAGGCAAAACGGTTCTGGTGATGGGCTCAGAAGGCAGTGGCCTGCGCCGCCTGACCAAAGAAAAATGTGACTTTCTGGCAAAAATCCCCATTTCCCAAGCTGTTGAAAGCCTGAACCTATCTAATGCAACCGCCGTTGCCCTCTATGAAATTGCCCGCCAACGCGGCTAAAGCACAAACCCATAAAAATGAAAAAAATCGATAAATGCATAAAAAGGCACTTGCACTCTTAAACCCATTGAGCTAATTTCCGCCCGCTTCCTAAGGGATGCAACACATATGCCTCTATAGCTCAGTTGGTAGAGCAACTGATTTGTAATCAGTAGGTCCGCAGTTCGAGTCCGCGTGGAGGCACCAGAATTTTCAAAGGCTTAGCAGTTTTCTGCTAGGCCTTTGTTCATTTTTGGGACACGCCTAGGGCACAACATGCCATTAATCAACAACTCGCTGCTTTGAAATAGCTTAGTACTTAGGCTCACAATTTGACATCTAACATCCCCAGTTACCTTTCATTCGGGCTCCAAATACCATTGACATAGATTGCTTCCAATAAAACCAAGTGGACAAAGTCGTTCACTCATCCAATTTAGAAGAAATGTTACTTTTATTGTATTGCCTATTAAACCTTGAATAACTTATCGGTTGTGATAGCGTCCAATAGAAATGCTTCTTGTACAAATGAGTAAGGAGAAAGTAGTGATAACTCGCAAGTTCAATTTAATGATTGTTGCTTTCTTAGTCTGTTGGAGCATGGTCGGGAAACTATATGCCGAGGATATGGTTAAAACGATCTATCTGGTGACGTGGCGTGGCTTTGAAGAGGGGTGTGAAGGTTTCAAGGAATACCTTGATACCCGTGGCATCAAATATAGGCTGGTGCATAAAGACATTGCACGAGACAAAAGCAAACTGCCGGGCATTGTTCAGGATATTAAATCCACAAAACCCGATCTGGTTGTGACTTGGGGCACCTCTGTCAGTGTTGGTGTCTTGGGAACTTACGACAATGCGGATAGTTCTAATCATATTACGGAAATTGCGTCTGTATTTATGTTTCCAACCAACCCACAGCGCAGCAAACTGGTTAAAGATTACAGCACCCCCAGACGCAATGTTACAGGCGTTCGATATGTCTTGACCGAACAACAGCAACTTACAGCCGCGCTTGCAAGTTTGTCTTTTAAGAAGATGGGCATTATTGAGAACCGCGATGAAATCAATGTCGTAAACTCTATCAATTCCATGAGGCAGGCCGGCAAAGCGTCAGGAGTTGATATTTTAGTTGAGGCTATTGCAAAAACGACTGAGAAGGATGAAACCCTTAGCACGCTGAAAATAGCATTGAAGAAATTGAAGGCTTCTGGTGCGGAGTTGATTTATTTCCCGCCAAGCTCTTTATTGAACAGCTATTCTCAGGAATTTACCTCTATGGCGGTTGAGTTGGGCTTGCCGATTTTCTCTTCCGGTCAAAACCCGGTGCGTGAAGGAAAGGCGGCAATCGGTGTTGGGGTGCCTTATCGACAAACAGGGAAAAGGGCCGCCGTTCTGGCTGAAAAAATTCTGGCAGGTTCAAAACCCGAAGACTTATCAATTGATGCACCGGAGGAATTCGGGGTCGTGGTCAATATGTCAGTGGTGAATGAGTTGGGGCTAAAAGTATCCCCAGACATTCTATCTGTTGCTGAAATTGTACAGAATTAATAGCTAATGCAAGTAATCAATAGAGAGCACAATATCAGCACCAACAGCAATCGTCGCACATTTTATGTGGTGACCCTCGTGGTTGGTTTTGTTCTGATTGGATTGATTTATCTTTATGCACAATCACTGAAAAATGATGTTGAAGCCGTAAATGCTCGCAATAATCAGCAAGTTTCGTCAAACATTCTGGTGCTCAAAAACCATATAAAGAATCTTATCCTATATACTGAGGTTCTTGGCCGCCTTGAAGCAAAAGCAAGCATTGAGAATGCAGAGAAAGCAAATGATTGGGCACAAAAAAACTTTGAGTCCTTTTTGATCAATGTTCCTGAACTCTTTGGTTTTGCTTTAGTGGAAAAGGGGCAAATCTTGTTAAAGGCGGGATTTCAGGAAAATGATATTCCTGATGAGCTGATTATTTCACTGGGGAAACCTAAAAGCATCTTTCCTGCTCGCCTAGAGGTCAGAAAAGAAATTTCGACAAAACAAAGTAAGTTAAGACTCTTGCCTCTGACGCAACGCATTGTGCAGGACAAGAGAAAAATTTTTGGTGTTGTCTTATTAAGTGCACCAAAAATAGAAGAACTTATTAAAAATGCCAATGAAGAAAATATTATTCATTCCTCTCTTGTTGATAATGCCGGACGGGTTCTTGTATCAGGCCACAAGGGTCAGACTATAACAAAAGCGCAGGATGAGCTTAGCAGCCTTTTAAATAAATCAGTGCTGGGTTTTTCTGATGTGATTGCTTCTGAAAAAGGTCTGGCAGGCAAGGAGATAAATTACCTAGCAGTGCCCGTATCACCATTTCCGATCAACCTGATCGCGATCTATAGACCCGTCATGCTTTTTGCAGAACAGATTAATAAGATTGTTATTTTCTCTGTCATTGTCATTTCAGCCTTTTCTATTTTTGTATTCTTTTTCTATCGCACCAGTACAAAACTTGATGCGCACCAAGGACACCTTGAAAGCCTTGTTGAGGAAAGAACCCAGGAACTGGAAGAAAGAACGGGGCTTTTGCAAACCGTTTTAGCCTCCATGACAGTCGGGATTGTTGCCTTTAATAAAGATTTGAAGTTGATTGCTTGGAATAAGCAATTTTTAAAAATTAGGGACTACCCTGAAGAGCTCGTTAAGATTGGGACTGAGTTCTCAGTATTGATGGATTTTGACAGTCAACGCCACGAATTTGGTGATGAATTACCTGAGCTTTCAACCCTCGATCTGATTGAACGTTCAAAACGATTTGAGTATCACGAGTTTGAAAGAAAACGCCCTGATGGCAGATATATTGAAGTCAGAGGGGGGCCAATTCCCGGCGGTGGGTTTGTAAGCACCTACACGGATATTTCAGAACGTAAAGAAAATGAAAAAATGTTGCGTGAAGCCTATTCGATCATTTCAGATAGCATTGATTATGCCGCAAACATTCAGCGTTCTATCTTGCCCAACATCCATAAGTTTGCAGACATATTTGAAGATTACTGCGTCTTTTGGGAGCCTCGTGACCGTGTGGGGGGAGACATGTATTGGGTCCGAAAATGGGGTGATGGTGATCTTATTTTATTGGGTGACTGTACAGGGCATGGCGTCCCCGGTGCCTTTATGACCCTTATCGTTACAGGTGCGCTTGATGGAGCTTTAGATCAAGTCGAGCCCGGAAATGTAAGTGCACTTCTTCAATACATACATCAAAATGTTCAAAACTCATTATCTCAAGATCAAGAACATGGCACCTCTGATGATGGGCTTGAAGTCGGCGCCTGTTTTTTATCGAAGAACCATAAAGAACTAACTTATTCAGGGGCTCGTTTCTCATTATTTAAAATTGAAAATGATGAAGTGGTGGAGATTAAGGGGACCAAAAAAGGGATTGGATATAGGATGATACCTTATGATCAAAACTATCCCAGTCATTGCATTGAGTTAAATGACACTCAATCATTCTTTTTAACAACAGATGGGTTAATTGATCAAATTGGCGGAGAGAGGAAAAGAATGTTTGGCAAAAAACGCTTTAAAAACCTCTTGTTATCTCTGCGGGGAGTTCCTTTATTTGAACAAAAATTTAGAATTTTAGAAGCTGTTGCAGACTATCAAGGATATGAAATCCGTCGTGATGATATGGCCTTAATCAGTTTTAAGGTCAAGCAAGATCAGGATAACCATGACTACATCATATAAGTTTTATGTTGTTGATGATGACCCACTGGTTCTCGAGTTTATCTCCAAACTCCTAACAAAGGCCGGCCATGAGGTACGGTTGAATGTATCCAGCCTTGAAGCACTGAATGAACTATACGATTATACACCTGATTGTGTCATCTCTGATCTAATGATGGCGGGGGTAGACGGCCTTGAACTCACGCGTGAATTACGTTCCCGCCTATCTTCTCAGCAAACAAAAATCGTTCTGATAAGCGCGAACAAAAACGAAATCTGGCGCATAAAGGCCGCATCCCTTGGCGCAAATGGTTATATCTTGAAGCCGATAAATTCAAACCAATTTGTTCATCAGGTTACCACGATTATTGAAAACATTGATTAGCTGCTGTGCTTCTGTTGTGGGTCATGAACAGAAGCTTAAAATCTAATAAGATACATTCGCGTCACCCCAAAAAAAGTTATTCTTTTTCTTGGAGAAAAAACTATTCCTTCTCGATAAGCTTGAACTCAGCATGTTTGATATCTTCGGCTAACATTTCGCCTTCTTCACCAAGGTCTTCATCGTCAAAATGCCATTCAATAATGACTTTATTGTCGTTTGTTGTCGTTTGGTCCAGGAGTTCAAACAAATTGAAGATCACACGAGATGAACTGCTATTGAAATATTCAAGATCAAAAATGAAGACAATTTCACTGGATTTTTGTTCAGCCAAGTGCTCTTCCAGTTTTCCTATGAGTTCACCATAAAAACAGGTGACATCTTCCATAAAGGACTCACCTGAAAGTTTAAAAGTGTTTTCTGAAAACTTGAAATCGACCGCTGGGTAGTTCTCTGTTCCAGCTAACTTAATATTTTCCATTGTTTTTATTCCCAAAGCTCACGCGTATGCTTTCAAATAGAAATACTTATGTAAATCATCATGAGGTTTAAACTCGAAACTAAAACCACCAGAAGCCCTTCTGGCGATATCTATTAACCCAAGACCAGCCCCCTTACTCCCTTGCGGTGCAGGTTTCTTAATAGCCTCTTTATACTTTAATTTCAAACCTGCAGAGTCCAAGTTCTGAATTTCTTTTAGTGAACGTTCAATTCGAACGGCATCTTCATTGTAAACAATATTGCCACAACAAACATAGTACCTGTCATTCGTCTTACCAATTAACACAAAGCCATGGCGCAATTCATCTGCTTCTTGTTGGGTTTCAAGATCATTCTCAACTGCCGAAAGAACACCTTTTGAATAGCGGATAATATTTTGAACTTCTTCAACAAATATAGCAAAAATTGCTCTTGATATTTTTTTATCAACTTTGACTAAATCGAGCTTTTTCTTGACCATTTTTCCGGCGCTGAGCAGCAAGTCCTCAGTCACATAGCCCGAATAGTAAAAGAAGATTTCCTGTTCGTTCAAGTCAGATTGAATGCCATGTATTTTATCGAAATCTTCCATCATGCTCTTCCTATCTTAAAGCCAATGATAGCAACATCGTCACGACGTAGCGCATCGCCTTGATGCTCCATAAGTGCCTCTTGAATTTCTTTCACCTGATCTTTCATAGGTAAAGCATGCACTTTTAATAGGAGCTCCTGAAAACCTTTTTTACCGAGGCGTCTTTTTGTTTTTGAGCTTTTTTGATCCAATGCCCCGTCTGTCGTCAGATAATACTGTGCCGTTGGTGACGCGCTTATTTCTATATTTTCATAAACGTAATCAGCAGGTATTTCACGATAGCCAAGACCTCGTCGTCCGCCTTTAATGGTTTTGACTTCCCCATTCTCAACAATAAGCAGATCAAATTTAGCCCCAACAAAGCTAAGCTTATTTTTCTTTGGTTCTATATAGCAAACACCTAATTCTAACCCATCATCGGCAAGACCTTCACCATTATCTTGCCCAAGTGATTGCTGTAAGAGTTGGTTCATTTTACCTATTAGGGAAGAGATATCTCCAATTTCAACCTCAGAAATAGCGCGTTCAAGCGCGCCTGTTGAAATTAAAGTCATGAAGGCACCAGGTACGCCATGGCCTGTGCAATCGCCAAGAGACATTAAGACACCATCTCCCCACTCGTAGAACCAATAGACGTCCCCACCAACCACATCTCTTGGCTCCCAAAATATGAAGTGATCTTCAAATGCTTCAATAAGGAATTCTCTATTTGGCAAAATGGATTGTTGGATCTTACTGGCATACAGGATGCTGTTGGAAATATTAAGAAAGGCTTCTTTCAATTTTGTTTCAGCATTTCTTCGTTCTGTGACATCACTCACAACAATAATTGCCCCGCCATCTGGCATATCGTTTTTACGTGAGGATAAAACCCGTCCCTGATGTGTTGTAGATTCCCATTCTTTAAAGCCATTTTCTTTAATTCGTTGAATACGAGTTTCGACAAGGTCCTGAATTTCACCTTCGCCCAAGCTTCCAATATTTGCTGCAACCATCAGGGTTTCTTCAAGAGGCTTGCCAAGCTCAAAATTACTTTTATCTATACCCGTCATTGAGGTGAAGCGATCATTGAAAAGTGTAAAATGGAGGTCCTTATCCACCGTATACAAACCATCTGACATACCTGTGAGCGCCGCACTAAGCTGAGCTTCTTTTGCCTCGATCTTCTTCTCATATGCTTGCGAGGCACGCATATAGTTTTTAAACATTCGAAATACAAAGAAGAGAGTTACCGTCAAAATAAGAACTTGGATTACGGAAGTAATAATCAAAGAATAAAAGGCAAAATTTGATTGTTCATCAGCCTCAACAAAGACATCACGACTTCGCTGCAGGAGCATTTGACCAAAGATGTCTAATGCTTTTTGTAACTGGGCATAGTTTTCTTTTTCCTGACCCGTCACACTGATGAATGCAGCTATTCTCACACCTGTATTGATATAATAGAAGGTTCTAGAAACAGCCTCTTTGTAAGTGGCCCAAGAATTGAGAATATTGAGATATGCATCTCGCAGCTCAGTTTCTTCAGCACTCGCACTTTCAACAATGGCTTTCCATTTTATGAGTTTCTGGTCCAGCTCATTCACCAACAGGTCATAGCGCTCTTTTATTTCGTTGACGCTTTTACGGTTAGGCGCAGAAACCATCTCCATGGATAAAATGCGCACATCCGCAATTGGTGTTTTTATTTTTCTTGAAAGGTTATCGAGATTAAACGCGGCTTTGTTGACAACCTCAATTGATTCATCAACATCCTGAATACTGGAAAGGTTGTACAGGCTTTGGCCAATCAGAAGAAGTGTCGCGATTACCAACAGAAAGGTAATTCTAAGTGACAGAGAGCGTTCCCATTTTTTCGCTGATTTCACTTCCCCGTTTTCTGGGGTTTCAGTACTCATTTATCGGCACCTTTCATGTTCACGCGTTGAATTTTTAAGGGCTTCTGTCTTATTGAAGGCAGTGGTTTATCCCCACGTACCGACCAGTGATGATCCGTTACCTCAACATCTCGCAAATAGACAAAGGCTGACTGTCCGGGGGTATAAACAACTTCTTTGTTCACAGCATAGACGCTGTTCGGTGTTGGCAAGAACACCATTAAATTTCGTTCATATATATATTTGATAAACTTTGACAGGAAGGGCTGATAGTCCTGAGATGTCACATTCAATCTAAGAAGTTCATCAGTTAAATTTGTCAATTCAGTATTCTTGGGAATGGTGGACCAAGCGTAAAAGGGGCGATAGACAAAGAAGGCTGCCCACGGGTGAGTAAACCAATCATAATTCCCCCACAGAAGCAGGTCCCAAGTGACATTATTTTCATTTTTGTAGGTATGGAGAAGTTGATAGAAAACGTCCTTTTCACTGCTCACGACTTTGAGCTCTAATTCGATATGAACTTGGGCGAGAAGGTACTGAATATCTTTTACAAGAAAGAGAAAACTCTCTTGGGTCAATAAACTGATTTTGAGAGGTTTACTCTCGTCATAACCCTTTTCGCGTTGATATGATTTGACGATCTCAGTGAGTGCTTTTTGGGATTTATCATGTGTCCTGTCATATTCCTGAAAATAATCTGACAAGTCGTCAATTGCTTCTGACACTTTATAAAAATTAGGAGAAACCATTGTTGGAGAAAGCTCTCCCTCACCCAACATGGATAAGTTCAATAGATCTTCTTGATTGATCGCATTGTTGATCACAAAACGTATCTCAGGGTCCTGCATCGCCAAATTGCCATTTAACATATTGAAATGCATAGCATAATTGTTCAATGATGGTGTAATAGACAATTTCGCAAAGGGGGATAAAACTGTGTCGACCTGATCAGCAAAGGGAACAGGCGTTATATCAATTTCTCCCTCACTAAAGAGGGCCTTCTCCTTTGCCGATTGAATTGCGAGATCATTGTAAATTGTGATTGTTTCAACTTTAGCAGATTGTTCCCCCCAATAATTGGGGTTGGCTTTTAGAACAACTTTTGGAGATCGCCGATCTCCTTCGACATATCCTTCAGTTAGAATATAGGGCCCAAGACCATATAGTCCCGGTTCTGCGAGATTTGGACAAGTTGGCTTCCCATTCCAGCCGAATTTTTCTAAATAGGGAACCGTGTAAAACTGGAGCCAGTTTGCATCATGTAAGAAAACACCGTAAGGCTCACTTAAATGAAAACGCACCGTAAAATCATCAACTTTCTCGACTTTGTTCAACAGTTCGGAAAGTCTGGAAAATGAAAATGGAGCTTTTTGGAAGTACTCCATATTTATCAGGACTGCATCTGCGTTGAAGGGCGTACCATCTTGAAAAGTCACATCTGTTCGTAATGAAAATTCCCATACCTTGTCATCAAAGCTCTTGTGAGAGGTCGCCAAATCATATTGCCAACCTTTATCATTATCAGCAGGCCTGACGAGAGAAGAATTTACGGCATGGGAAACGGCCAGATAAGGCAAGTTTGGAATGAAAAGCTTAACATGAGAACCGGGTTTAAATTTACCGGATACTTCTGCTGGTGCCGGATCGTTGGAAAGCCCAATATCCGGTGCATTATTTGCATTAGAAATAGATGTGAGAAGTGAAAAGCTTAAGGCTAAAACACTTAGTGCTTTTAATAACTTCATTCTGCTCCCATCGATCATAGTTGATACATTCAGATAAGCTAAAATGACTATATCAAACCTCAAACGATAAGTATATACGTACATATGAGCTGAAGTTAACGCCTCTCCTTCTGGGGTCAGAACTTATTAAAGGAATGATTTTCCCTTTCTTAAAGTTACCCTAGTCTTTTAGAATATGGACCTCTTCTTTCAAGACTTCATTAATGGTCTTGATCAAATCCACCCAGTTAAGAGGTTTGGAGACATAGGCATTTACGCCCGCTTCAAAATAACTTTCAATATGTTCTAATACGGCATCTGCGGTGACGGCAATAATTGGGATATTGCCTTTATCGCTTTGCATTTTGCGAATTTGACGCGTCGTTTCTGGCCCATCCATTTCTGGCATACGCACATCCATCAAGATGAGATCGAATGTATTTTTCTCATCCGTATAAATCTCTAAGGCTTCAATCCCATTGCTCGCGACCTGAACGTCATGACCATAGGCCCCAAGGAATTTTTGAATGATGAGCTGGTTGACACGATTGTCTTCTGCCAGCAGCAAATTAAGAGGGCGCTGCGCTTTATAACAATTGGCTTGAGCGTTTTGTGGTTCCGGCGCCACTTCGCTTTGCGCCACCTTATAAGGGACCTCAAACCAGAAGGTACTGCCTTTACCCAACTCACTTTGCACACCAATGCGCCCGCCTAACAACTCGCTTAAACGCTTACTGATAGCAAGCCCAAGGCCCGTGCCTTCATATTTTCTGGAGATGGAAGCATCAGCTTGGGTAAACTCAGAAAACAGCATATTCAATGTGTCTTCGCTCATGCCAATGCCTGTATCGGCCACTGTAAATTTAAGGAATTCATCGCCCTGATCTCTTTGCACAATTTCAGCACTGATCCGCACTTCACCTTCATGGGTGAATTTATGGGCATTGCCGATCAGGTTGAGTAAAATCTGTCGAATACGTGTTGGGTCAGAACAAACCGTTTCAGGGAAACCTTCAGAAAACGCGAGTTTCTTTTCAATATGCTGATCTGTTTTGCGACGGTGATTAAAGACAGAGACCACTTCTTCCACAAGGTCTTTCAGACGAAAATCGATATGCTCAATTTCCATCTTACCGGCTTCTAGCTTTGACATGTCCAAAATGTCATTCACCACACGCAATAAGGCATGTGTGGAGTTTTTAATGCGATAAACTTTATCGCGGCTGTCTTCTTCCAGTTCATCTTCAAGCAGCAAATCAGCAAAACCCAGCACGCCTGTCATTGGGGTGCGCAACTCATGGCTCATAGACGCCAAAAACTCTGATTTCACCTTATTGGATGTTTCGGCCTTATCTTTTGCAATGATATTTTCTTCTTCAATCCTTTTGCGCTGAATTAGACCAGCCAAGGTTGAGGCCACGTTCATAATTAACTGATGTTCATGATCTGAAATTTCATGACCTGCAGGTAAATAAAGATTAAGTACCCCTAAAAGCTTATCTTCATATAAAAGTGGAATACAGGCATGGCCATGATTATTTATACCCTCAAAACTAATCTCATGATCCGCATCCAAACAAGTCTTATAAATAACTTCACGTGTTTGAGCCGCACGCCCACATAGGCACGTCCCTAAAGACAGCTTTTCACATTGTGATTTAATCTGAGGATGGAGCTTATGCTCGGCAACCATGACCAGTTCGTCAGTACTTTCATCATATAAAAAGACAGACCCCATCCCCAGGAGCTCAAGATTTTCGCGCTGTAAGATCAAATGCAGGGCCTGATCCAAGAGCTCATGTAACCCATGTGATGAAAGAGACAGGGAGAGGATTTGAGAAATAAGTTCATGATCAGCAAACAGAGATCGTGCTTCTTGTTCAGCTGCTTTAAGCGCTGTCATGTCAGAAATAATGCCCACGAAATGGAGCTGGTTGTCCACTTGCATCTGACTAACAGCGAGGCGTGCAGGAAAGAGGGTGCCGTCTTTTTTCTGCGCATGTACTTCACGTGCCTTGCCAATGACTTTTGCCACTCCGGTTTCAAGGAATTGGTCTATATAGCTGTCATGCTTGTGTTTATCTGGCTCAGGCACAAAGACGGACAGGTTTTGGCCCACCAGCTCCCCTCTGGCATAACCAAACAGGGCTTCTGCGGCATCATTGGCAGACAGAATTATCCCATTGCTGTTGGCTGTGATAATCCCATCAAGTGCTGTATCAATAACGGTGCGCGAACGTCTGGCACTTTCTATCAAGGCCTTACGGGCTTCTACCCTTTCGGTAATATCTTGAATGGTCCCGCTTGAGAAAAGGTTCTCCCCCTTGGGGCCAAAGATATGTTCACATCTTTCATGGACCCAACGGACCTGCTGATCATCAAGACGAATAATGCGATATTCCACATCATAACTATAGTTACCCGTCAGTGATTTTTTATATTCACGGCGGGTAAACTCAAGGTCATCGGGGTGAATGGCTGACTTATATGTGGTATAAGAAGGCTGAGCAGCATCAAGGTCCGCCCCAATTAAATGATAGGTTTGATCAGACCAAAACACGCTCTGGCCTGTGCGATCATATTTCCAGCTGCCGATTTGGGCAATGGTCTGCGCCTTTTCCAAATCTTCCTCGCGAAGGGAAATATCAGAAGACCAACGGCTCACAGCGCCAAGCGTTTTGCGAAAGGAAACAAAGACAATACTGCCAAAAGCCAAGACAATTGCCAAAGCAAAATAAAAGCCCTGAAGCTGACTTTGGCCCATAATTTCCGTCACATCGCTTGAGACTTCAACAATGCCGCGCACATCATGGAGTTGCCAATCCGTTTTCGGGCTTTCAGGATGAGAGTTATGACAACTGACGCAAGCCTCGCTCGCCATCGTATCAGCAATAGCAACACGCACGATAACCCGCCCGCCTTCATCCACACGCTCAACGTATGGAGCTTGTGCGTCCTTATTTAAAGCCTGCCATGCCTTTTGCCCAAAAGGGTCGCTCTCTCTGCCCGTGCGGTTCTTAAATGGAAATGGACTATAAAAATCTAG
Source organism: Candidatus Terasakiella magnetica (assembly GCF_900093605.1). Taxonomy (NCBI): domain Bacteria; kingdom Pseudomonadati; phylum Pseudomonadota; class Alphaproteobacteria; order Rhodospirillales; family Terasakiellaceae; genus Terasakiella; species Terasakiella magnetica. Next base: position 663,304 of record NZ_FLYE01000001.1, read on the forward strand.
ATTAAATTTCTCATCTTTTGAAAGATCACTAAGGTCATTCACCATGCTTGCGGGTAAAGGAATTCTATTTTTCTTCCCCATATGATCCGCACTTACAGTGATATCATTCTCACCTTCCATTATTTTACGAACCACATTAACAGTGTAATAACTTCGTAGAGTTTTCACCTGCTTTGCCAACTGGCCTGCTGTATTTATAGCATGTTCTTCTGCACTTTTTTGTGTGAAATAAGGAAAGATAAAAAAGGCTGCGCAAGCAAATACAACAACAGCAAGCAACTGAATCGGCATCAATTGCCAGGCAAGGTTTTTATCTTTTTTCATAGGACCAGACACAAAAAAACAAACGAATTATGTAAGACCATACTAAAGTAACGCCTAAACTGCAAATTTCATTTAATGTAATATATCGTTGTATTTATTACGTTAAAATAAAGCTCATCACGTTTAGGACCAATCTGAGGTTTAATCTTACATCTTCTCTTTAGGAAGCAGTTGACAAGATTAGTTAAAACTGAAAATCTCAAAATAATTCTAAATGGCAACAGCTAAGAATTTGTGCCTGAGACATAAGGAAACCTGATGCAGCGCATCGCTTTTTTATTCTGCTTTTTAATAAGCTTGCACCTCCCTTTGCAGGTGAAGGCAGATAATGAGGAGATTTCCGCCTTAACACAGGAAATTACACATCATTTTATTTCTGTGTTGAAACTTATGAAGACACAGGGCTCACAAATCACAACCTACTGTGAAGACTGTGCCCATAGAATGAAGCCCCGTCATGTTTTCCAACGGGCAATGGACATTGACCATCACCTGACCACCTTCCTTGAAATGCATGGGTTTCAGGCCGAATATACCCAAGAAATTGCCATTAAAGACTATCAACTCGAAGATATTGTCGAGCTACTTTATAATATTGAAAATAAAATTGAAGCTGTCACAACTGCCGTTGGGCTACAAATCAATCATAGTGGTTTAAAATTCAATCCTGCCATTAGAAGAAACTTGTTCAACCTTCTGGATCGTATTGAAATTTTCTTGCTCAATATGGGCAGCCCCTCAGTAAAACCATATGTGGTTTATCAAAAGGCCGTGATGATCCGACAGTTTGTTGAAGGTTTATGTCGCGATAATCTTTGCGATCAGGTTGAAGAAACCAAGATCGAAATGCTTGCCCCCAAGCTCCCGCTTGAAGCCTATAGAGAAGCCAATAAGTTCATCGTTTCCCTGAAGAAATATATGGATAAGAACCAGCTTAAAATAGAAGGCGGTGTTACAGCCCCTAAGATCGTCCCGGAAATGATCACGCCACGCATTGTGAACAGAACATGCAGCGTGATCCTGGCTGATTTAATTGCCCTTCACCATCACTTAAACGGTGACAGTGTAATCACAAGACCCGTAACTGACAAAAACATCAGTCCAAAACATGTCTGGCATCAACTTAATTATGCCAGACGGGTCTTAGAAGCTCTCACTTAGGGTCAGGACCTATTAATTTATTGAGTTTGGCAGAGATGAATTTGAAGAAGGATTAGGCATACTCCCCGCAGAAGTACGTGTACTTTAAGGGGTGTATAACGACAGCTTTCTTCAAATTCATCCTGTCCCTTCGGGATTTATTAAAAATGCCACAAATACAGCGTCAAAGACTTTTGAAAGTACAAGTACTTCCTGCAAGTCATTTCCTTGCCTTGTGGCATTTTTAATAAACCAAACACATTAAATTAATAGGTCCTGACCCTAGGGTTAAAGACTGTAGCGTTTTTCTAATTCAGTCTTACTGTCTTGAACCAGTTGTTCAGTGGCCTGTAAAATGTGCCAAGCCTCATTACCTTCCCCCAGCTCAATGCCGCCTTCTAAAGCCTCAGCCTGTTCACCGATGGCTTTTAGCCCCATGGTTAAGGCCACGCCTTTTAAACTATGAGCTTCTTTTTTTAAGGCGGCTGAATCGGCTTCTTTAATAGCGACTGAAAGTTTCTCAAGACGTTCTGGCATTTTGTTAAACAAGCTGCCCAACAACATCTCAATACTTTCTTTATCAAGGTCTTCTTCACGCCCGTAAAGGAAGTCCCAATCAACCACAGAAGAACCTTCATCTTTCTTCTCAGAAGGCAGTGCTGTTTGAGGCACACTCATATCCTGACTTTCAAGACCAAAAGTCTGGGCAATGGCATCATAAAGTTCCTGCTTATCAATCGGTTTTGCCAAATACTGGTTCATCCCAGCCTGAAGGCATTTATCTGCATCACCTTTCATGGCATTGGCAGTCACGGCAATAATAGGAATATTACACTTTGGGGCATCAAGTTTTCGAATTTCACCTGTGGCGGTATAACCATCCATATTGGGCATTTGCACATCCATAAGGACAAGATCATAAGGGATGGTTTTCACCGCCTCTACAGCCTCAAGTCCATTGCCGACAACATCACTATGGTGACCCATTTTGCGCAAGAAACCCGTAACCACTTCTTGGTTCACATAATTGTCTTCTGCCACGAGAATGCGCAAACAAGTTTCAGAAACCAGCTCTTTTTGCTTAGGCTGTTGATAGGTTTCTTTCTGTTGAGAGCCGCCTGTGCCAAATAATCCCAACAAGGTGTTATAGAGATTAGATTGATGCACAGGTTTGGTTAAAAAGGCGTCTGCCCTTTCAATGACTTTTTCGCGCTCCACATCCTCTTTGTGAATGGATGAGGCAAAGATCACTTTTACATCTTTATAAGCCTCATCAGCCTGAAGAAATTCAATCATTTCCAAACCTGATTGATCAGGCATCTGAACATCCAACAACAAGAAATCAAAGGCCTGATTTTTCAATGCTGACTGTGCATCTAAAACAGATTGTGCGACAGAAGGCTTCACGTTCCAGTTTTCAAGCTGGCGGGCAAAAATTTCACGATTGATTGGATTATCATCAACGATTAAACCATTTAAGGCCTTATCCCACTGTTTGGGCTTATCCTTCACAGGCGCATCCACAAGCGGTGTTGCCTGATGTAGCGGAACTTCAAACCAGAAAGAACTTCCTTGGCCTAACTCACTATCCACACCGATGCGACCATCCATCAATTCCACAAGTTGCTTACAAATCGCTAAACCAAGCCCTGTGCCGCCAAAGCGACGCGCAATTGAGGAGTCCACTTGGCTAAAGCTGCTAAAGAGCTTTTCCTGATGGTCTTGAGAAATCCCAATTCCGGTATCACGAATGATAAATTTCAAATATCCTTGATCGCTTAATTCCACGGCAAGAGAAACCCCGCCCTGCTCGGTAAATTTAATAGAGTTACCAATCAGGTTCAGCAGGATTTGACGCAAACGCCCTGAATCCCCTTCATAATAAGGTAAAACTTCTGAAGTGACGATATAGGCAAGTTCGATATTCTTTTCATAAGCGCGCGGTCCCAGAAGCTCAACCACTTCTTCAATCAAAGTTCTCAGCTTGATTGTTTCCATCTCAAGCCTCAAGCGCCCAGCCTCCATTTTTGAATAATCAAGAATGTCATTAATGATATGAAGCAGGGCTTCACCAGAGCCTCTAATCGTCTCTGCATAATGTTTTTGCTGCTTAGACAGTTCACTTTCAAGGAGTAGGCCTGTCATCCCAATCACGCCATTCATCGGTGTGCGGATTTCATGGCTCATGGTCGCAAGGAATTCTGACTTTGCCTCACTGGCTGCATTGGCATGTTCTAGGGCACTGCGTAAATCTTTATCTTTCGCACTTAGAGAAACATTGGCTTGGGCCAAACGCTCTTTCTCATCATTAAGATGGTCCAATACCGTCTTGTTTCTTTTAAGCAGCAAGGCCACAGCAGAAAATGTAATGATCAAGAAAACACTAAAGGCAAGCACCAGATAGGCAAACCAGATATCACCGCGCCCTGCCAAACTTTGTTCAGGAACAGTGACCACCTGAACACCCCGCACATCACCAATTTTCCAATCATTCTTCGGTGTGTCGGGATGCGCGTTATGACAGGCCACACAGGCTTCGCCCATAATGATCGGAGTGGCGAACTTTAGTTTTCGTTCTGCATTTTCATCCAGTAGCTCATAAAAAGATTCATCAGGCGTTTGTGAAAAATACGCCAGGGCTTTTTTTGTAAAAGCGCCAATCTGGCGATCTTTGCGCCATGGGAAAGGATATTCACTGCCTAAGGAAACATGCAAACGCGTATCTGTACCATTTAGAAATTGCACGAGGTCAATTGAGAAGGTCGCCGGAATGGGAATGGCATTTTCCTTACTCGCATATTCGTGCGTGACCTCAATTGCATCAGTATGGATATTGTCCAAAATGACGTTGGTATAAAACGTCCTAAAGGAAGAGATTGCCTGAGAATAAGATTTTGCTGCAATCATCAGCGCAGCATTATCCGTATTCTTGGTATAGACATGGGCAAGAAACAGAATAACAAATGCAAGAACGAGCGAGGCTGCCGTTAAAGTCACCGCAATCCTTGCCTCAATACCCCCTAAGAATTTGATCACTCTCTTGCCTCTTATTTTTTAATTTTCGCAATCGCTTATGCTTGGCTTTTTCGATATAGGCCAACCCACATCAAGAGTGTGATACATAAGCCAATCCCACTCAAGCCAATAATCAAACTCGACTTCAAACTTGTCAGCAAGGCTTGGGTATTTCTCACCTCACGTGTGCGATCCGTGTAAATTTCAACGACACCTTTAATCTGGCCTCGTTTATTACGAATGGGGACATAGGAAGAAACCAAGTCTTTATCAAAAACCATCTGATCAATGGCTGAAAATTTCCCTTTATGGGTAATCTGGCTTCCGATTCCACCTTGAGAGGCCGTTTGAAAGGCCGGGTTATCTTTTCGAGTTTGATTTATTTGTGCATGTTCTGTTGAAAACAGCGTCAAGCCCGCCATACTGAAAAGCTTTACTTTCAAAACGTCCGTTCCCAACATGAAAGTTCTGATCTTTGTATCAATCAGGCTCAAGACTTCACCCTCGACACCTTCTTTGCGGTTATCAATATCTAAAACGCCACTGATTTCGGGAAAAATCTCATTCACAAAAATCTTTGTTACGGTTTTATTAGCCGATTGGGTCGTTTGCGTAACGGACTGTTTTAGCAAATCCTGTGTCATTGAGGTCACGATAAAATACAACCCGACAAGCGCTGCATAACAAAGAATAACCATCAAAATAATATTTCGAGAATGTGCCATGAGATACCTAAGCTGTCATTTCAAACTGTGTCATTAATCTATATTAACCTAATGTAAATCACCATAAAGAAGCAATTCATTGTTCACCTATCCTCAATCTAAAGATAAATGAATGCCTCTATGCTCAAACATAGGCTTTTAAAACTTCTTCTAAATCTTTCAGCTTAATCGGTTTTGGGATAAATCCATCCATACCAGCATCATGGCATTTATCACGATCTTCCTGCATCGCATTCGCCGTTAATGCTACAATCGGGATATCCTTTGCTTCCATACTTAGTTTTCTAATTTCCTGTGTCGCCGTGACCCCGTCCATCACAGGCATCTGCATGTCCATCAAAATCAGATCAAATGTTTCTTGTTGCACCAGATTTAACGCTTCAAGGCCGGTTTCGACCAATGCGTGCCTGTGGCCTAATTTCTCAAGATACATTCTAACGATCTCTTTATTGACATCATTATCTTCTGCAACCAGTACCTTCAACGATTTGGTTGAAGCACTGTTGACACGATTTTGCATAATCGGGCGCTGACTTGATGGGGCGCATTGTTTTTCTTGTTTAACCAATGGCAGGCTCAGCCAGAAACGGCTTCCTTCACCAATGATACTATGAACGCCAATTTCACCGCCCATCAAGTGAACAATCTTTTTACAGATCGCAAGCCCAAGACCTGTTCCGCCATACTTGCGCGTAATACTGCCATCGGCCTGACTGAAGCTATCAAAAACCATATCCTGATTTTCAATCGGAATGCCAATGCCGCTATCTTGTACAACAAACATGAGATGGCCTTCGCCTTGCTGGCTGACAATAATCTTAACGCCCCCATCATGGGTAAATTTAATCGCATTCCCAACAAGATTGAGCAAGACCTGACGAAGGCGACCCGGGTCACTATGATAAGCCCCGAGGGTTTCCCGCTCTATATCCACACTCAGTGAAATATTTTTTTCGACGGCACGCGTTTTAAGAAGATTAACCACCCCTTGGACCAGTTTGTCCAAATCAAAAAGAACATTCTCTAAAGAAAGCTGACCGGCTTCAATTTTGGAATAATCAAGGATATCGTTGATGATGGTCAGCAACGCATCACCGGAACCACAGATGGTTTCGACATAGGTCTTTTGCTCATCATCTAAGGGGGTTGTCTGCAACAAATCTGCCGTGCCGATAATGCCGTTCATCGGGGTTCTAATCTCATGGCTCATGGTGGCCAGAAAATCTGATTTTGCCCGGCTGGCGAGGTTGGCTTTTTCCAAAGCTTCATTCAGCCTAATCTCATCACGTTTTCGTCTGGTAATATCATTGATGATGGTCACATATTTCACATCATCACTAGCCACATCCATCTGGTTAATTGAAAGTTCAATAAAGACTGTTGAGCCATCCTTTTTAACCGCACTTAATTCACGTTTGGCTTTTATGACACGTTCCATATGGATTGGATTTTCCATATAGGCTTGATGGTTCATTTTATGCAGGCCATCTTTTAAAAAGATGGAAATATTTTCACCGATCAACTCTTCAGCTTGATAACCAAAAATATGGCGGATCGCCGGATTTGCATCATGGATGATACCCTCTTTATCAAAGACGACAATGCCGTCTAGAATGTTTGAAATCACCCCTTCCAGATAGAGTTTTTGCTCATCCAAAAGCTTATGAGCGTCTTTCAATTTAGAAGACATCACATTAAAGCTATTGCCCAACTGACCAATCTCATCGCTTGATTTGATCTCAACTTCATGACCAAGCTCACCATTAACCAGACGCTCTGTTGCTGCTTTCAAAGACAGGATTTGCCGTGTAAGGTAGGTACCTAAAACAAAGGAAAACAGGGCAACAAGGATTATCTCAATAATCGCGATAATGGTTGCTTTATTTCGTGTATCAGCAAGAACCTGATTAAGCTCGCTTGCCTCAATCCCGATCTCAACCCGCCCTAAGAAAAAATCCCCTTCGCGAATATCTGAAAAAGTATCATAAACGCCATCAAGCTTGGCTTCCTCAAGACTACGGTCTGCTTTAAAAGTAACAGACAGGGCCCTGTCGTCGCCCATTTCAACGAGAATATCTTTTTCACTATCTAAAATACGGACATACACCATCCCCGGATTTTTCATGACCGTTTCTGCAAAACTTTCAAGCGTTGCAAGGTCACTTTCAATCACCGCATCCTGCGTTGTTGCCGCAAAGATATTAGATGTAGAGGTGCCGTATTTAACAAGTTCGTTATCAAGGGTTGAACTAAAGACATTGAGGCTCATCATAATCAAAGCGAGTAATAAAAACCCTTCGATTATGGCAATTCCAATAATTGTTTTGAGCCGCAACGACATTAATATTACCCCTTGAACTCGAGCTTAAAGCTCGTTCAATTTCAGGCTTCTCACATCATTCCAATCGGCATCTTGTGCCGCAATAAAGCCTTTGAGTTTCATCTTACCCACCATGGCAAGCCCCTGCTCTGTTGAGCCAAGGTCAACCAATGCCTGCTGCACAGCTTTTACAAGCTCGCCATCAACACGTTTATGGGCGGCAATGGCATGCGGGGTATAGCCATCTGTTGTCCAGAGAACGCGCAAATTATCGCGCACGTGCTGCTTGGTATTTTTAAAGGTACGCACAATACCACCACCGGCAACCATACGCCCTTTCACCACATTCAAATAAACAGAGTCATGAGAAGACACGTACTTAGGCGTAATGTTAATGCCGTTGGCTTTCATAAAGCCGCGCGGTAAAAGACTTGCCGCAAAAGCTGCAGGTGATGGGAAAGCAAGTGTGTGCCCATCAAGTTCTTCCAGCTTTTGCAAAGGGCTATCTTTTTGGACGACCACAACCCCTTTAATACGTTTATCTTTTGCCCGCGCAATGGCGTTATAACCGGAACGTTCATGATAAACCGTATAGTGATACGGGTTCATATAAGAGAAATCGGCTTTTTCTTCTTCTAAACGCTTCTCAAATGTTGGAATATTTTTTGCTGTTGAAAGCTTAAATTTCTGACCTGTCTTATCTGAGAGATATTTTAAAATAGGTTTCCAGATTGCTGCCGTCTTGCTTGCAGATTGCTGCGGTACAACCGAGAAAGTATACACTTTATCACTTGCAAACGACACAGTTGTAATTGTACTACAAGAAACAAAAACAGCCATTAGTTTCAAAAACTTATTCATTTAAACATCCCCTTGTTCAAAACAGGTATTGAGCATAGGGGATTTACGTAAAAGAAATCAACATTAATGATTTGCCCTATACCAATGAACCTCCCCTTAAAGCCATAGACAGAGAAGCTTGATATTTTTTTAATCAGCCGCCAACCAAAACAGAAGCCGCAAGCTCTTCAGCTTCTTCTTTCGTCATGCCTGCTGCTGAAATGGCTAACTCTTCCAGATCATTGGCCTCGGGTGTTGAGTTTTGCAAGATATAAGCACAACGCTTAATGACTTCAGCCTGACTTTTAGGCACCATTACCCTCACCTCTACAAGCTCAACATCATCATTAATGGACTCATCCAAAGTCTCTTGCTGTGCCATGATGCCTTGACCATAGGGGCCATTAACATAAGGCTCGATATGTTTATCAACATTCATAATATGGTCGATAAGCCAGTTTTGCAGAAAATCATTCAACTTTTCACGGTCAATCTTATCAGGGTCTTCCTCAAAGATTTTACGCACCGCATAAACCACCTTTTTCAAGTGATGGTGAATGGCTTTATGCTCTGCAAACTTGGGGTAGCCCTTTTCTTTCATCAACTGTTCTTCACGGGCAAAATGCGAAGACACATACTGATACAAGAAGTGAATAGACTCCGTCATATTCTCAGCAGGCTGGTTTTCATCAATCGCAGTGCGCAGCTTGAATACCTCATTGAACAAGCTGAGATGATCAGCATCAACAAGTGGAATGCCTATTTTATAAGGGGTAAAGTCAAAGTCCTGAGCCATTAAAGCTTCTCCAGTTTTGCGGCTTTATCATTATTATTGCGCCGCGATATGTTTTTCTCGGTACTCTAAAAATTGTTCTACGGGAAACGGTTTTGCGTAATAATAGCCTTGGGCAATATTGCAACCAAGTTCCTTAATTTTATCCGCGGTCTCACTTGTTTCAATGCCTTCAGCAATAATGCGCAAATTCAATGCATGCCCCAAACGAATAACCGTTTCTACAATCGCTAAATCAGTTGGATCTTCCAGACAGTTTTTGACGAAAGACTGATCAATTTTCAATTTATTAATTTTGAAAAGCTTTAAGTAGCTTAACGAGGAATGCCCCGTGCCAAAATCATCAACCGCGATGGTAAAACCGTGCTCATTAAGATCGGCGAGTGTCTTGGCTGCATCATCTACATTTTGCATGAGTGCCGTTTCCGTAATTTCCAACTCCAGCATATTGGCCGCAACATTATATTGACGCAAAATACCAATCAGATAGCCGGAAAAATTATCTTTTGTCAGCAAAGCCGCAGAAATATTAACCGCTAGCTTCACGTCTTCAACGCCATTTTCTTTCCAATAAGAAAGCGTGCGACAGGCTTGATTAAGCGACCAATCTGTTAGATCAACAATAAGCCCTAATGCCTCTGCAATGGGAATGAACTCTGCAGGGGAAATATAGTTACCTTTTTTCGTAGGCCAACGAATGAGGGATTCTGCCCCAATAATTTGCCCTGTGGACATATCAAACTGAGGCTGCACCACCATGCGAAACGGCATTTCATCCACGGCTTCATGAAGCCTTTGCCCAATATCCGTGCGATAGCGCATACGCTCCCCAAGTGCGGGGTCATAAACAGCAAAACTGTCTGAAGGATTACCTGTTGCTAAGTGAAGCGCAATATCCGCACGCTCAATAAATTCCGATGATGTTTTTGCACTTGCAGGCAGGTCACTTATGCCAACCAATCCATCTGAGTAAATATTACCCTGTGGGCTTGGTAAAGGTGCGCGAATACAGTTGAATATATCCTCTGCCGCTTGATGGATATCAACAGTTTCATGGGCAGGTATTTGATAATGAACACTTAATTGCCAGGGTCCCGTTGAATAGACACTACTACCAAGCGGGAGTTTTTCAATTAAGCGACGGCCATAGCCCTGAACGAAAGATCGAATAACCCTATGGCTAAAGGTTCCGATAAGTTCTTTTAAGCCCCACACATCGACCATCGCTAAATAGCCATGAACAGTTTGGCTCGAGATCATTTCATTTAAGCGCTTATGTAAGAAAGAACGATTTGGCAAACCCGTTTCAGAATCAAAGTAAAGGAGTTTAACCCGTTCAGAATCACTTTCTTTATCATGGGATAAATCTTTAAAAATAAAGAGGATCTCTTCATTCTCGACATCTGTTTGAGCATGGGTGCGCAAAAGCACAAAGAAGGTATCGCCACTACGATTGAGCGCAAAGGTTTCTCGTTCTTTATCCATACGCGATACGAGTGAGGAAAAGCTTTTATCTTTTGAAAATTGCTTAAAGCTGGTGTCATAATCAGGAAAAAGCATCGCAACCTGTCGGCCAATGACTTCATCCTTGCCATAACCAAACATGGTCTCAGCCGCTTTATTAAAATCTTGAATTTGCCCTAAAGCATCTGTTGTGATCACAGCATCAAATGACAGCTGAGAAATTCTATGCGCAGCTGATTTTTGATCTACATTTACCACGTTAATCGCCCTAAAAAACCTACTAATCCCCACATAAACTAATAGTAGAAAAAACCATTCCCCTCAATCCTAAATAACGATCATAAGGAAAAAACTTCAAACTCATAACGTAAGGGAATATTTCAAGCAGATGGCGCACCCTAGAGGATTCGAACCTCTGACCTTCGCCTTCGGAGGGCGACGCTCTATCCAGCTGAGCTAAGGGTGCAGCTCTTAGGTTTACGGCGCGCACCATACAAGAGGCTTATGACCACGTAAAGAGAACGATTTAAGATTTTTTATCTTTTTGCGCTGTCTGACTTGCCCGTAAGGCTAAAGACCACTACTCTATTTTTAACGATAATTTATAAATGACTTAAAACAGGGTCAAATGTCAGACTACACAGGCTTTAAAGAATTAACGCCGGAAACGATGCTGATCGTTCAAGCCCTTGACCAGTTGGATCAAGGCTTCAGTATTTTTGATGCTGATCTCAAACTTTGCCTGTTTAACAAACATTTTCAAAGCCTGTTTAAATATCCTGATGATTTCCTTCAAATCGGCATGCCCATTGAAAAAATCATCCGCTATAACCTTGAGCATAGCAAACACCCCCATGCAAAAGAAGAACTTCTGCTCAAGCAACGCTTAGAGCATATCAAAGAAAAAACCACAGAAAACATCATACGTATGCGCCCCAATGGCATTGTTGTGTCAATAGCCACAGCCCCCCTGCCCAATGGGGGAATTGTGGCGACCTATAAAGATGTAACAGAAACCTATAATGCCAAAAAAGAGCTGGAAAAACGCGAAGCCCAATTTCGAGGTTATCTAGAACTCAGCCCCGTGGGCGCAACCCTTGTTGATCTTAATGGTAATATTCAATATGCCAACACACGCTTGATGAAGATGTTTGGCTACAGCCTTGAAGAAATCAACGATGTCAGCGTTTTAGATTTCTATGCCAATCCTGATAGCCGCGTTGAATTGCTCGCCTCTCTTCAAGCCAATCAAGGGCCAGCCACTTTTCGTTTTTTGGGCAAAAAGAAAGATGGGTCCACCTTCCCCATGGTCCTCACCTCTCAGATTGTCGAGTTGGATGGCAGCAAGAAAATTTTCAGCTGGCTAATTGATATTTCCGATATTACCGAAGCCACAAAAACCATTCAGCATTTAAGTGAACAGAATAAACTTATTCTTTCTGCTGCTGGCGCTGGTATTCTTGGGGTTGATAATCATAATATCATTCAGTTTATTAACCCGGCCGCAGCCCAGCTGTTAGGCTATGGCACGGATGAGCTCAAAAACAAATCTCTCTTTAATCTGATTGATGATGAAGAGGTTTTGCCGGATCAATATATAGACGATCCCTATATTGCCGAAAGCGAAATTCGCTGTAAATCAGATCGCAAAATCCCTGTTAAATTCACCATCTCGCCCATCAAAAATGAAGAAGGCACCAGCGGTAAGGTATTTGTATTTGACGATATTTCTGATCGCATTGCCGCAGAAGAAGTCTTGCGCCAAGCCATGAAAGATATTGAAGCCACCAGTCAGGCCAAGTCGCACTTTCTCTCAACCATGAGCCATGAGCTGCGCACCCCGTTAAATGCCATCCTCGGTTTTGCACAAATTCTTTCAGGCAATTCTGAGAAAAACCTGACAGGACAGCAACTCACCTTTGTTGATCATATGTTTAAAGCAGGTGAACACCTTCTTAAGCTGATCAACGAAGCCATTGATATTGCCGCCATTGAAAGCGGCAAAGTCAGCCTGTCAATGCAATCCATTGAAGTCACTGAAGTCTTCAAACTCTGCATCAATCAAAATCTGGAGTTCGCTGAAAAGAACGACGTCCGCTTGAATATTAAAAGCACGACTAAAGAAAAACTCTATGTGATTGCCGATCAAGCACGCCTGCAACAAATCCTGATGCACCTTATTTCCAATGGCATTAAATACAACCGCAAAGATGGACAGGTCAGCCTAGAATGTGAACGCACTGATAATGACAAAATCCGCATCAAAGTCAGCGATACGGGCATTGGCATTTCAAACAGCGAACAACTGGATATTTTTGAACCCTTTAACCGCCTTGATATCCATACAAAAGAGATTGAAGGCACAGGACTGGGGCTTACAATATGTCGCCACCTTACTCAACTTATGGGTGGGCAAATTGGATATACAACAACAAAAAATAAAGGCAGTTGTTTCTGGATTTCCCTGCCCTGCTCAGATGAAAATACTCCCCTTATTATCAAAGACATCTGAGCATTTAATAAAATTTTCTTTATTATTAAGAAAGTCTTTTGGCAAGACCATGACAGGTGTGCTAGAAACTTAGGCAAGTATTAAAAAACGACGGCGCCAGGGAGAGCCGGATGGCTGTAGAGATAAAGACCCTTAAAGATTCAAAAATTCTTGTTGTTGATGACAATCCTTCCAACGTTTTGTTGCTGGAAGCTTTGTTGCAGCAAGAAGACTATCATAATATCAGCAGCACAACCGACCCGACCCAAGTCAGAAGCCTGCATGAAGAAAATGACTTTGACCTGATCCTCCTTGATATCCAGATGCCGCGCATGAACGGGTTTGAAGTGATGGAACAGCTCAAAGAACATCATGCCCAAGATGACTATCTGCCCGTTCTGGTTCTCACCGCACAAACCGATATGGAAACACGCCTGCGCTCGCTTGATCTGGGTGCACGTGATTTTGTGACCAAACCTTTCCAGCATGCTGAAGTGCTGCAACGTATTCATAACTCGCTTGAAATTCGCCATCTCTATAAGCAGCAAAAAGAATATAGCCACACATTGGAAGAAAAAGTCCATGAAGCAACGGCTGAGCTGAGAAAATCCCAGCTGGATATTATTCGTTGCCTTGGTCGTGCAGGTGAATATCGCGATAATGAAACAGGTGAACATGTTATTCGCATGTCAAAATCCTGTCAGGCACTTGCTCTTGCCTGTGGCCTTTCTGAGCGCCATGCCGAACAGATCCTTTATGCCAGCCCCATGCATGATGTGGGCAAGATCGGCATTGCGGATAATATCTTATTGAAGCCGGGCAAACTCACCCCTGAAGAATGGAAAACCATGCAAACCCACGCACAGTTGGGTGCAGGTATTTTAGCCGATAATGAGTCTGAAACAGTCCAACTGGCGCGCACCATTGCACTATCACACCATGAAAAATGGGATGGTACAGGCTATCCTAATGGATTGAGTGGCGAGGACATTCCAATGGAAGGTCGAATTGCTGCAATCTGTGATGTCTTTGATGCACTCACCTCCTGGCGACCATACAAAAAAGCATGGACGGTTGATGAAGCCATTGCATTTCTAAATGAAAATGCAGGTACTCATTTTGACCCGAACCTTGTGCCAAAATTTGTTGAGATTTTACCGCAAGTTCTGGAAATCCGTGACGAGCACCAAGATACAATCCAAGAAGCTGTTTAATCCATGAAACAGGAACAGGCAGAGGTGATTGCACTACAGGCGATCACTTTTATCAGCAGCGAAGAACGCGCGCTTCATGGCTTTCTTGCACAATCAGGGGCCGGGATTGATGACCTTCAATCCAACCTCACCGACCCTGCCTTCTTGGCTGGCATTTTGGACTTTCTCTTATCAGATGAAAGTGCCTTGCTGGTTTTTTGTGAACAAGCTGAAATTGAACCACAATTGATTGTCAGTGCACGACGTGCCCTGCCCGGTGCTGAAAACCTTTGGGATGGTTAACCCTTATCCTCAATCAACATCTGTCTGAACTTTTCAACGCTACATGGGCGCGAGAATAAGAAGCCTTGCACTTCATCACAGCCTTCGCGCGCTAAAAACGCACGTTGCAGTTCGGTTTCCACGCCTTCTGCTAACATGCGCAAACCAAGGGCACGCCCCAGCTCCAGCATAGCGCGTACAATAGCTTCGGCCTCTTTATTCCTACCAAGATCATCAACGAAAGCTTTATCAATTTTGATCATATCAAAGGGGAAGCGGCGCAAATAGGCGAGGCTGGAATAGCCAGTACCGAAATCGTCCATCGCCAGATGCACCCCCATATCGCGCAGCAAATCAAGGCTGTCTTCGGCTTTTTCAGGGTTGCGCATAACAAGATTTTCCGTCAGTTCCAACTCAATATTAAAACCGGGTTGACCAATCTCGCTATAGACCCGCGCCAAGGCTTCATGGATTTCATGATTTCTGAACTGACGAGCCGATACATTGATTGAAATACGAAGTGTCTTGCCAATTTCTTCATGCCAATGCATGGCTTCTTTAGCAGCTTCTCTAAGCACCCATTCGCCAATATCCACAATCATGCTGGTTTCTTCAGCAATATGGATAAAATCAACCGGGTTAATCACCCCCTGTTCTGGATGGTGCCATCTTAACAGAGCTTCAGCGGCAATAATCTTTCCCGTTGCCAGCTCAAAAATTGGCTGATAGACCAGCTCAAATTCCTGACGATCAATCGCTTTATGCAGATCATTTTCAATCTGTAAACGGCGCATGGCTCGCTCTGTAAGGTCTTGCGTGAAAAAGCAGAAACTGCCTTTTTCCGTTGCTTTGGCAAGATACATAGCGCTGTCGGCATTTTTCATCAGCGTGTCAACGTCCGTGCCATCTTGGGGATACATGGCTACCCCCACACTACAGCCCACATGTAAGTCCTGCCCCTCATGGCAGTAGCTTGTGGCGACTTCTTCTGTTAAGCGCTGTACGATATCAGTGACATGATCTTCACTTTCAGGTGCAAACAATAAGACAACAAACTCATCCCCCCCCAATCGGGCAACCGTATCACCGCTGCGTACCGTATTGGAAATTTTACGCCCCGTTTCACAAATCAGTTGATCCCCGACATTATGGCCCAAGGTGTCATTAATCGTCTTAAAATTATCAAGATCGATAAAGAGTAACGAAAGCAGGCGATTATCACGCCCCGCATGGGCAATGGCTTGTTTTAAACGATCGGTCAGCAGGTTACGGTTTGCAAGGCCTGTTAGCGCATCATGATTTGCCTGAAATTCTAACTTGGCTTCATATTGCTTTTGATTGCTCACATCTTGCAATGTCTCCACCGCGCCAATGACACTACCATCATCTGAATGCAGTGGTGCTGCGGTAAAATAAAGCCATTTTGGACCGGGTTTAAAGTTTGGGAAATAATCCGTTGCTTCCCAACCATCCGCAATCAAAGGAGACGCCGCCCAAATACCTTTATAATATTCACTGAGTTCTGAATATTTATGTTCCATGGCCAAATCAGCCAGCACGGGGCGTTCTTTATCGTAAAATGCTTTCCACTGGTCTTTGGTCCCCACGATATCTTCGGCCTTGGTTCCAATAATAGACTCACACGCCTTATTCCAGTGGGTCACCACATGTTCATCATTCAACACAAACATGGGGACCGGGCAGCCGTCCACCACTTCAGAAAGGATTTTCTGGTTTTTCTTTAAAGAGGCTTCTGAGCGTTTTTCCCTTGTGATATCACGCAATGTTTCAACCGCACCAATGATCTCGCCATTGTCATCCTTTAAAAGCGCCGCTGTAAAGGAAAGCCATTTCCCCCCATCTGGAAAATGGGGAAAGAAGTCCTCTGCTTCCCATGCACCGTCAATAATTTCAGATTTGTGATATTTGCCTTTATAATGTTCTTCAATCCCCTTTTCCTGATCCTCAAGAACAAGGTCCGCCATCGTGGGGCGTTCTTCGGGGTAAAAAGGATGCCATGCCTTTTGGGTGCCAAGCATTTCCTCAGCACTCACACCAGTAACTTTTTCACAAGCCGCATTCCAGTGAATAACCCGGTGGTCTTTATCAATTACAAATGTCGGTACAGGTGTACTCTCAACGACTTGAGAAAGAATGCCCGCACCTTTATTTTTCTGATCCAATATCTCTATCTCAGGCAGATTAGTCATGTTTTATCGTTATTTTACCAATCATCATGCGCAATCACTTAAAAAAGGACAAGGCTTAATTTTAAAGAAAGAGAGCCAAAAGTGATAATTACACACAACGATATGATGAAAAATTATATACAACCATTCTATCGTGCTTACCTAATGCTTCAATGCAATCTTATCGCGTGATTTTTAAGGATATCCTTTGACAGGGGCTAAGGGCTTCATATTTAATAAAAGCAATGAAATAAAACAGGAAGGTGCATTCATGAAATATTCCATAAAGACTTCATTCCATCTTCTCTTTGTACTTATTGCCTTAGGCTCATTGCTTACGTTTGGCTCAAAAAGCACTCTGGCTAAAGATACATTTATCATTGGTTTCTCCCAAGCTACCACGACGGAGCCATGGCGTTTGCTGTTTAACCAAGAAGCACGTTCAGAAGCCGCAAAACATCCAAATGTGACTTTACTGGTCAGAAACGGGCAAGATAGCGTGCCTAAACAAGTCGCTGATATGGAAGAGTTCATCGCTCGCAAAGTCGATGCTATCCTCATTTCTCCTAAAGAAGCTGATGGCCTAACAGCAGTGGTCAACAAAGCCTTTAACGCTGGCATTCCGGTTTTCGTTCTTGACCGCGATATCAGCAATGACCACTACACCCAATTTATCGGTGGTGATAATATACTGATTGGGCGCACAGCGGGGGCTTATGCGGTTGAGCTTCTGGGCGGTAGGGGCAAAGCCAAAGGAACGATTGTTGAGATTTGGGGCGGTATGAAATCAACACCGGCCCATGATCGCCATAATGGTTTTTGGGAAGTCGTGTCAAAAGAAGCAGGCATCAAACTCCTGAACAAGGCTGAAGATGGCGACTGGAAACAGGATAAAGCCTATGAAATTGCCGCAAATGCTATGGAGGCCCACGATAGAATTGATGTGATCTATGCCCATAAC
The DNA here is from genome assembly GCF_900093605.1 of Candidatus Terasakiella magnetica. Taxonomy (NCBI): domain Bacteria; kingdom Pseudomonadati; phylum Pseudomonadota; class Alphaproteobacteria; order Rhodospirillales; family Terasakiellaceae; genus Terasakiella; species Terasakiella magnetica. The sequence goes on from NZ_FLYE01000001.1 coordinate 681,041, forward strand.
GACCCGATGGCCTATGGTGCCTATTTGGCTGCAAGTGATATAAAACGTGAAAAAGACATTGCTTTCATTGGGATTGATGCCATCCCCGGTGAAGGGGTTATGTGGGTGCATGAAGGTAAACTAGATGCAACTTTCCTTTATAAAACACCTGGTGCAGATGCAATCCGCCAAGCCCTGATGTTTCTTCAAGGCAAAGAAATTGATAAGCGCCTGACTTTACCCACACAACGCATTACATCCAAAAATGCCAAAGACATCCTTCTCAAACACAAGCTAATCAAGCCTTAAGTAATGAATAAGGGTGAAGCAAACATAATCAGGACACGGCTCCTTATTGCTTTTAGCAGTATTGTCGCGCTTGTTATTGTGGCTTCTACCGTCGCATTAATTGCCTTTGACATGTTTGGGGGCGTCGTTGAAAATGCCACCACAAAAACCCTGCCCCGCATGGCGGCAACCATTCGCCTATCAGAACGAGCAGCCCTCATTGCCGCGGGCGCCCCTAAAATTGCTCTGGTTAAAACTCATAAGCAAGTCATCAGTGAGATTACCCGCCTGTCTAAACATTACAATGACATGCGCCAATCCCTGAATATGTTGGGCCAAGACCAAGATACGGAGCAATTTGATCATTTTGAGAAAAACAGTGAACGTATCTGGGGGCTGACCTTAAAAATCCGCCAATTAACCCATCGCCGCATTGACCAGCGCACGGTTCATCAAACCATTATGAAGGATGTGCACAATCTACAAAATGAACTTGCCGATGTGCTTACCCCGCTTATTTATGGGGTGACCTCCCTGACCCGCCTTCAAGGCAGTCGAACAGCCCACCAAATTTCAAGAAGGATACAAAAATCCAAAGACAACTCTGAGCTTAAGGATACAAAAAAGAAAATCACCGGACTGACAGATTACGCCCTGCATAATATTGAATATGCCATGGCGATCAGAAATAATTCCACATTAATGGTGAGCCTGTTAAATGGTGCTGCGCAAATCACAGATGCTCACCTACTGCCTGCATTACAAAACCAGTACATTCAATCTTTCAGTGACTTCAGCCATGCCATTGACGCCTTCCTTCAAGGACCACTTGCTGAACGAAACCCGATTTTAAAAGAAAATATTAAACAGCTTAAAACCCGTTTCAACAGCTATATTCTTGGCGACAAAAACCTTTTTTCAGTAAAGCAGGATGAGCTTGAAACCGACCATGAAATTGAGCTTATTTTAAATGAGCAACGCAGCCTGACTGACCTTATTTTCATCCTGTCACAAAGCACTGTCTCTGCGGTTGAAAATAACATCGAAGAGGTTCAAATAGAGCTGGTCGGCACGTTAAATAAAAGCGAAGTCGCCATCATTACTGTGGCAATTATTTGCGTCTTCCTTGCCTTTTTCATTATTTACCAAACCCATATCATTTTAATCAAACATCAAGAAGACATGCGCCAAGCCAAAGAAACAGCCGAACTTGCCAGCCGTGCAAAATCTGAGTTTTTAGCCAATATGTCCCATGAATTGCGCACCCCTTTAAATGCCATTATCGGTTTTTCAGAAGCTATCAAAATGAAAATATTCGACCCGGTAAAAGATGCGGAAAACTACGATGACTATATCAACAGCATCCATATATCCGGGGTACATTTGCTGGATGTTATCAATGATGTACTGGATGTTTCGCGCATTGAGGCTGGAAAATTCACCCTTGAAGAAGAAGATGTTGACCTTAAAGAAGTCGTTGAAGCAAGCTTACGCTTGGTCAAAGATCGCGCCTATCAAAGTGGCGTAAAGCTCACAACTAAAGTGGATGAAGGGCTCCCGCTAATTTTTGCCGATAAAACCCGCTTGAAACAAATCTGCATCAACCTGCTGTCCAATGCGGTTAAATTTACAGAAGAAAATGGTCAGGTCAGCGTCACGGTTTGTGCGCAACAAAATGGCAATATTTTGCTGGAAGTCACAGACAGTGGCATTGGCATGACCCAAGAAGAAATTGAAAAAGCCCTTGAAGTCTTTGGACAAGTTGAAAGCCAGCTTTCAAGAAGCCATGAAGGCACAGGCCTTGGCCTGCCTCTTGTGCAATCTCTTATTCGCCTGCATGGCTGGGGCTTTAAAATTGAAAGTGACAAAGGTAAGGGGACGAAAGTTTCCATCCCCATTACCCCTGAGCGTATCAGACTATAGCCTAGATCACATCTTCCAAATCATCAATAAAGCCAGACACCACATTAAGGCCACGCTTCCAGAAATCTGGATCAGACGCATCCAGACCAAAGGGTGCTAACAACTCTTTATGACGTTTTGAGCCACCAGCGGCCAACATATCGCGATATTTACCTTGGAAACCCTCATGACCATTTTGGAACACATCATAAAGGGAATTCACCAGACAATCGCCAAAGGCATAGGCATAAACATAAAAAGGCGAATGGATGAAATGGGGAATATAGGCCCAGAAATGCTTATATTCATCTTCATATCTAAAGGCTGGACCTAAGCTTTCAGTTTGTACAGACATCCAAATCTCACCAAGGCGATCAGGCGTTAACTCACCTTTTTTGCGCTCATCATGGACTTGGCGTTCAAAATCACAAAAAGCCACTTGCCGCACAACGGTGTTGAGCATGTCCTCCACTTTGCCTGCCAGCATAATGCGACGGCGTTTTTCATCACTTTCTTTATCCAACATAGAGCGAAAGGTCAGCATCTCCCCAAAGACAGAGGCTGTTTCTGCCAAGGTCAGGGGTGTATCAGCCATCAAGGGGCCTTGGTCTGCAGCTAAGACCTGATGTACACCATGACCGAGCTCATGGGCCAATGTCATCACATCACGCACCTTGCCATGATAATTCAGCAAAATATAAGGATGCGCTGATGGCGTTACAGGATGGGCAAAGGCACCACTGTCCTTACCTGCGCGTGGGGGTACATCAATCCAGTTTTCATCAAAGAAACGTTGACCGATTTGGGCCATCTCCCCATCAAAAGCATTATAGGCGGTAAGCACTGTGTCTTTGGCCTCACTCCATTCGATCTTGCGATCATCATCTTCAGGCAAGGGGGCATTGCGATCCCAATAATCCAGTTTATCAACACCAAACCATTTTGCCTTAAACCCATAGTAACGGTGCGCCAGATCGCCATATGAATCTTTTACAGAGCCGATCAACGCATCCACAACCTCATCTTCCACAAGGTTAGACAGATTGCGCGATGAGATGGGACGTTCCAACCCGCGCCATTGATCTTCCGTCGCCTTATCCTTGGCAAGGGTATTGGTGATGAGAGAGAAAAGACGGATATTTTCACCTAACACACCACCGAATGATTTAGCAGCCTCTTTGCGCTCCGCCCCCTCTTTAGAGGACATTTTATCAAGCACATCTGAAATGGTAACTTCTTTGCCTTGTAGGGGAAAACGAAGGCCTGCCATGGTCTCATCAAACAGGCGGTTCCACGCCCGTTTACCACTGACCGATTTTTCATGCAGCAGACGTTCCATTTCTTCGCTAAGCTGATAGGGGCGATGCACCCGTACATCCATCACCCATGGGCGGTATTTTGCAGCGGCTTCTTCTTTAAAGAAACCCTCCAACACCTCATCTTCAAGCTTGTTGATCTCTAGAGTATAAAACAAGATCAAGCTGGAAAGGTCAGTAATTTCTTCCTGCATATTTTGATAAAACTGACCGATGGCAGCATCGGTATTATCGCTTGAATATTGCAACTGGGCATAACTGATCACGCGCCCCAAGATATCTTCCATTTGTTCATAGGCTTCAAGGGAGGCTGCAAAACCTTTCCCATCCAGCGTGGCAAGCTTGCCCTGATAGGCCTTGGCAAAGTTTTGTGCCAGCTCTTTTGCCGTGCTTAAATCATCTTTAAGCTCAACCGCCTTGATGGAAGAATACAGGTGAGTTAGGTCCCAAGTTGGTAAATTTGTTTTCATTTGTTCTTTTTCACTTTGATGAAGAGAGGGTTTTGCGGCTAGAATTGGCGCTTATCCCCATAATGTCAACCGGACAAGACATTCAATTATGACAAACTATCTCTGGCCCAATCTGGTCACCATGTTTTTTGATCAAGCCAACGCAAAGGGCGATAAGCCTTTTGTCTGGCAAAAAGTTGATGATCAATATGTTTCCACAAGCTGGTCAGAAGCTGCAAATCAAGTGGTCAATCTGGCACGTGCCTTAAAAAAACATGGCATTGAAAAAGGCGATCGTATTGTTCTGGTCTCAGAAAACCGTTCACAATGGGGCATTGCCGATATGGCGATTATGGCAGCAGGGGCCATCACGGTTCCCGCCTATACGACCAATACGGTAAATGATCATCGTCATATTTTAAATAACTCCCAAGCTAAAGCCGCCATTGTTTCAAACCAGCGCCTTAGCGAGACACTTTTGCCCGCAACCCATGGCGCAGCTGAGCTTGAATTCGTTATCACCATGGATGGGTTTGAGCTCAAACAAGAACTCTCCCACCCTCTGCATAGCTGGCAAGAGATGGTTGAAACAGGCGCGAGGCTTGATGATGAAATTATCCAACAGGCAAGCGAGCTTAGCTTGGATGATACTGCTTGTATCATCTATACCTCAGGCACAGGTGGCACGCCCAAAGGGGTAATGCTTGCGCACCGCTCCATCCTGCATAACTGCCAAGGTGCGACCAAGCTTTTAAAATCCATCGGGCTTGAGGATGAAACTTTCCTTTCTTTCTTGCCGCTCTCACATTCTTATGAACATACCGCCGGATTGATGTGGCCGATTTATCTGGGCGCGCAAATCTATTATGCTGAACGCGCCGATACCCTTGCTGCCAATATGGCAGAATGTCACCCGACGCTGATGACATCAGTTCCGCGCCTTTATGAAATGATGCGCGGTAAAATCCTGCGCGGGCTGGAAAAGCAAAGTGAAAAGAAGCAACAAATCTTCATGAAAGCCCATGATTTGGGCCGGGCAAAATATCTCGGTGAGCCTTTGGGTTTTTTAGGCAGCCTCCAGAATATGGCGCTTAAAAAACTTGTGCGCAATAAAGTGCGCGAAAAATTTGGCGGTCGCCTTAAGGCTATGGTCTCAGGTGGCGGACCGCTTAACCCGGATGTAGGTATCTTCTTTCAAGCCCTTGGCATACGCATTTTACAAGGTTACGGACAGACTGAATCCGGCCCCGTGATTAGTGTTAATGCCCCCCATAAAATTAAAATGCAAAGCGTTGGCCCTGCCCTTGAAAACACCGACCTTAAAATTGCCCCTGATGGGGAAATTTTGGTGCGCGGCGATTTGGTAATGAAAGGCTATTGGCGCAACCCCACAGCCACACAAGAAACCATTATTGATGGCTGGCTTCATACAGGTGATGTTGGCTTTATTGATGAGGATAGCTATCTGCAAATCACCGATCGCAAGAAAGATATTATTGTAAATTCTGGTGGGGATAATATTTCCCCGCAACGGGTTGAGGGTTTCCTATGCTTGCAAAAAGAAATCGCCCAATCCATGATCTATGGCGACCAGCGCCCCCATCTTGTCGGGCTGATTGTACCGGATGAAGAATTCGCCCTTGAATGGGCAAGCGAGAACGATGTTGCACAAGACCTCAGCGTTATCATTGAAAATGCCGCCTTCAAAACCCTCATTGCTCAAGCAGTCGCGCGGGTTAATGAAGAGCTTTCCAACATTGAAAAAGTGCGCAAATTCATTTTAACCGATCAGGCCTTTAGTATTGAGAATGAACAGATGACCCCCACCCTTAAAATCCGGCGTCATATCATCAAGGCGCAATATGGCGATCAACTCTCCCAGCTTTACGGTTAAGTCCTTAAGTATGACTACAAGCAGATAATCGCTTTTTGAAATTTCTACGTTTATACTCCCGTTAATAATATACAATAAGTTTTATTAACAGGCACCGCGATGTTACAACAATTACTCAGCAAGAGTGAGCTAACTCTCGCAGAACGGCTCTGCAAAATCCATGAAGAGATCCGCCAGCTTCATCCTGAACTCTGCCGGGTTGCCATTGCCGTTTATGATGAAGAAAGAGACAATTTAAAAACATTTGCCCATTCAACAGATGGTAGTTCCCCCATTAGTTTTTATGAAGCCCGCCTTAGTGAAGCCAAATCTCTTCAGGAACTTGCCAATTCAAGCCAAACCCGCATTATTGATGACCTTAGCCAAATAAGCGGTGATAATTTCCACAGTCAAAAATTACTTGAATCCGGTTATCTGTCCAGCATGACCCAACCCATACAGTTTAATGGCAAACTGTATGGGTTTTTATTTTTCAACTCCCCCGTAAAAGGTTTTTTCTCTGATCTGCGCCATGCCACCATCAAGGCTTATGCAGGTGTTATCTCCCTTTTATTGATCAATGAGCTTCAAACTCTAAACACCTTTAAAGGTGCGGTTCAAACTGCGCGTGAATTCAGCCGCTTTCGCGATGAGGAAACGGGTAATCACCTAGAGCGCATGTCCAGATACGCCCGCCTGATTGCACGCGACCTTGCGCCAAAACATTATAAAGAAGATGACTGGGTGGAATATGTTTTCCAGTTCTCCCCCCTTCACGATGTGGGCAAAGTCGCTGTGCCTGATGATATTTTACTTAAGCCCGGCAAACTGAGCCCTGAAGAATTTGAGCATATGAAAGATCATGTCACAAAGGGCGTTGAAATCATCACGATGATGAACAACGAGTTTGGCCTGAACTCGCTCAACTTTTTTGAGACCCTTTATAATATCGTGGCTTATCATCATGAATGCCTTAATGGCAAAGGCTACCCCTATGGGCTTGAAGGTGAAGAAATCCCTATAGAAGCCCGCATTTGTACTGTGGCAGATGTTTTTGATGCGCTCACCAGCCGACGCCCATACAAAAATGCATGGACAAACGAAGACGCCTTTGAGTATTTGCAAAGCCAAGCTGGCAAGCAATTAGACCCGGACTGTGTCACTTCCCTCATCAGCCATAGCGAGCGGATTAAATCCATTCAGGCTGAATTTGTTGAAGACTATATGGGCTGAGCTTTTTCTTCGCAAATGCACCCAAAATGCTGCGCAGCATTGTGCGCAACATAAAGGCATCTTTTTGACAAAAGCCTGAAATTTTAAAACCTGTAATCCCTTCTATTGCAACAATTCTTGCTATTTTTAGGACAGGCCAACTTACCTATTGAATTCTGGTAATTCATCCCCTGATACTTACATAATAAGAAAACGAAATTACAGGGACGAGCCATGAATATTCAACGCGATGTAACTTTGTCGGATAAATACGCCTTAGAATGCGGACAAGCCTATATGACAGGCACCCAAGCCCTTGTGCGCCTGCCTATGTTGCAACGACAACGCGATGAACTTAAAGGGCTCAACACGGCCTGTTTTATCTCTGGCTATCGCGGCTCTCCCCTTGGCAATTTGGATCGTGAGCTTTGGAAGGCCAAAGAATTTGTTGCCGCCCAACATATTAAGTTCGAGCCCGGCATTAATGAAGAAATGGGCGCCACCTCTGTTTGGGGCTCTCAACAGGTTGGCCTGTTTGAAGGTGCACTTTATGACGGTGTCTATGGCATGTGGTATGGCAAAACACCGGGCATTGATCGCTCCGGTGATGTGTTTAAACATGCCAACTATGCGGGCACCTCGCCCAATGGTGGGGTCTTGGCACTGGCTGGGGATGACCATAACTGTAAATCCTCCACCATTCCGTGCCAGTCCGAATATGCCTTTATGGATGCGCAAATCCCTGTGCTCAACCCGTCTAATGTGCAGGAATTTTTAGATTACGGCGTTCTGGGTTGGGAAATGTCGCGCTTTTCCGGCTGCTGGGTGGCCATGAAAACCATCTCAGAAACCGTCGATGCCTCAGCCTCGGTCTATATAGACCCAAACCGTATCCAAACGCTCTATCCTGATTTTGATTTCCCAAACGATGGCGTTCATATCCGCTGGCCTGACAAACCGCTTGAACAAGAATATCGCCTGCAAAAATATAAGCTCTATGCCGCCCTTGCCTTTGCGCGCGCCAATAAGCTTGATAAAGTCATGATCGATAGCGACAAAGCGCGTTTAGGCATTGTTACATCCGGTAAATCCTATCAAGATGTACTCCAAGCCCTTGAAGATTTAGGCATTGATCAAGACCGCGCCAGCACACTTGGCGTGCGCCTTTATAAAGTCGCCATGCCGTGGCCGCTAGAACCTGAAGGCATTAAAGAATTCACCAAAGGCTTAGATGAAATCCTTGTGGTGGAAGAAAAACGCGCGGTTATTGAAAACCAGCTTAAAGAGCAACTTTATAACTGGAATGAAAAAGACCGCCCGCGCGTGATTGGTAAATTTGATGAAGACGGCGATTGGATTTTACCCAGTGCCAATGAACTTTCCCCTGCGCGCATTGCCCGCGTGATTGCCGCGCGCATCAAAAAATATTTCACCGATGACGCCATTGAAGAACGTCTGGCTTGGTTAGATGCCAAAGAAGAAGAACTGGCAAAACCACGGCGCACCACACACCGTATGCCGACCTTTTGTTCTGGCTGTCCCCATAACACCTCAACCAAACTGCCTGAGGGCTCACGCGCACTGGCAGGCATTGGGTGCCATTATATGGCCACATGGGTGCGTGCAGAACAGACCCAAACTTTCACCCAGATGGGCGGCGAAGGCGTGCCTTGGGTCGGGCAAAGCCATTTCACCAAAGAAAACCACGTTTTTGCAAACCTTGGTGATGGCACCTATTATCATTCCGGCATTCTTGCCATTCGCCAAGCTTTGGGCGCAAATGTTAATATCACCTATAAAATCCTCTTTAATGCTGCGGTTGCCATGACAGGGGGACAACCTGTTGATGGGCCACTTACAGTCCAAGGCCTCACCAAACAGCTTAATGGTGAGGGGGTAAAACGTATTGCCATTGTGTCAAATGAGCCAAACAAATATCCAAGCCGCATGGAGTTTGCCCCTGATGTGAGCTTTCATCACCGCGATGACATGGATGAAGTCCAGCGCGACCTGCGCAACTGGCCCGGTGTCTCCGTCCTGATTTATGACCAACATTGTGCGACCGAGCTTCGCCGCATGCGAAAACGCGGCAAAGCACCTGTGCCTGCACGTCGCCTCTTTATCAATGATGCGGTCTGTGAGGGCTGTGGTGATTGCGGGGTTGCCTCAAACTGTGTGTCCATTACCCCAAAAGAAACGGTCTTGGGACGCAAACGTAAAATTGACCAATCCACCTGCAATATGGATTATTCCTGCGTCAACGGTTTTTGCCCGAGTTTTGTTTCCGTTCATGGGGCAAATTTGCGCAAAAAAGAAGGCCATACCCAAGCTGACGATTTTGCCACAACCCACCTGCCCGCCCCGATACTACCCGCAACGAACGAGACCTATTCTATTGTTGTCACAGGTATTGGCGGCACGGGCGTTGTCACCATCGGTGCACTTCTTGGCATGGCTGCCCATATGGAAAATAAAGGAGTTTCCGTTTTAGATATGACAGGCTTGGCGCAAAAAAATGGCTCAGTCATCTCCCACATCCGTTTGGCAGATAGCCCTGAAGATATCTATTCGGTTAAAATCCCCGCAGGCGAGGCTGATCTCATGCTCGGCTGTGATCTGGTGACTTCTGCCAGTTTTGATGCTTTGGCAAAATTAAAATCAGGAAAATCAAAAGCCATCATTAATGACCATAAGGTCATGACACCGGACTTTGCCTGTAACCGTGATGCCCCCTTCCCGCTTAATGGGATGAAGCAATCTATTGCCGAGGCTGTTGATAAAGCACATAGCTGGTTCTTTGATGCCAGCCAGCTTGCCTCAAAACTATTGGGGGATTCTATTGGCTCAAACATGTTTGTAGTCGGCTATGCCTTCCAGCTGGGCCTTATCCCCATCTCTGAAGGTTCCCTACTTAAAGCGATTGAGCTAAATGGCGTACGGGTTGACTTTAACCAACGTGCCTTTGTTTTGGGACGTTGGGCAGCACATGATATGGATAAGCTTTCAGAGCTGATTGAAGATGAAAAACCACAGTTCATTCAACAAGACCTTGAAGCCCTGATCAAACATCGCATTTCCCATCTGACAGACTATCAAGATGCTGATTATGCTGAACGCTACAGTCATATGGTCTCGCGCGTTTATCGCGCTGAACAGGAACTCGGCACAGGCTCACAAGAACTGACAAAATCCGTTGCCCATGTGTTAGCAAAGCTCATGGCCTATAAGGATGAATATGAGGTTGCGCGCCTCTATAGCTCCCCTGAATTTAAGAAAAAACTTTCAGAACAATTTGAAGGCAAGTTCAAGATCAGCTTCCATCTTTCCCCGCCCCTGCTTGCAGACCGTGATCAAAGAACAGGCCTCCCCCTTAAAAAGGAATATGGCCCATGGGTACTTTCTGTCTTTAAGTTTCTCGCCAAATTCAAAGGATTGCGCGGTGGGAAATACGATATATTTGCCAAAACAGCCGAGCGTAAAATGGAACGCGCGCTGATCTCTGAATATATGGGAACGCTGGAAGAAATCTGTCAAAACCTGAAAGACTATAATCTTGATATCGCCACCCAAATTGCTGACCTTCCCCGTGAAATTCGCGGATTTGGTCATATTAAGGAACAGGCGGTTCATAAGGTTAAGGCACAGGAGAAGAAACTTCTAAAAGAGTTTAAAGCCGCCAGACCTTCTGATCTGGCCGCTCAATAACCCCTAAAGCACATACCATAACAGGGCTGGCAAAGCCGCAAAGCCCATGAAGGTAGACACAATCACAAGGCCAGCGACTTCTTCAGGCCGCTGGTCATAAAGCTGTGCAAAAAGATAACAAAAGACAGCGGCGGGCATTGCGCATTCTAAAATAACCACACCGGCTGCTGGCCCGCTTAAGCCCATCAGTGCCACAAGTGCCACACCAACCCCAAAGCCCATACCAAGGCGCAAGACCGATAACCAGACAGCGGTTTTAAGGCTACCCATTTTCAAGCTTGCCAGCGATACACCCAAGGTAAAGAGCATTAAGGGAATGGTTAGATCACCAATTAATTTTGTGGTGTTAAATAACCAAACGGGTACTTCCAGATCACTGAATAAAAAGAGTGAGGCCAAAAGCGTTGCCGGAATGATCGGCATTTTTAAAATTGATTTTGGTGAAAAGCTACCCGAGACAAAAGCCACACCGATGGTCATTTGTAAAACCACATAGACGGTGAAAAAGGCAATCGCCAGCGCCAAGCCTTCCTGCCCAAATGCCAACAAGCATAAAGGCAAGCCCACATTCCCCACATTGGGCCATGTGAGTGCTTGTAAAAAAGCCCGTTGGGGTAATTTGAAAATAGCTAAAGCCACCGCCCCAATCACCGCAAAAGCAAGGTTTGCCCAAAGGGCGGCTAATCCCATATTCCACAGGTGAGAAGTATCTAACTCCACCTTTGCCAAGGCGTAAAACACCAGACACGGCGTGCCAAAATAGGTCACAATCGTTGTGACCATGGGCGTGTCAAACGCACGCCCACTTTTAGACCACCCATAGCCGATCCCCACACAAACGAAGACCGGCACCAGAATTGAGAAAATATCACCAAACATTGGCTTAGCTTATGGTCGCAATGCGCAAGATATTGGTTGCGCCCGGCGTACCAAACGGAACACCTGCGGTGACAACAAGACTGTCCCCACGCTCACCAATTTTCTCTGCCTTGGCAACCTTTCTCGCCCCTTTGACCATCTCTGCAAAATCTTCAGCATCCGCAGAAACCGCAGCCACAACACCCCAGACAAGGGCGAGTTTGCGCGCGGTTTCAACCTTTGGCGTCAGACCCAGAATTCTGGTTTCAGGACGCTCACGTGCCACACGGTATGATGTGGAGCCCGTCGTTGTATAAGTCACGATGGCTGCGGCCTTAATCGTGCTGGCAACTTGACGTGCTGCTGCACTAATCGCGTCAGCTTCAGTTTCTTCAGGTTCAGTACGATCAGACTCACGAATGCGTTGATAAAGCGTGTCACCTTCCACGCGTTGAATGATCCGGTCCATAATCTCAACCGTTTCAATAGGATAATCCCCCGCAGCGGTCTCTGCAGAGAGCATCACCGCATCAGAACCATCATAAACAGCCGTTGCCACATCAGAGGCTTCTGCACGTGTGGGCGCAGGTGCACTCACCATGGAGTCAAGCATTTGGGTTGCCACAATCACAGGCTTACCTAATTTGCGCGCTGTCGTGATTATGCGTTTTTGCAAAATCGGCACATCTTCTGGCGGCAGCTCAACACCCAGATCGCCACGTGCAACCATGACCGCATCTGTGAGTTCCATAATTTCATCAAGATCATCAATGGCAGAGGGTTTTTCAAGCTTGGCAACAATAGAAGCTTTTTTCCCGATGATTTTGCGCGCTTCGCGAATATCATCAGCTTTTTGCACAAAAGAAAGCGCAACCCAATCAACACCTAACTGCAAACCATAGCGCAAATCCGTCATGTCTTTTTCTGTTAGCGCTGAAAGCGGCAAAACCGCATCAGGGACATTTACGCCTTTGCGATCACTTAAAACGCCATCAACCATAACTTCGGTTTCAGCAAAGTCTTCACCGCATTCCAAAACCTTTAAACGCATTTTGCCATCATCAAGCAACAAGGTCATGCCCGGTTTCAAAACAGCAAAAATTTCAGGATGGAGCAAAGGCGCGCGCGTTACATCACCCGGCGTTTCGTCAAGATCAAGGCGAAAACGTCTTCCCATCCCCAACAAGGCACTGCCATCACGAAAAGTCCCAAGGCGCAATTTCGGGCCTTGCAAATCCATCATAATGCCGATGGGGCTGTTCAATTCTTTTTCCACATTACGGATCGCATCATAGCGATCTTTGTGATCTTCGTGGGAACCATGGGAGAAGTTCAGGCGGAAAACGTCAGCGCCGGCCTTAAACAACTGTTCGATACGCACGCGGGTTGAGCTAGACGGACCCAGCGTTGCGATGATTTTTGCATTTCGTGATCTTTTCATACCTTAAGAATAACGAGATGTGTTTAGATTTCCACAATATTTTCGTGCTAGTATAAGAAACTGGTCGAAATTTCATGTGGATGTCATAATTAGTGCAATGTTTGAATCCTTACAAAAAATACTTCTGAACAAAGCTTTAGATAAACCTGCCCAGAAAAAAGGCAAAAAAAACTCTAAAGCAGCAGATGAAAAAATCTCTAAAAAAATCGCGCCACCCGTGGATGATGATCTGCGATCAGAGTCCGGTTTTGCCTTGGATGATGCCATTGAAAAGCTGGAAAACAGCGGTGAAAAAATGGATGACCTGTTGGATGCAAATGAAGACCTGCTCAGACAAGTCAAATTAGAAGCTGCCAAGAAAATGACACCAGAGCGCCGTGCCTTAATCGAATCAGCTATGAAAGTGCGCGCAACAAAAGCTAAAATACTCGAAGACCTTGATGATGAAACCCGTGCACGTTTGTACCTCACCGCCTTGCGCGCCTTTACAGGCAAACAATAATTATAAATCACGCGGCTTGAAAAAACGCTTTAACACACCGCTTGCCCGCCCGATTTTTGACCAATTATCCACATCAAAGCTAAGATGGGCACAGGCTGCGGTGGGAAACTTCAGGCTCATCTCATAGAGATCATCCTCGCCCCCTTTCCCACATACATAATCCGCCAGCTGTTCCATCCCCGGATTATGTCCAATCACCATCACCACATCAGCCTTGCCTTCTACATTCTGGATCATATCAAGCATGCTCATGTCGCTGGCATGATAAAGCTCACGGCTCAGTTTAATTTCAAAAGAATGGGCATACACATCCAATAAAGGCTTGAGTGTCTGGCGTGTACGCATGGCTGTTGAACATAAAATCACATCGGGCAATTCCATTTTCTCACTAAGAAAACGCGACATTTTAGAAGCCGCTTTAAGCCCTCGTGCATTTAAGGGGCGGTCAAAATCAGATAAAGACGGGTCTGCCCAGCTTGATTTTGCATGTCTAAGCAACAATAAATGCTTCATATGACACCTTCCCCAAATGATATTTTTGAATATAATAGAAGACCATCATAAAAGTTTCATCTTTTTCGTCTACACCGCACCTAAACATTTCCCTCTGACATAGCTATAGACTATATATTCTATGTCTTAACGCGCGCGTTACCTACTATGGAGGCAAGATCAAATGACAGCACAAGTACAACCACAAAAGAAAGCAACGGTCCCAACAATTGCGATAGACTCGCCTGAGCGTTTTATCAACCGCGAACTTTCTTGGCTGTCGTTTAACACACGTGTGCTTGATGAGGCCGACAATATCAACCATCCTTTGCTGGAACGTTTGCGCTTTCTGTCTATTTCAGCAGCTAACCTTGATGAATTTTATATGGTGCGTGTTGCAGGCCTTAACGGTCAGGTCCATGCTGGTGTAAAATCACTCAGCTATGATGGGCTCACACCCCCGCAACAGCTAGAACAAATCCATGAAGGCGCTAACAAACTGGTGCGCGGGCAACAAGAACGTTATCGCGCCTTGCGCGCCCTTCTTTTAAAAGAAGGCATCAAAGTCCTTAAATGTGAAGACATTCAAAAGCGTGATATCCCCTGGCTTGATGAACATTTCATCCAGCAGATTTTCCCGTCCCTCACACCGCTTGCGATTGATCCGGCCCACCCGTTTCCGTTCATTCCAAACCTTGGCCTTGCCATGATGTTTGGCCTTGAATCCACGATTGATCAACAGCCCTTAAAAGCACTGGTGCCCCTGCCACAAATGCTACCGCGTTTTGTGCGCCTGCCTGATTATGGCAAGACCATCCGCTTTATGCCCATTGAAGAAGTCATTCGCCTGTTCCTTGATCGACTGTTCCCCAATTACACGGTTGTGTCTTCCTGTTTGTTCAAAATCATTCGTGATAGCGAAATGGAAATCGATGAAGAAGCCGAAGATTTGGTACGTACCTTTGAAACGGCCTTAAAACGCCGCCGCCGTGGGTCTGTCATTCGCCTGTCCATTGATGCAGAAATGCCTGAAGAGCTTCGCGATCTGGTTATTGAAGAACTTGATGTTGATAAGAGCGTCTGTTTTGTTCTTGATGGGCTGCTTGGTCTTGCCGACATTAAAGAACTGATCTGTGATGAGCGCCCAGACCTGCAATTCAAGCCCTATAACGTGCGTTTCCCTGAACGTATCCGCGATTTTGGCGGGGATTGTTTTGCCGCCATTCGCAAAAAAGATTTTGTGGTTCACCACCCTTATGAAAGCTTTGATGCGGTTGTTCAGTTTGTTTTACAAGCCGCACGTGACCCTGAAGTTGTTGCCATTAAGCAAACGCTTTATCGCACATCCAACAACTCCCCCATTGTAAAAGCCTTGGTCGAAGCAGCTGAAGCTGGCAAATCCGTCACGGCTATGGTTGAGCTTAAAGCACGTTTTGATGAAGAAGCCAACATCCGCTGGGCACGTGATTTAGAGCGTGCTGGCGCGCAAGTGGTTTATGGTTTTGTTGATAAGAAAACCCATGCCAAGATTAATTTGGTTGTGCGCCGCGAAGGTAAAAAACTGCGCTCGTACGTTCACTTGGGCACAGGTAACTATCACCCGATTACAGCCAAGATTTATACCGACCTTTCCTTCTTCTCGTGCGATCCAGCCCTGTGTCAGGATGCGACCAAGCTGTTTAACTATATGACAGGTTATGCAGAACCGGAAAAAATGGATAAGGTGGAATATTCGCCACTGACATTGCGCGACACGGTTTTAGATGGCATTAAAAATGAAATTAAAAATGCCAAAGCTAAAAAGCCTGCTCATGTCTGGGCAAAGATGAATTCGGTTGTAGACCCTAAAATCATTGATGCCCTTTATGAAGCCTCACAAGCAGGCGTTCAGGTTGATTTAATCATCCGTGGTATTTGTTGTTTGCGCCCCGGTGTGCCGGGCCTGTCAGAAAACATCCGCGTTAAATCAATCGTTGGGCGCTTTTTAGAACATTCGCGCATCGTATGTTTTGGCAATGGGGGCAAACTGCCCAATACCAAAGCCAAGATTTTCATTTCCTCTGCAGATTGGATGCCCCGCAACCTTGATCGCCGTGTAGAAACCCTTATTCCTATTGAAACCGACACGGTGCATCGCCAAATCCTAGACCAGATCATGGTTGCAAACCTAAAGGATGAGGCTCAAAGCTGGGTGCTTAAGGCCGATGGTTCCTTTGATCGTGTCTCAACTGATGAAGATGCGTTTTCTTGTCATACCTACTTCATGACAAACCCGAGCCTGTCTGGACGTGGCTCTGCCTTAAAGAAAAAAGGTACAAGCCTGAAAAAACTAATGTTGGACTAAAACCATATGATGCACAGTATTGGATCCTCAGCTAAAGGCAAGCTCACCGCAATCGTTGATATCGGGTCCAATACCATTCGTCTTGTTGTCTTTCATGGTCCAGCGCGCATCCCCTTGCCCGTTTTTAACGAGAAGGTTCAATGCCGTTTAGGTTTAGGCATTGATGAAACCGGCCTGTTAAACCCCAAAGGGGTTGAGCTTGCCTATGAAAGCCTCAATCGCTTTATGAAACTGGTTGAAGTGATGGAAGTGGACCATGTCAGTTTACTGGCAACCGCTGCTGTGCGCGAAGCCCGTGATGGCCCTGACTTTGTAGCCCAGATCAAACAACGTTTTGATGCCGATGTGCGCGTAATCAGCGGTGAAGAAGAAGCCAAGCTGTCAGCCTATGGCGTCTTAAGTGGCCTACCCGCAGCCGATGGCTTACTTGGTGATATGGGGGGGGCGAGCTTTGATCTGGTCGGGCTGGATCAAGGGACCTTTTCCCAACATGACACCACCCCACTTGGTCATTTGCGCATAAGCGATGAAGAGCGCACAAGCATTGCTGAAATGCGCCAATTTATCCGCAAAAAACTCAGCCCCATCAGCTGGACAAACGAGATGAAGGACCGCCCGTTTTATGCCGTGGGCGGATCTTTGCGTGCCGTTGCCCGCCTGATCATGCATCAAACCGATTATCCATTACATGTGATTGATAATTTCACCCTTCCTTGTGATGAAGCTGTGGCTTTGCTTGATGGTTTTGCACAACTTAGTTCAGATGAGATCAATAAAGTTCCTGATGTTTCGCGCAAACGCCTTGAAACATTGCCAGCAGCCATTGCCTTGCTGCAAGAAGTCTTGGAAAATATCAAACCGTCTCATCTGGTTTTTTCCGGTTATAGTATGCGCGAGGGACAGTTCTTTCTCTCTCTTAGCGATGAGCTTAAAGAACAAGACCCGCTGTTAAGTTCCTGTATGGATTTGGTTGAGCGTGAAGGCCGCTTTGGTCAGCAAGGTGAAGAAGTCTATGACTGGATGAGTCCCCTCTTTCCCAATGAAAGTGAAAGCCAGAAAAAACTGCGCCATGCGGCTTGTCTATTGCATGATATTGCTTGGGCTGAACATCCTGATTATCGCGCAGATCATGGTTTTTTGCGGGTGTTACGTCTACCTGTTGCGGGCCTATCTCACCGCGAGCGCGCCTTGATGGCCGCCTGTGTCTATAGTCGCTATAAAGGGGATTTTAACGCGCGCATTGCCAAGCCCTTGAGAACATTTCTGAATGATGAAGATGCCATTTGGACAAAGACAGTTGGGGCAACCTTGCGCCTTGCTCATACACTTGCCAGTGGCGCACCGCATTTACTGGAACAAACCCGCCTTGAAATTCGTGGCGGTGAGCTCATTTTGTCTTTACCAGAAGATCAAGACGTCTTTATCGGCGAAGCGGTTGCCAAACGGGTTCAAACAATCGCCAAACATATGGGATTAAGTGGTCGCTTGGAACACGGTTAACTATCGAGATCAATGACCTTGATATTTTTGCCATTTACCGCCAAGGCAAGCCCGCCAGCTTTCAGCTTTAAAGCGTCTTCCCCAAACATTTCACGGCGCCAACCTTTAAGGCAGGCCACATCGGCGCCATCCCCATAAGCCGCAACCTGTTCAAGGTCACTCACATTAGCAATTAGTTTTTGCGCAACATCAAAATTCTCGGACTTATATTTTAACAGAACTTTGAGCAGATCAACCACAGGCCCAAGCCCTTTTGGTAAATCCTTTTTTGCCGGTGGTTTGGGATGCTCACTTGGATCAAGGCTTAAAGCTTGCTGGATCGCTTCGAGAATTTCCTTACCATAACGACCATTGGCGATGGATTTGTTAAGGCCGCGCACACGCTCTAAAGCGTGGGTATCTTTGGGGCTTTGATGGGCAATATCGATAATCGCATCATCACGGATCACACGATTGCGCGGCATGTCTTTGCGTTGGGCTTCACGTTCACGCCAAGCAGCCACTTCACGCAGCACAGCCAGCACCTTGGTGCTTTTGGTGCGCGCTTTTAAGCGCTTCCATACCATGTTTGGGTCAACAATATAGGTATCCGTGCTGGTTAAAGCCGCCATTTCTTCTTCAAGCCAGACAGCGCGATTATTGTCATCAAGTTTATCTTTGAGGAATTGATAAATTTCGCGCAAATAAGTCACATCACCAAGGGCATAGGTCACTTGACGCTCGGTCAATGGGCGCTTGCTCCAATCGGTAAAGCGCGAGCCCTTATCAAGGCTCTCGCGACAGATATTATTAACCAGCGTTTCATAACCCACAGACTCACCAAAACCACATACCATGGCAGCGACTTGGCTATCAAACATCGGCACAGGAGTTTTGCCCGTGAGCTTTACAAAAATTTCAACATCTTGACGTGCTGCATGGAAGACCTTGAGCACGTCTTCATTTGCCATCAGGTCAAATAAGGGCTGTAGATCAATCCCGTTTGCCAACACATCCACACAACGGGCATCGTCACTTCCGCCTAGCTGTACGAGGCACAGTTTGGGCCAGTAAGTTTTTTCGCGCATAAACTCCGTATCAACCGTGACGAAACTTTCGCTCGATAAACGGTCGCAAAACGCTGCCAGCGTTTCTGTATCTGTAATCAATTCCATGACTTAGCTATACACGTTTTCCTCTACAGAAGAAACGCCTAAACACATTATATGGAAAGTTGATTGATCCATTTTGTGAAAATGCCATACTGATCAGGCTTTTTTCAATTTTCATCTGGCGAAATACCATGAAACGGCCTTTTATCTCCTTACTTTTCTTCTTAACCCTGTTGTTAAGCAACTTTTCAAGTCAAGCAGACACGCCTTTCATCACCATGGCCTCGACAACATCCACAGCCAACTCCGGTTTATTTGAAACGCTACTGCCCGCGTTTAGTAACGATAGTGGCATTGAAGTGCGTGTTGTTGCCGTTGGCACCGGACAAGCCGTCAGGATCGCAAGAAAAGGGGATGCGGATTTGCTTTTTGCACATCACCGCCCGTCTGAAGAAAAGCTTCTCAAAGATGGTTTTGGCAAAGAGCGCTTTGATGTGATGTATAATGACTTTGTTCTTGTCGGCCCCAAAACAGACCCGGCTAAAACACGCCGATGCACATCCCCAAGCCTTGCTTTTAAAAAGATAAATGAAAGCCAAAGAGTTTTTGTCTCTCGTGGTGATGATAGTGGCACGCACAAACGTGAGCTCACCCTCTGGCAAGACGCCGGTATCACAAAGCCCGGTTTAACAGGAAGGTGGTATCGCAGCACTGGCACTGGTATGGGCACGACCTTAAATATCGCCTCAGGTATGAACGCCTACACACTTACCGACCGTGGCACATGGATTTCATTTAAGAACAAAGCTGATCTGGATATCCTCTGCCAAGGTCATGAGTCACTGTTTAACCCTTATGGTGTGATTGCCCTGAGCAAAGAAAAGTTTCCCCATATCAAATACGCCCAATCCATGAAATTCATCAACTGGATTACCTCAGCCAAAGGGCAAAAAATCATTGCGGATTTTCGCGTTGCAGGGCAAAGGCTCTTTATCCCAAACGCCAAATAAGTAAACGCTGCATTATGTTTTAAGCAGGCTATCCATTTTTTTTAAAAGGGGTGCAGCCCCTTGTGTGGCCCCTTCTTCAGCTTCGCGATAAAGCCGAATGAGTTCTTTACCAACGGGTGTGAGGCTCGCCCCGCCCCCGCTTTTACCGCCAACAGACGTTTCAACAACATCTTCATTTAAAACGGTTTTTACGGTTTCAAGCAAATGCCATGCGCGGCGATATGTCATATCCATTTCTTTGGCAGCACCGCTGATGGAGCCAATGTCCTGAATTTGTTCAAGTAAGGCAATTTTACCCGGGCCGATATGACCTGTGGGAAAGGCAATCCTGATGCGCAGTTTTGTCTCTTTTCTAGCCACGCAGATTAATGACCCAATTTTCTATAGATATTTTCGATGCGTTTAAGCAAATCAGCATCGCTATAAGGCTTGAGAATATACTCATTCACACCATATCGCTTAGCTTCCATAATTGCCGCTTCGTCATTTTTCTCTGACAAAAGCATAAAGGGAATATCTTCATCAAGATCACGGACTTCTTCCAAGATTTCCTGACCTTCCATATCATCCAGATTATCAGAACAGATCATTAGCTTAACGGGTGTGCGTTCAGCCTCAAAGACCCGCATGGCCGTTTCACCATCTTCAACACAACGGATATCAATAAAGCCCAGCTCCGTTAAGGAGTTTTCCATTTGGCGACGAATACCTTCATCTTCTTCTGCCAATAACACACGGCTATTTGCATATTGTTCAACATAGCGGCTTCTGATTTTGTTCAGTCGATTAAAGACCGTACGACGTAAATCTTTCACCACGTTATTGGGAAGGTTATGCTTGGCAATCATCTGGTTGACCAAGTTTGTCGTCACATATTTTGCCACGTTCTGAACAGCCTGATCCGGCAGTCTGTCACGGTTTACCAACGGGCCGTGCCAATTTTCATGTTCTTCCGCTTTTTCAGAAATGAAATTCAATGTGTTATCGCCAATCTGTGCAGATTGGTTTTCCAACAGGGCCTGTACCGCTTCATCACTTTCTGTTTCCGCAACCGCATGGGCAACATTTTCACCCAGACCATCACGTTTCGCAATGGCGGTAATGGCTTCATCCTGAAGACTCTCAGAAATGATCTCGATCAGTTCCTCATCTTCTAACAAAGGTGAGAATTCCAACATGGGTGCTGCCACACTTGCATCCATATCCCGCGCCAATTTGGATGCTGTCTCATGCGGGATATTATCCAGCTGCTTGACTTCTTGAGAGAGAATCGAGCGAATTTCCGCCATCTGGTCATTGGCTAAGCCTTGGAGGACTTCGATCACCATTTCACTGGCCCGTGAAGAGGCATCCTGATCCAAGGCAGGTGTAAGCTCGGTAATGCGTGAGGCAAGTTTTTCACGCACTTTTTTATCTTCATCCTTACTGAGGATTACTTTTGCATGTACAGGGGCTGCCTTATTTTCTGCAACTGCTTGGCGTACTTCAGCATTTTTATCCGTTGCAAAGAAATAGAGAAGCTCTGGCTCAAGATCCGTTAGCGCAGCAAGGTCACGGCGTGCTTCCACGTCATCGCCTTGGGCAATGGCTTTGGCCTCATCATAAGGCGGGCGCGTGTCGCGCTTTCCTTTTAACCAATCAAACACTTAAGGGGGAACTCCATGTATGACTATCTAACAGCAACATACTCTTATCTTTCACGAAATGCATTAAGTAATGACACGTAAACGGGACGCGTTAAATACTCAAGCAAGGTTTGTTCACCGGTTATAATATTGGCTTGAACCGTCATGCCCGGTACAATTTCATGTTGAACGCCATTGGCTAAAAGGTGCTCTTCTTTCAAGCGAATATGCCCTCTAAAGTATGGCACGCCTTCTTCATCCATGAATGTCGTTGGCGAGAATTTAATCAGCTCACCCTTCATTGTACCGTAACGTCGCGCATCAAAGCCTGTCACCGTGACTGTGGTTTCTTGCCCCTCCGCAATATGACCAATATCGCTTGGCAAAATCTTATTCTCAATAATCACCTGTTCATCAGCAGGGATAATCTCCATAACAACCTGTGCTGGCTCCACAACCGCGCCCGGTGTGTTGATTTCAAGGCCATGAACCAAACCGCCAACGGGACTAATAATTTCAAGACGGGTCACTTTATCTTCTAGACGCGCAATATTTTCACGCACCTCTGCCAATTGACCACTAACATTATCCAGCTCATCCAAGGCTTTACCGCGTTCTTGGACTTCAAGCTCAAGGATTTGATTCTTGGTTTCTTCAATACTGGCAATGGCCTGTTCGCGCGACACATCAGCTTCGGTTATTGAACCTCTGTTTTTCGCCAAGTCCAGTTCGGCATTAATCAGATTTACACGGGAGCCATGACCGGATTTAAACAGTTTCTTGCGCATTGTCACAGCTTGCTTAAGAAGCTTTGACTGCTTCTTCAAACTCACCATCTGCTTTTTATAGTTTTCAACCGATTTACGCTGTTGATCAATTTGTGAAGAAAGAACGGTTTTTTCACCTTCAATACGCGCACGTACACCATTCAGGTTGAACATACTTTCTTCAACCAATTGCGGGTATTCTTTTGCAAATTCTGTGTAATCTGGAACCGTTCCATCAATAAAGGCACGAAGGCGTTGTAACTTAATCGCAAGTGCGGCTTCGCGTGCACGGATTTGGTTAAGCTCAGCTGTGCGAAGTGTTGGTTCAAACTGCATGAGAGTTTGACCTTTTTTCACAATATCCCCATCTCTCACCAAGATCGATTTAACGATACCGCCTTCTAAATGCTGAACCACACGCTTATCACCAGATGGGATCACCGTGCCTTGCGTTGTTGCAGATGTTTTAATCTCTACAAAATGCGCCCAAATAACGGATGAAGCGAGCAAGGCCGTAATCAGAATAATCAGGCCTGATGCTGCACGCGACGGCCCTGCTTCTTCCAGCATGGCTTCGTGGGAGAGAAGTTTAAGCTGTTCACGCGGCATATTGCGTTTTTTAGAAAGAACCTCATGAACAACATTGCTGCTTTTCTTACTCATGTGTTTGTTCCTTCAGGTTTTGGCTGTGGCTTTGGTTTTGGCTTTGCAAACATCTTATCCAAGACCTCATTCGGCTTGCCCAGCATATCAACTTGTCCTTCTTTTAAGACCATCAAACGATCACACAGTCGCATGTGAGAGGGGCGCTGCGTGATCATAATAATTGTTTGTGAACCGCGCACACGTTCCAAGGCTTCAATGAAGGTCGCTTCATCTTTTTCATCCATGGAACCCGCAGGCTCATCCAAAATCATAACAGGTGCTTTGCGCAAAAAGGCCCGCCCAAGCGCAATCTTGCGCAAGAAGTTTTGGGGGATTTGTGTCTCCAAACCTTCTTTAAACTCTGTCTCAAACCCGTCAGGCAAAGCCTCAATCGTATCGAGAATACCGGCCTGACGACAAGCTTTACGCACCTGTGCAAAACTCACAGTCGGGTCAGAAAGCGTCAGGTTTTCATAAAGGGTTCCAGGGAAAACATGGTTACTTTGAGGCACATATGCAAGAGTTTGGCGCAAAGTGATGGGGCGCAATTGGCGAATATCTACCCCATCCAAGGTCAACGCACCTGCTTGCGGGCGATAAAGCCCCAAGATCAATTTTGCCAAGGTTGTTTTACCTGAACCCGAATGTCCCGTGACTGCCATCATTTCACCGGGTTTAATTTTAAAACTCACCCCAAGCATGGCCGGGTTGGCATCTGTTTTATAACGCATACTCACACGGGCAAATTCAATGGCCCCTTTATAGGTAACGTTCGTATGGGGTGTATCGCCTGGTTCCTGTTCAGGTGCAAACTTCAAAATACTTTTAAGTTGGCGCACGCCACTTTGCATCTGCTCAATGCGGTTAGAAACGTTAAACAATGCCTGTAATGGGGACAAAATACGCCACACCAGCATCATGGTCGCAACCAGCGCACCAAGGCTGATGGTCCCTTCCATCACGCCATAAACACCAAAGACAAGCGTTGCCACACCTGAGGCCATCATCAAGGATTGGGCAATATTTTGAACATTGGCCTGCAAACGTGTGACTTGCAGGTTTGCCCATGCAGCCTCACCTGAAAGCTCACGAAAACGACGTTTCCAGCGATCTTCACTACAGCGCTGTTTAACTTGGCGCATCTGCCAGAGCATTTCCACCAAGAAGGTATAACGCGAGGAGCGCACTTCTGCTGAATCGCGTGTGCGTGCGCGAATTTCAGGCATGACCACGCCGCCCATAATCGCATAAAGTGCTGCCAGCACCAGCGGCACAACAACCATCGGACCTGCAATAAAGCCAATCACGGCAACAAACAACAAAACGAACGGCAAATCCAAAATCGTATTAGCCAGTGAGCCTGTAAAGATTTCCCGCAAAGATTCAAAACTGCGAATACGCGAGACTTGGCCCCCCACAGGAGCCCTTTCGGTAAAGACCGGGGGTAAATGCAAGATTTGTTCAAACACACGGGTTGTGACCAAATAATCAAACCGCGCCCCGATATAGGCCTGCTCTTTCGACCTGATGATACGTAGTAACAGCTCAAAACCAAGAGCTAGCCCCACACCACTTGCCACATAATAAAGCGTCTCTTTTGACTCTTTGGCAATCACCTGATCATAAATCATCATAATAGCAAGCGGGATCGTCAAGGCCATCAGGTTAATAAAGAAACTGATGCCAAAAGACTTCATGATCAAAGGTTTGAATTGTAAAAACAGATTTCTAAACCACAGGGCGGAACGATCAACATCATCCATGTCGTCGCGATCAATCTTTTCAATAACAAAGAATGTCCCGCCGCGAATGGCGCGCACAGATTTAACTTCATCTGTCACAGGGTTGCGCGCAAGGATTTTGCCATCTTCCTCGGTTACAACATAATAATTCCCTTTTGAATGTAAAACACAAGGACATAGACGCGCAGATAGTTTGTCATGCCGGGTCTTTAGGGAAATCGTTTTATAACCAAGGCGTGATAAAATATCGCGCAAGTCATAAACCGTCAGATCTTTTGCTTCATAAGGTAAAGCTTCTACAAGACGATGAGCTGAGCCTTGCCAGTTCATGGCATCCAATAGTCCAATGATCGCTGCCAAGACAGGTTCAAGCTCTTCTGCCCCTGTATAATTAAAAACGCCTTTGCGCCATAAACGCAGAAGGTTTTTAGGTGGGGTTTGATGCAGAACAATATTATTCATGCGCTTTTCTCCGCCTGACGTTCTGCAACCGGCTTAGGTGCTTTTTTAGGGCCAAAGCCTTCCCACTCAATTTGCTTAACAACACCATGAGATGCATCAAGTACACGATCTGCAATATTGATCATCGAAGGTCGCTCAGTAATCATCAAAACTGTCGTATCGCCTTTTAGGGTTTCCAAATATTCACGCAAACGTCTATCCGCATCCCCATCAAGGGCCGTATTGGCTTCATCTAGAAGCAGGATTTTTGGTTTATCAGCAAAGGTCAGGGTCAAACTCACCATCTGCTGTACTGAACCGGACAGGCCTTCTGAGGCTGATTCCCCAACCGGGGTCTCCAACCCTTTTGGCATGGCTGCAATAATTTCTGTTAATCCGAGCTTGTCTGCGACATCAAGGGCAGCAGGTAAATGATCGCGCCCTCTAAACTTCGTCAGATTATCGCGCAAGTTACCCCTAAAAAGTGGGGCATTCTGGCGCACATAACCGATTTGATTTCTGAGTTTGCGATAACTCAACTCACGCGAATCAATATTGTCATAAAGCAGCTTGCCTTCATCAACCGGAATAAAGCCTGCAATGGCTTCCAGCAAAGAGGATTTCCCGCCGCCAACCTGCCCTAAAATGGCAACAATCTCACCGGGTTTAATATGCAGGTTCAACCCTTGGAAAATCGGCACGCCCGTATTCACCTGATAGATGGTCGCATCTTCAAACTTAATGTCACCCGTAACGTGTGGCGTTGCCTCTTCATGCTCACGGTCATTATTTTCCTGTTTAATATCACCGAGATTCACCAAACGTTCATTCGACATTTTAATGGAGCGATACTGTACCCACACACCGATCATGCGAATGAGCGGTTGAATAGCGCGTCCGCCCAATAGCGTACAGGCCATTAAGGAACCACCTGTTAAGTCCCCATTGATCACAAAGACACTCCCTAAAAGGGCAACAGAGATCATGGCAAAGTTACTTAAGATCGCCCCAACCGACTGACCAAGTGAGGAATAAAAAACCAACTTCTCCATAACATGGGCAACGGGTGCATGGAGATGCTGATAATGACGGCACATCATTGCCTCCATCCCCAAGCCCTTTACGGAGTGAATGCCATTTAAGACCTGAAAAATAAAGTTATAGCGATCATCATCCAGCTCGTTTCTTTTACGAATAATACTATCAAGGCTATAGCCTAGCCACAGGGCAAAAGATGCTGCAATCACACAAACAACAATCGGGGCAATCACAAGGGGACCGCCAATTAAAGCAATCAGCCCTACAAAGAGAATGGCAAATGGCAATTCCGTATAGCTGATCAAGCCTTGGCCCGATTGGTGATCACGCAAAGCTTCAACAGAGCTATAGCGCTCCATCTGAACACCCGGTGGCGTGGTTTCAAAATCTTGAATTTCTGAGCTTAGAAAAACATCACATGCCCGAATTGAGGCGGCATGCTCAAAACGTGTACCTGCCCATGTAATCGTATTGGTGCGCAAAATCCGCAGAGCTGCATCCAGTACAACAACAAGGACAAGACCAAGAACCATAAAGGTAAAAGTATCGGTGGAGTTACTGGGAATAATACGGTCGTAAACTTGCAAGACAATCAAAGGCAAGGCAAGTGTCAGCAAATTAAGGGCCAGAGACGCCAACATCACGTCCATCCGGCTGAACATTACCCGGTACATCGGCCGCACAAACCGATTATTTGGCTTTTTACTTCTCATAATTTGCTTTTCTTTTTTAATAACGACGTCGTGGACTACTTTATTTAAACTTAACCCAATTTCACCCGAAAGTAGCCTACCTTCAGTTTATTAAAAAAGAGTAACTACTCCATCAATATAGCATGATAACTAAACGTTAGAATTACGTATAAATACCTAATACTTTATCAGCTATTTTGATTTTAAGATTTTTCAATTATTCTTATTTTTTCATTTTCATTGAAACTTAAGCAACAAAGGCCCGTTCATGCTATTTTGATGGAAATTACTGGTTTAATTATCGACACGCTAAATGTGACTTCAGCACAGTAAGCGGCAGAGGAATTGAGAGCTATGGAAGAGAATCAAGGCACCAAAAGCAGTATCGAAATGTTCGACTTGGAGAACATGGGAAATGAAGGTCAACTTTCAGATCAAGTTGTTGAGATTAACAACTTTGAAATTGAACAGGAAAGTGACCTGACTCTTCAAGCGACTCACATTGCCAATGATAAAGATAAAGCACGCCTCGCCCAAGAAATCGCGACGAAAGACAGTGCCGAGTTTGAGGATTATAGCGTTGAATTACAACGACTTCACGTCAGAGTCGACCCAGACACCCTAAGAGATGCAGAAGCCAATGGCCAGGTCGTTGCCCTCCAGCTTGACCTCTCTCCTTACCGCACTGAAGAAAGCGGACAAGTCGTACTGAACAACCTACAAGATGGTGTAGAAATCTCTGCTGGCACCATTCGCGAAGATGGTTCTGTTGTGCTTAATGAAGATGAAGCCAGTAATGTTACCGTTGCCATCAACCCGGCAATCGTCACCAACCTTCAGCTTCAGGTTGATATTCTTCCCGCCCTTGAAACCAGTGAAGAAGGCGAATCGACAGAAGAAACGGAAGAAGAAGAAGCCACAACAGCCGCCGCAGTTGAAACCACTGACGAAATCATCATTGAAGAAGATGAAGGCCCAACCAACGCAGCTCCAGAAGTCAGCGCGGATGCCTCTCTTTCCGTTAATGAAGACGGCACAATTCTGATCACCGAAGCCCAGTTACTTGCCAATGCAAGCGATGCTGACGGGGATACTCTTTCTGTTTTAAACCTAAATGCCAATGGCGGCACCTTAACCGACAATAACGATGGCACATGGACGTTCCAGCCTGCTGCTGATTTTAATGGCGATATTGATCTGACCTATGATGTCAGTGACGGCACAACATCAACCCCAGCAGCTGGTACAATTGAAGTGGGTGCGGTAAATGATGCCCCTGATGCAGGTGCTGATACAGCCTTCTCCATGAATGAAGATGGTACAATCACCATTTCAAAGGCTGAACTGCTTGCCAATGCAAGCGATGTTGATGGTGACAGCCTCAATGTTGCCAACCTAACTGTAGATGGCGGCACACTTGTTGATAACGGTAATGACACATGGACCTTTACACCGGATGCTGACTTTAACGGTGACATCAACCTCAACTATGACATCACCGATGGCACCGCCAGTGATGCAGCTGCAGGCACGATTGACGTCAATGCTGTTAATGACGCACCAGACGTCTCTGGCCCAACCGCCTTTAGGGTAAATGAAGACGGCACTCTAACCCTCAATGAATCAGACCTTCTCGCCAATGCCAGTGATGTCGATGGCGACACCCTTTCTGTACAAAACCTCAGCGTAAGCGGTGGTTCCCTCACAGATAACAGCGACGGTACCTGGACCTTTGAACCCGACAGTGGTTTTAATGGAAACATTGATCTTTCTTATGACGTTTCAGATGGCACAACAACAACTGCCGCCACAGGTAATGTCAGCGTTGGCGCAGTTAATGACGCACCAGTTGGTGTGGATGACACAGGCTCAACTACTGAAGATAACGCGGTTACCCTTGATCTCACAGCAAATGATACAGATGCAGATGGCGATAGCCTGACCATCACGCAGATCGATGGGCAGAACATCTCAACAGGTGGCTCGGTTGATGTGGATAATGGTTCTGTCACGCTGAACGCTGATGGCACCGTAACCTTTACACCAGATGACAACTATCATGGTTCTGAGACTTTCGAATATACCGTCTCTGATGGCACAACGACCTCAACAGCTGATGCAACTGTCACCGTTGGGTCGGTTAATGACGGTCCGGTTGGCGTAGATGACACAGGGTCCACAACAGAAGATAACGCTGTTACTCTTGATCTCACAGCAAACGATACCGATGCAGATGGCGACAGCCTCACCATCACGCAAATCGATGGGCAGAACATCTCAACAGGTGGGTCTGTTGATGTGGATAATGGTTCTGTTACGCTCAATGCAGACGGCACCGTGACCTTTACGCCAGATGACAACTATCATGGCTCTGAGACCTTTGAATATACCGTCTCTGATGGCACAACGACCTCCACTGCCGATGCAACTGTAACTGTTGGATCTGTCAATGACGGTCCTGTCGGCGTGGATGATACAGGGTCCACAACAGAAGATAACGCTGTTACTCTTGATCTCACAGCAAACGATACCGATGCAGATGGCGATAGCCTCACCATCACACAAATCGATGGGCAGAACATCTCTACAGGTGGCTCGGTTGATGTAGATAATGGTTCTGTCACGCTGAACGCTGATGGCACAGTAACCTTCACACCAGATGACAACTATCATGGCTCTGAGACTTTTGAATATACCGTCTCTGATGGCACAACAACCTCAACTGCCGATGCAACTGTAACAGTTGGGTCGGTTAATGATGGTCCTGTCGGTGTGGATGACACAGGCTCCACAACAGAAGATAACGCTGTTACTCTCGATCTCACGGCTAA